>NZ_NTBH01000006.1:0-221187 GCF_002288875.1 Vandammella animalimorsus | reverse complement strand
CAAGTCTTCAAGCTTGCGCTCTCGACAGGCTTGGGCAAACAGGTCGAACTTCAGGGCGCTGCCAGGAGTGATCATGCTGAGCAATTTACTCGATCAAAAGTACAGGTGAGGTTTTGAGAGGTTCCCGGATGCCAACAACAATCCATTGACGGCCACCTCTGACCCCAGTGCCGTTGGGGCTCCGTTCTTTTACCGCACAGACCACGTCAGCGGCATTCAGAGCCTGGATGGCGGCACCATTCACGAAGGCCAGGCGGCCAACATTCATTGGCTCATCATTCCCGCGCAAGGCACAGGCGGCAATACGCCCGAGGGCAAGCTCTATTACGTGGGGGCCAAGCTCAGCTATACGCTGGGCGGCAAGAGCGAAACCGTCGAAGTCACGCCCGAATTCATCGTCGTGCGCCCCCAGCCGCTACTGCAGTTGGATTATTTCCTGCCGCGCGACGTGCATGGCGATGATGCGTTCACTCCAGAGGTCGAGCCCCCCGAGCCTTTCACGCTGGGGGTGCGCATCCGCAATGTCGGGGCAGGCGCTTCCTACAAAACCAGCATTGATACCGCCCAGCCCAGGATTGTCGAAAACGATCTTGGGCTGTTGATTGGTTTTGAGATTCTCAGCGGCTTTGTGGCCGACCAACCAGCAGGCAAGAGCCTGTTGCTGGATTTTGGCGACATCGCTGGCGGTGAAACGGCCACGGGGCGCTGGAACATGCAGACCACGCTGTCGGGCAAATTCGTCGAATTCGATGCCCGCTTCAGCCATGCCGACGCACTGGGCGGTGCGGTGACTTCTTTGATTCGTGATGTGCATGCGCATACGCTGGTGCGCGATGTGCGCGTTGATTTGCCCGGGCGCGACCTGATCCGCGATTTTCTGGCGCGCGATGGCGACGTGTTGCGGGTGTATGAGTCCGATGGCGTGGATACGGCAGTGGTTGATCAAAGCGCGCATGCGCGCTTGAGCACGCAAGGCAGCGATGCTGCAACGCTGCGCTTTCCTGCCGTGGCCACAGGCCTGGCCTATGCCAAGGTGGCCGATCCCCATCGCGGACAGCGCCCCATTGGGCCGGTGCTGCGCTCGGACGGTCGCATCGTGCCAGCCGAAAACGTTTGGCTCTCGCGTGAACGTGACGACAACCGGCAGTGGCGCCACTACATCAACCTTTTCGATGCCAATACCCCGGGCGAATACCGCCTGGGTTTTGCCGCTTCGCAGCATGCACAACTGTCGGGCCAGGTCTACCAGGACGGCAATGGCAACGGCATTCGCGAGCAGGGTGAAGCGTCCATTGGCGCCGTGGCCGTGCACTTGCAGGGCACGCAAACGGCCAGCGGCGCTGCGGTGGCTGTCACAGCCCATACCGAGGCCGATGGCAGCTTCCAATTCGTGGGACTTCAGCCTGGCCTCTACAACCTGGCCGTGGCCCAGGTGGCCGGCTTGGTCGATGGCAACAGCCTGGCTGGCAATGCAGGGGGCAATGCTGCGCCTGGCTTGATCTCAGGAATCCAGCTCGGAGCAGGCAGTCAAGCCCAAGGCTATGCGTTCAGCAAGCGCCGGGGAATGCCTGGGACTGTGGGTGAGCAGGCCGATCTGGCCCTCACCCTCAAAACTTCAGCCCAGGCCGTGCGCGTGGGCGAAAAAATCACGGTCATACTCCAGGCGTCGAACCAAGGCCCCGCCACGGTCAGCGATGCCGCCGTGCAACTGGCCTTGCCCGAGCAGGTGGCAATCCGCGCCTCGCAGGCTTCCCGCGGCAGCCTGGAGCAGGGCAAATGGACGCTGGGCGCTCTGGCATCAGGTGATACCGCCACGCTCACGCTGGAACTGGAGGTCCTACCCACACAGGCCCAGCACCTGCTGCTCAACGCGGTGATCGGGGCCGCCCTGACCGACCCGCGGCCTTCGGACAACAGCAGCAGCGCCCGTGTGCAAATCGAGGATGCGCAAACACTCCTGGCGGAACAAACGCTGCAGCAAGGCATGCGCGCTTTGGTCTATATCGCTTGCCCGGATGCCGCCGCCAACTGCCCGGCCGCCCAGCAGCAGACGGTGCAGCAACTGTTTGGCGCGCAGGGCTGGGAGGCGATGATCGTGACTTCGCCCCAAGCCTACGGCCAGGCGCTGCGCTCGGGCCATTACAGCCTGCTGTGGCTGCATGGCGATCTGTCCAATTGGGCGCAGCAATGGATTGCGGAAACTCAGGCCGCCGCCATGCGCGGTGCGACGCTGGTGCTTGATGGCCAGCCCCATGCCCACTCGGCCACGTTGGCTGGCCTGTGGAAGGGCGGCTATAGCGATGCGCCGCTGCAGGGCGCGAAAACGCTGCGCATCGATGGCGGGGCGACAGGCCCGGCCTCCATCCCTTTGAGCGGCCCGGCCTGGGCGCTGAAAAAAGGCCGGGGGCAGGCCGTGGCCCACTACAGCAGCGGAGAGCCCGCTGTGTTGAGCGCAAACACTGGCTTGGGCATGGTGTACGCGGCAGGCTTTGAGCTGCTGGGGCAGGCCGCCTCACAACTGGCCCTGGCGCAATGGCTGGCCGAGGAGCTGGCGCAGCGCCTGGCGCCGCCCGTCGTTGAGCCCATGCTGGCAGCCTCTCAAGTGGAGCTGCTCACCACCATCCACAACCGAGGCGATGCGCCGCGCGAGTTGCAATTGAGCACCGCATGGCCCAGCGGCGCGGCCATTGCCCAGGCCGATCCAGCGCCCAGCAGCGCGCAGGCCGACCAGGCCACATGGCGCAGCAGCCATGGCGCGGGCCAGCAAAGCCGCACGGTGGCGCGCATCACGCTGCCGCCGCAAGCGCAAGCATTCGTACTGCACTCGGCGCTGTCCGACACCCAGGCGGCGCAGGAATTGCAGCAATGGCAATTTGCGGTGCGCACCGTGGATTTGGCGGCGGTACAGGCCCAGGTGGACGACTTGCTCAGCGCTGCAGGCCAGCAGCCCGCCTTGGCCGACATCCGCACGGCCGTGCAGGCCGCCCGCACCGCCTGGGATGCCGGGCAGACCGAGCAGGCGCTGACCGAGCTGGCCGCCGCCTTCGTGCTGGCCGATGTGCTCGACGGTCTGGCCTCGCAGCAGGCCTTGCAAATCGCCCTGGCCCAGTGGCTGGGCTTGGCCGCCGCCGATGGCGCTGCCGCGCCACAGCCAGGCCACGGCATTGAAGCCCACGCCGGCTGGGGCCAGAGTGCGCTGGTGGGCGAGGCCTTTGCGCAAGTGCTGGCAGCCCGCGTGACCGATGCCGATCAGCGCCCCGTGGCCGGCGTGCAGGTGCGCTTTGTCTTGCCCGATGGCGGCGCGTCTGCGCGCTTTGTTGGCGCAGGGTCGCAAGCCACGGCCTACACCGATGCACAGGGCCTGGCGCATGCGCCGGTGATGCAGGCCAATGCCACGGCGGGCAGTTTTGAGGCCTTGGCGCAATTGCCCGACATGGCTGGCGTGGAGCCCGCACGTTTTTCCCTGAGCAACCGGGCCGCTGATGCCCAGCCCTTGGCGCTGGACGTGCTGGCCGGCCATGGTCAAAGTGCTCGCATCCACCAAACGTTCGCCCAAACCTTGCAGGTGCGCGTTCGCAATGGACATGGCCAGCCAGTGGCCGCTCAGGAAGTGCTGTTCACCCTGCCAGAGCGCGGCGCTTCGGCCCGCTTTGCTGGCGGCCTGCTGCAGGCGCGCGCTTTGACCGATGCCCAGGGGCTGGCCCATTCCCCCGCGCTCACGGCCAATGGGCAGCAAGGCAGCTACCACGCAACCGCCAGCACAGCCGGGGCGCTGCACGCCGTGCAGTTTGTGTTGGAAAACCTTGCACCCGCAGCCCCCGTCCACACCCTTGCAGTGCATGGCGGCGATGGGCAAACGGCGACGGTGCACGCCCCCTATGCACAACCGCTGCAGGTGCGCATCGCCAATGCACAAGGGCAGCCAGTGGCCGGCCATCGGGTGCGCTTCAGCGCTCCGGCCAGCGGCCCGTCGGTGTTTTTTGCTGGTGACGTGACGCAGGCCGAGGCGCTGACCGATGCCCAGGGCGTGGCTACGGCGCCCGCCATGCATGCCAATGCTCAGGCCGGTGCATTTGCCGTGCTGGCCAGTGCGGCGCAGGTGCATGAAGGCGTAGCGCTGCGCTTGCGAAACCAACCCGCCCAGGCTCCGGACGAGCGCCGCTTCAGCGCCGCCACGCCCACTGGCACGGGCACTGTCAGCGTCTCCATCAGCGGCGGCGGGCCACAGTGCCGCTTCAACCCGGCCAATACCTCCCTGCGGCGTGCGCAGGGGTTGCTGCCGTTGTTTGAAGTGCTGCTGTTCCCGTATGGCGTGCTGGATTTCGAGCTGGTCGGTTGCGAGCCTGGCAGCACGGTGACGGTCAGCACCGAGTGGCCCGATTTGCAGCACATCACCGGCTACCTCAAGTACGGGCCCACGCCCGGATCGCAGGGGCGCAGTGTCTGGTACGCACCCAATCAATTGCACATTGCGGGCCGTGCCATCCGTTACGCCATCACCGATGGCGGCCTGGGCGATGACGACCTTGCAGCCAACGGCCGCATTCGTGATCCTGGCGGCCCAGTCATCCAGTTCGGGCCTTTGCCTGGCGTTGGGCAACCGCCGCAAGGCGCCAGGCCCATTCCCATCGGTGGCGTGGTTTGGCTGCTGGGGGCTGCAATGGGCATGGCGCTGCTCACACGCTGGCGCTGGCGCCCAGAGCGCCGCCGCAGCGGCAGAACTTGATCGGCTTTCACTCACTGCAGCACCATGATGAGCATCGCGGATTTCATGCCAGGGTCAGGCGCAAGCCCAAGTTGCAGCAGGGGCGGCCTTGGCCTTTGCCTCAAAGGAGTGCGCCTTCTGGTCGCTACCGTGGCTTTGGCGCTAGTGGGCCCATGCCAAGCCGGCGGACAGGATCACCGAGCCGAAGGCGAAGGGATGCGGCGGGAGCCCATATGCCGCGCTCAGGAGTTCCAAGGCCAGGTCGAGATCATGGCCTGGCCCAGGCAGCAGGGCGTGTTGAAACTGAACGCCCCATGCTGGATCGCTCCTGCCCAGCTGCGCCAGCAGCTGGCAAAGGCACAGGACGCGCCTGTGCTGTTGGTCGATGTGCGGACGCATGGTTGGCGCGCCGATGCGCTGGAGGGTGCCATCGCCTTGCCCTTGCGCGATCTGCCGCACCAGTCTTTTCTGGCGCAGGGCGAGGCGGTGCTGGTTGGCAGCGGCCTGGACGTGGCCGAACTCAACCAGGCTTGCCTGGACTTGCGGCGCAAGGGCTGGAGGGTGAAGGCGCTGCGCGGCGGTGCGCCAGCCTGGCTGGAGCACCGCAGTGGCCTGGCGCAAGCCATCACGGCGCAGCAATGGATCATGGCCCTGGGGCAAGGCATGGACTGGCACTTGGCGCTGGGCGCAGCGTTGCCAGACGAGCAAGCAGAGCGCCTGCCCCTGGAGCCTGCGCTGGTGCTCGATGCCAAGGCCAGCGCATCCGCACAGGCGGTGGCCGGGCAGTTGCTGCGCTTGCAGCAGCGCCTGCAGCGCCGCGCCAGCAAACAGGCCACGCAGGTTGCCGTGGTGTTTCTTGCACAGGGCGATGCCTCGGCCGTGCTGCAAGCCCTGCATGCCGCGCAGCGCCATGCCCCGTCGCCCAAGGCGATTGCTGCCGCCACGGTGCCGATCTACGTGGTGCAAGGCGGCTGGGATGCCTATCGGGCCGAAGTTTTGCAAAACCATGCCATCCACGCGACCGCCCAGCACGCTCTGGCGCGCGCTTGTGGCGCTTTGTGAGGTTGGGAGCTGCATGCGATACCGCCCATTGCCCAACCCAAACAAGCAGGCTCTTGCTCCAGCAGCCACACCAAGCGATTAAAGGGAAAGCTCCATGACGTTCGCGCCATCCTCGTCTTTTGAACCTTGCCGCGCTGCCCGCATGACTGCCTGGGGGCATGACAAAGCCTTGCAGCAGCGCAGGTGGAGCCAGGCCGTTGCATTGCTATGCATGTTGTGGTGGATCGCGCTGTTCACGCTGCTGGCCAGCAGCGCGCAGGCACAGACCGTGGTCAGCGGCAGCATTACCAGTCATCAGACCTGGACGGCGGCCCAGTCCCCCTATCTTTTGCAGGGCGATGTGGTGCTCGACAACAACGCTCTGCTGAGCATCCAGCCTGGTGTCACCGTGCGCATGGCCCAAGGGGCCAGCTTCACCCTCAAGAAAGGGGCTTTGCAGGCCGTGGGCACCGCAGCTGCGCCCATTGTGATTACCTCCGATGCCGCCACGCCAGCGCCGGGCGACTGGCGTCAGTGGCGCTTTGGCCCTGGCACCGACGATGCCCGCACCCTGCTGGAGCACGTGGTCATCGAATACGGCGCGGGCGTGGCCATCGAATCGGCCTCGCCAGTGCTGCGCCACACCGAGTTGCGCCACCACAGCGGCCCCGCCGTGCAAATGGATCTGGCCTCTTCGCCAATCGGCGCTGGCAACCGCGCACATGGCAATGCGCTCAATGCCATTGCAGTGCCGGCGGGCACCATCCGCGGCCAGGTCGTCTGGGGGCTGGTGGGCATTCCCTATCTGGTGCAGGACGGGCTGGTGCAAGTGGGCCAGGCGCCGCTGTCGCTCGAACCTGCGCGGCTGCGGCTCAGCCCAGGCGTTGTGGCCTTGCTGCGCGCCAGCCTGGCACAACCGGCTGGCGGCGCAGGCGTGGTGCTGGACGTGGCCAGCAGCGTGCCCTCGGTGGCCTCCACGGCCAGCCGCGTCACGATTGGCGCAGGCCAATCAGGCGGCGACATCGAGGTGCAGGCCGGTGCATTGGGCAGCACCCGCATCACCCTCAGCCATGCCCAATTGGGCATGGCCGAAACCCTGGTGGAAGTCGTGCAATTGCCGCCGCTGTCGCTGGCGCCCGGCAGGCCCACGCTGGGCGTGGGGCGGCCCTATCCGATGAGCTTGTCGCTGCCCTCGCCCGCGCCCGCAGGCGGCGCTACCGTGCAACTGCTCAACACCGATGCCAGCGTACTGGCCGCGCCCAGCAGCGTGGTAGTGCCAGCCGGCCAGCGCAGCGCCCATTTCGAAGTCACTGGCCTGGCCGATGGGCAAAGCCGCTTGTCTGCACGGGCGCAGGGCTTTGCCGATGCCATGGCCACGCTGACCGTGCGTGGCAAGGCGCTGGTGCTGCCTGCGAGCATCGTCGTGGCCCCAGGGGGCAGCACCGAGGTGCTGCTGCACGCCACAGAGCCTGCGCCCGCAGGCGGGCTGCAAGTCAGCCTGAGCAGCTCCAACACGGCGGCGGCACAGGCGCCTGCCTCCACCAGCATCGCCGCTGGGCAAAGCAGCGGCCAGTTCACGCTGCAAGGCGTGGCCTTGGGCACAGCCCAGCTCACCGCCAGTGCGGCGGGCTACCAATCGGCCAGCGGCACGGTGCTGGTCGATGCCATTGCGATTCAAGCAGAGCCCAGCGGCGACATCACCACCAACGAAGGGCTGGAGCGCACCCTGCGCGTGCTGCTGTCCAAGGCGGCCCCGCCGGGGGGCATCGCCATCGCAGCCAGCAGCAGCGCGGCTGCCGTGGCCTCCGTCTCACCCGCTGAACTGCTGGTGCCCGAAGGGCAGGTCTATGCCACCCAGCCCCTGACGATCCAGGCGTTGAGCGCCGGGCAGACGAACATTGCCTTGTCGGCCCCCGGCCTAGTGGGCAAGAACGTTCAGTTGACGGTGCGTGAAGGGGCTTCCCTGCGCCTGAAGCCCTATAGGGGCAGCAAGGTGGTGGCCGGCAAAGGCATGCGCAGCTACCACGGTGGCAGCGACAGCGACTTGAGCGTGCAGCGCATCGTCAACGGCAACGTCAGCAGCGGCGCCGATGCGGTGACGGTGAGGCTGCGCTGTGTGAACGCGCAGGTCTGCACGGTGCCCGAGACGGTGACGATTCCAGCGGGCTACAGCCAGGTGGCGGTGCCGGTCACGGGCGTGGACGTAGGCAGCACGCAAATCGAGGCCACGGCCGAGGGCTATACGGCATCCACACCTGTGGAGATGGAAACCGTGCTGCCGCAAGTGCTGTTTCACAGCCTGGACGGCAACCGCACCACCTCCAGCGTGCGCGATGGCTTCTCCATTTCCTTGCGTGTGCCCGGTGCGGTATGGCCGGACAGTGCTTCGTTGGTCGAGGCAGCGAGCATCCAATTGGATTTGGTGGAGCAAACACCCGCAGGCGTAGTCAACGGCATTTACAGCGCAGCCACAGACGGCAACCTGATCACGCAGTTGACGATTGCAGCGGGCCATAGAAGCAGCGGCAGCGCCTACATTGCTCAACCAGCCCTGGCAGGCAGCTATCGGGTGCAGGCCGATGTGACGGGCATCGCCAGCGGGCAATCGGCAGTGCAAACCGTGGAAGCAGCGCAGCAAGCCCTGCAATTGAAGCCCTACAGGGGGAGCAAGGTGGTGGTTGGCAAAGGCATGCGCAGCTACCACGGTGGCAGCGACAGCGACTTGAGCGTGCAGCGCATCGTCAACGGCAGCGTCAGCAGCGGCGCCGATGCGGTGACGGTGAGGCTGCGCTGTGTGAACGCGCAGGTCTGCACGGTGCCGGAGACGGTGACGATTCCAGCGGGCCAAAGTCAGGTGGCCGTGCCGGTCACAGGCGTGGACGTGGGCAGCACGCAAATCGAGGCCACGGCCGAGGGCTATACGGCATCCACACCTGTGGAGATGGAAACCGTGCTGCCGCAAGTGCTGTTTCACAGCCTGGACGGCAACCGCACCACCTCCAGCGTGCGCGATGGCTTCTCCATTTCCTTGCGTGTGCCCGGTGCGGTATGGCCGGACAGTGCTTCGTTGGTCGAGGCAGCGAGCATCCAATTGGATTTGGTGGAGCAAACACCCGCAGGCGTAGTCAACGGCATTTACAGCGCAGCCACAGACGGCAACCTGATCACGCAGTTGACGATTGCAGCGGGTTACAACAGCAGCGGCAGCGCCTACATTGCTCAGCCGGCCCTGGTGGGCAGCTATCGGGTGCAGGCCGATGTGGCAGGCATCACCAGCGGGCAATCGGCAGTGCAGACCGTGGCGGCGGCAGAGCAAGCCCTGCAATTGACGCCCTACAGCGGCAGCAAAGTCGTGGTGGGCAAAGGCATGCGCAGCTATGCCAGCTCCGGCTCTTGGACAGAGTTGCGCGTGCAGCGCCTCATCAACGGCAGCGTCAGCAGCGGCGCCGATGCGGTGACGGTGAGGCTGCGCTGTGTGAACGCGCAGGTCTGCACGGTGCCGGAGACGGTGACGATTCCAGCGGGCCAAAGTCAGGTGGCCGTGCCGGTCACAGGCGTGGACGTGGGCAGCACGCAAATCGAGGTCACGGCCGTGGGCTTTGGCCCAGGGGTGGTGACGATGGAGACCATCGCCCCCCGGCTGATCATCACCAACGTGCCCGCCACCTTGGCTGCCGGGGCCAGCCGCCATTTGTATGCGCGCGCCCAGGTGCCCGGCGCTGTCTGGCCAGACAGCCAAACGCCTGCTGCGGACTTGACGCTGAGCTTGACCAGCGCCGTGCCCTCGGTAGGTACGGTCACTGCCAGCGTGAGCTGGAATGCCGGGGCAGGCCAGTCCCAAGCAGCCACGTTCCAGGGCATAGCGCCGGGCGCTACGACGGTCACGGTCAGCGCGCCCGGTTTTGTGCCCGCCACCAGCGCGGCCATTCAGGTCACCACCCCATAAGAAGGAGGCCGCCCCTATGCCAGGCTCCCGCATCCATCGCCTTCTGCCCCGCGCTGCATGCGCAGTGTTTCGGGCCGTGGCGCTTCAGTTGTTCCTGCTGTTTGCCCTGTTCGGTTTGGCGCAGGCCCAAAGCGGCGCTGCTCAACTCAGCATTCAGGATGGAGTGATCGTCAAATTCGGCCCCGGCGCGGGCTTGCATGTGCGCGATCGCTTGCACACCGGCGCGGGCGTGGTCTTGACCTCGCAGCAAGACGACAGCGCCCTTGGCCCTGTCGATGAGGCCCAGCCGGGCAGCCCGCAGGCGGGCGATTGGCTGGGCCTGTTGGTCGATGCAGGCGTGCCAGCCGCCCAATTGCGCATTGATGGCCTGGGCATCCGCTGGGCCGGCGGCGCGCAGGGCCTGCCCAGCCACATCGAGGGCGGCGCTGGCCTGGTGCTGGGCGCAGCCCCCTACAGCCTGCAGCGCCTGGAGCTCTCGCACAACACCGTTGGCATGCGCCTGGTCGGCAGCGGCAGCGCCACCATCAGCCAGTCGCGCCTGCTGGGCAATGGCATTGGCCTGCTGGCCGAGCAGGGCGCATCCCCCTCCATCGGGGCGTCCACCATCGCGGGCAATCACAGCTTTGGCATCCGCAACACCCAGCCCAGCGCCGTGGTGCAGGCGCAAGGCAACTGGTGGGGCCATGCCAGCGGCCCGCGCGATGGCGTGGGCAACCCCACAGGCCAGGGCGATGCCGTCAGCGCCGGGGTGGACTACGCCAACCCCTTGAGTGAAGAGCCTGCGTTGGCCTGCACCATCGCCCCCAGTGCGGGCTACACCACGCGGGTGCGCGCCATTGAGCTGCGGCTCGATTGCCCGCAGGCCGTGCGCTACCGCATCAGCGAATCCGATGCCGCAGCCGATTTCGATGCCCTGCCTTGGCAGGACATGACAGGCCAGCCCACCCTGGCGGCCTACACCCTCTCGCCTGCGGCGGGCGAGAAACACCTGTTCGTGCAGTTCCAGACTGCGCAGGGCCGCATCAGCCAGTTTGGCCTGGCCCAGCCCATGGCCTTCGTGCCCCAGGGGCCGTTGGTGCAGTGGCTGCAACCGGTGGCCGATGCGGTGCTCGATGCCGACGTCACGCTGGCCGTCTCCGTCGAGGATCCCGAAGGCGTGCGCAGTGTGGAGTTCCTGGTCGATGGCCAGCGCCTGGGCGTGGTGGACAGCGCCCCCTACGAAATGCGCTGGCCGCTGGCGGGCGTGCCCAATGGCAGCCACACCCTCGGCGCCAAAGCCACGAACCGCTTGGGCCAGGCCCATACCGCCACGCGCCGCGTCACGGTGAGCAAGCCGGGCGGGGCAGGGCCTGTGATGGATGTGCAGTTCGCAGGCCAGCCCTTGCTGCCCAACGCCACCGTGAGCCAGCCAGGCCAGCTGGTGGTGCAGGCCAGCAGCGCCGTGGGCGTTGTCCGCATCGATGCGCAACTCAACGGCGTGGCCATCTTCTCGCGCAGCTACCCTGCCGCGCCCAGCGTCAGCGCCAGCCAGTTCATTGATTTTGCGCAACTGCCCGATGGGGCGCACCAGCTCAGCATCGTGGCCAGCGATGCCGATGGCGTCAGCAGCACGTTGAACCTGCCCTTCACGCTGGCCCTGGCGCAGCCCGCCGCGCCGCAGATCAGCAGCCCGCAGGATGGCGCCACCGTTGCCCAGGCCAACGTGCCGGTCAGCGGCACGGCATCGCCCGGCAGCCAGGTGCAGCTCTACCTCAATGGCCAGGCCGCTGGCAGCCCCGTCAGAGCCGCCGCCGATGGGGCCTTTAGCGCCAGCATCGCCTTGGCAGGGGAGGGCGACTGGCTGTTGCAGGCGAGCGCCAGCAACGCGCGCGGCAGCAGCGCACTGAGTGCTGGCGTCAACCTGCGTTACCAACTGGCCACGCCCAGCATCGCCTTTGCCACACCGGCCGAAGGCGCACGCTTGACCATCGCGGCAGGCGCCAGCGTGCCCGTAGCCGTCACCGCCAACGCGGCGGCAGGCATTGCCCAGGTTCGCCTGTTCGCCAACGACCGGCCCATTGCCACCCTGACCCAGCCCCCGTACAGCGCGCCGTGGGCCATTGGCGGCCTGGCCGCAGGCCAGTACACCCTGCGCGCCGTGCTCACCAGCAGCAATGGGCGCGAAGCCAGCGCCACCCGCACCGTGCAGCTGGAGGCCGCAGGCCCGGCTGCGCCGCCGCCGGCGCCCTACACCGCGCAGCTGCAATCCATCAGCCCGGCCAGCTCCTTTGGCGAAACCCCCATCGTCATCAGCGGCCAGGCCATAGGCCGCGATGGCCAGCCCGTGCCCAACGCCGCGCTGCGCCTGTTGCTGCGGGTGGGCGGATTTGAGCGCCGCATCCAACTGTCCAGCGATGCGGCCGGGGCCTTTAGCTACCAGTTCGTGCCGCAGAGCAGCGACAGCGGCCTCTACGAAGTGGCCGTGCAACACCCAGAGCAAGCGGGCTTTGCCGCCCAAGGCCAGTTCAGCATCGACCGCTTGATCTTCAGCCTGCAAGAGTACGAACTCAGCGCCGCGCGCGACATCCCCAGCGAAATCAGCATCATGGCCCGCGCCAGCGCAGGCACAGGCGCCAGTGGCGTGCGCTGGGTGGCAGAGCCCGCGCGCCAGCCCAGCGGCAGCCTGCCGCCGGGCATCAGCGTGGACGGCGGCGCCCCCATCGACGTGCCCGCCGGCAGCAGCGCGCCCAGCATCATCCGCTTCACCGGCAGCAGCCGCGCGGGCGAGCGGGGCAGCGTCGTGCTCACCGCCTACGCCAACGAATCGGGCGACCAGCCGCGCGGCAGCCTCACCATCCATTACCGCCTCAGCGACGCCCGCCCATCGCTGTACGCCCAACCCGCGTCGATCCAGACCGGCGTGCGCCAGGGCCAAAGCGTCAGCGAGCAAACCCTCATCGGCAACCGGGGCCTGGCGGCCGCGCACAACGTGCGCGTGCGCCTGGTCGATGCGCAAGGCCAGGCCGCGCCCAGCTGGGTCTTTTTGGCCAGCAGCAGCGCGCTGGGCGTGGTGGACGTAGGCGCGCAAGTGCCCATCGAACTTACCGCACGCCCTGGGCAGGACGTGGCCGACGGCATCTACCACTACCGCATCCTCGTCGATGCCGACAACCAAGGCCAAGGCAGCATCCCCGTGGCAGTGGCCGTCACGCAAAGCGGCGAAGGCGGCGTGGCCTTCAGCGTCAGCGACCTCTTCACCGACACCCCCGATGCGCAAGGCCAGCGCATCGCTGGCGTTGCAGGCGCGCGCATCCGCGTGCAAAACGACGCCGTGCCCACGCAAATCCACAACGTCACCACCGATGAGAGCGGGCGCGCCCAGCTCAACGGCATTGCGCCAGGCAGCTACATCTGGCGCGCCAGCGGCCCGCGCCATGCCGACAAAACCGGGCGCATCTTCGTGCGCCCAGGCATCACCATCAGCGAGCACATTCACCTGAGCTACCAAACCGTCAGCGTCGAATTCAGCGTCACTGAAACCACCATCGCCGACCACTACGACATCGTGCTCGAAGCCACCTACCAGACCCAGGTGCCAGCGCCCGTCGTCCTGCTCGAACCCATGGCCATCAACCTGCCCGAGCTGCAAGTGGGCGAAGAACACAGCGGCGAGCTCACGCTGACCAACTACGGCCTCATCGCAGCGCGCAACCTGCGCCTTGCGCTGCCGCAAAGCGACCAGTACTACCGCTACGAATTCCTGGCCGACATCCCCCAAAGCCTGCCGGCCAAGAGCCGCATCGTCATCCCCTACCGCGTCACAGCGCTGAAGCTGCACCCCAAAAGCCTGGGTTTCAGCAGAACTTTGGAGCAGGGCTGGGTCAGCGAGCTGCAGAAAAACATCGCCAGCCTGTTCAGCGCCAAGGCGGGCAGCTGCACACACTACGCCCGGCACCTGGTGGCCAGCTTTGACTGGGAATGCGCCAACGGGGAGACCGAAGGCGGCAGCAGCAGCGCCACCTTCAGCCGCCTGGTGGGCACGCGCTGCACCAGTGCTGGCGCTGGCGGAGGCGGCGGCGGTGGAGGAGGAGGAGGCGGCGGCGGCGGTTGGGGCGGCGGCGGTTGGGGAGGCGGATCGCCCATTCCGCTCGCGCCCAGCTGCACCCCCCATTGCCCGGCTTGCGGCTGCGGTGGCCCTGGCGGCGGCGGAGGTGGCGGCGGCGGAGGTGGCGGCGGCGGCGGCGGCGGAGGAGGCAACGGCCCGCCACCAATAGCCTACTAAGCCTCCGCGGGCGTTGAGCATTCACCAAGCCCACGAAGCCCACCGCAATCCCATCTCATCCCATTGCAAACATTCATTCCAATCCAGCCAGCGCCAGCGGCGCTGGCTTTCAGAGGAGAGCCACATGCCTTTGCCCGCACCTCTTGCGCCCTGCCACGCAGCCCCCAGCCGCCGATCTATGCCCTGGCTTCTGACCCTGCTGCTAGCCCTATCGCCCCTGCTGCCCTTGCCAGCGCAAGCGCAGCCGCACCTGTCGGGCGCGGCCACCCCCTGGGTAGCAGAAGTCGAGCTGGGAGTGGGCCTGCAGCTGAGCGCCAGCGCGCCCAGCGTGCGTCAGCCCAATGGCGAATACCGAGAAACGCACATCGACCTGCGCGTCAATGCCCTGGGCGGGCCCATCGACATCGCGCGCAGCTGGAGCCAGGGGCGCTGGTGGCTCAACCCTGCCTGGGCGCCGCTGAACTTCGAACTCGACCCGCTGGACGGCAGCGCCCGCGTCATCGAACGCGCAGGCCTGATCTACGAGCGAAGCGGCAGCAGCGAACTATTCATCTCCAAAGCCAACAGCTACGCGCCCGTCTTCATCCGCAAGACCACCAGCAACCCCTACAGCGGCCAGGCGCCAGGCTGGCAATGGAGCGACCGGCTGGGCAACACCATCGACTACGACCGCCAAGGGCGCATCCTCGGCTACGCCAACCCCAGCGGCGTGCAAGTGCGCTTTGTCTACGACAGCGCCAGCAGCATCCGCATCCTCGACCACCTGGACCAGCTGGCCTACCGCCTCAGCCTGCAAGACGGCCTGGTCACCCAAGTACAAGACCGAGCAGGGCGCAGCGTGCACTACCACTGGAGCGGAGCGGGCGAACAACGCCGCCTGAGCCAAGTCACCGACGTAGCCGGACACACCTGGCAGTACCGCTACGACAGCCACGGCCAAATCACCCAGCGCATCGACCCCTTGGGCGAACAACAAGGCGACACCATCACCGTGCGCTACGCCAGCAGCGTCGCCGCGCCACCGGCGCAACTGACCGTAGGCAGCGCCGGCCAAACCTACGACCCCAGCGGCGCCAGCGGCCCGCGGCACAAACTGCGCCACATCTGGGGCGCAGCGCGCGTGGCCCAACTCATCGACAGCCGCGGCGCCAGCAGCTCCAGCACCGAATACCTCAAAGAAAAGCGCCAATACCAAGTCAGCCAGACCGACCACCGGGGCAACCACATCCAAATCACCTACGACCTGGCCGGCTTCGAACTGGCGCGCAGCTTCAACGGCCAAGCCACCCACCGCCGCCAATGGGACGGCAACTACCACAGCATCGTCACCAACGCCCGCGGCCTGAGCACCCGCTACGACTACGACCACAACCGGCAAATCACCCAAATCATCCACCCCGACGGCAGCCGAGAGAGCAGCCAATACAACGCCCGAGGACAAAAAACCCGCCACATCAACGAACTGGGCATCGTCAGCACCTGGCAATACGACCAGGCCGGCCGCCTCATCGAACACACCCAAGCCGCAGGAGCGCCAGAACAAAAAGTGCACCGCTGGCAATACGACCCATACGGCCAAGCCATCCGCTACCAACTCAGCCCCACCGGCGAGCCCGGCGACCCCCAAACCATCACCACCGCCTGGCAATACGACCAATACGGCAACCGCATCAGCCAAACCGACGCCCTGGGCCAAGTCACCCGCTACCAATACGACGCCGTGGGCAACCTCATCGCCCGCACCGACCCCCTGGGGCGCACCAGCCGCTACCAATACAACAGCCGCAGCCAACTCATCGCCCACACCAGCGCCCTGGGCCACACCCGCCAATACACCTACGACGCGCGCGGCCAAAAAACCCAAAGCACCGACCCCCTGGGCCACAGCCAAAGCACCCGCTACGACCGCCACGGCCGCATCCAAAGCCAAACCGACGCCCTGGGCCACACCACCGGCTACCACTACAACGAATACGGCGACCTCATCCAAACCACCAGCGCCCAAGGCCTGAGCAGCAGCACCGAATACGACAAAGAAGGCCGCCCCACCCACCAAACCGACCCCCAAGGCAACCGCATCAGCTACCACTACGGCGCCAAAGGCACGGCAGAGGCTGACCTGCTCATCCAAATCCACTACCCCGGCGGCCTGCAAACCCACTACCAATACGACCAAAGAGGACGCAAAACCGTCACCACCCAAAAAGCCACCAGCGGCCCAGGCGCCGGACAAGAGTTGCGCACCAGCACCACCTACGACAGCGCCGGCCAGGCCGTGGCCAGCACCAGCGCCGCCGGCAAAACCACCCTCACCGAATACGACAGCCTGGGGCGCGTGCGCGCCAGCACCGACCCGGACGGGCACAGCACCCACTACCAATACAACCTGCAAGACCAAACCACCCGCGTCACCGACGCCGGCGGCAACGTACACCAATACCACTACGACGCCCTCAAACGCCTGACCCAAGAAACCCGGCCCGAAGGCGGACAAACCCACTACCGCTACGACGCCGCCGGGCAACTCATCGAACGCACCGACCCCGACGGCAACACCAGCGCCTGGCAATACGACCTCGATGGACGCACCACCCAAGAAAACAAAACCCACCCCAGCGGCCAGGCCACCCTGAGCCAAACCACCCGCTACCACTACGACGCAGCAGGGCGGCTGACCGGCTACGAACAACACAACGGCGCAGGCCAGCGCATCAGCGCGGCCATCTACCAACTCGACGCCCTGGGGCGCACCAGCGAAGAAACCCTCAGCTACGGCCAAGGCAGCAACGCCATCAGCGCAAGCCTTGCGCAAAGCTGGAACGCCGACGGCCAAAAAACCAGCCAAACCTACCCCGACGGCAGCACCGCGCACTACCACTACGAACAAGGCCTGCTCAAAACCGCCAGCCCGCCCGGCAGCCAAGGCAGCAACCCCGGCAACCCCGGCAACCCAGGCAACCCAGGCAACCCAGGCAACCCAGGCAACCCAGCCGCCATCACCTGGCAAAGCTACGCCTGGAACCAGCCCAGCGCCATCCAATACCCTGGCATCACAAGACACAACCACTACGACGGCTTCTGGCGCTACCAGCGCATTCACGCCCGCCGCGCAGACTCAACCAATCCAGCCAATCCAGCCAATCCAACCACCCCCGACACCCCAACCCTGCTGGAGCTGAGCTACCAATACGACCAGGACAGCAACATCACCCACATCCAAAGACAGGCAGGGCCCGACATCCAAGGCAGCACCGACTACCGCTACGACCGGCTCGACCGCCTCATCCAGGCCAGCCCCAGTCTCAGCCTGCAAGAGCTGGGCCTGCCCCACGAACACTACAGCTACGACGCCGTACACAACCGCAGCGCCAGCGCCCACCAGCCTGGCCCCTGGCAATACGCCAGCGGCAACCGCCTCACCCAATGGGGCCAGCAGCAACAGGCCACCAGCTACCAATACAACCACAGCGGCCACATCACCCAAAAAACCCAAGGAGGAACCAACACCCCAGGCAATCCAGGCAGCCCAGGCAACCCCAACGCCAGCACCACCAGCTACCACTACGACGCCGCCCAGCGGCTGGTGCACATCGAACAAAACGGCCAAACCCTGGCGCGCTACCACTACGACCCCAAAGGCCGGAGAATCGCCAAAACCACCGGCCAGGGCAGCGGGCAAACCACCACCTGGTACATCTACGCCGAAGAAGGACTGATAGCCGAAATCAACGAGCAAGGCCAAACCCAGAAAAGCTACGGCTGGGAGCCCGACAGCCCCTGGGGCACGAAAATCCTCTGGCAGGCCGATCACCACAGCGGCAACACCAACACCAACGCCAAGACCTACCACTACATCCACAGCGACCACCTGGGCACGCCACAGATTGCCACGGACAAAAACGGCAACCCAACCTGGGCGCAAGTGAGCGAGGCGTTTGGCAAGGCCACGATCTCAGCCAACGCCAGCACCGAGATCAACATCCGCTTCCCAGGCCAGTACTACGACCAGGAAACGGGCACGCATTACAACTTCCATCGGGACTATGACCCGAGTACGGGACGGTACTTGCAGAGTGATCCGATTGGGTTGAGGGGTGGGATTAATTGGTTTGTCTATGTGTCAGCATCCCCGTTGATCCGATTTGATATTTCAGGCTTGAGCGATAGTTCATGCTGCACACCAAGAACTGATGGTCAATGCTGTAGCGAAGCGCAGTCTAGAGGGTGGCTCGGTTTCAATTCGCGAGGTGGCTTTATTCATGGCAGGCCGATTTGTTGTGATGGAAGAATTGTTGTCTGCATTTTTGATGATGGGGACACTGATCCAGTATCCCTCATGCTAAAGGAATGTGTTCGCGCTCATGAGAATGCTCATATTCCGCACACAAGAAATTGTGAGTACACATGCCCTGAGTTAAAGCCTGGTGCGGGAGGGCCGGGCTCGCCAGATGTAGACACTGGAGAGTGCGAAGCATATAAAGCTGACATTGATTGCCTCCTGAATATAAATTGTAGAGGCATGCCGGAGGGATGTGAGGGTAGAAAAAATAGAGCTCTTTTGCAAGCCGAGTCTCGTGGTGGAATACATTGCAGAAATGCGGGTCAGTTATTATGAAAAATTTTAGACCAAACATATTGCTGCTCTCAATTCTTTGTGGAGTATACAGTTGCACTCAAGGCTATAGTGACTTGAGGGATGTTAGCGAAAAAGACATGAAAATTCTAAAAGATAAAGTGGTGAAGATATTTGCCTCAAACAGGAACTTCAATATCTGGAAAACTGACAATTGCTATTATAAAAAGAATAAAGATAAATATTATGTTGTTTGCGGAAGAAAAAGTGAAAATCAAGATTTCTTCTGGGGCGAGCAGAATATTCTCATGATTTTTGATAAAGAATTCAATTTGATTGAAATGAGTTAATATTGCGTGGAGTATTTCTTTTTTTCAATCGCAAACAAAATATCTTTGGCTGACGATAATATTTGGATTGATAAATTCATTAACGGGTAGTAATTTGTATTCTTGGTTGAATATATTTGAAATTATTAACTTTTAAATCAATAGGAAGCAAGTATGTGTTCAGCACATCTAACGCGACGACAGCACCGCGCTACCACTACGACCCCAAAGGCCGGAGAGTTGCCAAAACCACCGGCCAGGGCGCACAGCAAACCACCACCTGGTATGTCTACGCCGAAGAGGGACTGATTGCCGAGATCAACGAGCAAGGCCAAACCCAGAAAAGCTACGGCTGGGAGCCCGACAGCCCCTGGGGCACGAAAATCCTCTGGCAGGCCGACCACGGCAGCGCAGCCACCAAGACCTACCACTACATCCACAGCGACCACCTGGGCACGCCGCAAATCGCCACGGACAAAAACGGCAACCAGACCTGGGCGCAGGTGAGCGAAGCGTTTGGCAAGGCCACGATCTCAGCCAACGCCAGCACCGAGATCAACATCCGCTTCCCAGGCCAGTACTACGACAAGGAAACGGGCACGCACTACAACTTCCATCGGGACTATGACCCGAGTACGGGACGGTACTTGCAGAGTGATCCGATTGGGTTGAGGGGCGGGATTAATATGTTTTCTTATACAAATAACAGCCCAATTAATTTTTTTGATGAGCTGGGATTGAAGGCAAGAATGTGCTGCAGAGCAATACCTGCAACATTAAATATTGCATACCATTGTTTTATTGATATCCAAGACAACGATCCATCGGAGTGTCCAACGTGTCCGCCAGTGACGGGAAGAGGATCGACGTCTTTGCATGGCCCTTGCGGGCTAGGTAGCGGGGATTGCGACAGAAGAGGAGGGGAGGTTTTTATTGGTCGGCCAGGAGCTAGGACCTTCGATAACCCAGCTCAATCGGTATGTGGTGGCTGGAACACAGATTGTCAAGTCGATGAGTGTGTTGTTGCCGCCGCACGCGCATATGAGCAAGACTCAGAGTATGGGATATGGAGGAGAAATAGTAACTCCTTTGCTTTTTATGTTGCTAGATCTTGTGGGATTACAAGCTTTCCACCAACTTTTAATCCAGGGCAAGATGATGGCCCTTCAGGGCCCGCCTATCCATTTCCAGACTCGGGAGATTAACGGTGAAAAAAATTATTTACCTCGTAAGTATTATTCTTTTAAGCGGTTGTGCATTCATTGCTGGGCAGCCAGAGGATAATTCTGGAGATGGGCGATGGGTAAATCTTGGCTCTTCAATTATTGGAGTGGCGAAGAAATATGAAATTGCAAACATAAGGCCAAGTGAAAAAAAAGAATGGATTATAAAAAATTTCCCATCCGGGGCTTATAGGGTTGGGTTTGGTTATTCGGAAAGTTTTTGCAAAGAGATTCCTGCGAAATCATTTATTCATTTTTCAATAAGATCAAATGAGGCGGTGGTTTTTGATGGGTCTGGGTTGATTGGGTGGGAGGAATTTTCCTTTGGTCCCCCGGGGCATGAAAAATTCTACAGTTTCTTAAATCGTGCAAAAGATGATGGGTTAAATATAGAGTTAGATTCCGACGTGAATTACAATGTGGCCATTCTGTGGCGTCCTGGGGGAGAATGGGGGGCAAGTAATTGCTCAATGACTCTAAAGTTTATGATTTTAAAGTTGCATTTTGGAGCTAAATAGATGTACCCAGTCCGTTGTTCTCCGGTACCTTTTCTCCTGCATTTAACTCCGTTTTTCACAAAATCGGGCGCTACCAATACGACCCAGACAGCAACATCACCCACATCCAAAGACAGGCAGGCGCTGACATCCAAGGCAGCACCGACTACCGCTACGACCGGCTCGACCGCCTCATCCAGGCCAGCCCCAGCCTCAGCCTGCAAGAGCTGGTCCTGCCCCACGAACACTACAGCTACGACGCCGTGCACAACCGCAGCGCCAGCGCCCACCAGCCTGGCCCCTGGCAATACGCCAGCGGCAACCGCCTCACCCAATGGGGCCAGCAGCAACAGGCCACCCGCTACCAATACAACAGCAGCGGCCACATCACCCAAAAAACCCAAGGAGAAACCAACAACCCAGGCAGCCCAGGCACCCCCAACGCCAGCACCACCAGCTACCACTACGACGCCGCCCAACGGCTGGTGCACATCGAACAAAACGGCCAGACCATCGCGCGCTACCACTACGACCCCAAAGGCCGGAGAATTGCCAAAACCACCGGCCAGGGCAGCGGGCAAACCACCACCTGGTACATCTACGCCGAAGAAGGATTGATTGCCGAGATCAACGAGCAAGGCCAAACCCAGAAAAGCTACGGCTGGGAGCCCGACAGCCCCTGGGGCACGAAAATCCTCTGGCAGGCCGACCACGGCAGCGGCAACGCCAATACAAACGCCAAGACCTACCACTACATCCACAGCGACCACCTGGGCACGCCACAGATTGCCACGGACAAAAACGGCAACCCAACCTGGGCGCAAGTGAGCGAGGCGTTTGGCAAGGCCACGATCTCAGCCAACGCCAGCACCGAGATCAACATCCGCTTCCCAGGCCAGTACTACGACAAGGAAACGGGCACGCACTACAACTTCCATCGGGACTATGACCCGAGTACGGGCAGGTACTTGCAGAGTGATCCGATTGGGTTGGATGGGGGGGTGAATTTTTATGTCTATGCAAGATTTAATCCTGTGTCAAATTTTGACAATACTGGGTTATATGATTGGATTAATAAAAAAGAGTGTACGCCTGAGCAACGAAAGAAAATTAATGATGCAGTTGAGCGAGTTAAAATTGTTTTGGAGGAAGAGTGCTCCGAATGCGAAGGCGGGTGCGTCCCCCAAAAAGACTGCGATAAATTAAAAAACCAAATAAACATAACGGAAATATCATGCGGGAGTAGTCATTATAACTTCAAGTGGGGCGGAAACATGCCTAGTGCCTGTGCGGCCAATGTGCAGGGAAAGCCGTATATGATAATTTACGAGAAGGCTTATACAAGAGATTGCTCATGCCTGGCCAAAACAATCTTTCATGAACTAATGCATGGGATTGGCTATGGTCACGAAGAGAGCAAGCGTGGAGACTACGTATATACAGTCGAAACGGGGTGTCATCATGAGTTATGTGGATATAGGGGAGATTGATATGAAAATGAATCTTTTCTTTATTTTTTTTATGGTGTTAAGTCTTGATTTATTGGCTTGTCCAGTGGGTGAGTTTGAGTTTGTGGATTTTGATGAAAAAAATTTCGACTTAGAGGGTGTTGCTTCTAATCTAAAAATTGAGGTGGCAAAGTATGAGAATCCTTTATTTTCTCCAGTCCCTTGCTTTGGAGGGATTTCTATACTGATTCGCAGTACCGAAGTTGATAAGAGGTTATATAATTTTGATGTGCGTTCAAAATTTTATGATGTTAGCTACCCGGTTGCTAAAAAAGGGGGTGCATACCGAGGAATTCTGCTTGATGAAAGAACAATGATTTTTAATTTTCCTTTGAGAGTTGGAGCGCCCTTTGAAGAGCATAAAAATATTGCAATTGGTGTATCCGAGTTCACGATTGGCGGAAGAAAAAGAGCGACTGGTGAGCTTTTGTTTTCATTGAAATAGTTTGTTGGGAGAGGGTATGAAATATTTGATTGTTTGTTTTTTAATGTTTTTTTTGCAGGCGGATTTGTTTTCTTGCTCGATAGGTGAAACTGGTTATGTGAATTATGTTGATTTTTTAGAAGGAGGGGTAAATAAAGGGGAGGTGTCGAAAATTAAAGTGGAGGTTGCAGATTATCAGCGACCAATCGCTGGGACTGACTCTTGCTCTAATGTTGGGTATTTGACTATTGCTATTTTTGGTGTAAATAAAGAAAGTCTTTATTCTTTTTCTATAAGATCGGAAGGTAGAGTGTTTTCATCTTTCGAGAAAGAAAAGGGGGCTTATAGAGGGTTTGTGGATGATAAAACTGGGGCTGTTATATTCAATCTTCGTATGGCTACAGAAAAAGATGCTATTGACTTTCTTGTTGCTGTGGATGTTATGGAGTTTGATGTATATGGAAGCCTGATTGGGGTTGGTGATGTGGAGATTTCATCAAAAAAGAATTTTTAATTGCCTTGTTCGATATTATTTTTGTATTCATGTCGCTGTCCCATAAATATCGCAAATCAACCCCCAGCCGCCGATCTATGCCCTGGCTGCAGGCCCTGCTGCTCGCCCTATCGCCCCTGCTGCCCTTGCCAGCGCAAGCGCAGTCGCACCTGTCGGGCACGGCCAACCCCTGGGTAGCAGAAGTCGAGCTGGGAGTGGGCCTGCAACTGAGCGCCAGCGCGCCCAGCGTGCGCCAGCCCAACGGCGAATACCGAGAAACCCACATTGACCTGCGCGTCAATGCCCTGGGTGGGCTCATAGACACCGCGCGCAGCTGGAGGCTAGGGGTGGGTGACTTAATTTTTCTTGGGCACTGTTGGACTTTGCGTTTGGGTCTTTACGTACGTGAATGGACAATAAAAAAAGGACTTGGAGAAAATCCAAGTCCTTTTTTGTTGAGATCGGGTGGGTGTTGGTGGGTGCTAACGGGGTCGAACCGCTGACCTACGCCTTGTAAGGGCGCCGCTCTACCAACTGAGCTAAGCACCCCACCGTAAAGCGCTTATTTTACAGCATCTTTGAGGGCTTTTCCGGCGCGGAACTTCGGCACTTTGGCGGCTTTGATCTTGATGCTCTCGCCGGTTTGCGGGTTGCGGCCTTTGCGGGCGGCGCGCTTGGAGACTTCGAAGGTGCCGAAGCCGATGACCGACACGGTGCCGCCTTTTTTCAGGGTGGTCTTGATGGCGCCGATGGTGGCTTCCAGCGCGCGGGCGGCGGCAGCTTTGGAGATGTCTGCCTGGGCGGCGATGTGTTCGACCAGTTCTGTTTTGTTCACGGTATGCCTCTCTGGATGAAATGAAAACCGCCGGGCCGGGTCGGATGGCGGACGTTGATTGATTGTGGCGCTGCACGCTGGTGCACTGGTTGCAGCGTGGCAAAGGCTCTCAGACGCGCGTGGCTTTTACATGCCATGCAGTGACCGCGCTGCCCGGCCGGATGCCGAAAGCGGCGATTAGAGCAATGCCCCTATCTCTGTGTCAAGCATGGGACGGGCCCGCCAGCCTGGGATTAACCCTGCCACATCGCAGTGTGATGGGCTGGCCTGCCCGGTTTGCGGGGCGGATTCTACTGCCCCAGGCGGGTGCGGATGGCCAAAGAGGCCTTGCGCATGTAGTAGACCATGGACCAGATGGTCAGGCCGGCGGCCATCCACAGCAGGATTTGGCCGGGCAGCCGGCTGTGCCAGCCCGGCGGCAGCAGGCCGTCGTAGAGCAGAAAGGGGATGGCCAGCATTTGCAGCGAGGTTTTGAGTTTGCCCAGCATATGCACGGCGACGCTGGAGGCTGCACCGATCTGGGCCATCCATTCGCGCAGGGCGGAGATGGCGATCTCGCGTCCGATGATGATCAGGGCGACGAAGACGTCGATGCGCTGCAGGTGCACCAGCAGCAGTACGGTGGAGCAGACCAGGAACTTGTCGGCCACGGGGTCGAGAAAGGCGCCAAAGGCCGATGTCTGGCCCAGGCGGCGCGCCAGATAGCCGTCTAGCCAATCGGTCAGGGCAAAGAGCACGAACAGCGCGGCGGCGATGGTGTTGGCCTGCGTGATGCCTGTGGGCAGGTAGAACACCAGCACGATGCCGGGGATTGCCGCGATCCGGCTCAAGGTCAGCAGGGTGGGGAGGGTCAATGACATGGTGGATGGACGCGCCAATCGATCTTGAGCAGTGCTGTGGCATCGAATGGCTGCGTATTATCAGTGGCTTTGGTGCATGCGCTTGGCTTGCAGGCCCTGGGGCGGCCCGCTCTATCCGCGCAGCGTGTGGTAGATGCTTTGCGCCAGCTCGCTGGATATGCCTTCGACGGTCATCAAGTCCTCCACGCTGGCCTGGGCCACGCCTTGCACGCCGCCAAAGCGTTGCAGCAGGCGAGCGCGGCGCTTGGGGCCGATGCCTGGGATGTCTTCCAGGCGGCTGCCGCCGGTGCGCACGCGGGCGCGCTGGGCGCGCATGCCGGTGATGGCGAAGCGGTGCGCCTCGTCGCGGATTTGCGCCACCAGCATCAGCGCGGCGCTGTTGGGCGGCAGGCTGAGCTTGGGGCGGTCATCGGCAAAGACCAGCTCTTCCAGGCCGACCTTGCGCCCGGCGCCTTTTTCCACGCCCACCAGCAGGCTGGGGTTCAGGCCCAGTTGCTCGAAGACTGCGCGCGCTGCGGCCACCTGGCCGCGGCCGCCGTCGATGAGCACCAGGTCGGGCAGGCGCGCCGTGCCGGCGCTGGTGGCCGCGTCGGCATCGGCCGCCAGTGGCTGAGCCTGGGCCGGGGCGAGTTTGCCGTAGCGCCGCGTGAGCACCTGGCGCATGGCAGCGTAGTCATCGCCGCCGGTGATGCCCTTGATGTGGTAGCGCCGGTAGGCGCTGCTTTGCATGCGATGCTGCTGGAAGACGACGCAGGAGGCCTGCGTGGCTTCGCCAGCGGTGTGCGAGATGTCAAAGCATTCGATGCGCCAGTCGTCGAGCTGGGCTTCGTCCAGCGCCAGCCCCAGGGCCTGCGCCAGGGCGCGGGTGCGGGCTTTTTGCGAGCCTTCCTCGCCCAGCAGGCGCGCCAGTTGCAGCTGGGCATTTTTTTGCGCCATTTCCAGCCAGGCCTTGCGCTGGCCGCGTGGCTGCACCACGTTGCGCAGCGTGCGCTGGCCTTGCTGGCGCAGCAGGGCCAGTAGCTGCGGCGCGACCGGGTGGCTGGTGATCAGCAGCGCTGGGGCCGGGTAGTTCAGATAGTGTTGGGCGATGAAGGCCGCGAGGATGGCTTGCTCGGCGCTGTCGGCGCTGTCCGTTGCCAAGGCATCCACACTGGTTTCTGGAGCGGCGCCTGATGCGGCATCGTCGACCGTGGCTGGGGGGGCAGTGTCTGGGGCTGCATTGTGGGGTGCGGCGCTCTCGGCTGCGCCGGCGGCTGAGGCGCTCTCCGGCATGTCAATGTCGGCCGTTTCAGCGCCATCGGCATCGGCGTCATCGTGCAGAGCCAGCGCAGCCTCCAGCTGGGAGGGGAAGTAGGCGCGATCGCCCAGGTGGCGGCCGCCGCGCACCATGGCCAGGTTGACGCAGGCTTTGCCGCCCTGGCGTTGCACGGCGATGATGTCCACGTCGGCATCGCCCACGGTTTCCACGGCCTGTTGCTGCAGCACGGTCGAGAGCGAGGCGATGCGGTCGCGCACGGCGGCGGCCTGCTCGTATTCGAGCTGCTGGGCGTGCTGCATCATGCGCTGCTGCAGTTGTTGCACCAGCGCATCGGCCTGGCCGTGCAGCAGGGCCTGGGCCTGTTGCACGTCGGCCTGGTAGGCTTGGGCGCTGATCAGGCCCACGCAGGGCGCCGAACAGCGCTTGATCTGGTGCAACAGGCAGGGGCGGGTGCGGTGGGCGAACACCGTGTCCTCGCAGGTGCGCAGCAGGAACACGCGCTGCAGCAGCTCGATGGTTTCCTTGACGGCCCAGGCATTGGGGTAGGGGCCGAAGTAGTGGTGCAGGCGGTCCGTGCCGCCGCGGTAGTAGCTGATGCGCGGGAAGTCTTGCGCCTGCAGCGGTTGCGCTGCCTCCCCCTGCGCGCCTTGCGCAGCCGCGCTGCGCGTTTGGCCGCGCGCCTGGCTGTGCCCGGAAATTTTCAGATAGGGATAGCTCTTGTCATCGCGAAACAGGATGTTGTACTTGGGGTGCTGCGTCTTGATGAGGTTGTTTTCCAGCAGCAGGGCCTCGGCCTCGGAGCGCACCACGGTGGTCTGCAGCCTCGCAATCTGCCCCACCATGTGGCCGATGCGCGTGCCGCCATGCTCTTTCTGAAAGTAGCTGCTGACGCGCTTTTTCAGGCTTTTGGCCTTGCCCACGTACAGCAGCTGCTCGCGTGCATCGAAGAAACGGTACACGCCCGGCAGGCTCGGCAGGCTTTGAGCCTGCCGCAGCAGCGCCTGGCGCGTGGGCTGGGCGGCAGCCGCCTGGGGGTGGTCTGGCGGCGGTGCGGGTGTCTGGTCCATCGTGTTGGGGTAATTGGAGCGTCGGCAGGCCAGTGTGTGCCCATGCGGGGAGGGCTGCAGGAGGGTTCGCACGGCCATGAATGAGTGGGCCGCTGCAATGGGCCGGGCGTTTCCTGCGGTTTCCTTTACACTGCGCGGCTCGCTCGGCCAGCGGCACTGGCCGTGGGCATTGTGCCCCGATTCGTTTTCCATTTCGAACTGGCGCAGCCAGTCTGGAGTGCCTCATGAAATTTCGCTTCCCCATCGTCATCATCGACGAGGACTACCGCTCCGATAACACCTCGGGCCTGGGTATCCGCGCCCTGGCCGAAGCCATTGAGAAAGAGGGCTTCGAGGTCGTCGGAGCCACCAGCTATGGCGATCTGCGCCAGTTCGCCCAGCAGCAAAGCCGCGCCAGCGCCTTTGTGCTGTCCATCGACGATGAGGAGCTGATCGAGAGCGAGGGCGACGAGGAGGCCGAGGTCATTGCTGAGCTGCGCGATTTCATCGGCGAGGTGCGCCGCCGCAATGATGAGGTGCCCATCTACATCCACGGCGAGACCAAGACCAGCCAGCACCTGCCCAACGACATCCTTCGTGAGCTGCACGGCTTCATCCACATGTTCGAGGACACGCCCGAGTTTGTCGCGCGCCACCTCATCCGCGAAGCCAAGAATTACTTGGAGAGCATCCAGCCGCCGTTCTTCAAGGCGCTGCTGGACTATGCCGAGGACGGCTCCTACTCCTGGCACTGCCCGGGGCACTCGGGCGGCGTGGCCTTTTTGAAAAGCCCCATCGGCCAGATGTACCACCAGTTCTACGGCGAGAACATGCTGCGCGCGGACGTGTGCAATGCCGTGGAGGAGCTGGGCCAGCTGCTGGACCACAACGGCGCCATTGGCGAGAGCGAGCGCAACGCCGCGCGCATCTTCAATGCCGATCACTGCTTTTTCGTCACCAATGGCACCAGCACGTCCAACAAGATCGTCTGGCACCACACGGTGGCCCCCGGCGACGTGGTGGTGGTGGACCGCAACTGCCACAAGTCCATCCTGCACAGCATCATCATGACCGGCGCGATCCCGGTGTTCCTCAAGCCCACGCGCAACCATTACGGCATCATCGGCCCCATTCCCAAGAGCGAATTCGAGCCGGCCAGCATCCAGAAAAAGATCAAGGCGCACCCGCTGCTCAAGGGCGTGGATGCCAAGAAAGTGCGCCCGCGCGTGCTGACGCTGACGCAATCGACCTACGACGGCGTGCTCTACAACACCGAAACCATCAAGCAAATGCTCGATGGCTATGTGGACAACCTGCACTTTGACGAGGCCTGGCTGCCGCACGCGGCCTTCAACCCCTTCTACGGCACCTACCATGCCATGGGCCGCAAGCGCCCGCGCCCCAAGACCAGCGTGGTCTATTCCACCCAATCCATTCACAAGCTGCTGGCCGGCATCAGCCAGGCCAGCCACGTGCTGGTGCAGGATTCGCAGGAGCAAAAGCTCGACCGCGCGCTGTTCAACGAGGCCTACCTGATGCACACCAGCACCAGCCCGCAGTACAGCATCATCGCCAGCTGCGACGTGGCCGCCGCGATGATGGAGCTGCCCGGCGGCCAGGCGCTGGTGGAGGAGAGCCTGCAGGAAGCGCTGGACTTCCGCCGCGCCATGCGCAAAGTCGAGCAGGACTTTGGCAAGAACGACTGGTGGTTCAAAGTCTGGGGCCCCGAGGCGCTGGCCGAGCAGGGCGTGGGCCGCTCGGCCGACTGGATCATCCGCAGCAACGGCAGCAAGAGCCGCAAGGCATCGAGCAACTGGCACGGCTTTGGCAATCTGGCCGACGGCTTCAACATGCTCGATCCGATCAAGGCCACCATCGTCACGCCGGGGCTGGACCTGGATGGCAAGTTCGACAAGACCGGCATCCCCGCCGCCATCGTCACCAAGTTCCTGGCCGAGCATGGCGTGGTGGTGGAGAAGACGGGCCTGTACAGCTTCTTTGTCATGTTCACCATCGGCATCACCAAGGGCCGCTGGAACACGCTGCTCACTGCCCTGCAGCAGTTCAAGGACGACTACGACAAGAACCAGCCGCTGTGGCGCATCATGCCCGAGTTCAGCCACCAGCACCGCCGCTACGAGCGCATGGGCCTGCGTGATCTGTGCCAGCACGTGCACCAGCTTTACGCCAAGTACGACATCGCGCGCCTGACCACGGAGATTTATCTGTCGGATCTCAAGCCTGCCATGCGCCCGGCCGATGCCTATGCCCACATTGCGCACCGCAAGACCGAGCGCGTCGTCATCGACGAGCTCGAAGGCCGCATCACCGTGGGCCTGGTCACGCCGTATCCGCCGGGCATTCCGCTGCTCATCCCTGGCGAAGTCTTCAACCGCAAGATCGTCGATTACCTGAAGTTCGCGCGCGAATTTGCGCAGCAGCTGCCCGGCTTCGAGACCGACATCCACGGCCTGGTCGTGCAGACGCAGCCCGACGGCAGCAAGCAGTTCTTTGCCGATTGCGTGGCTGAGTGACGGCTGCGCGGCGCGCCATCTCACGGGCGCTGCGCCCCTCAACGCGCGCTGCGGCGCCCATGCAACGCCCGCATTTCAGCGCGCAAGATCAGTGCCCTGTTCAGCGCCCTGTCTAGCGCCCACTGGCAGGCCTGCCTGAAGGCCGCTTGCCTGGGCGCTTTTTGAATCCCCTTGACTTGTACTTGTGATTGCAAGGCCCACCCATGTCCCAGCCTGATCTCACGCCTTTTGCGGGCTGTGCCGATTTTCAAAGCGCGCTGCAGCTGCTGGTGCAACACCTGCGCAGCAATGCCGAGCAGGCAGGCGACGCCTTGCGCGACTTTCTTGATGCGCTGCAGGAGCAGCCTGAAATCAACGAACATGTCGCCAGCCTGTTCCACCAGTGGTTGCAACACTCCCGCCTGGCCACTGGCTTTGTGCAGACCGGCATTTATTCACGCCAGGATTTCGGGCGCGAGCTTCGGCGCCGCCTGTACGACCGCATCAATCCGCCGCCGCGCCAGCCCGACGTGCTCGAAGATGTGCTGCAGACCGTGCTTCGCCCCAGCGATCTGGACTGGCTCAACAGCATTGCGCCACGCCTTTGGCTGCGGCTGTACGAGCAGCTGGGCAGCGCGCAGCAACGCGAAGCCAGCCAGCACTATGTGCGCGACCAGTTGCTGCGCGCGGCGGAAATGCTGGCGCTGTGGGTGGCGGGCGAAGACCTCAACCCGGATCTGATCCGTTTGAACCCGCGCCTGCTGGAGGTGGACTCGGCCTTTCTCAGCCTGCAGCGTGAAGTGCAGAACCTGGTTGAGGCCGAGCGCGCCGGGCGTGAGCTGCCCGACACAGCCCAGCTGGATGTGATGCTCGACCAAAGCCGCGAGCAGGTCGCCCACCTGCGCCGCTTGGGCAACCAAAGCGGCGCTTCGCTGAGCACGGCCCATTTGCTCGAACGCCTGGGCCAAAGCCTGGATCGGCTCGAAGGCATTCTCACCATGCTCACCAGCGAGCGTTCGGAGCGCAGCGCCCGCGCCTGGCTGGTGCAATTGGGGCAAATCATCAACAGCGGGCTGGAGCAGCGCAGCATTCGCGAATTCGTGCGCAACAGCGCCAGCATGCTCAGCAAGAGCATCAGCAGCAGCAAAAGCGAGCATGGCGAGCACTACATCACCACCACCGGGCAGGAGTATTGGCACATGCTGCGCTCGGCCGCTGGCGCGGGGGTGCTGATTGCCCTGATGGCCCTGCTGAAGATTGAGATCGGCCGCTGGCAGCTCGCGCCGTTCTGGAGCACGCTGCTCATCAGCTTGAACTACGGCATTGGCTTTGTCATCGTGCACCTGCTGGGCTTTACCATCGCCACCAAGCAACCCGCCATGACGGCCGCCAGCATTGCTGAGAGCGTGCAGCAGGGCCAGAACAGCCGCAACCTGCCCAAGCACCTGGCCGACCTGCTCATCAGCGTGCACCGCTCACAAAGCGTGGCCGTGCTGGGCAATGTGTGCCTGGCCATGCTCGTAGCCGCTGGCGTGGCATGGCTGTATCAGCGCCATGCAGGCCAGGCCCTGCTCACGGCCGATGAAGTGGCCTACCAGCTCAAGGCCCTCAAGCCCGTGCCTGCGCTGTGGTATGCGGCCATCGCCGCGCTGTGGCTGTTTTGCGCCGGCATCATCTCCGGCTATTACGACAATCGGGCCGATTACGTGCGGCTGCGCGAGCGCCTGGCGGTGCATCCGGCGCTGCGCTGGCTGGGGCCGGCGCGCCAGCAGCGCTTTGCCAATTACCTGCACGAGCATTTCGGCGCGTTGCACGGCAATTTCTACTTCGGTGTGCTGCTGGGCGTGACGCCCTACATCGGCCACTTGCTGCACCTGCCGCTGGACATCCGGCACATTGCCTTCTCGTCGGCCAACCTCAGCTACGCGGCCAGCGGTGCCGAGCTGGGCGCCAAAGTCTTTGCGCTGGGCTTGTTGTATGTGCTGCTGATTGGCATGGTCAATCTGTGGCTGAGCTTCTTCCTGGCGCTGCGCGTGGCGTTGCGCGCTCGCGATACGGAAATCCCCAGCCTGGGCAAGCTGCTGCAGGCCTTGTTCAGGCAACTGCGCGCCGGCCCCATGGCGCTGCTGTGGCCGCCGGCCGCGCCGGCCGATGCGCAGCGCAAGCAGCCGCCCGATAGCGGGCATTGAGCGCGCGCCAGCCCTGTTTCCACGACGCGCTGGCCAAACGCAAGCCGGCGCGCGCCAGGTTTGCCTTGCGCGCGCCGGTGTTGTGCGCCCTACAGCCCAGGCGCAGGGCCTGGGCTGTAGGCGGCTTTGAACAGGTTCTTGGAGCCTGTTCAAAGTCTCTTAGAAGCTCAGGCGCACCACGCTTTCGTTGCTGCCCTTGGCATCGTTCTTGCCGTTCTTGATGGTGGCGTACACAGCGCCGGTTTGCGCATCCAGCGACAGGCTGTTGGGGTGCGAGGGCAGATCAAAGCGCTGCAACGGCTGGAAGGTTTTGAGATGGAACACTTCCACGCTGGCGCCTTCGCGGGTGGTCACCCACAGGCGACCACGCTCGGGGTCGGCCAGCAAGGCAACGGGGCCTTTGCCCTTGGTGGGCTGACTGGCCAGCAGCGAGCCGTTCTTGGGATCCAGCGCGACGATGCGGTCGCCACGGCCGCGCGAGACGTAGTTTTTGATGCCGGCGCGCTCGCGCGATTGGTTGAAGGCATCCAGCCCCTGATCGACGGCAAACAGGCGCTTGCTTTTCGCGTCGAAGGCCAGGTTCAGCGGCTGATCCAGGGCGATCTCGTGCTTTTTCTCCAGCTTGAGCGTGCGCGCATCAACGGTGAAGAGCTGGCCCTGCTGGTTGGAGACATAGACCTTGCCCGCAGCCTCATCCAACGCAATGCCGGTGGCGGTAAAGCCCATGCCGGGGATGACTTTTTCCACCTTCAGCGCGCGCGTATCGACAACGTACAGGGCGCTGTTCTTGGAGTCCATGCCGGGCATGAACAAGCGGCCATTGGCTTTGTCCAGCACCAGTTGGCGGAAGCGGTGCTCATAGCGCTCTTGCATCTTGCCGTCGCGGCCTGGGGCCTGGACTTTCTTGGCCAGCTGCACCACGCCCAAGGTTTTGCCGCTGGCGATGTCGATGACGGTGACGGAGGAGTCGATGGTGTTGCCGATGTAGAGGCGGCCAGCGTCTTCGTCCAGCGCCATGCCGAAGCCACGGCGCTGAAGCGGGATTTCGTCCAGCACGGCCAGGGTTTGCGGGTCCAGACGCAGCAGGCGCGAGGCCGGCGCATCTTTGCCAAAGCCGCCCGAGGAGTTGACGAACACGGCATTGAATTTGGGCGAGTAGGCCAGCTCATACAGGCCAGGGGCAATGGCCTGGCGCACGACTTGGGGCTGGGCCTTTGTGCCTGCTTGCGCGGCCTGGGCTTGGGTGGCTGGGGCCTGAGCCTGGTGTGCGCAGCCAGCCAGGGTAGCGGCCAGGGTGGCCGCAGCGGCGGTGGCAAGGAGGCGATGGGACAGTTTCATGGAGTGTTTCCTTGGGTAGTGGAGAAAAACAAAGAGAAGGTGTCAGCGCGGCGGGCGCAGACGTTGGTCAATGAGCAATGCCATGAATACGACGCCTGCTGCCATGCCGCTGTGGCCGCTGTAGTTCACCAGCCCCAGCCCCCAGCCCATGCCGCGCACGGCCAGCGCCAGCGCCAACAAGAGCAGCAGCGCGCCACTGCCGCGCAAGGCGCGGCTGGCACTGGCGGGCAGCTCATGGCCCAAGGCCTCGAGCTGATGGCGCGGCATGGCCATCGCTAAGCAGGCAAAGCCCAGCAGGCTGGCGAGAAAAATCAGCGCGTGATTCATGCTTGGGCACTCCGGGGCGCAGCGCTTGCTGCGGCGCGGCTTGCCACAGTGCTGGGTTGGCGGCGCGCCGGCTTGCGCGCCAGGGCCCTTGGCTGGTGACGCGCCGTGCGCCAGGCCAACTGGGCGTGCAATGCAGCGAAGGCCAGCAGCGCGAACTCGAAACCGGCAAAAACCCAATCGGCCTGCATCAGGCTGCGCAGAAGATGGCGTTCGGTGAGCAAGGCGTTCAACAGTGGCACTAGCGCCAGCAGCGCAGCAGCCAGGGCCAGCAGCTCGACCCAGGCGCGCTTGGTCGGGCGCAGGCAAGCGTAGAGCAGCGCCAGCGCCCAGACGATGAAAAAGCCGTGGATTTCCCACTGGGCGCGCTGCGCCAGCCCCAGCGGCAGCAGGCGGTTGAGCCAGAAGAAGCCGGCCATGGCCACGCTCAGGCCAGCAATGGTGGCGATGTTCAGCCGCTCCACCAAGGCAAAGCCGATGTGTGGCCGTGCAGGGTCAGGCAGGCGCGTGCGGCGCTTGACGGTCCATAGCACCAGACCGCTGCCCACCATGGCCGTGCCTGCCAGGCTGGTGAGGAAATACAGCCAGCGCAGCGTGCCATCGGCAAAGCGGCCCATGTGCAGGCCGTAGAGCACGCCGCGCGTTTGCGCGGCTGGGGCGGCGCTGTCGTGGCTTTCCAGCAATCGCCCATTGCTGCCGTCGAACACCAGATAGCGCGGGTGGTCTGAGATGCGCCCGGCTGCGCTGCGCGAGACGATGATGCGGGCGTTGGCCTGGCCGGGGTTGTTCACCAGCACTTGCCCTGCCAGGCCTTGGGTCTGGTCCTCATCCTGGCCTTGGCCAGCCCAATGCTGCTGCGCCTGGGCCACCAAGGGCGCCAGCGGTACCGTAGGCACAGTGGCGGCATCGGGCTGTGGCGGTGCGGGCGGGCGCCAGGCGCTGAAGCTCTGCATGGCTTGGGCGCGCTCCTGCTCGTTCAGCGCCAGCTGCTCACCCCAAGGCATGTACAGCGTCATCAGCATCACCAGGCCGCTGTAGGTGATCATGAAATGAAAGGGCAGGCCCAGCACCGACAGGCCGTTGTGCGCATCCAGCCAGCTGCGCTGGCCCTTGCCCCAACGGAAGGTGAAAAAATCGGCGAAGATTTTCTTGTGTGTGATGACCCCGCTGACAATGGCCACCAGCATGAACATGGCGCAGAAACCCGTGATCCAGCGGCCCCACAGAATGGGCACGTAATGCAGGTTGAAGTGAAAACCGTAGAAGAAGTCGCCGCCTTCGGTCTGGCGCAGCGAGTGCGATTGGCCATGGGCATCGAACACCGCATTGCCCCAGTCCCCGCGCTGGCCGTTCGCAGGCATCCAGTAGGCTGAGGCGCCTGGGTTGCGCGCTGTGGGCAGGGTGATGCCAATTTGTGGCGTATCCGGCGCGCGCGCCAGCACGGCATCGAGCACCAGTTGCGCCGTCTGCCCTGGTGTGGGCGCGGCAGTTGCCCCGGCCACCCCGGGCGCTTGCAGCTCGGGGCGCAGGTACAGCGAAATCTCCTCGCGGAAATAGCTCACCGTGCCGGTGAGGAACATGGCATACAGCACCCAGCCCGCCAGCAGCCCGGCCCAGGTGTGCAGATCGGACATGCTTTGCCGCAGCCCGCGAGACGAGGCAGCTGGGGCTTTGCGGGCCTTGGATTGACTTGCCGCCGTGCATGCGTCAGGCGCCGCAGGCGCGCCAGGGCGTGCGGCAGCGGGCGCGCTCATGCCTGCGCCCCCTGCCACACCAGCCAGGCCAGCGCCAGCAGCGGCAGTGCCGCAGCCAGCAGACCGCCCCAGGCGCGCAGCGCCGAGCGCGCGGCAAACACCCAGACCACTGCGCAGGCATAGACCAAAAAGCTCAACAGCGTGCCAGTCATCACGCCCTCAGTCTTGGGCATGGGCAGGGCCGCCGCCGCTATGGACACCAGAGCTGCCAGCACATAGCCGCCAATGATGGCAGCGACAACGCGCGCCATCAGCCCAGCCCAACGCCGCCACCGGGCCAGCGCCTGCGCGGCGCTGCGGGCGGGCCGTAACGCGAGGGCCGCGACAGTGGGCGCAGGCGTGGGGTTGGCGCGATGGGGCATCGGGCAGGGCAGTGGAGAAAGGCAGGCCTGTACAGCTCAAAGCCTGCGCGCGCAACCTCGCCCCCCAGGGCAGGTTGTGAAACAGGCTGTCAAAAAGCCGCCCCATTCAAGGGCGGCGCAGCTCAGATCATGAGGCTGTCATATAAGGCTGTCATTGTAGACAACAAAACTGCAAACAAGACTGATTCACATTGATGAATGGGCGCGCGCAAGCCTCAAGAGCGCAAAGAAAAACCGGCCTTCAGGCCGGTTGGTCGTGTGTTGGAGTAGGCCTGCACAAATTGCAGCCTCCGCAGCTTGTGGAGATTCGGTTTGCGAAGCGCATTTTTCGAGGCAAAAGCCGCAGCAGCTGCGCAGTTTTGACCGAAAACCGCGCCGCAATACTGGGTTTCAGCACCCCCTGGAGCGTGTCATGGCTTTGCGCTCTCGCGGGGGTAAAGTTCATCACAGGCTCTGAGGCGAAGGCATCAGCCGCGTTGCCGCACTTTGCCAGCGTGGCGCTGATTGGGCTTGGCGCTGCCCAAGCCATGGCGTGCGCCGCTGCGCTCGCTGCGGTGGCGGGGGGCTGGTGCCGTTTGGGCGCTGGCATGGCCGTGGCCGTGCGTGCGCGGCTTGCCGCTGCGGCCAGCCCAGCCGCTGCCAGTCATGCCACTGTTGCCAGGGCGGGCTGGGCGGCCGTTGCGTGCGCTGCGGCCAGGGGCGCCGCCTTTGCCGCCAGGCTTGCCGCGGCCTTGGGGGGCAGCGTTCCAGGCCGGGAAGCGCTGGCTGGGTTCCAGCCCGGGCAGGGTATCGACGACAAACGGCTGGCGCGTGAACTGCTCGATGTCGTGGATGCGGCGGCGGTCGCGCCATTGCGCGAAGCTGATGGCCAGGCCGTTGCGGCCGGCGCGGCCGGTGCGGCCGATGCGGTGTGTGTAGTCCTCGGCCTTCATGGGCAGGCCGTAGTTGAAGACGTGGCTGATGCCTGGCACGTCGATGCCGCGCGCGGCCACGTCGGTGGCCACGAGGATTTGCACGCGCCCGTCGCGCAACGCTGCCAGGCGTCGGTTGCGCAGGCCTTGGTGCAGCGCGCCGTGCAGCGCCACGGCGCTGAAGCCGGCCTGCTGTAGATCCTCGGCCAATGCGTCACATTCGAGCTGGGTGCTGGCAAAGACGATGGCCTGCTCGATCTGCGGGTCACGCAGCCAAGTGTCAAGCAAGGCGCGCTTGTGCGCATCGTCGTCGGCCCAGAAGAGTTTTTGCGCAATGTTGACGTGCTTTTGCTGCGCGGTGGCGATTTCCAGACGCTGCACATGCTGGCCGCCGTCGTGCATGACGCGCATGCCCAGCTGCTGGATGCGCGGCGCGAAGGTGGCGCTGAACATCATGGTTTGCTGGCGCTGTTCTGTCAGGCGGTGGATGGCTTCGAGGTCTTCGGCAAAGCCCAGGTCGAGCATGCGGTCGGCCTCATCGACGACCAGGAATTGCACCTGATCGAGCAGCAGCTGGCCGCTGCGCTGCAAATCCAACAGGCGGCCTGGCGTGGCCACGACCAAGTCGGCGTTTTGCAGCTGGGCGATTTGCTTGGGGTAGGGCAGGCCGCCGATGACGCTGGCGATGCGCACGCCACGGCAGAACTGCAACAGCGCAATGGCTTCGCGCGCCACCTGCATGGCCAGCTCGCGCGTGGGGCACAGCACCAGCGCGCCGGGGTGCACGGGCTCGAAGCGGCGCTGCAGCGGGTTTTTGCGCTTGGGTTTCTTGGGCGGCGGCAGGCCCTGGGCCAGGGCCTGGGCGACTTGTGCATCGAAGGCAGCCTGGGCGGCGGCCTTGCGTGCGGCGTGGGCCTGGATCAGGGTGTGCAGCACCGGCAGCAAGAAGGCGGCGGTCTTGCCGCTGCCGGTCTGGCTGGAGACCATCAAATCGGTGAAGGGGCTGCCAGCCTGCGGCGCGCGCGGCAGCGCCAGCGGGATGGCGCGCTGTTGCACAGGCGTGGGGCTGGTGTAGCCCATTTGGGCGACAGCCTGTACCAGCGCATCGTCCAGGCCCAGCTGGGCGAATGGATTGAGGCTGTCAGCAGCAGGGGGTGCTGGTGTCGGGGTGGCCGCAGTGTGGGCCTCGGGCTGCGCAGAGGCGCTGGGCAAAGAATAGGAGGAGGACATGGGTCGAGCGGCCTTGGAAAGGCCTGGGGTAAAACAGCCGATGCCGAACGCAAGCCCGATTGGGATTGCGGGCTTGAACCTGTTGCAAAAAATCAAACAGGCGTGCAGGCACGCGGATGGGGTGAAAAAACCTCTCCATCCGACGACGCAGACACTGCCGCGTTGCCATGGCAGCACAGGGCTGCACAACAGGCGGCGGGGCAGGTCAGGGGGCTGTTTCTGGCGAGCTTGCAGATTGCGCGCGCAGGCGGCTTGGTCTGCAAGAGAAGTGCAAAAGTGCAGGGCAGGCGGCAGTGTGTGCGCTGCCGCTGCGGTGCCAACCCAATAGAGCCTGTTCAAAATCCCTGCTCGCGCCGAGATCTGGAACAGGTTCCGAGATAGAAAGATGCGATGGCCTGGTGCAATCAGCGATTGGTTGATCGCGCCGGGCGAAGCCGCGCATTATGCGCGTGGGCAGGCCTTGAGCCTGCAGGAAGCTGATACGGCCCAGGGCCGTGCAGGGTTATTCGTTGGCCGCGCCGAGATTTTGAACAGCGGCTCAGTGCTCTTTGGTTGCGGCGTGGCGCCGGGCGCGCTCCAGGTCTTCAGGGGTATCCACGCCGGGGGGCGGGGCCTGCTCGGCCAGATGTACGGCAATGGCGTGGCCATGCCAGAGCGCGCGCAGCTGCTCCAGCGCCTCGGTCTGTTCCGTGGGGGCCGGCGGCAGCTGCGGGAAGGCTTTGAGAAAGCCGGCGCGATAGCTGTAGATGCCGATGTGGCGCAGCGGTGCGTGCAGCCGTGCATCGGGGCTGTGGGGCTGGTTGGCATCGGCCCACCAATGGGCCTGCCGCGCGTCGCGATAGTGCGGGATGGGGGCGCGGCTGAAATACTGCGCGCGTCCGCGCGCGTCCAGCACCAGTTTGACGACGTTGGGATTGAGAAAGTCCTGCACGTTGTCGATGGCGTGCGCGGCCGTGCCCATCACGGTGTCTGGGCCAGACTGGGCCAGGGTCTGGGCCACGGCGTCGATCAGCGCGGGCGGGATGAAGGGCTCATCGCCTTGCACGTTGACGACCAGCGCCTCGTCGGGCAGCTGCAGGGCCTGCACGGCCTCGGCCAGGCGGTCGCTGCCACTGGCGTGGTCGCGGCGGGTGGGCAGGCAGTCGATGCCGTGCGCGGCGCAGGCCTGGGCGATGCGGGGGTCATCGGCGGCGACGATCACGGCCTGGGCCTGGCTTTGCCTGGCCTGCAGAGCCACGCGCACCACCATGGGCAGGCCGCCGATGTCGGCCAGCGGCTTGTCGGGCAGGCGGTTGCTGGCCATGCGCGCCGGGATCAGCACGGTGAAGGCCGCAGTGGTCGGGCGCGGTGCGGCGGGGATGCTGTTCATGCGGCTGCGGCCAGCTCATCATCGCTGAGCGGGCGGGCTTCGTTTTCCAGCAGGATGGGGATGCCGTCGCGGATGGGGTAGGCCAGGCGCGCGCTGCGTGAGATCAGTTCGTTGCGTTCGCGATCCAGGCGCAGCGGGCCCTTGGTAACGGGGCAGACCAGCAGTTCGAGAAGTTTGGAATCCATGCGGGTTTCGGGGACGGGATGGGGTCGGGGATGGCGGGGCGAAATGCAAGGCACGCCCTTGCGGGCGTGCCTTTGAACAGGTTCTTGGAATCGCTTCCAAGAACAGGCGCTTACTGCTGCGCCGGGCCGACGCGCGTGGCGCGATGCTCATACAGCATACCGCCGCCGAGCACGCTGCCCTGGTGCTCGGCATGCTGACCGCGCACGCGCTCTTCGCAGGCCTGGCGGGCGTCCAGATCCTTGTGGGCCATGCAGCGTTGCAGAGCGTTGTTGCTGAAGTCCTCGTTCGGGTCTTGCGGCGCCTTCTGGCGGGCGGCGCCGAATTCGCGGCGGCAGGCTTGGCGATCCTGGCTGCCGTCGTCACAGACGGCAATGCCTGCGGACTGGGCGGCTACGTGGGCCGGTGCGCTGGCGAGCAACAGGCAGGCGCTGATGGAGCAGGCCGAGGCCAAGGTGCGGATCAGGGACATGCGATCTCCTTTCGTGACGGGATGAACGAAGCGCAATGGTAATGCGCCGACGCCAGTGCCTGGGGCGCTGTGCCCAGGCAAGTGTTTCAGTGCGCAACAGCCGCGCGGCGTGGCGCGGCAGCGGGCGGGGCTTTGCTGCTGGCATCGGGGGTGGCGTTTCCTGCAGGCTGGGGCGCTGCAGCGGGTGCATCTGCCGGGGGTGCCAGCAGGGCGTTGATGCGGCGCACAGTATCCAACCCCAGCGTGCCGCTGGCTTGCGCCAGACGCAGCTGCGCCATCAGCACGCCGTAGCGCGCCTGGGCCAGCTCGCGCCGGGTCTGGTAGAGCTGGCTCTGGGCGTTGAGCACGTCGATGTTGATGCGCACGCCGACCTGGTAGCCCAGTTGGTTGGCCTCCAGGGCGCTGAGGCTGGAGGCCTCGGCCGCCTGCAGCGCCTGCACCTGGCTCAGGCCCGATTGCAGGCCGAAGAAGGCCTCGCGCGTGGCCTGCACGGTCTGGCGCTGGGCCTGGTCGAGCTGGGCGCGGGCCTGTTCTTGCAGCGCCAGGGTCTCCTTGACGCGGTTTTGCACGGCAAAGCCGGCAAACAGCGGCATGTTCAGCGCCACGCCAATGCTGGCCTGCTGGTTGCGCGTGCCGGGGTGGGGGGCCGCTGGCGTGCCATTGGGGTTGTGTACCTGGGCCAGGCGCGCGCTGAGGTTGACGGTGGGCAGGTGGCCGGTCTTGGCCTTGTCGGTCTCCAGCCGGGCTTGCTCCAGCGCCAGGCGCGCGCGGCGGATCTGCGGCTGGTATTGCTCGGCGCGGGCCACCCAGTCTTGCAGGCCGGCGGCTGGCATGGCCTTGCCGGGTTGGTCGGAGGCAGTGCCAGTGGCGGCGTCGGATTCAAGGCTGGCTTCGCTGCTGGCTTTGCCATCGGGCGTGTGGCTGGCCGCGTTGCCAATGGGGGCGAGCGCGGCCAGCAGATTGGCCGGCAGTTTCAGCGGCCAGGGGCGCGTGCCGGGCTGGCCCACAGTCTGGTCCAGCGCCAGGCGACGCACCTGCAGGCTGTTCTCGGCGGCGATTTCCTGTGCGCGGATCAGGTCGAAGCGGGCCTGGGCCTCGCGGGTGTCGGTGATGGTGGCGTTGCCCACGTCGAAGTTGCGCTGCGCGGCGGCGAGCTGCTCTTGCACGGCGGCTTTTTGCGCGCGCACCACGGCCAGGGTGTCTTGCGCGGCCAGCACGTCGAAATAGGCTTGGGCGACGCGCACGATCAGGTCTTGCGCGCTGGCGTCGAGCTGGTGGGCTGCGTCCTCGATGGCCAGCTTGCTTTGTGCCAGCGTCAGCCGATCGGCCGGGCGGTACAGGGGCTGGGCGGCCTGCAGCGCGACGGTGCGCGTTGTGCCGTCATGGCGCAGCCCCAAAGGCTGCACCCGGGTGTGGCTGCGCGCCAGCTCCGCGCCCACGCCGACCTGGGGCAGCAATGCGGCACGGGCCTGGTCGCTGCGGCGCTCGGCAGCCTGTTTGTGCGCCAGCGCGGCGCGCCACTGGGCGTCGTAGCCGCTGGCCTGTTGCACCATCTCCAGCAGGCTTTGGGCCTGCAGGCTGGGGACAGCGCCCAACAGCGCCGCAGCCAGGGCGCAGACGACCAGCCGGCGCGGCTGTCGGCGGTGAAGAAGGGGGAGGGGTGAGGGCATACGCATGCGGTCAAAAAGGGGCGGGCATTGGGTGCGGCATCGTACACGCTGCATGTGCCGCCCTCAGCCCTCAGCCCTCAGGTCAGCCCAGCTCAGCCCTCATCCAGCGTCCAGGCGAAGGCGTAGCCGTCGAGCTCTTCGCGGATGGCTTGCTGCGCCTGCGGCGAGGGCTGGCTCAGGCGCACCCGCACGTCCAGGCCGCGCTTGCCGCCTTCGCTGGCCTGCACTTGCAATTGGCCATCGCCGCTGAGCTCACGCAGCGCTGGCTCCAGCAGGCGCACGGCGGCCTCGGCCCGCAGCGCGGGCTTGTAGGGCTTGCCCACGGCGGTCACGGGCAGGGCGTCGAGCACGTACAGGGCCTTGGGCCAGGCCGGGCGCTCGGCGATGTGCTGCTGGGCGTATTCCTGCAGGGCGGCCAGGTCGGTCTGTGGCTCGCGCAGCACCAGGAAGACCACCGGCAGCTCGCCGGCGTAGCGGTCGGGCTGGCCAACGGCGGCGGCCGCTTCCACGGCCGGGTGGTTGGTGAAGGCCTGCTCGATCATGGCCGGATCGATGTTGTGGCCGCTGCGGATGATCAAGTCCTTGCTGCGCCCGGCGATGAACAGCCGGCCCTGCTCGTCCAGGTAGGCCAGGTCGCCGGTGTTGAGCCCGCCTTCCTCGAATACGCCAGCGTTCTGGTCGGGGTCGCGGTAGCCGGGCGAGACGTTGGGCCCGGTGACGAACAGCACGCCCACCTCGCCGGGCGCGCAGTCCTCGCCCAGGCGCCCGTCGGTCAGGCGCTGGCGCACCCGGATCTGGCTGCCGGCGATGGCCCGGCCCACGGAGCCGGCCGTGGGCGGCACGCGGGCGTCGTCCGAGGCGGTGACGCCGCCGGTCTCGGTCATGCCCAGCAATTCATAGATGGGCTTGCCGGTGACCTGCGCAAAGCGCTGCGAGACCGCCGCCGGGCACAGCGCTGCGCCGGTGACGCCGCAGCGCAGCGTGTCGATGCGCGCATCGACGGGCACGGCCAGCACCGAGGCCATGGCCGTGGGCACGGCCCCCAGCACCGTGACCTGGTAGCGCTCGACCATGCGCCAGATGTTCTGCACCATGGCCGGGTTGCGAAAGCCCAGCGGCGAGAGCATCAGCACGTTGGCGCCGCGCAGGAAGAAGGCCAGGCTGCAGGCGATGCTGCCGCCGACGTGAAACAGCGGCATGCCGTTGGTGATGCAGTCCTGCGGGCGCACGTCCAGCAGCTCGGCGCCGCCGCGCGCGGCGCTGAGCTGGTTTTCATGGGTGTGGGCCACCAGCTTGGGCAGGCCGGTGGTGCCGCCGGTGTGGAAATAGGCAATGGGCTGCTGGGCATCGGCCACGGGGGTGAACTGCAGCTGCTCGCCGGGCTGCTGCGCCAGCGCCGCGCCCAGGTCCTGGATGACTGCGCCCTCTGCGGCCTCGTCCATCGGGCCTGCCGGGCCCAGGCACAGCAGTTGCAGGCCGGGAATGCGGCGCTGCACGTGCAGGCTTTTCTGCCAGACATCGGGCGCCAGCGCGCCGACGGTGACCAGAATGCGCGCGCCGCTGCCGCGCACCAGCTCCTCGATCTGCTCCTCGGTCAAAAAGGGGTTGAGCGGCACGGCGTAGCCGGCGGTCTCCGCGCCCCAGAGCACGAAGTGCGTCTCCACCACCGAGGGCAGCAGATAGGCCACGCCAACGCCCACCCCGCCGCATTGCACGAACAGGTTGGCCGCCTGGGTGATGCCGGCGAGCAACTCGCGGTAGGACACGACGCGCGCCTGCTCTTGCTCGCTGCCGTCGCGCACGAAAGTCAGCGCCGGGCGCTCGGGCATGCGCTGGGCAACGTCTTGTAAAGCGCTGTAGATGGTGGCGGGGGGAGGGGGTGCGGGCATATGTGTCTCCTTCTATTTCACGCAAAGGGGCGATTGTGCGGGAGTTCTGCGGCCTTGCTGGCAGCTGCGCCCGGGCGGGCTGTCGCCCATTTGCCGCCTTGGTGCGCCGCCCTTGTGCGTCGATGGGCCAGTCCGATGGCGGTTTGCGCCCGGCTCGCGGCCAAGCCGTTACAATCGCCGCCACCGCCCAAAGCACAGAGAGTGGGCGCATTTTTTTGCGATGGAATACGACACCGCTGGATGGCAACATCCGGCGGTGCATTTTTTTGGAAAGAGAACTGCCCAATGACGACGACCCTTCCCATCACCAAGCGCGGCGCTGAACTGCTCAAGGCGGAGCTGCACCAGCTCAAGACGGTGGACCGCCCGGCGGTCATCAACGCCATTGCCGAGGCGCGCGCGCAAGGCGATCTGAGCGAGAACGCCGAGTACGACGCCGCCAAGGATCGCCAAGGCTTCATCGAGGGGCGCATCAAGGACATCGAAGGCAAGCTGGCCGCTGCCCAGGTCATCGACCCCAGCGCGCTGGATGCTGGCGGGCGAGTGGTGTTTGGCGCCACCGTCGAGCTGGAGGACGAGGACAGCGGCGAGCGTGTGCGCTACCAGATCGTGGGCGAGGACGAGGCCGACATCAAGCAGGGCCTGCTCAATGTCTCCAGCCCCATTGCCCGCGCGCTGATCGGCAAGTCCGAGGGCGAAGTGGCCGTGGTCAATGCCCCAGGCGGCGAGAAAAGCTACGAAATCGTCGCCGTGCACTATCAGTGAATGAGTGGCCCGGCCACACCGCCTCAAGGAGGAGTCCCATGTCCACATTGCGCCATGTGCTGCTGCAGCGCCTGCCGGTGATGGCCGCCGCCCTGTGGTGGGGCGGGCTGTCGGTGGTGGGCTTTCTCAGCGTGCCGCTGCTGTTTGCCAACCTGCCCGCAGCCCAGGCTGGGCAGGTGGCGGCCAAGCTGTTCACGGCCATGACTTGGCTGTCGGTGGCCTGCGGCATGCTGCTGGTGTTCTTGCTCAAGCCCGCACGGGGCGGTGATGGCGCGACGGCAAGCGCTGCAGCAGCGCCCGCGCCGCTGGCCTGGACGGGTTGGGCCCTGGCCGGTGTGGTGCTGGCGCTGCTGGTGGAGTTCGGCATTGCGCCGCGCATCGTCGCACGCGAGAACCTGGCGTTGTGGCACAACCTGGCCACGGCCTTGTACGTACTGCAATGGCTGTGCGCGGCCGTGCTGCTGTGGCGCCTGGGCGGGCGCCGCTAATGCGGCAGCGTCTTGCAGGGATGAAAGCACTGGACTGAAACCAAAACCGCAGCGCCATGTCGTCGAGCCTGAATTCACTTTCCTCTCCAGCCCGTCTGCCCATGCAGCAGGTGCTGCTGTGCGGCGCGCTGGTGGTGACGCTGTCCATGGGCGTGCGCCACGGTTTTGGCCTGTGGCAGTTGCCCATCGTCACGGACATGGGTTGGTTGCGGCAGGACTTCTCCAACGCCCTGGCAATTCAAAACCTGGCCTGGGGCTTTTTTGGCATCTTCATCGGCATGGTGGCCGATCGCCTGGGCGCTTTGCGCGTGCTGCTGGCCGGCGCCGGGTGCTACGCGGCCGGGCTGCTGGGCATGGCCTATGCCAGCACCCCCTGGATGTTCGCGCTGTTTGCCGGCATGTTGCTGGGCTTGGCGCAGGCCTGCACCACCTACGCCGTGGTGTATGGCGTCATCGGGCGGCAGATCCCGATGGAAAAGCGCTCCTGGGCCATGGGGGTGACGGCTGCGGCCGGCTCCTTCGGCCAGTTTCTGATGCTGCCGCTGGAGGGCTGGCTGATCACGCAACTGGGCTGGCAACAGGCCCTGCTGGTGCTGGCCGTGGCCGTGCTGGGGATTGCGCCGTTGGCCCTGGGCCTGCGCGAGCCGGGTTTTCGCCGCCGTGGGCCAGCCCAGCCGGCGCTTGTGCCCGCGGCCCAGGGCGAGCCGCAAACCGTGGCCCAGGCCCTGCGCGAGGCGCTGTCGCTGCGCAGCTTTCAGCTGCTGACGCTGGGGTATTTCGTCTGCGGCTTTCAGGTGGTGTTCATCGGCGTGCACATGCCCAGCTATCTGAAGGATTTGTCCATGCCGGTGCATGTGGCCACGTATTCGCTGGCGCTGATTGGACTGTTCAATGTCTTTGGCTCCTACCTGTCGGGCTGGCTGGGGCAAAGCATGCCCAGGCGGCACATCCTGGCCTTTATTTATTTCGCGCGCTCGGTGGTCATCAGCGTGTTTTTGCTGGCGCCGCTGAGCAGTGCCAGCGTGTATCTGTTCTCGGCCGTCATGGGGCTGCTGTGGCTCTCGACGGTGCCGCCCACGAACGCCACGGTGGCGCAGATCTTCGGCGTGCGACACCTGTCCATGCTGGGCGGCGTGGTGTTCTTCAGCCATCAGGTGGGCAGCTTCATGGGCGTGTGGCTGGGCGGTTACCTGTATGACCGCACTGGCAGCTACGACATCGTTTGGTATATTGCCATCGCCCTGGGCGTGGTCGCCGGGCTGATCAATCTGGTCGTCGATGAGCGCCCCGTGGCGCGCCCTTTGCAAGCGGCGCCAGCAGGGGCGTGATGCCCCAGGGCCCGGCCGTCAAGACTTTTGAAACCTTCGCAGCAGAGCCCATGCGCAAACCCCGGCTTTCCCACTTACTGGCCCTGGCAGGCCTGCTTGCATTGCTGGCCCTGGCGTTCTGGCTGTATGCCCGCCCTGGGCTGATGGTGTATTTGGCCGAGCAACTGTGGGCCTGCTTCTGAACAGGTCGTTACCAAGGCGCTGATCCAGGCAGGCGGCGGCGCCCATCACCTTCTACCATCACGCTCTAGAATCGCGCTTTCTTTTTTTGCGCGCCTCCCAACAAGCAATTGACCTATGGCTTCTTCTTCCCCATCCGTGCTCTTGACGGGCAGCATCGTGGCCCTGATCACGCCTCTGAACGAGGATGGCAGCGTCGATTACCCCGGCCTGCGCAAGCTGATCGATTGGCACATCGAACAGGGCACGGACTGCATCGGTGTTGTGGGCACCACAGGCGAGTCGCCGACGCTGACTTTCGATGAGCACCACGAGGTCATCCGCGTAGCGGTCGAGCATGCGGCCGGGCGCGTGCCCATCATGGCCGGCTGCGGCGCCAACTCCACGGCCGAGGCCATCTCGCTGGCGCGCTATGCGCAGCAGGTCGGCGCGCACAGTCAGCTGCAGGTCGTGCCCTACTACAACAAGCCTACGCAAGAGGGGCAGTACCAGCATTTCCGCGCCATTGCCGAGGCCACGCCTGAGCTGCCCATGTTCCTCTACAACGTGCCAGGGCGCTCGGTGGCCGATCTGCAGCATGAGACCGTGCTGCGCCTGGCGCAAATCCCCAGCATCGTCGGCATCAAGGAAGCCACCGGCGATCTGGCCCGGGCGCAATGGCTGATCCGCGATGTGCCCGAAGGCTTTGCCGTGTTCTCCGGCGATGACCTCACCGCTGTGGCGCTGATGCTGTGCGGCGGCCATGGCAACATCAGCGTGACGGCCAACGTCGCCCCTGCGCTGATGAGCCGCCTGTGCAAGGCCGCGCTGGCCGGCGACGTGCAGCAGGCCAATGCGCTGCAGCGCCAGCTGCTGCCGCTGCACAAGGCGTTGTTCCTGGAGGCCAACCCCATCCCCGTCAAGTGGGCCATGCACCGCCTGGGCCTGTGCGGCCCGACGCTGCGCCTGCCCATGACCGAACTGAGCCAGGCCCTGCAGCCCACTGTGCAAGAGGCCCTGCGCGCTGCGCAGCTGCTTTGAGTGGCCCTCGCGTGGCGGCGTTGCTGCCGCCTCTTTCCCTTCCTGAACCCATTGCTGGCATGACTCGCATGACCCGTTCGACCGCTTCGACCCCCCGGCCTCTGCAGGCCGCCTCGCTCAGTCTGGCCGCCGTGGCCTTGCTGCTGTCGGCTTGCTCTTCGCTGCAGGGCGACAAGATCGATTACAAGAGCGCCAAGCGCGGCACCTCGCTGGAAGTGCCGCCCGATCTGACCCAGCTGTCCACCGATACGCGTTATGCCGTGCCTGGCGGCCCTGTGTCGGCCAATGCGCTGCTGGCCTCCCAGGTGCGCCAGGGGCAGGGCGAGCGTGTCGCCGGCGACAGCGTGGCCGACGTGCGCATCCACCGCGATGGCAATGTGCGCTGGCTGAGCGTGCCGCGCACGCCCGATGCGCTGTGGGAGCCGGTGCGCCAGTTCTGGGTGGACAACGGCTTCGTGCTGACCATGGACCAGCCGGCGCTGGGCATCATGGAAACCGACTGGGCCGAAAACCGCGCCAAGCTGCCGCAGGACTTCATCCGCAACACCCTGGGCAAAGTGCTGGACTCGCTGTATTCAACCGGCGAGCGCGACAAGTTCCGCACCCGCATGGAGCGCCGCGACGACGGCGGCACGGACATCTACATCACGCACCGTGGCATGGTCGAGGAATTCACCGACCGTTCGCAGGAGCGCACCATGTGGCAGCCGCGCCCCTCCGATCCAGAGCTGGAGACCGAATTCCTGCGCCGCCTGATGGTGCAGCTGGGCGTGAGCGAGGAGCAATCGCAGGCCATTGCCCAGCAAAGCCAGCAAGAGGGCGGCGTCACCGCTGGCAGCGCCGGTGGCGCAAGCCTGGTCGAGCTCGGCGGCGTGCCGGCCCTGCAGCTGGACGACGACTTCGAGCGCGCCTGGCGCCGCGTCGGCGCGGCGCTGGACCGCACCGGCTTCACCGTCGAAGACCGCGACCGCTCCCAAGGCCTGTACTTCGTGCGCTACATCTCGCCCGAGGCGCGGCGCGACAAGCCTGGCTTCTTTGGCCGCATGCTGGGCCAATCGTCCAGCGTCCCGGCGCCTGTGCGCTACCGCATCCTGGTGCAAGGCCAGGGCCAGCGCTCGCACGCCATTGTGCAAAGCGAAGCCGGTGCCGCCATGGCCGCGGCCGAGGCTGGGCGCATCCTGCAATTGCTGCACGAAGACCTGCGTTGACCTTGTCGGCGTCAGCCTTGTCGCCATCGCCATTGCCCAGCCCGCGTCGGCCGCTGCGCTTTCGCAGTCTGGCCAGCGGCAGCGCCGCCAATGCCACGCTGGTGCAAGGCTGCGATGGCCAGGGCGCGCCCATGACCGTGCTGATCGACTGCGGGCTGACGCAGCGTCAGCTTGCCGCCCGCTTGCAAGGTGACGGCTTGCAGCTGCGTGACATCCGGGCCATTTTCGTCACCCACGAACACTCCGACCATGTTGGCCCCAGCTTTGAGCTGGCGCGCAGCCTGGGCATTCCGATCTGGTCCAGCTATGGCACCTGGCAGGGCGCGGGGTGCCCCGATGCCGGCGGCCTGTGGCGCGTGGCCTGCGATGGTCAGCCCATTGCCTGGGGCGCGATGCAGGCCACGCCCTTTACCGTGCCGCACGATGCGCGCGAACCGCTGCAGCTGTGCATCCGCCAAGGCCAGGCGCGCCTGGCCCTGCTGACCGACCTGGGCCACGTCACACCCCATGCGCTGGCCCATGCCGCGCATTGCCAGGCCCTGCTGCTGGAATTCAATCACGAGCCCGAGCTGCTGCAGCAATCGCGCTACCCGCCCTTCCTCAAGCGCCGCATCGCCGGGCCGCGCGGCCACCTCTCCAACGCTGCGGCCGCGCAGCTGTTGGCCCAGGTGCTGCACGCTGGCCTGCGCCACGTGGTCGCAGGCCACCTGAGCCAGCAAAACAACTGCCCACAGCGCACGCTGCAATGGATGCGCCAGGCCGTGGGCGAGCACCCAGTGGCCCTGCACATCGCCACCCAGGAGCAGGGCTGCGATTGGATTGAGCTGGACGCGGGCGGCGCGCAGCAAGAAGCTGCCGCCAGCATCCATGCCGAGCCCGCCGGTGCGCAGGTTTGAGGGCGGCCTCCGGGCGAGCAGGGCGCGTCACGCCTTGGCGAAATGCAAGCGCAGCATCAGCGTCATTGGGTGCTGGGGCGATTGCCGAAAGCCGTAATGCAGATAGAACTGCTTGGCGCGCTCGTGCAGCGCATGGACGAGCAGGGCGCGCACGCCCGCGTTTTGCGACACGACCATGGCCCTTTGCACGGCATCCTGCAGCAGCGCAGCGCCGAGCTGCAGACCCTGGGCACGCAGGTCAACGGCCAGTCTGGCCAGCACCATCACGGGCACCGGGTCGGGCATGTTGCGACGCACGCTACTGGTGGCTGCCTGATGCGAGACCGCACCTGCGGCCATGGCGTAGTAGCCGCAAACGCGCTCGTGCGGATCGGTGACGACAAAGCAGCGGCTTGCACCGCTCAAATGATTGGCCAGTGCCCTGCGTTTGAGCCATGCATCCAGGCTGTCCTCGCCGCAGGCAAATTCACCCAGGATGTGGTGCGCCGCAAGGGGTTGCGGTGCGCTCAATGCCATGCTCATGTCTGGTCTGTGCGCCAAGGTGCCTGGACTGCCATGAGGCGCTCCAGCCCGGGATTGGGCTCGGGCGGCGCGTCGAGCATGTCAGTGAACTGCTGGAACTGCTCGTCATCCAGGCTGAAGAACACCTGATCCAGGACAACGGCCTGGGCGCGTTCGCAGGCCGCTTCGAGCATGAAGTCCGAACGATTCTTGCCCAGCAGCCGGGCCGCGTGATCGATCAAGTCGCGCTGTTCGGGCAGGGCTCGCAGATTGATGGCGGCGTCACGCATGGTTTCCCCTCTTTTGCATACACAATAGCCACACGGATTGTGATTCGGTGTGTAGCTATTGTCAATGCGAAGCGCTGCCCTGTGCGCTCAGCGCGAACGCCAAAGGGCTGTTCACAACGGCCTCATGCCTTGCTGGTTTTGGATGCGCAAAGCGCGCCTGTGCCGGCGCGGGCCATATCCAGGGCTTCGCAGGCGGCAACGACGTTTTGCACCGTGTGCTGGCTTTCCCGAGAGAGGCGCAGATAGGTCTGAAGCATGCGCTGATCGGCCAGGCCGAGTTCATAGCCAACGGCAGCCTTTGCAGGCATGCGCGCTGTGCGCTGCATGGGCAAAAGCGCTGGCTCGGCCCCCAGCAGCAGGGCCTCGGGGGTGACGCGCAGCCAAGCCGCGAGAACGCGCAGCTTGTCCTGCCGGGGCAGGGAAATACCCATCAACCAGTTGCGCGCGGCATGCACGGAGATGCTGCGCCCCCAATAGCGCAAATTGAATTCGTGAGCGACCACAGTAGGAGAGGCGGGAATTCCCGCCTCTTCCAATGCCTGACGCAGCCTTTGTGCAAAGGCCTGCGCTTCTTCCGACTGACGCTTGTCATCGCTCTTCATCGAATCGATGTTAGCGAGAGCTGTAAAAGCAAATTTAAGTAATACTAGAAAAATTATCTAGTTAAAATTCATTTTGCTCAAAGTTCAAACGCCTTTCGCATTCACTTGGCAAATCATTGAGCAAATTAATCTTTTCCATTTCCATCTCCAGGAGAACCGATGATCGCTTTGTCTTTTTCTTGCAAGCGCCTGATCGCAGGCGCAGCCTTGCTGAGCTGTGCCAGCGTGCACGCGCAGCTGGAGGTGACTTCGCCAGCCTTTGCTGCTGGCACCGTCATTCCAGATCCGTTCACATACAACCTCCCTGGTCAGTGCAATGGCAGCAACTGGTCGCCTCCGCTGGAGATCACGGGCATTCCCGCTGGAACGCAGCGCCTGGCCATCGAGATGCGCGACCAAACCTTTCCATGGCTGCACTGGAAGGTGTGGGACATTCCCGTACAGGCGGCGCAAAGCAGCATGACCCTGCCCCATGACGCTGCAAGCAACTACAACAGCAGCAGCGCCCAGAACGAATTTGGCACGCCTGGCTATGGTGGTCCCTGCCCGCCGACGAATGCGGAACACACCTATGTATTCAAGGTATACGCGCTGACGACGGCCGTTGGCAGCGGCGAGCCCTCCAGCTCTGACCTGGCTGCGGTGCCAGCCAACCAGCAGGCGTCTTTGCAGGGCAAGCGGGCGCGCAACAGCAGCCAGCCCTGGACGCCGCCAAGCCTGCCTGGCATGCCGCAAAACCTGCAGGCAGCGCCTGGCGATGGCCAGGTTGTGCTGTCTTGGGCAGTGCCGATCACGGGTCACCCCAGCAGCTATACCTATACGGTGTCAGTGGATGGTGCGGCTTATCCTGGCTGCACCGGCATTACGGCGCGGACCTGTACCGTGACAGGTTTGATCAATGGGACGGCTTATGACTTTGCTGTGACCGCGAGCAACATTGCGGGAGAAGGGCCGGCGGCTACCCGAAACGGCGTCCAGCCAGGCCAGGCGTCTGTGCCTGCTGGTGCCACGCCGGTGCCCACTCTGGGGCAATGGAGCGTGTTGCTGCTGGGATTGGCCTTGGCCAGCCTGAGTGCATCTTGGCTGCGCAGGCGTCCGCATTGAGCATTTTTATTTAGAGCGCGTTATGCACTTTGCGCCTCAGCGAGAGCGCAAAGTGCATATCCCCTAGTCTTACAGCCCCAAAGTCCTGCTGGCAAAGCCGATGCTGCTGCGGTTTTCCAGCCATTCCTGAGCCTGCTCGCCCACTTGCTGGGCCAGGGCCGGATCATTGCCGTAGATGCCGGTGAAGAAGTCGGGGTTGCTCAACCAGATGCTTTGCCTGCCCGCCAGCGCAAAGCTGGGGGTTTCGCGCGTGAATTGGCGCGCCACTTTGCGCCCTTGCACCACCGTATCCCAGCGGGTGCGCCAGGCCACGAAGCGCGGTTGCTGGCGGATCAACGTGTCGAATTGGTTGGCGATCAGGATCAGTTGGCGCTGTGGGCGCAGCCAGTCCTGCAGTGCGTCCAGCAGCGGGGCGCTGGACAGCGGCCAGCCGGAGAAGTCCGGGCTGCAGCAGATGATGCGCGGGCAGGCCTGCTGCTCGGCCGTGCGCAGGAATTTCTCCAGCGTTTGCTGCCATTGCGCAATGCCGTTGATGGCGTAACGCTCGGTGTGGGGGGCGCTGGCTGGGGTGGCGGCATCGGCGTTGGCGTTGGTGGCCTGGGCTGGCGCTGCTGCGCGGTGGTGTTGCTCGTGTTGCATGGCTTGCTCCCCTCTTTCTGCGTGATGCTGCTCTTGAGGGCAAGTATCGCCCAGGGCCTGAGGCCTGTGCTCAAAATCCTTGCGCCGCGCTCATCCCCATGCCTGGGCCGGTGTGCTGCGCCTGCAAATTTGCGCCTTGCAGCCATCCCAAACTGGGCCGTGCGCCATTGACGACGTTGAGCACAGGCGCTTGGCACGCTCAAGGCATGAAGAACAGCCAGCCCTGTTCGGCCCATTCCTGCAGCACGCCCTGGGCGCCAGGGCTGAGGCGTTGGTATTGCGCCTGCGCCAGCCAGCGCGTGTCGGCCAGTTGACGCAGCAGCGCGGCGTCGCGCCCGCCGATGCGCCAGCTCTCGCCGTTGACGTAGAGAAAGCGCTCGTCGTAGAGCATGCGGCTCTTGCGCCCGAGGGCGATGCCGGCCTGCCCCTGGGCCGGCGGCAGCGGGGCGTCGTCGCCTTCAAAGACCACGCTGGGGTGCGGTTCGCTGAGGTATTCGCCCAGCAATTGCTCGATGGCATGGGGCTGCTGCAAGCGTCGTAGCATGGCGTCACGCGCAAATTGCTGCATGGCTGGCGGAATGGCGCCGGGTTGGGCCGTGGCCGGTTGCCCTGCATCACGGTAGAGCACGGCGGCGTGGGCGTTGCTGCTGGCGGGCGTGTCCTCATCCCAGTCGGGTTCGGCCAGGCGTTCGAGCAAGGTGGCGGCCAGCTCACGGCGGCCTGGTGAGCGAAAGCCGATCGAGTAGGTCATGCAGCCAGGGCCTTCGGCAATGCCATCGTGGGCGTAGCGCGGCGGCAAGTACAGCATGTCGCCGGGTTCGAGCAGCCATTCCTGCTCGGCCTCGAAATGCTCCAGCAGGCGCAGTGGCACGCCTTGTTGCAAGCGCAAGTCCTTTTGCTTGCCGATGCGCCAGCGCCGCCGCCCTTGTGCTTGCAGCAAAAAGACGTCGTAGCTGTCGAAATGGGGGCCGACGCCGCCGCCGTCACTGGCGTAGCTGATCATCAGGTCGTCCAGTCGGGCCTGCGGGATGAAAGCGAACTGCTGCTGCAGCGCGTGGGCTTGCGCGTCGTGCAGATCCACGCCTTGCACCAGCAACGTCCAGCCCGGACGCGATTGCGGCGGCAGCTGGCGCCGGCTGAAGGGGCCGTGGCGCAGGGCCCAGCCGCGCGCGGTCTGTGTGATCAGACGCGACTGCACGGCCTCGCTGGCGGCCAGGGCGAACAGCCGCTGGGCATCGACCGGGGGCGTGAAGGAGGTGATGGCCTGGCGGATCAGCAGCGGCTTGCGCTGCCAGTGGCTGCGCATGAAGCGCGCTGGCGTCAGGCCGCCAAGCAGGGCCAGAGGGGTATCAAGAGCAATCGGGGACATGGCAAAGAGACTGGGGAAGCGGTTCAAAATCCCTGCAAGATCTTGAACAGGCTTTCAGGAAGGTCTGACAGGCAAGGGCGGCAAAGCTGCGACAATCGCCCGCCATGGAAATCATGAACAACACCGTAGTGGCGCTGACCTGGACGCTCAAGGACAGCCTGGGCGAAGTGCTGGACGAGCTGAGCGAGCCGGTCGAATTCTATGTGGGCGGGCAGGATCTGCTGCCCAGCATCGAGCAGGCTTTGCTGGGCCAACGCGCCGGCGCAGCGCTGAATCTGTATCTGGAGCCCGAGCACGCCTTTGGCGACTACGACGAAGCCCTGGTGTATCTGGAAGCGCGCGCGCTGTTCCCGGCCGAGTTGGAGGAGGGCATGGTGCTCGAAGGCAGCGCCCTGCCGCCGGGCGCGCAATCGGATGCCCCGGCCGATGCGCTGTTGACCGTGACCGAGCTGTACCCGGAGCACGTCGTGCTCGATGGCAACCACCCGCTGGCGGGCATTGCGTTGCAGCTGGCGCTGAAGGTGCACAGCGTGCGGCCCAGCACTGCCGATGAGCAGCGCCTGCAATCGGCCGGCACGGGCTTTTTCCGCATCGCCCCGCAGGAGCCGCCCTTGCTGCACTGACATATTGCATCCATGGGCGTGCCGCGCTTGCATGCACGTTTTTGGGGTGCGCGGCAGTGGCGCGAAAAAATGCCAGCGGCCCTTGCGGGGCGCTGGCATTGTCGTTTCAGCAGACTGCTTTGCTGGCAGGCATCAATCCTCGCCGCCGAAGATGCCCAGCAGGCCCAGCAGGCTTTGGAAGATGTTGTAGAGGCTCAGGTACAGCGACAGCGTGGCCGAGATGTAGTTGACCTCGCCGCCATCGACGATGCGCTTGAGGTCATACAGCAGCCAGAAGCTGAACAGCACGATGGCCACGGTGGAGGTGGCGGCATACAGCGCGGTGGACTGGAACACGAAGATGTTCAGCAGGCCGGAGATCAGCAGCACGATGGCGCCGACGAACAGCCACTTGCCTGCGCCGTCGAAGCTGCGCTTGGTCGTGCTGGCCACAGTGGCCATGGTGGCGAACACGCCTGCGGTGCCGGCAAAGGCGGTCATCACCAGTTGCGAGCCATTGCTCATGCCCAGCACCACGCCCAGCAGGCGCGAGAGCATCAGGCCCATGAAGAAGGTAAAGGCCAGCAGCAGCACCACGCCCAGGCCTGAGTTCTTGGTTTTCTCGATGGCGAACATGAAGCCGAACGCGCCTGCCAGGAACACGATCGCGCCCAGGCCGCCCGAGAGCGCCGCCGTCATATTGGTGGCCAGGCCAACGTAGGCACCCAGAACCGTCGGGATCATCGACAGTGCCAGCAGCCAATAGGTGTTGCGCATGACGCGGTTGCGCTGTTGCGTGGCCGCCTGGTAGTGGGCGCTGCCGTTGTAGGAATTGAAGGAGGGATTCATGCGGATGACCTTTCTGTCAAGCTGCAAGGGATGGAACGTGGGCTGCGACAATCCGCTGGCGCGCAAGGGGTGCGCGGGCGGTGCGAGCAGATTGCGGCGGATTCTAGCGGCAGCCCTGGCTGCTGGGCGCTCTGACAGCGCATTTCCCCGCAGATCGAATGCTTTTTGCAGGCATTGCCGCTGTTTTTGGCGGTTTTGATGGGTGTTTGCCTAAAGTGATTGATGGGCGAGGACAGTGGCAGGGGGCTGGCTGCTCATCGCGCTGCGCAAACGTCTGGCCCGGCAGGCGCTCGCCCCGCTTTGGCGGCTTGTGTGTTTGTTGCCAATGCTCGATCAATTGTGACAAATTGGGGCTGATCTGGAGTGCAGGCTGGCTCGAAGTAGGCACAATACCGCCCTCGCAATGTGGCCATTGCAACCCGACTCACCACGAAAGTGTGTTCAAGGAGATCTGGAGTGCTGATCAAAAGCCAGAAAGACTTTTTCTCGGGCCTGATGTTTTCCATCATCGGCGTGACGTTCGCAGTGGGCGCCAAGTCCTACTCGATTGGCACGGCTGCGCGCATGGGGCCAGGCTATTTTCCGCTGATGCTGGGCATTTTGCTTGCGGCCCTGGGGGCGCTGATCATGCTCAATTCCGTGCTGCGCCGCAACGGCCCGCCCGATGGCGATCCGGTGGGGCGCTGGGCCTGGAAGCCGCTGTTTTACGTGCTGGCGGCAAACTTTGCGTTCGGCATTTTCCTGGTGGGCCTGCCCAAGCTGGGCTTTCCCTCGTTCGGGCTGATGGTGGCAATCTACGTGCTGACCATCATCGCCAGCCGCGCGGCGCACCAGCCGTCATTCAAGACCAGCCTGATCCTGGCGACGGTGCTGGCGGCGGGCAGCTACTTTGTATTCATCAAAGGCCTGGGGCTGGTGCTGCCCGTATGGCCCAGCTTCATCGGTTGAGCCAGCGGGAGTGCATGCATGACTGAAATGATTGACCACCTGGCGCTGGGCTTCAGCGTCGCCTTCACCGCCCAGAACCTGCTGTACGCCTTCATCGGCTGCCTGATGGGCACCTTGATCGGCGTGCTGCCCGGCCTGGGCCCGGTGCCGACGATTGCCATGCTGCTGCCCATCACGTATGGGCTGGAGCCCGTCTCGGCGCTGATCATGCTGGCGGGCATTTACTACGGCGCGCAGTACGGCGGCTCGACCACGGCCATTCTCGTCAACCTGCCCGGTGAATCGGCGGCCGTGGTGACCGTGATCGACGGCTACCAGATGGCCAAGAAGGGCCGAGCCGGCCCGGCGCTGGCAGCCGCCGGCATCGGCTCGTTCATCGCCGGCTGCTTTGGCACGCTGTGGATTGCGGCCTTTGCCGTGCCGCTGACCAAGGTGGCCTTCATGTTCGGTCCAGCCGAGTACTTCTCGCTGATGGTGCTGGGCCTGATTGGTGCTGTGGTGCTGGCCTCGGGCTCGCTGCTCAAGGCCATCGCCATGATCGTGCTGGGCCTGCTGCTGGGCATGATCGGCACCGACATCAACTCCGGCGTGGCCCGTTATTCGTTGGGCATCCCTGAGCTGACCGACGGCATCGACTTCGTGGTCATCGCCATGGGCGTGTTCGGCTATGGCGAAATCATCGCCAACCTCTCGCGCCCGCCAGAGAACCGCAACATCATCACCACCAAGGTGCGCGGCCTGATGCCCACGGCCGAGGACTTCAAGCTGATGCTGCCGGCCATCCTGCGCGGCACCATGCTGGGCTCCATGCTGGGCATTCTGCCCGGCGGCGGCGCGCTGCTGTCGTCCTTCGCGTCCTACACGCTGGAGAAGAAAACCAAGCTCAAGCCTGGCGAGGTGCCCTTTGGCCAGGGCAACATCCGCGGCGTGGCAGCGCCTGAGTCGGCCAACAACGCCGGCTCGCAGGCTTCGTTCATCCCGCTGCTGACGCTGGGCATCCCGCCCAATGCCGTGATGGCGCTGATGGTTGGCGCCATGACCATCCACAACATCCAGCCCGGCCCCGAGGTCATGACCAGCAACCCCGAGCTGTTCTGGGGCCTGATCGCCTCGATGTGGATCGGCAACGCCATGCTCATCATCCTGAACCTGCCAATGATCGGCGTCTGGATCAAGCTGCTGACCGTGCCCTACAACTGGCTGTTTCCCTCCATCGTGCTGTTCTGCGCGCTGGGCGTGTACACCACCAACAACAACGTGTTCGACATCTGGATGGTGGGCATCTTCGGCTTCGTCGGTTATTTGTTCCACAAGCTCGCGGTCGAGCCCGCGCCGCTGCTGCTGGGCTTCATCCTCGGGCCGATGATGGAGGAGTACCTGCGCCGCGCGCTGCTGCTCTCGCGCGGCGACTGGTCCGTGCTGGTCACGCGCCCGATCTCCGCAGGCCTGCTGATTGCAGCTGCACTGCTGCTGATCATCGTGCTGCTGCCCTCGATCCGCAGCAAGCGCGAGGAGGCCTTCGTCGAAGATTGATGCAATGCCGAACGCTATGCCCGCCGCCCAGCCCGCTGCGCTGACGATCCTCACCGGCGCCTCGCGCGGCCTGGGCCTGGCCATGGCGCGGCAACTGCTACAGCCCGGCCAGACCCTGTTGACCATGGCGCGCCAGCCCCATGCCGGCCTGGTTGCCGAGGCCCAGCGCGCTGGCGCCAGGCTGGAGCAATGGGCCATCGATCTGGGCGAGCCGCAGCAGGCCGCGCAGCGCCTGCAGGATTGGCTGCGCAGCCAACCGGCGGGGGCTTTTGGCGTGGCCACGCTCATCAACAACGCTGGCGTGATCCCGCCCATTGCACCGCTGCGGCGCAGCCAGCCGGCGGCCATGGCGCAGGCGCTGCGCGTCGGGCTGGAGGCGCCCATGCTGCTGAGCGCAGCCTTCCTGGCCGCCACCCAGGGCTGGGCCGGGCAGCGCAAAATCCTCAACATCTCCTCCGGCCTGGGGCGCCGCCCCATGGCCTCGCAAGCCCCGTACTGCGCCGCCAAGGCCGGGCTGGACCACTTCACCCGCTGCCTGGCGCTGGAAGAGGCCGCCACGCCGCAGGGCGCGCAGGTCTGCGCCCTGGCGCCGGGCGTGATCGACACCGACATGCAAACCCACCTGCGCAGCGCCGCCGCGCAGGACTTCCCCGATCTGCCGCGCTTTGCCGCGCTGAAAAGCCAGGGCCAGCTCAGCAGCGCCGAGGACACGGCGCGCCGCATCCTGGCCTACCTGCAGCGCCCCGATTTCGGCCAGCAACCCATTGCCGACATCCGTGAAGTGGCTGAAGAGGGCGCAGGCTGAAGGCCTGGCCCGATTCTTTGTGGCCTGTAAGAGCCTGTTCAAAATCTTTGCACGGCGGTCAAGAGAGCGAGCGGATTTGGGCGCTCTGCTGCGCCCGCAAAGCCTCGCCATAGCCCCAGCTATGGCTGCGTTTTGCGCCTTGCAGCCACCCCAAACCGCTTCTTGCCCACTCGCGCCGTGTTTTTGAACAGGCTCTAACAAGTCCGCCTTGGGCTGATGGGGCCCAGCTTGAGCTGAACCTCCTCATCCGCCGCCGCGCCCTTCAATCGGCGCATGCCATGCCTGCTGCCTGCCGAGCCGCTCTGGCAGGGCTGGGCAGCACAGGCCCTTTGCCCCTCACTACTTCAGCTCTGCGCCTGGCCGTTGCAGCACCGGGGCCAGGGCCTGGCCAGTCGGGCTGCCTTGGGCGGCCACGTCCTCGGGCGTGCCTGCGGCGACGATCTGGCCGCCGGCCTGGCCGCCTTCGGGGCCCAGGTCGATGATCCAGTCGGCCTCGGCAATCAGATCCAGATCGTGCTCAATGACGACCACGCTGTGCCCGCCATCGACCAGGCGGTGCAGCACGCCGATGAGCTTTTCCACGTCGGCCATGTGCAGGCCGACGGTGGGCTCGTCCAGCACGTACAGGGTGTGCGGGGCCTTGTTGCCGCGGCGGGTGATGTCGTCGCGCACCTTGGCCAGCTCAGTGACGAGCTTGATGCGCTGGGCTTCGCCGCCGCTCAAGGTGGGGCTGGGCTGGCCCAGGGTGAGGTAGCCCAGGCCCACGTCTTGCAGCAGTTGCAGCGGATGGGCGATGGCGGGCATGCTGGCGAAGAAGCCGATGGCCTCGTCCACCTCCATTTGCAGCACCTGGCCGATGTGCTTGCCGCGCCAGGTCACGGCCAGGGTTTCGGGGTTGAAGCGCGCGCCGTGGCAGAGCTCGCAGGGCACTTTCACATCGGGCAGAAAGCTCATTTCGATGGTGCGCATGCCCTGGCCTTCGCAGGCCGGGCAGCGGCCCTCGCCGGTGTTGAAGGAGAAGCGGCTGACGCTGTAGCCGCGCGCCTTGGCTTCGAGCGTGTCGGCAAAGAGCTTGCGCACCGTGTCCCAAAAGCCGATGTAGGTGGCCGGGCAGGAGCGCGGCGTCTTGCCGATGGGGGTTTGATCGACTTCGAGCACGCGGTCGATGCCCTCGAAGCCTTGCAGGCTGCGCAGGTGTTGCAACTGCCCGGCTGCGCCGCGCTCGCGCAGGGCTTCGCGCCCGGCCTTGCTGGCCTGCTGGCCGACCAGGCGCGCCACGTTGGCCAGCAGCACTTCGCGCGCCAGCGTGGATTTGCCCGAGCCGGATACGCCAGTGATCGCCACCAGCCGCCCCAGCGGCACCCAGGCGTTGACGCCTTGCAGGTTGTGCAGGCTGGCGCCTTGCAGGCGCAGCGCGGGGCTGTCCGCGCCCACGGCGCGGCGCGGGCGAAACGGGTGGCGCATGGCCTGGCGCAGGTAGCGGCCGGTGAGCGAATCGGGGTGCTGCGCCACGGCCTCGGGCCGCCCCTGGGCGACGATGCTGCCGCCGCGCACGCCCGCGCCGGGGCCGATGTCGATGAGGTGGTCGGCGCTGCGGATGGTGTCCTCATCGTGCTCGACCACCACCAGGGTGTTGCCCTTGTCGCTCAGGGCCTGCAGCGCGCCCAGCAGGATGCGGTTGTCGCGCGCGTGCAGGCCGATGGTGGGCTCGTCCAGCACGTAGCACACGCCTTGCAGGTTGCTGCCCAGTTGCGCGGCCAGGCGGATGCGCTGGGCCTCGCCGCCGCTGAGCGTGGGCGCGCCGCGATCCAGCGTGAGATAGCCCAGGCCGACTTGCTCCAGAAACTCCAGCCGGGAGCGGATCTCGGGCAGCAGGTCGCGGGCGATTTCGGCCTCGCGGGGGCTGAGTGCGTCGGCGGCGCTGCCCGCTTGCAGGCTTTGCACCCAGGCGCGCAGCTCGCTGACCGTCCGCTGCGCCAGGTCGGTAATGGCCATGCCGTGAAAGCGCACGGCGCGGGCGGTGGCGTTCAGGCGCGTGCCCTGGCAGGCGGGGCAGGCAGCGTCGTCCAGGCCTTCCACGTCTGGCTCGTCAAAGCTGCGCTCGCGCCCGCGCTCGTCCTGCGGGGCGGAGTCGTCCAGCGCCTGGCGCTGCTCGCGCGTCAGCGCCAGGCCCGTGCCCACGCAGTCGGGGCACCAGCCGTGCGCGCTGTTGTAGGAGAACAGGCGCGGGTCCAGCTCGGGGTACGAGGTATGGCATTGCGGGCAGGCGCGCAGCGTGGAATAGCTTTCGATCTGGCCCAGGCCACGCGTGCCCTGGCCGCTGGGGTCGGCTGCCAGCGCGGCGGCCAGGCCGCCGGGGCCATCTGGTTGGCCGATGCCGCTGAGCACCTGCACCACGCCCTTGCCGTGTTGCAGCGCCAGCGCCAGTTGCTCGCGCAGCAGCGCCTCGTTGGCGGGCGTGACATCCAGGCTGCACACGGGCAGCTCGATGTGGTGTTCCTTGTAGCGGTCCAGCTTGGGGAAGGGCGCGGTGGGCACAAACGCGCCATCGACGCGCAAATGCGTGTGGCCGCGCAGCCGCGCCCATTCGGCGATCTCGGTGTAAATGCCCTTGCGGCCCACCACCAGCGGTGCCAGCAGGCCGATGTGCTGGCCGCGGTGCTGGCGCAGCACATGGGCGGCGATGGCGTCCAGCGATTGCGGCTGCACCGCCGCGCCGTCGTGCACGCAGTGCTGCACGCCCAGCTTGACGTACAGCAGGCGCAGGTAGTGCCAGACCTCGGTGGCCGTGCCAACGGTGGATTTGCGCCCGCCGCGCGAGAGCCGCTGCTCGATCGCCACCGTGGGCGGGATGCCGTGCACGGCGTCCACATCCGGGCGGCTGGCCGGCTGCACGATGGAGCGCGCGTAGGCGTTGAGCGATTCCAGATAGCGGCGCTGGCCCTCGCCAAACAGGATGTCGAAGGCCAGCGTGGATTTGCCCGAGCCGGACACGCCGGTGATGACGTTGAAGCGCCCGCGCGGGATGGAGACGCTGAGGTTTTTCAGGTTGTGCTCGCGGGCGTGGACGATGTCGATCGTGGCCGGATGCCGGGCCGCAGCCGTTTTTGCGCCGTACACGGCCTGCGGCTCAGCCACGTGCAGGCCCTGCGCGGCGTGGGTGGCGTGGGCTGCGGGCGGCTGGCCCAATACTTGCTCGTACTCGCGCAGCGCAGCGCCAGTCAGCGAATCGGGGTGCCGGGCCACTTCTTCTGGCGTGCCTTGCGCCACGATGCGCCCGCCAGCTTCGCCGGCTTCGGGGCCCAGGTCGATGATCCAGTCGGCCGCGCGCATCACGTCCAGGTTGTGCTCGATCAGGATCAGCGAGTGCCCGGCATCGAGCAGCTTGCGCAGCGCGCGCATGAGCTTGGCGATGTCGTCGAAATGCAGGCCGGTGGTGGGTTCATCGAACAGAAACAACACGCCCTTGCGCGCCAGCGGCTGGCGGCTTTTGCTGGCTTGCTGGGCGGCTTCGGCCAGGTGCCCGGCGAGCTTGAGGCGCTGGGCCTCGCCGCCGCTGAGCGTGGGCACGCTCTGGCCCAGGCGCAGGTATTCCAGCCCCACGTCGGCCAGCGGTTGCAGGGCGCGCAGCACCTCGCGATCGGTGGCGAAGCAGGCCAGCGCCTCGTCCACCGTCAGCGCCAGCACGTCGGCCACGTTCAGCGCCTGGCCGCCGCGCTCGATCTGCACCTCCAGCACCTCGGGGCGGTAGCGGCTGCCGTTGCATTCCTGGCAGCGCAGATAGACGTCGGAGAGAAATTGCATCTCCACATGCTCAAAACCGCTGCCGCCGCACACCGGGCAGCGCCCGTCGCCGCTGTTGAAGCTGAACTTGGCCGCCGTGTAGCCGCGCTGGCGCGCCAGCGGCGCATCGGCAAAGAGCTTGCGGATCGCATCCCACGCGCCCACGTAGCTGGCCGGGTTGGAGCGCGCCGTCTTGCCGATGGGCGATTGATCGACGAACACCGCATCGGCCAGGTGGTCGGCCCCCAGCAGCGCATCGTGCGCGCCGGGCGCTTCGCTGGCCTTGCCAAAGGCGCGCAGCAGCGCCGGGGCCAGCACGTCCTGGATCAGCGTGGACTTGCCCGAGCCGGACACGCCCGTCACGCACACCATGCGTTGCAAGGGGAACTCCACATCCATGCCTTGCAGGTTGTTGGCGCGCGCGCCCTGCAGCAGCAAACGCGGCGTGCCCGGCTGCACGACGCGGCGCGCCGGGCTGTCGATGCGCAGCCGACCGCCCAGGTATTGGCCGGTGAGCGTGTCGGCCTGGCGCAGCGCGGCGGGCGTGCCGTCGAACACGATGCGCCCGCCGCCGCTGCCTGGGCGCGGCCCCATGTCGATGATGCGGTCGGCCGCCAGCATCACGGCCGGGTCGTGCTCCACCACCACCAGCGTGTTGCCCGCATCGCGCAGGCGCAGCATGGCCTGGTTGATGCGCTGCATGTCGCGCGGGTGCAGGCCGATGCTGGGCTCGTCGAGCACGAACAAGGTGTTGACCAGCGAAGTGCCCAGCGCCGTCGTCAGGTTGATGCGCTGTACTTCGCCGCCGCTCAGGGTGCGGCTTTGCCGGTCCAGCGTCAGGTAGCCAATGCCGACCTCGTTGAGAAAGCGCAGCCGCGCGTTGATTTCTGCCAGCAGCATGCGCGTGGCCTGGGCCTGGGCGCCGTCGTCATCTTCGGGCGGCGCCAGCGTGGCCATGAAGTGCGCCAGCCGCGCCAGCGGCAACTGCATCAAATCGTGCAGGCACAGGCCGGGCAGGGCCTCCAATTGCGCGCGGCTCCAGCCCACGCCTGCGGGCATGAAGCGCTGCGCAGCGGGCAAGGCCGCATCCGCCGCCGCCTTGGTGCCCACGCGCCAGAGCAGGCTTTGCGTCTTCAGCCGCGCGCCTGCGCAGGCCGGGCAGGTGGTGTAGCTGCGGTATTTGGACAGCAGCACGCGAATGTGCATCTTGTAGGCCTTGCTCTCCAGGTATTCGAAAAAGCGCGCGATGCCGTACCACTTCTGCGTCCATTTGCCGTTCCAGTCCGGCGCGCCGTGCAGCACCCAGTGCCGCTGCTCGGGCGTCAAGTCCCGCCAGGGCGTGTCGCGCGGGATGCTCCAGCTCTCGGCGTGGCGCAGCAAATCGTCCTGAATCTCCTTCCAGGCCGGGGTTTGGATGGCCTTGATGGCGCCCTGGCGCAAGCTCAAGCGCTCATCGGGGATCACCAGGCCCCAGTCCACGCCGATCACGCGGCCAAAGCCCCGGCAGGCCTCGCAGGCCCCGGCCGGGGAGTTGAAGGAGAACATCGACGGCGAGGGCTCCTGATAGCGCAACTGGCTCTCGGGGCAGTGCAGGCCTTGGGAGAAGTGCAGCACTTCGGGCGCTGCGGCCTCGCCCTCGGCCTCAGCCTCGGGCAGCACATACACCGCCAGCCGCCCGTGGCCGCGCTGGAAGGCTGTCTCCAGCGCCTCGACCACCCGCGCTGGATCGGCGCGCGAGAGGCGAAAGCGATCGGCCACCACATCCAGCACCTTGCGCTGCGCCGGGGCGGGGCTTGCTTTGACGGACTTGCCCGTTTTCTTCGCCGCCTTGCCCTTGCTTGCAGTGACGGCGGCCTGCTCCACCTGCACCAGCCGCTGGGCCTGCACCTTGGTGTAGCCGCTGGCGGCCAGCCACTGCTGCATTTGCTCCTCGCTGGTGTCGGCGGGCAGCTCCACGGCAAAGGTCACCACCAGGCGCGGATCGCCTGCGGCCTGGCCATCCTCTTTGCCATCCCCCTTGCCGCTCTCCTTGCCGAAACGCGCCTGCAAGGCCGCGTACACGCTCTGCGGCGTGTCGTGGCGCACCGGCAGGGCCGTCTGCCGGTCATAGAGCTGGGCCGTGCGCGCAAACAGCAGCTTCAGGTGGTCGTTAAGCTCGGTCATCGTGCCCACGGTGGAGCGGCTGTTGCGCACCGGGTTGGTCTGGTCGATGGCGATGGCTGGCGGCACGCCCTCGATGCGGTCCACCGCGGGCTTGTCCATGCGGTCGAGGAATTGCCGCGCGTAGGCCGAGAACGTCTCCACATAGCGGCGCTGGCCCTCGGCGTAGAGCGTGTCGAACACCAGCGAGGACTTGCCGCTGCCGCTGGGGCCGGTGACCACCGTCAGCGTGCCGGGGGCGATGTCCACATCCAGATTCTGCAAATTGTGCTGGCGCGCGCCACGGATGCGGATGGCCTGTGGCTGCGCAGCCGCTGGGCTGGCTGGGCTGGTTTTTGGGGTGTCGGAGGAGGGGGCGTCGGAGCGGGGCATACGTGGGGCGTGCCAGGGGCGTGCGCGGGCCTGGGCAGGGCGAATTTGGAATGGAAATCGCGGGCGTTCTGCCAGATGCTGGGCAAAGTTTCGGCGAAGTGGTTGTGGATGGATTGGCCTTGTGTGCCAGGGCTTCAATGGTTTTCAAGCTCCTTCAGCGAGGGCGTGATGGATTCAAACGCTGTATCCCAGTCGAACTCGAAAGTCTGCCTGGAAAAGCCTGGGATGGTTTGGTCAATGTGCAGCAGCAAGCCGCGCTGGGTGTCGATGCTCAGACGCTGCTCCAACTGAAGCTGGCCGAACTCGCTCTTGCTGTGCACCGTCAGTATCGGCGCGCCGGTGCGGCTGGTGCTGCGCTGCACCGCCAAGATGGCGTGCTGGGCCAGATACGCCGCGCTGGGCGCGGGCCTGGGCAGTGGCTCTTGCCTCCAGACGCCATCCTGGGTCTTTTTCCATACCGTGTCTGCATCGAGGCGAATGTGAAGAAGCTCCAGGCCATCAGGGCCGGCTTTGTAGACGCGCTCACGCGGGCCGGGCTCGAACTGGGTGTGCGTGTGCACGGCGGGCTCAGACTGCGCGGCGTCTGCATACCAGGCCTTCCAAACCAATGTGTGGCGCTGCAAGCCAAGGCGCGCCAAAGGGGCATGCAAGGCTTGGACTGTGGCCTTGCGTGTTGCGGCATCAACCTTGTCCCCAGCTTGGGGCATGCAGGCCTGGATGTACGCGGCTTGGGTTTGATGCGGGTTGCAAGGGGCCAGCTCTTTGACTGGTACGGCCCGTGCAGGCTGGGGTGTTGGCGCAGGGGCGGGACCGGGGGCTTGGGCTGCAGTGCAGCCCAGCAGAGTCAGCGCGGCACCCAGTGCCCAATCAGTACGGATGGTGCGGATCATCGGTGCGGTGCTCCAAGTCGAGCAAAGCCAAGAGGCAGTGGCAAGAATGGCTTTGCTGATGCGGCGGCAGGAGAGTGCGCTCGTGCCAAGCCAGACGGGCCGTCATTATGGGAGCTCTGCGCGCATGGCAGCGCCGTGCGCATTTGCGGTGCATAACAGGCTCTAGCGTAGGCGGCGTGCGCCGGTGCAGCGGATGTGGCCAGCCAGGTCTTGGCGGTGGGCCACCTCCCCATAGCCTGCCTGGGCCAGCAGCTGGGCGACTTGCTGGTGCTGCTGCCAGCCGTGCTCCAGCAGCAGCCAGCCGCCGGGCGCCAGCGTGGGCAGGGCGTGGGCGATGATGTGGCGGATGTCGTCCAGCCCGTCGGCGCCGCTGGTCAGCGCCTGGCGCGGCTCGTGGCGCAGCGCGGGCAGGTGCGGGTCGTGCTCGGCGATGTAGGGCGGGTTGCTGACGATCATGTCCCAATCGCCCAGGCCGGCCTGGCGGGCTGGCTCCAGCCAGTGGCCGTGCAGCCAGTGCAGCGCCAGGCCCAGGCGCCGGGCGTTGTCCTGGGCGACCTGCAGCGCGGCCAGGCTTTGCTCGCAGGCCCAGACCTGGGCATCGGGGCGCTGGCTTTTGAGTGCCAGCGCAATGGCGCCGCTGCCCGTGCCCAGATCCAGCAGGCGCGGCTGGCCCTGCTGGGGCAGCAGCTGCACCGCCCATTCGACCAGGGTTTCGGTGTCCGGGCGCGGGTCGAGCACGGCCGGGGTGATGTGCAGCGGCAGGCCGAAGAATTCGCGCTGGCCGGTCAGGTAGGCCAGCGGCACGCCGTCGGCGCGGGCCTGCAGCAGCTGCGCCCAATGCGCAGCCTGGGCGGCATCCAGCGGCTGATCGTCGTGGGCCAGCAGCCAGGCGCGCTGGCTGGCCTCGCGCCCCAGCGCGTGCAGCAGCAGCAGCTGGGCGTCCAGCCGCGCCAGGCCTTGCGCGGCGGCCTGTTGCAGGGCCTGGGCGATGGTGGCAGGGGCGCTCATTCGGGTTGCAGCTGGGCCAGCAGCTCGGCTTCGCGCGCGGCCTGCAATGCGTCCAGCACCTCCTGCAGGTCGCCTTCGATGATGCTGGGCAGTTTGTAGAGTGTCAGCCCGATGCGGTGGTCGGTCAGGCGGCCCTGCGGGAAGTTGTAGGTGCGGATGCGATCGGAGCGGTCGCCGCTGCCGATCAGGCCCTTGCGCAGCGCGGCGTCCTTGGCGGCCTGGGCGCTGCGCTCCTGCTCCTGCAGGCGCGCGGCCAGCACCTGCAAGGCCTTGGCCTTGTTGCGGTGCTGGCTGCGGTCGTCCTGGCATTCGGCCACCATGCCGGTGGGGATGTGGGTGATGCGCACGGCCGAGTCGGTTTTGTTGACGTGCTGGCCGCCGGCGCCGCTGGCGCGGAAGGTGTCGATGCGCAACTCGGCCGGGTTGAGCTGCACGGCCACGGCCTCGTCCGGCTCGGGTAGCACGGCCACGGTGCAGGCGCTGGTGTGGATGCGGCCCTGGGTTTCGGTGGCGGGGATGCGCTGCACGCGGTGCCCGCCCGATTCGAAGCGCAGCCGCCCATAGACGCGCTCACCCTCGATGCGCAGCACGGCTTCCTTGTAGCCGCCCAGCTCGCTGTCGCTGGCGCTGATGAGCTCGCACTTCCAGCCCTGGCTGTCGGCATAGCGCGTGTACATGCGCAGCAGGTCGCCGGCGAACAGCGCCGATTCGTCGCCGCCGGTGCCGGCGCGGATTTCCAGGAAGGCATTGCGCGCGTCGTCCGGGTCGCGCGGCAGCAGCAGGCGCTGCAGCTCGGCCTCCAGCTGCTGCATCTGCTGCGTGGCGTGGGCGATTTCCTCCTGCGCCAGCGCCAGGGTGTCGGCGTCGCTGTGCGCGTCCTGCAGCAGCTCCTGCGCAGTCTGCAGGTCGGCGGCGTGGGCCTGGTAGCGGCTGTAGCGGCTGGCGATCTGCGTGACCTCGGCGTGCTCGCTGGCGATGCGGCGGTATTGCTGCATGTCGGCCAGGATGTCTTCGCGCGAGAGCAGGAAATCCAGCTCCGCAAGGCGTTGCACGTAGCGTTCGAGCTGGGGGCGGAGGTGGGCTTGCATGGGCCGGGCAGGAAGGTGGGGAAAGTGGGTGATCGGGCCGGGACGATGGCGCGGGGGGGCGCCTGCGGGGCGCGGCATGGCGCCGGTGGCTGGCGGGGGGAAGGCAAGGGCAGCGTGGGTGTGGAGGCCGCGCCCCTGCCGTGCCAGGCGTGCTGGCGTGGCTCTGGCTGGCCGGCGCTAATGCTGGCGCGGCGTCTCGCCGCGCAGGAACAGGCGCGAGACCATGTGCGCGGTCTGTTGGCGCTCGTCCGCGTCGCCGTGGCCGTTGCGCAATTCGCTGACGGCGCCGTGCAGCATTTTCTTGCTCAGGTTGTGCGCCAGCGCCTGCAACACGGCGTCCAGGTCCTCGCCGCGCGCCAGCATCTTGCGCGCGCGCGCCACTTCCTGGGCGTTCCAGCTCTGGGCCTGCTGCTGCAGCTGCTGGATCAGCGGCACCACGGCGCTTTGGCTGCTGCGCATCTCCAGCCAGCGGGCAAAGTGCTGCACGCCGCTGTCGATGATGGCCTCGGCCTGGGCCACGGCGGCCTCGCGCTGGGCCCTGCCGCTTTGCACCACGCTGGCCAGGTCGTCCACGGTGTAGAGGTAAACGTTGTCCTGGGCCTGCACTTCGGGTTCGATGTCGCGCGGCACGGCCAGATCGACCATGAACATGGGGCTGTTGCGGCGGCGCTTGAGCGCGCGCTCGACCGCGCCCAGGCCGATGATGGGCACGCTGCTGGCGGTGCAGGAGACGATAATGTCGAATTCGTGCAGGCGCTCGGGCAGCTCGCCGATGCGCAGCGTCTGCGCGCCCAGGCGCGCAGCCAGCTTTTCGCCGCGCTCGAGCGTGCGGTTGGCGATCACGATGCTGTGCGGGCGCTGGGCGGCAAAGTGCGTACTGGCCAGCTCGATCATTTCGCCCGCGCCAATGAACAGCACCTTCAGGCGGGCAAAGTCCTCAAACAGTTGGCCGGCCAGGCGCACGGCAGCCGCGGCCATGCTGATGGAGTGCGCGCCGATGGCGGTGCTGCTGCGCACCTCCTTGGCCACGGCAAAGCTGCGCTGAAACAGCTGGTGCAACGTGCTGCCCAGCGCGCCAGCTTGCTCGGCCGCGCGCACGGCGCTCTTCATCTGGCCCAGGATTTGCGCCTCGCCCAGCACCATGGAGTCCAATCCGCTGGCGACGCGGAAGGCATGACGGGCGGCCAGATCCTGGTCGTGCGTGTAGGCGTACTGGGCCAGATCCTGCGCGGTCAGGCCGCCGCTGCGCGCCAGCCAATCCAGCGTGGCCTGCTGCAGCGCCAGCCGCTCGGGCTGGGGCAGGGCGCTGGGCGCGGCGCAGTAGATCTCGGTGCGGTTGCAGGTCGAGAGAATGGCCGACTCCACCGGCTGCGGACCATGGCCTTGCAGCAGCGACTGGCGCAGTCCATGCAGCGCCGGGCCAATTTGCTCCAGCGCATAGGCAAAGCGGCCCCGCAAATCCAGCGGGGCTGTGTGGTGGTTGATCCCAAGCGTCCAGACGGCCATAACCGCGCATTATAAAAATTGTCACAAAAACTTGCAGGGCCCGATGGGGCTTGCCTGAGCAGCGCCATCGGGAATCTGCAGCCTTGCCGCCCGCAAGCGCTGTTTGACCATCGTTGCCCCCGATCTGGGGGCTTGGCTTTGCGCCTGTGCCGTGGGCGAGAACATGGTCAAAAAAGGCTGCTGCCATCGCAGCGTCGAGAGCCTCTGCGGATTCAGGCGCCTAGAATGGTGCCGGGCGTACGGGCAAGGCTCTTGCATCCTGGGTGGTGGATCGCCATCCGCGTTGTTTGCTCTGTCATGCGTCACTGGCGCACTCTTCACTGTGCCGATGGCGCTACCCGCCGCTTTTGCCGTTTGACTTCCTTGAAGTCAAACAGCGGAGGGTAGCCCATCGGCGTCGAGTGGAGCGCGCAAGTCCGAAGGCTTCTTCGATGAGAACGCCCGTACGCCCCCCTTTACAGGCCCAGCTCTTGGTTTTTTCTGACTGCGTGCGGCATCGTCACAGGCTCTGAAACACCATGACCCGCACCACCGACGACTCCGCCAACCTGCCCCCTGAGCAGCTCACGCGCGCGCAGCTGATAGAGCGAGAGCGCACCCAAGCCAGCAGCAAGCAGACAGTGATCCTGCAGGACATGCAACGCCTGGGCTTTTGGCCCAGCGACCAACCCCCGCCTGAGCCCCCAGCCGAGCTGGTGCAGCGCGAAGCGCAGCTCAGCCAGGCGCTGGCCGCCATGGCCGCCCGCCTGAGCGCTGGCGGGGACGATCCGCAGCAGGCGCTGCGCCTGATGCGCCGCCAGCGCCTTCAGGCTGCGCGCCAGCGTCGCGAGGCCACGCGCCAGGCCCGCGCCCAGGCCCGTTACGAGCGCGCCCGCAGCTGGCACGAACGCCGCCAGCACAGCGTGCTGTATCTGGGGCAGGGCGTCTCCGGTGGCCTGCAACACAGCGACAACCAACCCGAGCGCTTGGCGCGCTGGCAATTGCCGCAGCCGGCCAACCCGCAGCAGCTGGCTCAGCTCATGGGCGTCTCGGTGGCCGAGCTGCGTTTTCTCGCCTACGACCGCGCCGTGGCCCGCGTCAGCCACTACCGCAGTTTTGACTTGCCCAAGAAAAGCGGCGGCCTGCGCCGCATCTCTGCGCCCATGCCGCGCCTCAAGCGCCTGCAGTACTGGCTGCTGGACAACATCCTCAGCAAAGTGCCGGTGCACGATGCGGCGCACGGCTTTCGCCCTGGGCGCTCCATCTGCAGCAACGCCCAGCCGCACGTGGGCAAGGCCGTGGTCATCAACCTGGATTTGCAGGACTTCTTCCCCTCCATTGCCTACCCGCGCATCAAGGGCGTGTTCCGCGCGCTGGGCTACAGCGAGCAACTGGCCAGCATCATGGGCCTGCTGTGCACCCAGCGCCCCACGCAGGCCGTGCAGCTCGACGGCCAGACCTACCACATCGCCACCGGCGCGCGTCACTTGCCGCAGGGCGCGCCCAGCAGCCCGGCGCTGACCAACATCCTCTGCCGCCGGCTGGATCGCCGCCTGCATGGCATGGCCGCCAAGCTCGGCTTTGCCTACACCCGTTATGCCGACGACCTGAGCTTCTCGGCCGATGCGCCGGCCCAGCATCTGGTGGGCAAGCTGCTGTGGCGCGCGCGCCAGATCATCGCCGATGAGGGCTTTACCCTGCACCCGGACAAGCTGCATGTCATGCGCAGCGCCCGGCGTCAGCAAGTCACTGGCTTGGTCGTCAACGCCAAGCCCTCGATTGATCGCAGCACCTTCAAGCGTTTTCGCGCCACCGTCTTTCAGGTCGAAAAAGACGGGCCGCAAGGCAAATCCTGGAACGGCAACGACAACGTGCTCGACGCGCTGCTGGGCTACGCCCACTTTCTGCACATGGTCGATCCGCAGCGCGGCCAGCCCTGGCTGCAGCGCGTACAGGCCCTGCGCGCCGCAGCCCAGGCTCCGGCGCAACCGCAGCCATCGCCAGAACCTCAACAGATATTGCAATTGGAGAGCGCCGCCAACGCCTCGCAAACTGGCCGGGGGCGCAGCGCCTTTCGCCGCGCCAGCGCCCAGGGCCAGGCCCCCTGGGCGCATTGGTGGCAGCCGGCCCAGCCGCCAGCGCCTGTGCTTGAACCCACCGAAGCACAACGCCAGGCGCAGCGCCGCCAGCAAGCCCAGGCCGCTTTGCCCACGGCCGCGCAGCCGCAGCGCCAGGGCGCGCTTGAACCCCAGCAGCCGCCCGAAGAGGCGCAGCACGCCAGCCAGCGCAACCCGCGCATGCTGCTGGAGCAATCCCTGGCCCTGCTGGTGCTGCTGTTCATGTTGCGCAAACCCTCGCTGCTGCTGGTGGGCCTGCTCATCCACCTGGCCTATCACCTGCGGCACCGCAGTAGCTGGTGGCTGTTCCTGCCCCTGTTGTTGGCGTCATTGCTGGTGCCGTTTTAGGGGGGGATTGGGCTTGCGAAGCGGTTTTTTTCCGATGTCAAAGTCGCCAATGCAAGGCGAAAACGCGCGCAAGGCCTGGGGCACTGTGCAAGCGCTTTCAACGCAGCAGTTGCGGTTTTTTGACCGAAAACACCGTCGCAACACTCCATCTCAACAAGCCCCAGCGGATCGGCCTTTGGCGAGCCCGGCGCGGCGCTTGCGCAGCCAGATCATCACCCCCGTCACGCTGATGACGGCCACTGCCAGCCCCAGCAGGCTGACCAGCGCGCGGCCCGGCCAGCCCAGGATGCGGCCCGAGTGCAGCGGGTACTGCGCCGCCATGAACACCTCGCCCGCGCTGCGGCGCGCTGCGCTGCGCGTGGCCACGGGCGCGCCGGTGGCCGAATCCAGATACACCCAGTGCGGCCCGAGCGTCGGGCCGTAAGGCTCGCGCCCCGGCGCGGCAAAGGCCACGGCGTACAGCCCGTCTTCGTCCTGCCAGTCGTACAGCCGCCAGGGCTGCAAGCCCAGCGCCTTGGCGGCGGCGCGGCCGGTCGTGGCGTGCGCTGAAGCGGCAGCGGTGTTGATGCTCGATGGGGGCGTAACGGGCGCGACGGGCGCATCGCCCAGCCAGCCCAACTGGCGCGCCTGGGCCAGCGCCAATTGCAGCGCGCGCTCGCGCCCGATGGCCGCTTGCCCTGGGGACAAGGGCTGGCGGCCCGCCCAAGGCTCGGGCGGCACGGGTGAAAACCACGCCACCAGCGGCTGCATGACTTCCGTGCGCAGATTCAGGCCCACGCCGGTGATGGCCAGCACCAGAAGCAGCGGCCACAGCCACACGCTGCCCGAGCGGTGCAGATCGAACGTCAGCTTGTGCCCGCCCGCGCCCCAGCGAAACGCGAAGGACTTGCGCCAGGCCTTGCGGCTGGGGAAGGCCAGCGCCAGCGCCCACAGGCAGTCCAGTGCCCACAGCAAGGCCACGCCGCCCAGCAGCCAGGCGCCCCACACGCCGGGCAGGTGCAGGCTGTAGTGCAGCTTGTAGATGAAAGGCAGCAAGTCTTGCCGCGCCTGCGCCAATGAGCCGCCGCGCCACTGGCCCCATTGCCGCTGGCCCAGGATCTGACCACTCGCCGGGTGCACGAACAACTGGTCAAAGCCCAGTGCTGCGTTCGTGCCTGTGCCCGCGTCCGCGCTCGTGCCCGAATCCGCATTCGCATCCGCATTCGGTTTGGCCGCCACGCGCAGCATGGCCGCCTGCCCCGGCTCCAGCGCCAGCGGCAGGCTGGTCACGCGCCACTGCGGCTGCGCGGCCTCCAACTGCGCGGCCAGCGCCAGCAACTGCGCCGCATCCTGCGCCGGCGTGCCGGGCGTGCGCAGCATGTGCGGGTTCAGCAGTGCGTCCAGCTCGTCCGTCCAGGCCATTACGGCCCCGGTCAGGCCGGTGAGCACCAGAAAGGCGGCCAAGGCCAGGCCCGCCCATCGGTGCAGCTTGAGCAAGGCCGGGCGCAGCAGGCGGGATGGCTTGGGGCGGGCTTGGGTGTGCGGCGGGGGCATGGCAAATTGCAGTCACAACATGTAGATACGCAACGTAACTACAAAAAGGAGTAAATTAGCGCAATGGAATTCGAATGGGATGCCGACAAAGCGGCGATCAACTTCAAAAAACACGGCATCTATTTCGAGGATGCCAAGTTTGTTTTTGGCGATCCTGGCCGCATCGAAACCTACGATGGCTCGCGGGGCCTGTTTGCGCCATTGAAGGAGATCGCGTTGGAGCCCGCAGGGGCCGAGCACAAGGCGGCAACCGCAGCAAGGCTGGATGCTTTGCGAGGATTGCCAACGCCGTGGGCGGCCCCTGCAGGCTCCAACCCTTTGGGAAGGCATGAAAAACCACTCCGCTCGGCGTTGCCCGTCTTGGGCGTATCGACATACGCCCTGCAACGTGCGCCTTGATCGGTGCGGTTTTTCATTCCTTCGCGACTCCTGCAATGGCGCAAACAGGCCCCAAGACTACGGCGAAGACCGCTGGGCAACGATTGGCCTGTTCTGGTCTGCGCTGTTGTATGTGGTCTATACCGTTCGGGACGATGGCAAGACCATTCGTCTCATCTCTGCGAGGAAAGCAAATGGCAAAGAAGCAAAGCAATATCGTGAAGCAAACCCTTGACCTGTCCCACATGCCGCAGCCAAGCGCCGAGCAAAAAGCGCGGATGGATGCCATTGCAGGGATGCCGGAAGATCACATCGACTACACGGATGCACCCCATCTGCCCGATGCCGTTTGGCTGAAAGCGGCAGCGACCTTGCCGGGCAACAAGAAGCAAATCACGCTGCGCATCGATGCCGATGTGCTGGACTTTTTCAAGCACGGGGGGGCGCGCTACCAGTCCCGCATCAATGCGGTTTTGCGTTCCTACGTGCAAGCGCACAAGGCACAGCAGCAAATGCACGGGGGCACCCCATGACCGCGCGCGATGGCATTTCCGTCAACCAGTTCATTGCCAGCGCCACGGCGGAGAAGCTGGCCAGTTGGCTGACGCTGGAGCACCCGCGCGCCGAGGCGGCGCAGGGGCGGCGCGAGGACTTTCTGGCCGTGCTGGAGCGCGTGCCCGATGCCCCGCCCGCGCCGCGCCGCCACGGCGGCGCGGCCTGCAACCTCGCAGGCACCTCGCAGGCACCTCGCAGGCTGCCTGCCCGGCATGCAAGCGGGCAGGGCGCCTGCCGCCAGCGCGCGGCTTACCAGCGGTAGGTGGCTGTGATCGTCGCGCTGCGCTGCTCGCCGCGCCACCAGCCATCGAAGGCGTTGCTGGCGAAGTACTTCTTGTTGAACAGGTTGTTCACGTTCAGCGCCAGGCGCCAGTTGGCGCCCAGGTCGTAGCGCAGGCTGGCGTCCACCAGCGTGTAGCCCGGTTGCGCGCGGGTGTTGGCCGCATCGTCCCAACGGCGGCCCACGTGGCGTGCGCCCAGGCCCAGGTTCAGGCCGCGCAGGCTGCCTTCGGCAAAGCGGTAGTCCAGCCACAGCGAGGCCATGTGCTTGGGCACCTGGATGGCCGTCTTGCCCGCCTCCACGCGCCAGGTGTCGCCGCTCACCCCTTTGACGTCGCTGTAGGTGTAGGCAGCGGTGACATGCAGGCCGGGCAAGGCAGGCAGGGGGCGGCCCTTGGCCTCCAGCTCCAGCCCGCGCGAGCGCATGGCGCCCACCTGCTCATCGCGGTTGGTGATGGGGTTGGTCACGGTGATGTTGCGCTTGCGCAGGTCGTACACGGCGGCGGCGAGCAGCAGGCTGCGCCCGGGGGGCTGGTATTTGACGCCCAGCTCCCATTGCTTGCCGGTGGTGGGCTTGGCTTCCAGCGAATCGAATGCGTCAAAGGCGGGCAGGAAGGAGGTGCCGTAGCTCACATAAGGCGCCCAGCCGCCAGGGGCCAGCCAGGTGAGCGCGGCGCGGCCGGTAAAGGCTTTGTCGGTGCGGCTTTTGTTTTGCCCGCCGCGCGCGCTGGAGGCGTCTTGCACCTTGCCCGTGTCGTGCCGGCCCGAAAGCGTCAGCAGCCACTGCTCGCCCATGCGCATCTGGTCTTGTACATACAGGCCCAGTATGCGCAGCTTGTTCGGGCCAAAGGATTCGGTCACCACGCCGGGCGGCGTGATGGGGTGGTACACCGGGTTGTAGAGATCCAGATCAGGGGCTGGCGTGCTTTTTTGTGTTTCAAAACCACGCGCTTGGGTGAAGTCCAGGCCCGCAATCAGTTGGTGCCGCGCCGCGCCGGTCTGGAAGCGCCCTTCCACATAGGTGTCCAAAGAGGTTTGCCTCAGGTTGCCTTCGTTGCGCTCGGCCGTGCGCGTGAATGTGCGGCCATCATCTTCCAGTGAGGAGTACATGTGGCGCTTGTCCGTATTGCGTTTGGCGTAACGGAAGTTCTGTCGCAGGCCCCATTGGGCATTGAAGTCGTGGCGCAGCTCATAGCCCAGCGACCAGTTGTTGTACTTGATGCGGCTGTAGCGCGGGTCGCCTTCGCGCACCTGCGTGGGCTGGCCGTTGCCGTCGGCCTGGTAGCCCACGTCGTCGCTGGCGTTGTGGCGCAGCACGGCGGCCAGCAGCGTCAGGCGGGTGGCGGCCGAGGGCTGCCACAGCAGCGAGGGGGCGAAGTACTGGCGTTTGGTCGTGTCCCACTCGCCGGTGGGGTAGCGGTCTTGCGTGCGGCCCTGGCGCGCCAGCCCCACCAGGCGGTAGGCAACCTGCTCGCCCAGCTTGCCGCCGTAGTCGAAGGCCAGTTGCCGGTGCCGGTAATTGCCCAGTTGCGCCTGCACCTCGCGCACCGGCTCGTCCAGCGTGGGCCGCTTGCTGACGCGGTGGACGATGCCGCCCACGTCGGCCCGCCCGAAGGTGGCCGAGGCCGGGCCGCGCAGCACCTCGATGCGCTCCATGCCATAGACCTCGGTAGGCGATGCAACGTCCACGAAGCTCATTTGCGCCAGGCCGTCGAGGAAGTTCTGGGCCTCGATGTCGGCAAAGCCGCGCAGCATCATGAATTCATAGTCCCGGCCATCGTGGCCCCACATGCGAGGCAAAACCCCCGGCGTATAGGTCAGCGTGTCCAGCACCTCGCGCATGCCCTTGGCCTCGATCTCCTCGGCGCCGATCACGCTGACCGATTGCGGCGTTTCCACCAGCGGCGTGTCTGTCTTGGTGGCTGTGGCGCTGCGGCGCGCGGCGTAGCCCAGCACGGGGCCAGTGGCGGTTTCGGGCGCGGCCTGCACGGTGACCGCAGGCAGGGTCTGGGCATCGCCCGCGCTGCTTGCGGCGGCGGCAGCTTGTGCAGGGGCCGGGGAGATGACCAGCGTCTGCCCCTGCACGCGGCCTTGCAGGCCGGTGCCGGCCAACAACGTGCGCAGCGCCTGCGGCAAATCGGCCGTGGGCGCAAGGGCTGGGGCTGCACGCTGGCCGATGCGGGCCGGGTCGGCCACCAGTTGCAGCCCGGCCTGGGCGGCCAGCGCGGCCAGGCTTTGGGCCAGGGGCTGGGCTGGCAGCTGGTAGGTGCGCGCCGCGCTTTGGCCGGGCTTGGGCGCTTGCGCTGGCGTCTGTGTATGCCCATGCAGGGGCAAGGCGGCCAGACAGAGCGCGGCGGCTGCAGCCAGTGGGCAGCGGGCTAGACGGGGGATGGCGGGTTGGGGCATGCAAGTCTCCATCAAAAGGGTTGGGGTGCGGCGCGCCATGCCGCAGGGGGCGGCAGGCAGGCCGTGCATCAAGGCGGCGCTGTGGGCCACCATGAGATACAACACCGCAGCGCGGCAAATCCCTCATGGATGGAGAAAAATTTTTTTCGTGGCGCGGCTGGGCAGGCCCTTGGGCCGTCGTGCGTTGGGCGGCCCTGGCTGACCAACGGCGCTTACATGGACTCTTCCAGCATCTGCCGGTAGTCCTGCTCGCTGGCTTCGATGGGGTTGGTGGCGTGGCAGTGGTCGCGCAGGGCGCGCTCGATGATCAGTGCGAAGTCGCCCTGCCTGACGCCCATGGCGGCCAGCCCGCTGGGCATGCCCAGCTCTTGGTTGCGCGCCTGCACGGCCTGGGCCAGTTGCGCAGCGGCCTGTGCGGCGCTGGCCTGCTCGGGCAGGGCCAGGCCCATGGCCTGGGCCATGCGCTGCATGCGCTGCTCCTGCTGCACGCTGTGGGCCTGGGCGTTGAAACGCAGCACCGCTGGCAGGAAGATGGCATTGAGCGTGCCGTGGTGCAGTTGCGGATTGATGCCGCCCAGGCTGTGGCTGAGCGAGTGCACGCAGCCCAGGCCCTTCTGAAAGGCCATGGCGCCTTGCATGCTGGCGGCCATGAGGTTCAGGCGCGCTTGGCGATCCTGCCCGTGCTGTGTGGCCTGGGCGATGTGGGCCCAGCCGCGCGCCAGGCCATCGAGCGCGATGCCGTCGGCCGGCGGGTTGAAGGCGGCTGCCATGAAGGTTTCCATGCAATGGGCGATGGCGTCCATGCCGGTGGCCGCGGTCAGCCCAGGGGGCAGGCCCAGCGTCAGCTCGGGGTCGCAAATGGCCGCACGCGGCACCAGGTGCCAGGAGTGGAAGCCGAGCTTGCGTCCATCGTCAACGATGAGGATGGCGCCGCGCGCCACTTCGCTGCCGGTGCCGCTGGTGGTGGGGATGGCAATCAGCGGCGCAACGGCTTCGCTGATGCGCGGCGATCCGCCTTCGATGGTGGCGTAGCGCGTCAGCGGCCCATCGTGCGTGGCGGCAATGGCCACGCCTTTGGCGCAGTCGATGGAGGAGCCGCCGCCCACGGCAATCAGCCCGTCGCAGCGCTGCTGGCGGTAGCGTTGCGCGGCAGCGCGCACGGCCGCCTCGGTGGGGTTGGGCGGCGTGGCGTCGAACACGGCGCAGTCCATGCCCTTGAGCTGGGCCAATACGCGGTCGAGGATGCCAGCGGCCTTGACGCCGGCATCGCTGACCAGCAGCGGACGGGTGATGCCGATGCGCTGGCACTCGCTGGCCAGCAGGGCGATGGCGCCAAAGTCGAACTGAATTTGCGTGACGTAGTTGATGAAAGCCATGTGGGCGTCTCCTGATGCTTGTTGTTGCGGGGCGCGCGAAGTGCATAACACGCTCTAGACGAGCAGCTCTTGAATCTGGCGCGCGCTGGCCTCGCAGGTCTGGATGTGGCCGGCCAGCCACTGTGGGTTGTAGTAGGTGGGCAGGTAGCGCTCGCCGGCATCGCACAGCAGCGAGAGGATGGAGCCTTGCTCGCCCTGGGCCTGCATGTGCTGGGCCAGGCGCAGCATGGCCACGAAGTTGGTGCCGGTGGACGGGCCCACGCGCCGCCCCAGCAGCTGCGACAGCGCGTGCATGGCGGCAATGGATTGCGCATCGCTGACCACTTCCATGCGGTCCACCAGCGTGCGCACGAAGCTGGGCTCCACGCGCGGGCGGCCAATGCCTTCGATGCGCGAGCCTGGCGCGCTCAGGCCGGCATCGCCGCAGCGGTGGTAATCGGCAAAGACCGAGCCTTCCGGGTCGGCCACGCACAGCTCGGTGGCGTAGCGCTGGTAGCGCACGTAGCGGCCAATGGTGGCGCTGGTGCCGCCGGTGCCCGCGCCTACGACGATCCAGCGCGGGATGGGGTGGCGCTCGCGCTGCATCTGCGTGAACATGCTTTGCGCGATGTTGTTGTTGCCGCGCCAGTCGGTGGCGCGCTCGGCGTAGGTGAACTGATCCATGTAGTGGCCGCCGGTGTCGGCGGCGATCTGCCGCGCCGCGTCATACACCTCGCTGGCTTGTTGCACGAAATGGCAGCGCCCACCGTAGAACTCGATCAGGGCGATCTTCTCGGGCGAAGTGCTGCGCGGCATCACGGCCACAAAGGGCAGGCCCAGCAGCCGCGCGAAATACGCTTCGCTGACGGCGGTGGAGCCGCTGGAGGCTTCGACGATGGTCGATTGCGGGCCGATCCAGCCATTGCACAGCGCGTACAGAAACAGCGAACGCGCCAGTCGGTGCTTGAGGCTGCCGGTGGGGTGGGTGGATTCGTCCTTGAGATACAGATCAATGCCGACCTGGGCAAAGCGCGGCAGCGGCAGCGGGATCAGGTGCGTGTCGGCGCTGCGCTGGTAATCGGCCTCGATGCGGTCGATGGCCTGGTGCAGCCAGGCGCTGTGGCTGGCTGCCGTGGGGGAGGGGGGCGATGTGTGTTGTGGCATGGGGGCCGATTCTATTGACGGCGCCCGGCCTGTGCGGCCATGCAAAGCGCGGCCATAGGCCACTCATGGCGCGCGAAAGCCTGCAGGCCTGTAAAGTCACTGAAAAACATGGGAATTCTGAAATGCAACTAGATTTGCATAAAAATGCTTGGGTCACGTCGGTTGCCGTACTTCTCCGATCATGATTAAAGCCCCGAAGGGTTATTTTGCTGACTTTCTCGATTGGTTTTTTTGAATGAGTTTTTGTTATGTTTTTGAGTAATGTATGTAAAGTTGTGCGGCGCAAAGGTATTTCCTATGTGAATATCGTCCGCTTTGGTGTAGTTGATGGTTTTTTATGCGGGTCGGAGATCACTGATGAGTTGTATGTGGATGGGATGTGTTTTATTGCAAGAAAGTATGTCAAGTCGCTGAAGTTTGACTGCTCTTCAATCAAAATGATGCGCGCTTTCTTTGGCTCTCTTGGCGATGATTTTTCTAATGATTTGATGGGTTGTAAAAGAGAGTTTGGTGTCATCGACAATTTGTATGACTATTTTATTGATAGAGGTGCTATTGTGGGGATTCATCTGGAGCGGGAGTCTGCGTATTCTTTTTATGCTGGCATTGTTGTTGGTTGCAGTTCTAAGTGGATTGAGATGAAGGGGATTGATCCTTTGGGTAATTTTTATGATGGCTTGATTGATATAAAAAAGAGTCGTGTGACGAAAGTGGAATATCAAACCAGATATCTCAGGGCGCTGGGTCTCGTTGCATCTGGCTATGCTGAAAGTCCATCCCAAGCCAAAAATATTGGTGGCTGATAAGAAAGGCGAATAAATAAGATTCTGGAATGGGGCTGAATAGATGGGATTTTCTCGCATTGGCACTTGATTTGCCTGTTATTGATGCGCGCAGGCCCTGGCTTGCCAGGGCCTGCGCAGAGGTGTTGCGCACTGCTGTTGGGGTACGGCGATGGAATCAGTTCTGCGCGTTCACTTTGCTGCTGGATGGCGCTGGGTTCGCGCTGGCCTTGCCTTGGCCAATCAGGCTGTACCAGTCGATGTGGCGTGTGCCCAGCATCAGCGCGGCCAGTGCGACGAACAGCAGCACGCTGCCCATCAGCAGGGCGTTGTCCTCGGAGCGCAGGATGCCGTAGAGGATGCCGTACAGCGCGGTGATGCCGGCGCCAAAGGCCAGGCCGTGCAGGCGGTTGCGCAGCACTGCGCCCAGGTACAGCGTGATCAGGCTCACGCAGGCCAGCGCAGCAATGCCGTAGGAGAGCCAGAACGGCAGGTGCTCGGACAGCGCCACCAGCAGCAGGAAGAAGATCGACAGCGCCAGCCCGACCAGCAGGTATTGCAGCGGGTGGATGGCGATGCGCCGCGTGGTTTCGATCAGGAAGAAGGCGGCAAAGGTCAGCACGATGAACAGCAGGCCGTATTTGACGGCGCGCTCGGCCTGTACGTAGATGTTGACTGGGTCGATGAAGCTCACGCCCAGCACTTCGGCCTGCGCGGCGCTGTCATGGCCATAGCGGCCCGATGTGCTGGCGACCGCCTTGCCGGCCTTGAGGGTTTGCTCGAAGTCGCGCGCCAGGTGCGAGATCTGCCAGCTGGCGCTGTAGCCGTCGCTGCGCACTTCGCGCGTGTTGGGCAGAAAGCGCCCCTGGAAGCTCGGGTGCGGCCAGCTCGATTGCAGGTGCACATTGGTCAGCTCGGCCGTGGGCGCGATGGACAGGTGCTGCGAGCCCATCAGCTGCAACGCGAGCGTGAAGGGCAGGCTGTGCGCTTGGCTCAGGTCCAGCTCGCCCAGATTGGCGTGGATGGCGGGGGTGGCCAGCACCTCGCGGCTGCCGACCTGAAAGGGCAGTTCGCGCCCGTCGATGTGCAGCAACGGGTTGTTGGTGATGCCGCGCTGGTCGCTCACGCCCAGCACCAGATAGGCCTGGGCCGAGAGGATGCGGCCCTGGGGCTGCTGGCCCAGCCAGGCTGGCAGCGTGAACTGGCCGTTGAGCTTCCAGCTCGACTGGAACAGGTTGGCGTGGTAGATGCCGCGATGGCGGGTTTGTACCTCGGCCTGGCCTTGCCAGTCCAGCTGCTGCGCGGGCAGCAAGTGGCGTTGCTGCCGCTGGCGCAGCTGGGTGCTGGTCTGGCCGGTTTGGGCGTCGTGCACCTGTTCCTCGAATTCCTCCTGGTATTCGATCAGCAGCACCGGGCCGATCAGGGTTTGCGCGCCAGCGGCCGATTGGGCGATGTCGTTTTGCACGCTGCGGTGCAGGCGCTGGCGATCCTGGACTTGGCCGTAGATCATCATCAGTGCCATTTGCAGCACGATGACCAGGGCGCCGATGATGAATATCTTGGTTGCGAGCCGGTATTGCATGAGAGGGCCTTTCTTGTTGATGAGTACAGTGGCTGCAAGTGTGCTCAGCGCTTGAGAAATCCAGGTGAAGCGAAGATGAAGTGGCCGCGCCTGTCGCCAGAATCCCCCCGCTGCGCCCATCACCAGGGCGAAAAAAAGCCACCGGCAAGGCGGTGGCTGTGGGGTGCGAGCTGGCGCTTGGGGCCTTATTGCAGCGCGGCCTTGGCGGCGGCGTAGTCGGGCTCGTTGGCGATCTCGCCCACCAGTTGGCTGTGCAGCACGCGGTCGTTTTCGTCGAGCACCACCACGGCGCGCGCGGTCAGGCCGGCCAGCGGGCCGCTGGCGATGGCCACGCCGTAGTCTTCATGGAAGGCGCGGCCGCGCAGGGTGGAGAGCATGACGACCTTGTCCAGGCCTTCTGCGCCGCAAAAGCGCGACTGGGCAAAGGGCAGATCGGCCGAGATGCACAGCACGACGGTGTTGGGCAGGGCGCTGGCCTCTTCGTTGAAGCTGCGCACCGATTGCGCGCAGGTCGGGGTGTCGATGCTGGGGAAGATGTTGAGCACTTTGCGCTGGCCTTTGAAGTCGGCCAGGCTGCGCTCGGCCAGGTCCTTGCCGACCAGCGAAAAGGCCGGGGCATGCTGGCCGGGGGCGGGCAGGCTGCCCTTGAGTTCGACGGGGTTGCCTTTGAGGGTGACTTGGGTCATGAGGGTCTCCAAAAAAGAAGAGGGGCTGGGTGAAACCGCCTTGGCTGTGCCAGGGCGTGGGGGTGAGGGGCAAAGCCCGTGCATTGTCGCACCAGGGCCGTGCGGGCGCTTGGCGCTGTCAGAGCCTGTTCAAAATCACGGCGCGAGTGGGCAAGAAGCGGTTTGGGGTGGGCTGCAAGGCGCAAAACGCAGCCATAGCTGGGGCTATGGCGAGGCTTTGCGGGCGCGGCAGAGCGCCCAAATCCGCTCTCGTGACCGCCGTGCAAAGATTTTGAACAGGCTCTCAGAACCTCTCACCTGAGCAGGCGCTGGCGGCGCGCTTCGTACAGGCACACGGCGCTGGCCACCGAGACGTTCAGGCTTTCCACCGCGCCCTGCATGGGGATGTGCAGCAGCGCGTCGCAGGTTTTGCGCGTGAGCTGGCGCATGCCTGGGCCTTCGGCGCCCAGCACCAGGGCCGTGGGGCCGGTGAGCTCTTGCTGGTAGAGCGATTGCGGCGCGTCGTCGCTGGTGCCCAGCACCCAGATGCCGCGCTCCTTGAGCTCGCCCAGGGTGCGCGCCAGGTTGGTGACCATGAAGTAGGGCATGGTCTCGGCCGCGCCGCTGGCGACCTTGGCGACGGTGGCGTTGATGCCGGCGGCGTGGTCCTTTGGGGCGATGACGGCATGGGCGCCAGCGCCATCGGCCACGCGCAGGCAGGCGCCCAGGTTGTGCGGGTCGGTCACGCCGTCGAGCACCAGCAGCAGCGGCGGCTCGGCCAATGCGTCGAGCAGCTCATCCAGGCCGCGCGCCGGCGCCAGGGCCTGCACGCGCGCGGCCACGCCCTGGTGGCCGTGGCTGCCGGCCAGGCGGGCGATGCGCAGCGCATCGGCTTCGATCAGGCGCACGCCCGCTTCTTTGGCGCGGGCGATGAACTGGCGCATGCGCGCATCGCGGCGGCTGGGGTCGATCAGCACCTCGATGATGGAATCGGGCGCGGTCTTCAGGCGCACGGTGATGGCGTGAAAGCCGAACAGGACTTTTTTGGGCTCGGACATGGCAGATTGGGGCAGCACAGAGCTGCAAAGGGCTGGCAGTGGGGCGGGCTCGCCAAAGCGGGCGATTATCCCGCGCCTGTGCCCAGGTCTGGCGCGGCGCTGTGCCCGCTCTTGCCGGCGGGTTGGGCCTGGTCGAGCAGCTGCTGCACACGCGCCTGCAGCAGCTCGGGTGTGGCGCTGGCGCTGTCCATGGCCGGGCCCACGTGCAGGCCCACGCGGTTGAGCCAGCCACGCCGCAGCGGCCGCACCATGGCCACGTTCTGGCCGCCTCGCACTTCGATGCGCGAGAAGAACGAGCCCCACAGGTTGGACAGCGCCATGGGGATGATGGGCACGTCCAGGCCCTGGGCGCGGGCATCGTCCGTGATTTTGTGGATGCCGCGCCTGAAGCGCTGCAGCTGGCCGTCGCGGGTGATGGCCCCTTCAGGGAAGATGCCCAGCAGGTCGCCCTCGCGCAGCACCTGGGCGGCGCGCTCGAAAGCGGCCTCAAAGGCCTGCGGGTTGTCGCGCTGCGCGGCGATGGGGATGGCCTTGGCGAAGCGGAAAATCAGCCCCAGCAGGCGGTTGCGGAAGATGCGCTCGTCCATGATGAAATAGATTGGGCGCGGGCTGGCGGCCAGCAGCAAGATGGCATCGACGAAGCTGACGTGGTTGCAGGCCAGCACGGCCGGGCCTTCGCTGGGGATGTGCTCGCGCCCCTGGATGCGAAAGCGGTAGATCAGGTGGGTGAGCACCCAGGCCATGAAGCGCAGCAGGTACTCGGGCACCAGCAGGAAGATGTAGGCCGCGACGATGGCATTGCCAATGGCCAGCGCCAGAAAGATTTGCGGCATCGTCAGCCCCAGCTGCAGCAGCGCGGCGGTGAGCACGGCGCTGGCGATCATGAACAGCGCGTTGAGGATGTTGTTGGCGGCGATGATGCGCGCGCGGTGCGTGGGCTGTGAGCGCATTTGCACCAGTGCGTACATGGGCACGCTGTACAGCCCGGTGAACAGGCACAGCAGCAGCAGGTCGATGAGCACGCGCCAGTTGGCCGCCGCGCCCAGGAACTGCGACACCTCCAACAACTGGGCCGGCGCCGGCAGGCTGCGGGTGGCGAAGTACAGATCGAGCAGAAATACGCTCATGCTGATGGCGCCTACGGGCACCAGGCCGATCTCGACCTGTTTGCGCGAGAGCGCCTCGCACAGCAGCGAGCCGATGCCGATGCCCAGCGCAAACACCGTCAACAGCAGCGAGGCCACCTGGGCGTTGCCGTGCAGCACCTCTTTGGCAATGACGGGAAACTGGCTCATCAGCACTGAGCCGACGAACCACATCCAGCTGATGCCCAGCACGGAGCGGAACACCACGGCCTGGGCGTGGGCCAGGCGCAGGTTCTGCCAGGTCTCGCGCACGGGGTTCCAGTCGATGCGCAGCGCCGGGTCGGTGGGCGCGGCCAGCGGGATGGCGCGGCTGCTGGCCCAGCCCAGCACGGCCAGCGCCAGGCTGGCCAGCGCCACGTACTTGCGCCCGGGCTCGCCCAGGTCGATGAGCATGCCGCCGGCCAGGCTGCCCAACACGATGGAGACGAAGGTGCCCATCTCCACCATGCCGTTGCCGCCGGTGAGCTCGGCCGCGTTCAGGTGCTGGGGCAGGTAGGCGTACTTGACCGGGCCGAACAGCGTCGATTGCAGGCCCATGGCGAACACGCAGGCCAGCAGCACGGCCACGGCCTCGAACCAGAAGGCCAGCGCGGCCACCAGCATGATGGCAATCTCCAGCAGCTTCAGGCGGCGAATCAGCAGCGCATGGGCGTACTTGTCGGCCAGCTGCCCGGCCGTGGCCGAAAACAGCAGATAGGGCAGGATGAATACTGCGCCGATCACCAGCCCGGCCATTTGCGGGTCGAGCCAGGCCACCTGCAGCTGGTACGTCACCAGCACGGTGAAGGCGAACTTGAACAGGTTGTCGTTGGCGGCGCCGATGAATTGCGTCCAGAAAAACGGCGCAAAGCGCCGCTGGCCCAGCAGCTTGAATTGGTTGACCTCATCGGCCTTGATGGGGTGGGTAGGGCGGTGTTGGCTCATGCGGCGTCAGGTGGGGGAGATTGCAAGGGGGCAGCAGGCATGACTCAGAAACTGTGGACGAGCTCTCAACGGCGCATGGGAGTGGCGTTATACAGCATGCGGGCAATCGGCCAGCCTGCTGCGGCGGCAAACACATGCTTGAGGCTGTGGCCCGAGATCAGCCCGGCGCTGGCCTCGAACAGCGCGTGATCGCCCAGCTCGCACACCTTGCACAGCAGATACCAGCCGATGATGGCCAGCAGGCCCAGCGCGGGCATGCCTGCGCTGCGCGGCAGCCCCAGGCGAGTGCCCAGACCAATGGCCAGCAGCAGCACCATGCCGCCGCCTTGCAGCACGCTCCAGGGCGTGAAATTGCCCGTGGCATGCCAGACGGCCAGACTGGCGCAGCTGGCGGCAAAGGTCAGCGCCGTGGCCAACAGCGCGCTGGCGTCGCAGGCGATCTGGCGCACCGCCAGGCCGACGATGGCGGCAAACACGATGCCCATGGCCAGGCGATCCCACAGCACGCCGGCATCGTTGGGCTGCAGGTGGTAAATGCCCGAGCCCAGCGCGGTGGCGGCAAAGCCCAGCGCCGCCAGGCCGCACAGGTGCCACCACAGCGGCATGCTGCGCACATGGGCGCGCTGCATGGCGCGGCGGTACTGCCGCATGGCCCGGGCGATGACAATGGCGGCGGCCAGAAAGCACAGATTGGTCAGCACGTCCATGGCGTTGGGCAGGCCCAGCAGGCCGCGCTGATCGGCAAAATCGTGGTAGTGCGCCAGTTGCTGCACCGGCGGCAGCAGCGCCGCCAGCAGCGCCAGCAGTGCGGCAAAGGCCAGCAAGGCCCAGCGCGCCAGCTGCTGCGCCGAGCGCGCCCGGGCCGTGTAATGGCTGCCATCGACCATGGCAAACGAGGGGGAAAAGGATGCGGCAAGCACAAAGGATTTCTTGGCGGGCATGGCGTGGCTCCAAAACAATCGACAGGTCATGAATGGATGGGGTGACATGCACCCTGCGCCGCGAAGTATCGAAACCGGATGGCAAAAAAGTGCCGTTATTTGCTTTGAATTGCATATTCAATGCCTTAAAGTATCTTTTATTGATACCTTTTGCCGCTGGCAACCCCGATCGACAGGCCAGCCGCAGCACATGAGAGGAGGAGCAAGCCCATGAGCACCACCCAGGACCTGGTGAGCGTCATCAAGCAGGAACTCAAGGCCAACCGCATGACCTACGCCGATCTGGCCCAGGCGCTGGAGATGGCCGAGTCCAGTGTCAAGCGCATGCTCTCGCGCGGCGAGATGCCGCTGTCGCGCATCGACGCCATCTGCCGTGCGCTGGGCACGGACTTTGCCGAGCTGGCGCGGCGCGTGGTCGATCAGCAGCCCGAGCTGGCGCAGTTGAGCGTGGAGCAGGAGCGCGCCGTGGTGGCAGACAAGAAGCTGCTGCTGGTGGCCGTCAATGCCATGAGCCTGTGGTCGGTCGAGCAGATGGTGGCCGCCTACCACCTCAGCGAGGCCGAGTGCGTCAAATACCTGGCGCAGCTCGATCGGCTGGGCATCCTGGAACTGCGGCCCATGAACCGCTACCGCCTCAAGCTGGCCAAGACTTTCAAGTGGCGGCCCAATGGCCCGGTGATGCAGTTCTTCCGCGAGCATGTGGCGCTGGATTACTTGGGCGGGGCTTTTGCGCACGAGGACGAAGGACTGTTCCTGGTGCATGGCAGCATCAGCCGCGCGGCCGCGCCCGCCCTGCTCGAGCGCATGCAGCGCCTGGGGCAAGATTTCTCCCAGCAGCACCTGAGCGACCAGAAAGTGCCGCCCGGCGAGCGCGAGGGCTACACCATGATCCTGGCGCTGCGCCGCTGGGAGTATTCGGCCTTCAAGGCCTTGCGCCGCTGAGTGGTTGCGGCCTTTGCGCTGATGCCGGCGCTGACTCTGACGCTGCTGGCGCTGCGCGCCCCGGCAGCGGGATGGCCGTGCCGCGTTTGGGCTGCGCGGTGGCGAAATAGGCCTTGACGTTGCGCACATTGGCCTGCTGTGTGAACAGCGCGTGCGCCAGCGCTTGATAGTGCTGCATGTCCAGGGTGTGCACCACCAGGATGAAATCCGGCCCGGCGCTCACGCGCCAGCATTGCTGCACCTCGGGGTGTTGCAGCAGCAGCTGCTCGAAGGCCGCCAGCGCCTGGGCGTCCTGCCGATCCAGGCTGAGTTCGACGATGCAGCACAGCCCCGGCGGCTGGCCGCTGGCGCGCGCCAGCGCCCATGGATCCACCAGCGCCACCTGGGCCGCCAGAATGCCCGCCTCGCGCAGGCGCTGCACGCGCCGCAGGCAGGTGGCAGGCGAGATGCCCACGCGCTCGGCCAGAACCTGTTGGCTGATTGAGGCATCGCGTTGCAGTAGCTCCAACAATTGCAGGTCGATTCCGTCGATGTTTTTCTTCATCTTTAAGCTTTGACTGAAATCAAATTTCATGAAATCACATTCATGAAATTTTGCTTGAAAAATAGATCAAAAACAAAAGCAAATTTCTTTTCGCCTTGGCTAGCATCCCGCCCATGTGTGGCCCTGGCCGACCGCCGCTGCGGGGGACGGGGCGCGTTGCGCAGATTCTTGAGCAAGGTCTGCATCCAAATCACAGGGAGAGTTGCGTATGTGTGGAATCGTCGGCGGGGTATCGCAGCAGGATGTGGTGCCTGTGTTGCTGCAGGGGTTGCAGCGCCTGGAATACCGGGGCTATGACTCCTGCGGCCTGGCTGTGCATCGCGCCAGCTTTGCGCCCGATTCGGCGCAGGGCATCGAGCGCAGCCGCAGCACGGCGCGGGTGGCGCAGTTGCAGGCCCAGGTGGCCGAGCAGGGCCTGCGGGCCGGCACAGGTATTGCCCACACGCGCTGGGCCACGCACGGCGCGCCGTCGATGGACAACGCCCATCCGCACTTCAGTTTCGGCCCGCAGATCGACCCGGCGGCCGTGCCGCAGGCGGCCGCGCGCGTGGCGCTGGTGCACAACGGCATCATCGAGAACTACGAGGCGCTGCGCCGTGCGCTGGAGGCCAAGGGCTACCGCTTCGGCAGCGACACCGACACCGAGGTCGTGGCGCACCTGATCGACAGCCTGTATGAGGGTGACCTGTTCGAGGCGCTGCGCCAGGCCGTGGCGCAGCTGCAGGGCGCCTATGCGCTGGCGGTGATGCACCGCGACGAACCGCAGCGCCTGGTGGGCGCGCGCGCGGGCTCGCCGCTGGTGCTGGGCATCGTGCCCGGCCAGCCGGCCGCGCACTTTCTGGCCAGCGATGCCATGGCGCTCTCGGGCGTGAGCGACCAGATCGTGTACCTGGAAGAAGGCGATCTGGTGGATCTGCAGGCCGGGCGCTACTGGATCACCGACGCCCAGGGCCGCCCGCTGGATGCGGCGCAGCGCCCGGTGCAGACCGTGCAGGCCTTCGCCGCCGCCGCCGAGTTGGGGCCTTACCAGCACTACATGCAAAAGGAAATCTTCGAGCAGCCGCGTGCGCTGGCCGACACCCTCACGGACGTGCTCTCCATCGGCCCGGAGCTGTTTGGCGATGGCGCCGCAAGCGTCTTCAAGGAGATCGACTCGCTGCTCATCCTGGCCTGCGGCACCAGCTATTACAGCGCGCTGGTGGCCAAATACTGGATCGAGGCCATGGCGCGCATCCCCGTGCAGGTGGAAATCGCCAGCGAATACCGCTACCGCAACTCGGTGCCCAACCCGCGCGCGCTGGTGGTGGTCATCAGCCAGTCGGGCGAGACCGCCGACACCCTGGCCGCGCTGCGCCACGCCAAGTCGCTGGGCCAGCCGCACACGCTGACCATCTGCAACGTGGGCACCAGCACCATGGTGCGCGAATGCAGCCTGGCCTACATCACCCGCGCCGGGGTGGAGATCGGCGTGGCCTCCACCAAGGCCTTCACCACTCAGCTGGCCGGCCTGTACCTGCTGGCGCTGACGCTGGCGCAGGTCAAGGGCGTGATGGACGAGGCCGAGCTGGCCGCCGAGCTGCAGCAGCTGCGCCACATCCCGGCCGCCGTGCGGGCCGTGCTGGCGCTGGAGCCGCAGATCATCAGCTGGGCGCACGCCTTCACGCGCATGGACAACGCGCTGTTCCTCGGGCGCGGCAAGCACTACCCAATCGCCCTGGAAGGCGCGCTCAAGCTCAAGGAGATCAGCTACATCCACGCCGAGGGCTACCCGGCCGGCGAGCTCAAGCACGGCCCGCTGGCGCTGGTGACCAGCGCCATGCCCGTGGTGGTGGTGGCCCCCAATGATGAGCTGCTGGAAAAGCTCAAGAGCAACATGCAGGAAGTGCGCGCCCGTGGCGGCGTGCTGTATGTGCTGGCCGACGCCAGCACCCACATCGACAGCAGCGAAGGCATCCACGTCATCCGCATGCCCGGACACTACGGCCGGCTCAGCCCCATCGTGCACGTCATCCCGCTGCAGCTGCTGGCCTACCACACCGCCCTGGGCCGCGGCACCGACGTGGACAAACCGCGCAACCTGGCCAAGAGCGTGACGGTGGAGTAAGCACATTGGCGATTGCACGCCAGCGCAAGGAACACAAGAGCCTGCAAAAACAAGGCGCTGCTGCCACCCTGGAGGATGGCAAGCAGCGCCTTGTGGCGTCTGGTTGGCTGGCGGTTTATCGCAGTTGCAGGCTGCTGTAGTGATCCAGGCCCAGCGGGCCGACGCCCAGGCGGCTTTCGATGGTGTGCAGGTTGCGCAAGAACTCGGCCATGCTGTTGAAGATGGGCGTGGCCCATTGCTGGCTTGCGTCGATGTCGATTGCGCGCTCGGGCAGTTGCTCCTGGGCTTTGTGCAGATATTCCTCGTATCCCTGCTGCGAGATGCGCAGCAGGCCATCGCCCAGCAGGCTGCCGTAGTAGCGCAGCTGGAGCAGCGTGCCCAGTGACTGGGCCGGTTGCTGCATCAGTTGCTTGAGCGCGGGCAGCGCGCTTGGGCCCACGGCCAGGCCAACGCCGCCCTGGCCCAGGCCCAGCCAGGCGGGCAGATGGGGCGCTGCGCTGAACGCGCCTGGCGGCAGTGGGCGCGGCTCGGCGCCCGCTTGCAGGGGCTGGCGGGCCAGCTCTTTGTCGATCAGGCTGGCGTAGGAGTGCAAGGCCTGCGGGTTGTCGCTGAGAAACAGCATGGCCACTTCGATCTCTGGCTGGGGTTGAGGCTGGGGCTGTGATGGGTCCTGGCGCAGCATGCTTTCAAAGTCCATGCCTGTGAGCATGGCGTAAAAGCCATGGATATTGGGGCCGATGGCGTACAGCGGGGCCAGGGCGCGGGGCAGATCGGGTTGGCGCGCCAGTTGTTGCAGCGGCTGCAGCGCCAGGCAGTCGCTGCGGTGGGCGGCCAGGGTGCTGGACTGTTGCTGCAGCCAGCTGGCGAGCTTGTCCAGCCGCAGGCTCAGGCCGATTTCGAGCAGCGGTTTGACGGCGCTCTGGCCAGTTTGGGGCTGGGGCAGTTGGCCGGGCAGGGCGGCCAGGCCCTGGCGCAGGGCCTGCTCCAGCACCACGGTGCTGCGCCGCTCCTTGCGTTTGGCGTCCCAGTGGGTGATGCCGCTGGCCAGCTCGGGCAGTTTGGCGGCCAGCGCGGCGGCGTCGGCGGCGCAGCTGGGCGGCAGCGTGGTGATGCGGCGCTGCTGCGCCAGCTGGGCATCGCTGCCCAGGCCGAACAGCGGCAGCAGCCGCTCGCTGGCCATCCAGGCGGTGATGCCGTAGGGCAAGAAGCCGTGGCGCTGGTTGACTTCGTGCAGGGTCTTGGCCTGGTAGAGGTTTTGCGCAGGCTTTTCCAGCCCGAGCAGCTGGGCCGCAGGCAGGGCTGGGCCGTTGCCGGGCTCGATGGCCAGTACCAGGTGCTGGCCGATCAGCCCCAGCAGCAGCTGGGGCTGCAGTTCTTGCAGGGCCTGCTGCACAGCCTGGGCTTGCTCCTGCCCGGCGGGCAACGGCAGGGGCGGCAGCGGCCGCTCGGACTGCAACTGGCCGGACAGCGGGATGGCCCAGTAGCTGGCGTGCTGACCGAGTTGATGTTCTTGCGGGGTGAGCTCCAGCGCGGCCAGTAGCTGTTCGATCTGCGCGCGGGCGCGCGGTACGTCATGCAAGCTGAGGCGCAGCACTGGGCGCAGCTGCACTTCGTACAGGGCGAACAAGGCATCGGGGGCCAGGCCAAAACCTTTGAGGCCTTGCTCCTTGGCGGTGCGGTCCACCTCGCGCAGCCATTGCAGCATGCGCTGTGCGCGGGGCGATTCGGTGGTTTCCGGGTCTTCGGTCAGCAGCTGCAGCAGGCTGTCCCACATGGGTTGCAGCGGGCGCAGCAGCTGCGCATCGAAGGCCTGCGCGGCCTCGGGCGGGGGCTCGAGGTTGGCCACGGCGTACAGGCTGTGCTGCGGCGCGTATTGCAGCGGGTGTTCGGTGCGCACGCTGCTGCAGGCGCTCAACAGCGCCAGGGCACTGGCGGCCAGGGCGCTGAAGAGCAGGCGCGGGCGGCGCAGGCTGGGGCGAAGGTGGCAAGCTGGCATGGGAAGTCCTCCGAGGGGTGGTGATGGAAAAGCTTTTCGGGCCTGTTCAAAATCCCCGCACAGCGGGCAATGAAGCCAATCTGGGCGGCCTGCGGCGTTGCAAAGCATCGCCCTAGAGAGCCGGGCTGTGGTGGCTATGCAATGCGTGCAAAGCGGCGCCTTGCAGCCATTTCAAATCGCTTCTGGCCCGCTTGCACCGACGAGACTTTCAGCAGGCGTTCAGAAATCCAACAGGCTCAGGCCGATCGAGAGCGTGGTGCGCTTGAGGTTGTAGTCGATCAGGCTGTCGCCATAGCCGTGAAACAGGCTGGTGCGCAGGCGCAGGTTGCTTTTGCCGCCCATGAAGCCTTCGCCCAGCGTGCGGTACCACTCCAGCCGCGCCGAGCCGCCGTTTTGTCCGCGCAGCGGGTGGCGCAGCGTCAGCGCCAGGGTGTTTCGCTGGCTGAGCTCCCAGGTCGAGAGCAGCTCGGCGCGGCCGATGCGGCGGCTGATGCCGGGGTTGTCATCCTGGCCAGGCTTTTCCTCCAGGCGCTGCCAGAGCCGGGCCTGCAGCGTCCAGTGGGGGTCCAGCTCCATGCCGAACATGGCGTAGTAGCGGTTCCAGCTGCGCGAGAGCGGGTCGCTCTGGCCGTTGGATTGGTGGTTCAGCCCCAGGCCGGCGTAGCTGAGCTGCGCGCCGCCGGGCAGTTGCCACAGCAGCGGGTAGATGTAAATCAACTCGGGCTCGTGGTCGGTGTTGCGAAACGGGCGCGAGATCTGGCCGTTGAAGGCCTGCCACTGGGCGTTGAGCGTGTAGCCGAACCACAGCGAATCGCGCTTGGTGGGATGGCCGCGCGTGAGCAGGTGGCTGGCGAGCTTGGTGCGCACCGACAGTTGCAGCTGCGCTTCGTGGTGTTGGTAGGGCTGGCGCGCTGGCGGCGTGTCGGCATGGGCGGGCGAATGCGGCTGGCGATTGACGGCGTCGCCGATGGCGATGCCAATGGTCAGCGGCCGATAGCCACGAAAGCGGAAGTTGCCGCAATCGGTGTCGGCGTCCAGCTCCCACATGCGCGCTGTGCGCCCAAAGGCGGGATTGCGGCAGCCATCGTTGGCGCTGACGACGACGGTGGCCGGCGGCTGCAGCGCCACCGCATCGGCGCTGGCTGGCGCGCGCAGGCCGATGCCGCTGGCCTGAGGCTGGGCGGTGGCATGGGTGCTGTCGCCGTGGGCCGTTGCCGCCGTTACTGCCGTGGCCGTTGCCGTGGCGGCGCTGGCGGCGGATTTTTCGGGCGCGGCAGGCGCTGTGGCCAGCCCGGGCTGGCGCTGCTGCGCAGCCCATTGGTCGTAGCAGGCCAGGCGCGCGGCATCGCTGTGGCGAAGCTGGTCGCACTGCTGCCAGTGGTGCACGGTGAGGGTGGCCGCGGGCGGCGCGGCCTGCGCCGGCTGTTGTGCCGTGGCCGGGGCGCTGAGCGACAGGCCCAGGCCGGCGGCCAAGGCCCAGGGCAGGGGGCGGGGTGGGCGATGCAGGAGCATGGGATTGGCAGATGAAAACGCACTTGCCCAGGCAGGGCCTGGGCAAGCGTGGGTCGGATGCAGGGCGGTGGGGAGCTTACCTTTTCACGTCCTGACCGCCGAGCAAATCGAGCTGGTAGGTGAACTCCATGCCGCGCTCGGTCATCAGCCATTGCGATTCGAGGTAGTCCACTTCCGCATAGATGCTGCGCAGCGCGCCCATCAGCGGCCAGGTGATGTGATAGTAGGCCGCCTCCCAGTCCCAGGCGGCCAAGTCCTGCAAGTCCTCCTCGGAGAAGGCTTGCAGCAGCTGGCTGTAGAACGTGCCCGATGCGCCGATGACCATGAAGGGCGGCACGGCGGGCGTGGGGGCCTGCATCAGGGTTTCGAGCGTGGCCTTGTTCTCATCGCCCAGGGCCAGGCCGATGGCGCGCTGGCCCACCATGGCCCACAGGGAGTTGCCCATGCCCAGGTCTTCGATGAGCTCGTCGGGCAACTGCTTGGCCGGGCCGCCGGGCTGCAGGCCGACCCGACCCAGCTCGGGCATGAAGCCTTGCAGCATGCCCAACATGGCGCTGGGGTTGGCGCTGGCCAGCAGCAAGGTGCCGCCCAGCTTGCCCATGTCCGTCGTCTCCTGCAGCATGTCGGCACTTTGCATCAGCAGGCTCAGGTCGCTGAAATCGACCCGGAAGCCATGGCCCCAGCTGGAGCCCGCGTGCAGCATGGCGATGATGGCGCTGGCGTCTGCCGCCAGCTCATTCAATGGCGCCAGGTATTGGCAGCGGTAGGGCGAGGCCTGGATGGACTGGGCCTGTTTTTGCAGCAGGTTGGCCACGGCGCTGGGGTTGGCGCTGACGCCGAACGTGTAATTGCCGCGCACCGTGCCCAGGCCGGGCACTGGGGCGGGCAGGGCGCTGAAGTCCTTGGCCAGCTCTGCGTCCATCTCCAGCAGCATGTGGTAGTGCGCCTGCTTGTCGCTGAGCACCTTGGCGCCGCCGACCAGACGCGGGGTCTTGCTGACGGCGGCCTGCAGCTCGCTCTGACAGCTGGCATCCAGGCGCACGCCAAAGTAGTTCAGCAGGCTGTCGCTCAGCCAGGTGGGCTGCGCTGCGGCGCTGGCCGTTCCGGCACCAGCAGCCTTGGCTCCGCTCAGCAACTCCACCAGGCGCTGCGCATCGACAAAGCCGGTGACGCCGCCGGGCAGGTATTCGTACTGCTTGTTGATGGCCTGCATGGTGCCCGCGCCGATGAGCGATTGCGCCGGCTTGTGCACGCCCAGCAGCTGCGCCAGCGGCGCCTCGGGGCGCTGCAGGTCGATGGTCAGCACCAAGTGCTTGCCTTGCACCGCAGCCACCAGGCGGGGCTTGAGGTAGGCGTCGGCCTCGGTCTCGGGCTGCAGATACCAGTAGGGCTGGCCGTCCACCTCGGCGCTGGAGAGCTTTTCGCCCGCGCGGGCCTCGGCCTCGGCGATGAAAGCCTTGAATTTGTCGGCATCGGCCAGCTCGATGCGCAGCACGGGCATGGCCTGCACTTCGTACAGCGCCAGCAGCGCATTGACGTCGATGCCCAGGCTTTCAAAGCCGCCGGGGGCGTTGAGTTTTTCCTGCATCAGGCCCAGCAGCGCCTTGGCGGTCTTCAGTTTGGCCGGGTCGGCGTCCGACTCGGCCAGCACCTGCAGGGCGCGTTCCAGGCTGGGGGCGATGTGCGCGCGCAGTACTTCGAACCAGCGGCGGTTGAGTTCCTCGTAGCCCTTGGGCGCGCGCTCGAGCGAGCCAAAGGCAAAGGCGGTGTCGGCTGGCGCGTAAGCCAGCGGGATGTTCTTGCTGCCGGGGCCGCCGATGCTGGCGCAACCGGCCAGCGCCAAAGCCAGGGCGGCGCTGAGGGCGAGTCGTTTCATGGGGGAAGTCTCCAAAAAAAGGGAAATGGGCCCTGCGGTCAGGGGGCAGCCGCAGGGCCGTGGCCGCGTGTTTATTTGAAGGTGATGATCTGGTCCAGCTCCAGGCCGCGCTCGGAGAAGTGGTAGCGCACTGAGGCGTAGTCGATGGACTGATAGATCTGCGCAACACTTTGCATCATCGGCGCCATGATGTCGTTGGCCTGCTGTGCCCCGCTGGAGTTGGCCTCCAGGCTGTTGAGCATTTGCTCATTGAACTTGCCCAGGCTCTTGGCATAGGTTTCGCCATCGACGCGGTAGTACAGCAGCGGCTCGGGCGAGAGCGCGCTGGCCTTGAGGGCGCCTTCCAGATCGCCCTTGACATCGGCGCCGATGCCCAGGCCCAGGGTCTTGTCGGTCATGGCCAGCCAGACCGGATCCTGGCCGCCATTGACCATGGCCGTCATTGGCGATTGCAGTTGCTTGGCTGCGCCGTTGGGCTCCAGGCCCAGCTGGGCCAGCTCAGGCATCATGCCCTGGGCCATGCCCAGCAGCGACATGGGGTTGGGCGAGGCCACGACCAGCATGCCGCGCACGAGCTGCTGTTCGATGTTGATGTCGTTGAGCACCAGGCGCGCGCCGGTCAGCCAGCCCGAGGCCGCATACAGCCCGGCCATGCTCTGGTTGAGGCTGGCCATGCCTTCGTTGAGCTGCTGCAGGTGCTCGCACTGGTAGGGGGCGGTCTGCACGGCATTGGCCTGGGCCTGCAGGAAGCCGGCCAGCTGATCGATCTTCACGCCAAAGCCGAATTCCACGCCCTTCTTGGCGCTGCCCAGGCCCGGCACGGGGGCGCTGATTTTTTGCAGCTCGCCAGCCAGGGGCTTGTCCAGCTCCAGCGTGCCGGCCACGCCCACTTTCTTGCCATCGACCTCGGTGGCGCCGACCACCAGGCGCGGCGCCTTGGCCGCCAGCGCGCCAAACTCGCTGCGGCAGGCCTCGCTCCAGTTCGCCGGCGGCGGGTAAATGGATTGGCCCTCGGTGAGCAGCGCCAGCACGCGGCGCGTGTCCACCAGCATGTTGCCGCCATAGGGCTTGTAGCCATAGGCTTTCTGCAGCTCGGTCAAGGTGCCGGCCTGCAGCACGGACTGGGCCGGGCGCTCCAGGCCCAGCAGCTGGGCCAGCGGCGCGGCGCTGTGCTGCGGATCGAGGGCCAGCACCAGGTGCTTGCCGACGATGGCTGCCACCAGGCGCGCGCGATCCAGCGGCTGGGCGCTGGCCGCCTGGGCGTCAGCGGCTTGGGCGGGCTGGGCTGCTTGCGCGCCCAGCGGCATGAACCAGTAGGCCTGGCCGTTGAGCTCGCCGGTCTCCATCTTCTGGCCGAGGCGGGTTTCCACATCGGCGATGAAGGCCCTGAACTTGTCCGCATCCTGCAGCTCCATGCGCAGCACCGGCGCGCCGCCGATTTCATAGATGGCCCCCAGGCTCTTCATGCTCATGCCCAGGCTGGCCAGGGTGTCGGGCTGCTGCAGGCGCTCCTTGAGCAAGCCCATCACGGCATTGACGCGCGCGGTCTGCTCGTTTTGCTCCTCCTGGGCCAGCGCCTGGCGGGCGCGCTCCAGGCTTTGCAGCACGCCGGCCTTGAATTGCGGCGCCATGGCGCCGATGGTGTCGAGGTAGGCCTGCGGCGCGGGCTCCATGGTGCCGGCCACAAAGGCGGTGGTGCTGGGGGCGAAGGCCAGCGGGATGTCGGCCTTGGCAGGGGCGGCGGGCTGGGCCTGCTGCTTGCCGACCTCTGGGCTGTCCTCATTCTTGGAGCAGGCGCCCAGGGCAACGGCCAAGGCGATGGCCAGGGTGGTTTTTTTCATGATTCCTCCAGTGGAAAGTGGCATGTATGTGTTATGTGTTGGCTGATGGGGCAGAGGCCGTGACCCAGGTGCGTGGCTACCGGGCAATGATTGACATGTGATGGCGGGCGCTGCTGCATAACACGCTCTAGGGGCATTGGAGATGGGGTGCGGCGCCCGGGGCATGGCTGGGCCAGGAACGCAAGTGGCGCGGCCCCAAAGCCTTTGGCAATGGTCTTTTGCTTGGCTTGGTGGTTGTTGCAGGTTGTTGTCGGGGCGCAATGATAGCGGAGCGCCATTGCGGCGCTGGGGCTGAGGTTGAGCGCATGGCGAAAAGGAATGCAAGCTGACGCAATCATGCGTAACAAGAGTTGTCAATGCTTGCACAAAGCTTGCATGACTGGGGTTTGCCCGCAGTGGGCCTGGACTCGCTGGCAGGCTGGCGCGATGCTCTTACAATGCCCCGGCCCCAACGCGATCTCCTTGTGAACAGGCCCTAGGCATGACTTCCTCCGCTCTCGTCCCCACGCAAACCAGCGATCCTGGCGATCGCATTGCCGAAGTCAATCGCAACACGGCGGAGACCCGCATCCACGTACGCATCAACCTCGATGGCCGGGGCGTGTCCAATTTGCGTACTGGCATTGGCTTTTTCGATCACATGCTCGATCAGGTGGCCCGCCACGGCATGATGGATCTGGACGTGCATTGCGAGGGCGATCTGCACATCGACGGCCACCACACGGTCGAGGACGTGGGCATTGCGCTGGGCCAGGCGCTGGCGCTGGCCGTGGGCGACAAAAAAGGCCTGCGCCGCTATGGCCACGCCTATGTGCCGCTGGACGAGGCGCTCAGCCGCGTGGTGATTGACCTCTCCGGCCGCCCGGGGCTGTTCTTCCATATCCCCTTCACCAGCGCGATGATCGGCCAGTTCGACACCCAGCTGGCCTGTGAATTCTTCCAGGGCTTTGCCAACCACGCGCAGGCCACGCTGCACGTGGACAACCTCAAGGGCATCAACGCCCACCACCAGGCCGAGACGGCCTTCAAAGCCTTCGGCCGGGCGCTGCGCCAGGCTGTCGAGCGCGATGCGCGCATGGCCGGCATCATGCCCTCGACCAAGGGGGTGCTGTGATGGCCGCCTGCGGCCTGGTCAAGCTGGCGTGAAGGCGCAGCCGCGCAGTCTGTGGCTCCAGCCATGAACAAACGCCTGCTTCTTCTTGCCTGGCTGGCCGGCTGCGCCTGCCCCGGCCTGGCGGCATGGGATTTGCCCGCGGGCTGGAGCCGCCAGGCTCAGCAGCCGGGCATCGTCAGCTACAGCCCGGCCGGGCTGGAGGGGCGCATTTTCATGGTCGTGGCGCTCGATCCGCTGCCCATGCAGGGGCAGACGCCCCAGCAGTGGACGCAGGCCATGGCCGAGCAGCTCTCGCAAGGCTACGGCAAGATCGCCGCGCGCGAGGCGCTGCAGCACAAGGCGCCGCTGTGGAGCACCACGCACCGCATCGACGCCCAGGGCCGGGCGCTGGTGGCCACGTACACGGCCCTGCCGCTGGACGATGGGCGGGCCAGGCTGGTCTTTCTGGTCAGCGAGCAGTCCGAGGCCTTGTTGGCCCAGCATGGCCAGCAAGGCGCGCAGGTGCTGGCCGCCGCATTGGCTGAGGGCCAGCCCAGCAGCCAGGGCGGGGCAGCCAGCCTGGCCGCGCCGCCTGCATCCCCTGCCGAACCTGTCAGCCCCACCAAGCCCGAGCACAAACCAGAGCACACACGGGAGCGCAGCTACGCCGGCCTGGCCGCCGACGGCGCCACCATCGGCGGCGCGTTCACCTTTGGCCAATACCTCTGCCAGGTGGAAAACGGCCGCCACCCCTACGAGGTAACGCTGGATCTGTACCCGAACAAAGAGCTGCGCAGCAGCATGAGCCGCCTGAAGACGGGCCGCTTCAGCTACCACCCGGACAAGGGCACGGTGAACATCGACGAGAAAATCCACCTGCTGAATTTCGAATACCGCGGCCAGGTGCAAATGGTGTCGGTGTACTTCAAGGACCGCCAGGGCCGGGCCTACATCCGGGGCGAGGATCTGGACGAGGGCGAGGGCACGACCTGCCGCCACGTCGGCCCCAGCGCCTCGCCCTCGCCCAGCGAGGAGGAGGCCGCTCAGGCCGAGGCGCGGCGCTTCAAATGGGTCACCCCGCCCGGGCAGGGCGTGCAGCCTGGCCAGATCGAGGCCATCCTGCACAGCGCCGAGTTCGTCAACGACAGCCTGGGCATGCGCCTGGAGGAGGAGCACCTGTTGCTGCTCAAGGACGGCTGGGCCTACGCCGGATTGCGCGTGCCCCCGGCCGATCTGGACGTGCGCGCCTCGCGCGCCAACGAGCCGGGGAAGTGGCGGCGCTGGCGCAAGCAGCGCGGGCAGTACCAGCTGGAGAAGGTCGATACTTGGGAGGATGCGCCGGGCACACCGGCGCGCCCGGCCCGCGCCGATCAGCGCCTGCACGGCGCCTACACCGCCTCCAGCTACCACGGCAACATCTACACCAGCGGCTACGCCTTCAAGGACACGCTGTACTTCAAGCGCGACGGCACGCTGGGCAGCAGCTCCAGCATGCGCGGCGGTACCACGGCGATGAACAGCGGCACCTTCAGCGCCAACGTCGCCGCCGACCGCAGCGACGAGCGCCCGGTGCAGTACCGCCTGGACGGCTACACCCTGGAGCGCCGCTACCCCGACGGCCAGAGCACGCGCAGCCTGTTCTTCTTCTGGGGCGAGGGCGAGCAGCACATCACCATCAATGGCACGACCTACAGTCAGTAATTTCTCTCAGCTTCTGCTTGCGTCGGCCATGGCCCGGCGCCTGCCAGGCGCGACAACACCCTTGTTTCGAGCACCATGAAACCCAGCCACACCTTGGCCGTCGTCGATTACGGCAGCGGCAACCTGCGCTCGGTCTGGCAGGCGGCCTGCCATGCCGCGGCCGACACCGATTGGCGCGTCGTGCTCACGCGCGATCCAGCCGTGGTCGCGCAGGCTGCGCGCATCGTCCTGCCAGGGCAGGGCGCCATGGCCGACTGCATGCGCCAGCTGCACGAGTCGGGCCTGTATGAAGCCGTGTTGCAGGCCGCGCGCAGCAAGCCGCTGTTTGGCGTCTGCGTGGGCATGCAAATGCTGCTGGAGCACAGCGATGAGGGTGGCGGCACGCCGGCGCTGGGCCTGCTGCCCGGGCGCGTGCGGCGCTTTGCCCTGGATGGGCAACGCCAGCCCGATGGCAGCCGCTTCAAGATCCCGCAAATGGGCTGGAATCGCGTGTACCGCCCACAAGACCACGCCGAGCACCCGATGTGGGCCGGCATTGCCGATGGCAGCTGGTACTACTTCGTGCACAGCTACCATGCCCAGCTGCAGCAGCCCGAGCACTGCGCTGGCCAGGCCGACTACGGCGGCTGGTTCACCGCGGCCATTGCACGCGAGAACCTGTTTGCCACCCAGTTCCACCCGGAGAAAAGCGCGGACCAAGGCATTGCCCTGTACCGCAACTTTCTGCACTGGCAGCCGTGAGCAGCCCTTTTCCCTTCCCTTTCCCTTCCTTCAACCCCGTGCGCCAGACGCACACATCGCTTTTTTTTCTGATCTGCCATGCTGTTGATTCCAGCCATTGACCTCAAAGACGGGCATTGCGTGCGCCTTGTGCAGGGCGACATGGACCAATCGACCACCTTTGGCGAGCAGCCGCAGCTCGTGGCCCAGCGCTGGCTGGACGCGGGTGCGCGCCGCCTGCACCTGGTGGACCTCAACGGCGCCTTTGCCGGCAAGCCCAAGAACCTGGCGGCCATCAAGGCCATCCTCAAGGAAGTGGACGGCCAGGTGCCGGTGCAGCTGGGCGGCGGCATCCGCGATCTGGACACCATCGAGCAGTACATCGACAGTGGCATCCAGTACGTCATCATCGGCACGGCGGCGGTGAAGAACCCCGGCTTCTTGCGCGATGCCTGCAGCGCCTTCGGCGGCCACATCATCGTCGGGCTGGACGCCAAGGATGGCAAAGTCGCCACCGATGGCTGGAGCAAGGTCACCGGCGTGGACGTGATCGAACTGGCGCGCAAGTTCGAGGACTACGGCGTGGAGTCCATCATCTACACCGACATTGGCCGCGACGGCATGCTCAGCGGCATCAACATCGACGCCACCGTGCGCCTGGCCCAGGCGGTGGACATCCCCATCATCGCCAGCGGCGGTCTCAAGGGCATGGACGACATCGAGCGGCTGTTGCAGGTGCAGGACGAAGGCATCGAAGGCGTGATCTGCGGCCGCGCCATCTACACCGGGGATCTGGACTTCGCCAGCGCCCAGGCGCGCGTGGACGAATTCGAAGACGGCGAGGGCGACTCGGCCGAGTAAGGTCGATTCAGGCCGAGCACATTGAACTGACAGGAGCCCAGCCATGCTGGCCAAACGCATCATCCCCTGCCTGGACGTGACCGGCGGGCGCGTCGTCAAGGGCGTGAACTTCGTCGAGTTGCGCGACGCGGGCGATCCCGTGGAGATCGCCGCGCGCTACAACGAGCAAGGCGCCGACGAACTGACCTTTCTCGACATCACCGCCACCAGCGATGGGCGCGACCTGATCCTGCCCATCATCGAGGCCGTGGCCTCGCAGGTCTTCATCCCGCTGACCGTGGGCGGCGGCGTGCGCAGCGTGGCCGACGTGCGCCGCCTGCTGGGCGCCGGGGCCGACAAGGTCAGCTTCAACTCCGCGGCCATCGCCACGCCCGAAGTCATCGACCAGGCCTCGGACAAATACGGCGCGCAATGCATCGTCGTGGCCATCGACGCCAAGCGCCGCAGCGCCGAGGCTGAGCAGGCCCTGGGCGCAGACGGCCAGCCGCTGGGGCCGGGCTGGAACGTCTACAGCCACGGCGGCCGCAAGGACACTGGCCTGGACGCACTGGCCTGGGCGCGTGAGATGGCCCGGCGCGGCGCGGGCGAAATCCTGCTCACCAGCATGGACCGCGACGGCACGCAAAGCGGCTTCGACCTCGAACTCACCCGCGCCGTGGCCGACGCCGTGCCCGTGCCCGTCATCGCCAGCGGCGGCGTGGGCACGCTCGAACATCTGGCCGAGGGCATCACCGCCGGCGGCGCCGACGCCGTGCTGGCCGCCAGCATCTTCCACTTCGGCACCTACACCATCGAGCAGGCCAAACGCCACATGGCCGCGCGCGGCATCCCCGTGCGGCTTTAGCAGGCTGCTGAAATAGTGCCGACGGTGGGCGAAAAACATCCAACATGATGCTCTCAACGCCCCTTCGTCAACCATAAATCAATGACTTACGATGGCTTGAGGCAGCAAGTCTGGAGTTTTTCAGCCTGCCAATTCAGTATTTCAGCAACCTGTTAGAGCGTGTGATGCACTTTTCGCCGCCCCCCCCCCCCCGCGCTGGCCCCAAGGGAGAGCAAAGTGCATCACAGGCTCTAAATCCCCAAAATCCAACATACCGCGAGATCCCCATGCCTCCCTACAGCCTTGATGGCAAAACCTTTCGCTCCGTCAGCAACACGCCCAATGGCGAAGTGGACGAGCAAACCCGCTTTCACTACCGCCAGCAGGGCGACATCGTCACCGCCCACTACGAGGGCGGGCAGGTGCGCTGCGGCCAGCTCATGGCGCGCATGCTGCCCGATGGCCGCCTGGACATGCGCTACCACCACCTCAACAGCGCAGGCCAGTTCATGCTCGGTCAATGCCTGTCCACCCCCGAGCGCCTGCCCGATGGCCGCTTGCGCTTTCACGAGCAATGGCAATGGCTCAGCGGCGACGGCAGCAGCGGCCAATCCATGATTGAAGAGGTCAGCCAATGAGCGAAGTCCCCCCTGCGGACGCCCCAGAAGCCCCCGCCAGCGACGACGCCTGGCTGGACGCCATCGCCTGGGACGCCAACGGCCTGATCCCCGCCATCGCCCAGGAAAAAGACACGGGCGACATCCTCATGGTCGCCTGGATGAACCGCGAGGCCCTGCGCCAGACGGCGCAAAAAGGCCAGGCTGTTTACTACAGCCGCTCGCGCGGCAAGCTCTGGCACAAGGGCGAGGAGTCGGGCCACTTTCAGACCGTGCACGCCATCCGCACCGACTGCGACAACGACGTCATCTTGCTGACCATCACCCAGCACGGCCACCAGCCCTCCATCGCCTGCCACACCGGGCGCCACAGCTGCTTTTACCAACGGCTGGAAAACCCCGCCTCGCCCAGCCCGCAATGGCAGGCTGCTGAGCCCGTGTTGAAAGACCCGCAGCGCATCTACAAGCCCTGAGCCGCCATGACCGACACCCCATCCGCAGACGCTTTGTTGGCCCATCTGGCCGAAGTTTTCCAATCGCGCAAACCCCAGCGCGGCGGCGACCCCGAGCGCAGCTACGTCGCGCGCCTGCTGGCCGAGGGCAAGGCGCCCGACGCCTTTTTGAAAAAAATCGGCGAGGAGGCCGCCGAGGTCGTCATGGCCGCCAAGGACGTGGCCAGCGGCGCCAAGCCGCAGCAGGCGCTGGTCTATGAAGTGGCCGACCTGTGGTTCCACACCCTGGTGGCGCTGGCGCACTTCGATCTGGACGCCAGCGACGTATTGCGCGAGCTGGCGCGGCGCGAAGGCCTCAGCGGCCTGGCCGAGAAGGCCGCCCGCGCGCAGGGCTGAAACAGCGTTGAAACAGGGCCGAAGCAGTGCGCCTGCGCCCCATTGACTTTTTCCAAGGAAGCAACTCACATGGCATCCATCCTGCTCTTCAACGCCAGCAACAGCTCCCAATCCATTCACGACAAGGTGCTCGATGCCGTGCAGCAATTGCTGCAGGCCCAGGGCCAGCAGCCCATCGAGCGCCAAAGCATGCGCGACTACGAGCTGCCCCTGCTGAGCCTGGACCGCGAGCGCGAACAAGGCTACCCCGAGCCGGCCCAGGCCTTCTATGCGCTGCTGGCCGCGCACGAGGCGCTGGCCATTGCCTGCCCAGAGCACAATGGCTCCGTGCCGGCGGCGTTCAAGAATCTGCTGGACTGGACTTCGCGCTACGCCCGCCATCAGCCCAACAAGATGTTCGAGGGCAGGCAGGTGCTGCTGCTGAGCACCTCGGGCGGCGCCAACGGCGGCGCCAGCAACCTGGCCCATCTGGCCAAGCTGCTGCCCTGGCAAGGCGCATCCCGGGTCGTCACCTGCAGTCTGGGCGGTTTCTACGAGCGCTTCCCCGAGGGCCAGCCCAATGAGGCCACGCGCGAGGAGCTGCAGCAGGCCGTGCAGCAATGGCTGGCATGAGCGCGCAGGTTTGCTGAGCGCCTGTCAAGAAGGGCCTGGCCTGGCACTCGGCATCTACCCTGGCGCAGCCTGCGGCTGCCCATAATGAACCTTTCCTCTGGCGGGCCGCGCTGCCGTGGCGCGGCCCGTGTTGCCTTGTTTTTTTGACAGAAAGGTCATGCCATGCCAGCCATGATGAAAGCCGCCGTGTTCGTCGAGCCCGGGCGCATCGAAGTGGTCGACAAACCCATCCCGGACGTGGGCCCCAACGATGCCCTGATCCGCATCACGACCACCACCATCTGCGGCACGGATGTGCACATCCTCAAGGGCGAATACCCGGTCGAGAAGGGCCTGACCGTTGGCCATGAGCCGGTGGGCGTGATCGAAAAGCTCGGCAGCGCCGTCAAGGGCTACCGCGAAGGCCAGCGCGTCATTGCCGGCGCCATCTGCCCGAACTTCAACTCCTACGCCGCGCAGGATGGCGTGCCCTCGCAGGATGGCAGCTATCTTGCAGCCAGCGGCCGCTGCGGCTGCCACGGCTACAAGCTCACCGCCGGCTGGCGCTTTGGCAATTTGATCGACGGCACCCAAGCCGAATACGTGCTGGTGCCCGATGCCGAGGGCAACCTCGCGCCCGTGCCCGACGGCCTGAGCGACGAGCAGGTGCTGATGTGCCCGGACATCATGTCCACCGGCTTCGTTGGCGCCGAAAACGCCAACATCCGCATTGGCGATACCGTGGCCGTGATCGCCCAGGGCCCCATTGGCCTGTGCGCCACCGCTGGCGCGCGCCTGAAGGGCGCCACGACCATCATCGCCATCGACGGCAACGACGAGCGCCTGGCCGTGGCCAAGCGCATGGGCGCGGACGTGACGCTGAACTTCCGCAAGCTCGACGTGGTGGACGAGGTGCTCAAGCTCACCGGCGGGCGCGGCGTGGATTCGGCCATCGAGGCGCTGGGCCTGCAAACCACCTTCGAGCAGGCGCTGCGCATGCTCAAGCCCGGCGGCACGCTCTCCAGCCTGGGCGTGTACTCCGAAGACCTGCGCATTCCGCTGGGGCCATTCGGCGCCGGTCTGGGCGACCACAAGATCAACACCGCACTGTGCCCTGGCGGCAAGGAACGCATGCGCCGCCTGATGGCGGTGATCGAATCGGGCCGCGTGGATCTCAGCCCGCTGGTGACGCACACGCGCAAGCTCGAAGACATCGCCGAGGCTTACGATCTGTTCATGCACCAGCGCGACGGCGTGCTGAAGATCGCCATCAAACCCTGACGTCAGCAAGTTTGGACGCGCGCTTTGCGGCGCGCGGCGCACAACCAGCAAAGGGCCCGATGCGGGCCCTTTTTGCATGGCAGGCGTGGCGTGAACCTGTGCTTTTGCGCGGGCTTTCAGAGCCTGTTCAAAATCTCGGCGCGAGTGGGCAAGAAGCGGTTTGGGGTGGGCTGCAAGGCGCAAAACGCAGCCATAGCTGGGGCTATGGCGAGGCTTTGCAACGAAGCAGAGCGCCCAAATCCGCTCTCTTGACCGCCGTGCAAAGATTTTGAACAGGCTCTCAGAACTCCAGCAGCCGCGCCAGGGCGTGGCGCATGGCGGCCTGGCGGATGGCGGTGCGGTCGCCTTCGAACTGGCAGCGCTGGGCCTGCAAGGTCTGGCCGTTGCCCCAGGCGAACCAGACTGTGCCCACGGGCTTGGCGGGGCTGCCGCCATCGGGGCCGGCAATGCCGGTGATGGCCACGCTCAGCTGCGCCGGGGTATGGGCCAGCGCGCCGTGCGCCATGGCCAGGGCGACGGCCTGGCTGACTGCGCCTTCGCGCTCGATCAAGGCTGCGGGCACGCCCAACAGTTGCTGCTTGGCGACGTTGGAGTAGGTCACCAGGCCGCGCTCGAACCAGCGGCTGGAGCCTGGCAGCTCGGTACAGGCCGCGGCCAGCAGGCCACCGGTGCAGCTCTCGGCTGTGACCAGCATGCGGCCGCTGCGCAGCAGGTGCTCGGCCAGGGCCTGCAGTTGTGCGTGCCAGATGGGGTCGTCGGTGGCGCTCATGGTGGTGTATCGGGCTTGGGTCAGGGGTCAAAACCAGTGCACGCCCAGCGCCAGCAACAGCAGGGTGCAGAAGGCGGCGACCAGGTCGTCCCACAGAATGCCCCAGGCGCCGCGCCAGCCGTGGCCCTTGAATGCGCGATCGGCCCAGCGCACGGGCTGGGGCTTGACGATGTCGAAGAAGCGAAACAGCCCGAAGGCCAGCAGTTGCAGCCAGAAGCTGCTGGGGCCCAGCACCCAGAGCACCAGCCAGAAGGCCAGGATTTCGTCCCAGACGATGCAGCCTGGGTCCTCGCTGCCGAGCATGCGGGCGGTGCGCTCGCAGGCCCACCAGCCGATCAGCAGGGCCGCCACGAAGAACCAGGCCAGCAGGGCATCGGGCGCGCGCGCGAGCAGCAGCGCATAACTCAACCAGGCTGCCAGCGTGCCCATGGTGCCCGGCGAGACGGGGATGCGCCCGCAGCCCAGGCCCAGCGCAATGGCGCGCGCCAGGCGTGCGCTCAGCTTGTCGCCAAGGGGAAACACGGAGGTGGTGCGGGACGTGGAAGACATGACAATACTTTGGATCGCAAACGCATGGGCCACCGATGGTAGCGGCAAATGCTGCCCGGACTGTTGGTGCTCCATGCAGGCATGGCCCTCTGGCTATGATTTGCCGTGTTTCCCCGCCTTGCGGCGCAGGGCGCAGGGAGCGCAGCCACAACAATGATGAAAGGAGTCACAGCAATGAACCAGCAGCAGCGCCCTTGGTTGGATGCCTACCCCCCTGGCGTACCCGCCGAAATCGACCCGGATCAGTATCAGTCGCTCAACCAACTCATCGACGAGAGCATGCAGGCCTTTCGCGACAAGGCCTGCTACAGCTACATGGGCAAGGAGTTCAGCTTTGGCGAGATCGACGCCCAGAGCGCGGCCTTTGCCGCCTACTTGCAGGGACTGGGGCTGAAAAAGGGCGACCGCGTGGCGGTGATGATGCCCAACGTGGTGCAGTACCCGGTGGCAGTGATCGGCGTGCTGCGCGCCGGGCTGGTGCTGGTCAACGTCAACCCGCTGTACACGGCGCGCGAGCTGGAGCATCAGCTCAATGACTCGGGCGCGACGGCCATTGTCATCATCGAAAACTTCGCGCAGACCCTGCAGCAGTGTCTGGCCAAGACGCCCGTCAAGCACATCGTGCTCACCAGCATGGGCGACAACCTGGGCCTGCTCAAGGGTGCGCTGGTCAATTACGTGGTGCGCAACGTCAAAAAGCTGGTGCCGGCTTTCGATTTGCCCGGTGCGGTGCGCTTCAACGAGGCGTTGAGAATTGGTCAGGGCCGCACGCTGGCGCCGGTGGCCGTGCAGTCCAGCGACATCGCCGTGCTGCAGTACACCGGCGGCACCACTGGTGTGAGCAAGGGCGCCGTGCTCACGCACCGCAACATCATCGCCAACATTCTGCAATCGGCCGTCTGGAACGAGCCGGTCATGGGGCTGATCCCCAAGGAGCAGCAACCCACCTTGGTGTGCGCGCTGCCGCTCTACCACATCTTCGCCTTCACGGTGAACATGATGCTGGGCCTGCGCAACGGCTCGAAGAACATCCTGCTGCCCAACCCGCGCGATCTGGACAGCGTGCTCAAGGAGCTGGCCAAGCACACTTTCCATTCCTTCCCGGCCGTCAACACCTTGTTCAATGGCCTGTTGCACCACCCGAACTTCAACACCGTGGACTGGAGCAATCTGAAGATGTCCCTGGGCGGCGGCATGGCTGTGCAGGGCGCGGTGGCCAAGCTCTGGCTGGAGAAGACCGGCAGCCCGATCTGCGAGGGCTATGGCCTGTCGGAGACCAGCCCCTGCGCCACCTGCAACCCGGTGACGAACCGCGAGTTCAACGGCACCATCGGCCTGCCGCTGCCCAGCACCGAGATCAAGTGCCTGGACGACGAGGGCAACGAAGTGCCGCTGGGCACGCCCGGCGAGATCGCCATCAAGGGCCCGCAGGTCATGCAGGGCTATTGGCAGCGCCCGGATGAAACCGCCAAGGTCATGACTGCCGATGGGTTCTTTCGCTCTGGCGACATCGGCGTCATGAACGAGCAGGGCTATGTGCGCATCGTCGATCGCAAGAAGGACATGGTGCTGGTCAGCGGCTTCAACGTCTTCCCCAACGAGGTCGAGGACGTGATCGCCATGATGCCCGGCGTGCTCGAGTGCGCCGTGGTTGGCGTGCCGGACGAGAAGACCGGCGAGGCCATCAAGCTGGTCATCGTCAAGCGCGAGCCGGGCCTGAGCGAGGAGGCTGTGCGCGACTACGCCAAGCACAACCTCACCAACTACAAGCGCCCCAAGCACGTGGAGTTCCGCGATTCTTTGCCCAAGACCCCGGTGGGCAAGATCCTGCGCCGCGAGCTGCGTGATTGACAGTCGCCGCCAGCGCTGCCCGGAGCGGCGATGGCTCAGTCGCCGGGCGTGGTGTGCGGCGCAACTAGAGCGTGTTATGCACTTTGCGCGGGGGCGCAAAGTGCATAACACGCTCTATGATCGCGCTTTCTTTGTGTCTTTGTGACTTGCACGCGTGACCATGCCCAACCGCACTGCTTATTTCGTCTCCGATGGCACAGGCATTACTGCCGAGGCCTTTGGCAATGCCATCCTGGCGCAGTTCGACCTGAATGTGCGCAAGCAGCGCCTGCCGTTCGTCGATACGGTGGACAAGGCCCACCAGGCCATCCGGCAGATCAACCACAGCCTGGAGTTGGAGAACAAAAAGCCCATCGTCTTCACGACGCTGGTCAACCCCGACGTGCAGGCGGTGTTCGCGCAGCACTGCAAGGGCATGGTGATGGACATGTTCGGCAGCTTCGTGCAGCCGCTCGAAGATGAGCTGGGCGCCAAGTCGCACCACCGCGTAGGGCGCTTTACCGACATCAGCAAGAGCAAGGAATACTCCGACCGCATGGAGGCCATCAACTACACGCTGGCGCACGACGATGGCCAGTCCAACATGGACTTGCAAAGCGCTGACGTGATCCTGGTGGGCGTCAGCCGCAGCGGCAAAACGCCCACCAGCCTGTACCTGGCCATGCAGTACGGGCTGAAGGTGGCCAACTACCCGCTGATCCCGGAGGATTTCGAGCGCCAGCAACTGCCGCCGGCGCTGGTGCCGCTGAAGAAGAAGCTCTTTGGCCTGACCATCCAGCCCGAGCGCCTGAGCGAGATCCGCAACGAGCGCCGCCCAGGCTCGCGCTATGCCAGCCTGGCCAATTGCCGCATGGAAGTCAGCGAGGCCGAGAGCATGATGCGCCGCGCCGGCGTGGCCTGGCTTTCGACCACGACCAAATCCATCGAGGAAATCTCCACGACCATCCTGCAGGAGCTGATGCCCGAGCGCCTGGCCGGGCGCTGATGCCCGCGGCGCTGCGCTGGCAAGAAAGCCTCAAGGCGCGGGCGCTTGGGCTTGGCGCCACACAGTCTTGCCGTCGCTGTCCTTGTCGATGCCTTGCAGCACGGCCTCGTGCTCGGCCAGCTCGCGCTCGCTGGCGTTGAGCACCAACAGCTGCAACTGGCTGAAATCCACGCGCACCTGGTTGTCTTGCTCCGGGCTGTCCTGCTCTTGCACGGCGTCCTCGGTCAGCAGCGCGTTCTGCCCGCGCGTGAGGTGCAGGTAAACCTGGGCCAGCAGCTCCGAATCGAGCAGCGCGCCGTGCAGCGTGCGGTTGGATTTGTCGATCTCGAAGCGGTCGCACAGCGCATCGAGCGAATTGCGCTTGCCGGGGAAGGCTTCGCGCGCCAGCAGCAGGCTGTCGGTGATGGCGCTGACGTAAGTGCTCAGCGCAGGCCTGCCCAGCAGTTTGAGCTCGTTGTCCAGAAAGCCCACGTCAAACGCAGCGTTGTGGATGATGATTTCCGCATCTCGCACGAAGTCCAGGAACTGCTCGACGCATTCGTCAAAGCGCGGCTTGTCGCTGAGGAATTCGCGCGTGATGCCGTGCACGCGCAGCGCATCGGGGTGGCTGTCGCGATCGACCTTGAAGTAATAGTGCAGATGCCGCCCGGTGAGCTGGCGGTTTTGCAGTTCCACGCAGGCCAGTTCGATGACCCGGTCGCCCTCGGCCACCGACAGGCCGGTGGTTTCGGTGTCCATGATGATTTGACGCATAGGCACAATCGCGGCAAAAACCGCCAGCGTAGCACCATCTGCCGTCCCATCGGCGGCAAAATGCGGCGCTTGTGCCATTTCTCTCATCTGCCTTGCCATGACCACAGCTGCTCCAGCCTTGCCCGACCCTGCCGCGCCGACGCACGAATTGCCGCTGCACGGCAAACACCTGCTCCTGGGCCTGACGGGCGGGGTGGCTTGCTACAAGGCCGCCGAGTTGTGCCGCTTGCTCATCAAAGCCGGGGCCAGCGTGCAGGTGGTCATGACCGAGGCCGCCTGTGAGTTCATCACCCCCGTGACCATGCAGGCACTCTCGGGCCGGGCGGTGTATTGCTCGCAGTGGGATGCGCGCCAGCCCAACAACATGGCGCACATCAACCTCAGCCGCGAAGCCGATGCCATGCTGCTGGCGCCGTGCAGCGCCGATTTCATCGCCCGCCTGGCGCAGGGCCGCGCCGATGAATTGCTCAGCCTGATGTGCCTGGCGCGCCCGATCGAGCGGGTGCCGCTGCTGGTGGCCCCGGCGATGAACCGAGAGATGTGGCTGCACCCCAGCACCCAGCGCAACTTGGCGCAGATCGCCCAGGATGGCGCACTGCTGCTGGGCGTGGGCCATGGCGAGCAGGCCTGCGGTGAGTACGGCGACGGCCGGATGCTGGAGCCTTGGCAGCTGCTGCAGGAGCTTGCGGCCCATTTCACCCCCAAGGCGCTGGCAGGCCGGCGCGTGCTGGTTACGGCTGGGCCAACTTTTGAGGCCATTGATCCGGTGCGCGGCCTGACCAACCGCTCCAGCGGCAAGATGGGCTACGCCATCGCCCAGGCCGCTTGGGAGGCCGGCGCGCAGGTGACGCTGGTCAGCGGCCCGGTGGCGCTTCAGACGCCCCATGGCGTCTCGCGCATCGACGTGCAATCGGCGCGGCAAATGCTCGATGCCGCCACTGCCCAGGCGCAAACGGCCGATGTGTTCATCGCCACGGCGGCTGTGGCCGATTGGCGGCCTGCCGAGGTGGCCGAGCAGAAGATCAAGAAGCGCGCCGATGGCGCCATGCCGGCGCTGCAGTTCACCGAGAACCCGGACATCCTCGCCAGCATCGCGCGCAGCGACCGCGCGCGCCAGGGCCTGTTGTACTGCGTGGGCTTTGCCGCCGAGAGCGAAGACCTGCTGGCCCACGCCAGCGCCAAGCGCCAGCGCAAGGGCGTGCCCCTGCTGGTGGGCAACATTGGCCCCAATACTTTTGGTCAGGACGACAACACTATCACCCTGTTCGACGAACACGGCCACCAGCGCCTGCCGACAGCCAGCAAGCGCGTGCTGGCGCGGCAGTTGGTGCAGGAAATTGCTCGCCGCCTGCCGGGCCATCCAGTGAATTGAATGGCATGGGCAGGCGCTCGGCCACGGCCAGCACACCACGATGAATGCAACGTCCCGGCTTGCAAAGACAGCTGTTTTTTGAAGCACGCGGACTTTCCCGGACGCACAGGCTTTTCGCTGGCAAAGCCTTGCGCCTTTTTTGTGATGAATGGTTTTTGACATGGAGATTTTGACGACGCGGGCGCAAGTTGTGCCAGGCCTGGAGCCCGGTAGCCCGGCGACCCGCTGGTGGATCGTGGCGCTGTGCTGCGCCATCATGATGGTGGAGGGCTTTGATCTGCTGATTTACAGCAATGCCATCCCCGCGCTGCTGGCCGATGCGTCCATGGGCATGGACAAGGCCCTGGCCGGGCAAGTTGGCAGCATGGTGTTCGTGGGTATGCTGCTGGGCGGCGTGTGCGCCGGCCGCCTGAACCAGGCGCTGGGCCAGAGGCGCATCATCACACTGGGCTTCATCGGCTTTACGCTGACCACGGCCCTGGCGGCCTGGGCCGGCAATGCTTGGCAACTGGGGGCGCTGCGCTTGCTGGCCGGCCTGGGCCTGGGCGTGGTGCTGCCTGCCGGTCTGGCGCTGGCGCGCGCGCACAGTTTGCCGAAGCACAGCGCCTTGACGATCAGCATCGTCATGTCGGGCATTGCGTTGGGCGGCATGGCCGCCTCGCTGGCGGCCATGCCCATCGTCGCCCACTGGGGTTGGCGTCCGCTGTTCCTGGCCGGCGGCGCACTGGGCTTGCTGGTGCTGTTGGCGCTCGTGCCTTTGCTGGCGCGGGCCGAGCGCCTGCAGCCCACGCCGCAGGCCGGGGGCGCGCAGCAGCCGACACAGCAGCCAGCCCAAGCCCAACCCTGGCGCCGCATTCTGGGCGGGGCCAGCTTGGCAGTGCTGGCGCTGGGAACTTTGGCCACGTTGGCCGATTTGCTCACCTGGTACGGCATCACCGTCTGGCTGACGCAGCTGATGCGCGAGTTCGACATGCCATTCAATGGCGCGCTGCAGATGATGTTCACGCTCAACATCGGCGCCATCCTGGGCTCGCTGGGCACAGCCAGCCTGGCCATGCGCCTGGGCACGCGCCCAGTGGCCATGGCGGCAGGCGCGCTGGCGGCGCTGTGCTTGCTGGCCATTGCCTCGCGGCAGTTCTCCGGCACGGCGCTGTTGGTCATCGTTGCGCTGCTGGGCATGAGTGCCATCAGCGCCCAGAATCTGGTCAATGCTGAAGCGGCGCGCGATAAATGCGCGGGGATGTGCGCGATAAATGGCGCTGCGTCGAGTTGCAGTAGGTGCAACAAAATTACATTGTGCGCAACTGCCACAGTCACGACGAACGAAACCGGCCGCTTGGGCCGGTTTGTTTTTGGCGGCGAATACGCCTCAGGCGGCAGCTTGCTGCCTGGCCAGTTGCTGCAGATCCACCTCCGCGATCGCGTTGGCAATGGCCCAGTCCCGCATCTGCCGCATCGTCATGTTGCGACCAGGGCGCTTAAGCACAGGCCCATTGGTTGTGAGCACGTATCTGGGCTTTGTCAAATTTGCCTGCGCTGGTTTGGGCTTGCGGGGCATCACACATCTCCATGGTTTATTGCGATGGACGCATTGACGCTCTGTTTGCGCCCGAATCCAAGCGCTTTTGGAGGTGTCCGACAGGTGTGTCGGACACTGACCATTACCGCTTGACTGGGCTGATCCACAGCACCTCGGTGCGTGCCCTGGCACTGCCGGCGGCGCGGTGCGGGCGCTGCACGCGCTGCCAGCTGCTGAGCAGGTCGTCATAGAGCTCGCTGGGGTAGCCCGCCACGACAGCTCGGCCCTGGATGGTGCGCAGGCGCTCGAGCAGCTGCACGTGCTGCGCCTCGTCCATCTCGTGCCGATAGCCGGCCTTGCTGCGCGTGCTGGGCAGGTAGGGCGGGTCCACAAAAAACAGCGTCTCCGCCGTGTCTTGCGCCCGGATCACCTCCAGCGCATCACGCCGCTCGATGACCACGCCCTGCAGCCTGCGGCAGACCTGCACCAGGTGGCGCGGGTAGCTGGCCCACTCGTGCGCCTTGCAGTGATTGCCACTGCGGTGGCGCGCGTCAGCAAACGTGGTCTTGCGCGGGTTGAACAGGGCCTCGTGGTGGAACGACTGGTAGGCCCGCACGATGGCGCGCTGCGCCCGAATCAGCGGGTCGCTGCTGGACACAAACGCGCGCTCGAACTCGCAGCGTGCATAGGGCGTGCGCCGCAGCAGGCGGATCAGGCGCTGGCATTGCCGAGGGTCTTGCAGCACCCTGAACAGCCCAACGATCTCCTCATCGAGGTCGTTGTAGACCTCAATGCGCGAGCGCGGCTTGCGCAGCAGCACGCCGGCAGCGCCCCCGAATGGCTCCACGTAAATGCGATGCGCGGGCAGGTGGGCGATCACCCAGGGGGCAATCGCCCACTTACCCCCGAAATACCGCAACACAGAGCGCGCAACGCGCTCGGCATCAGGAGTTGTGGATGGATTTTTTAACGTCGCCATATGCGTCCTTTCTTGGGATGGTTGGACGCTCGCAGGCGTGCGGTACTGGGGTCGATGCCCTCAAATGGTTGAGTGTCTTGCATCGCTGGCATTTGATGGCCAGGCAGACGTAGTAGCCCTCACCGAGCTTTTTGCGGCATTGGCCGCAGCGAATCTCCTGCGTACTCTGATCTTGTTGCATGGTGTGCAAATCCTTTTCGCGGGCTGTAAAACCCGTGATAGGCTCGCCCCGCACTCGCGAGTGTGGCGGGCCTTGCCTGATTTGCTGCCTTGGTCAGCGGATCGGGGGCTGCGCTGGTGTTGCGAGCACCAGTTCAGTCGCCCGTCTTTTTTTATGCCCTCCCCATCTGGCAGCTTGGGCAGTCGCTGCCCTGGCGGCCTTGCGATGCACGGCGGCTGCCGCCGCGCGTCGGGTTGAGCGGTAACCAAAAATCTCTGCGGATGGCCTGCAGCTGCGCCTGGTCGGCCTGGCTGGGCGGCAGGCGGTGGCTGTTGGCCCCATGCTGGCGCCACAGGCGGCCCAGCATGGGCAGGTACTGCGGCGCGCGCATTCCCTGCTCGCGCGCCATGCGCGCCAGCAGCAGGCTGACGTGCCAGTTGACGTAGCGCCCTTGGGGCGGGATGTGCGGCAGCACGGCCTGCAGCATGGCGCGGCGGTAGAGCACGACGCCATGCACATGCAGCGCGCCGCTGGCGTGGCGGCGCGGGCAGTAGTCCTGCGGCTGCTCGGCCGGGTGCAGCGCATAGGGCGGCGGCGACATGGGCTGCAATTGCGCGTCCACGCATCGCTCGCCGGCCCAAACAAACGGCACGGCCGGGTCCTCATCAAGCAGCTGGGCCAGGCGCTGATAGACGCCGGGCAGGATACGGTCGTCGGGGTCAGCGTTGCCCACGTAACGTGCGCTGCCGCGCGCAAACCCCTCGCAGGCGGCTGCGCCCTGGGCGCCAATGCGGCCGGGCAGCCAGTGCTGCACCAGGCCGTCCTGGGCATCCAGATCGGCGCGCAGCTCGGCGGCCCAGTCGGCGCGCTCGCCTGGCAGGTGCAGCACGTGGACGTCGATGCTGGCCAGGCCCACTGTCATACCCCCTCGCCCAGCACCGCCGTCATGTGCAGCTCGCCCACCTGCTCGCCGCCGCAATAGGCGCGGGCGATCAACCGCGCGCGCCATGCATCGAGCACCTCTCGGTCGGCATTGGGCGATGCCAGCCCATGCAGCTGCACATCGATGATGTTGCCGCGCACAGTGGTCTCGTGGCCCAGCCACGCGTCGTCATAGGGGCCCCAGGCCGGCAGCGGCGGCGGCAGCTCCCACTCGAACTCCCAGCTGGCATCGCACAGCGTCACGCCCTCAATCACGCCCACCAGGTGTCGGGTCATGCCATAGGGCGAGACCTGGGCCGTCAAATGGGTCACACGCCCGATCGAATCGAATGTGTCCATGACGGCCCACCAGTCCCCAATCGACTCGGGATGCACCAGCCAGGCCACGCCTTGCACGTCACAGACGCAGCCGCCTGCCGGCGGCGGTGGCTCTGGCGGCGCCGGTGGCAGGGTCACAGGCTCGGGCGCGGCGGCGCCGGGGCGCAGCTGCATCTCTATCTCCACGCTGCGGCCGGGCACGGTCTGCACGCGCCGGGATGGAAAGAATCGTCTCCTGCCCTGATCCATCACTGCCTCCTCACACAACGACCACGGCCTCGGTGGCCGGGTAGCCATCGGCCTCGATCAGCAGCACGTGCCGGCCACGCGCCACAGGGAACGACGCGCGCCCGCCGGTGTCGGCAATGCGCGTGGCCTGGCCGTTGAGGGTGATGCGCGCGCCGGCCAGTACGCGGCCGTGTTCGTCGCGCGCGGTGAAGATGATCTCGCCCTCGGCCACCTCCACGGTGATGCCCGGCTGAATCACGGGCTCGAAGGCGCTGGACAGGCGCACGATCTCGATCTCAGGCGCATCGCCCACGGGCGCGATGACGCTGCAGGCCAGGCTGGCTTGCTGCAAATCCAGCTGCGCATGCACCAGGCGTTGGCGGCCGCTGATGGGCGCGAGCGGGTGATCGATGTCCACCCAGGCGCCGGTGGCGATGTCCGCAAAATCCTGCTGCCAACTCACGCGCCAGCGCGGCCGGGCCAGCCAGGCGAGCATGCGCGCGCCCAGGGCCTGGGCCTGGCGCGGGCTGCGCAGCCAGGGGGCGGGCCAGTCCATTTCCAGCTCGCCAAACTCGCGGGCGGCATCGGGCGCGCGCAGCTGCACGGCGCGCAGATAGCGGCCTGCGGCGTGGTCCCAGTCGTAGAGCACGCGCAGCACGGTGACGATGCCGCCGGCCTCGGCGCTGGCCTGCACCTCGCGCACATTGCGCAGGCCCACGGGGTGCGCTGGCGCGGCCGCATCGGGCAGCGGCGGCCAGGTGGTGGCAATGCCGGGCATGGCCGGCGACCAGGCGCCGCCGGCGCTTTGGATGATCTGATCCACAGCGGCGCGCACCGTGATGCTGTTGTCGGCCAACACGCCGCCCAAGCGCCAATCGCTGGTCTGGGCGCGCCAATCGTCCAGCTCGGCCCAGGCCACGGGCGCGCCGGCCAGGCGGGCCAGCACGTCGTGCACGATCTCGGCCGGGGTTTGCAGCAGCCGGCCCGTCTCCGGGTGCATGCGCCCGCGCAGGGTCACGGCCAGGCGCTCGCCCTCGGCCAGGGGCTCGGCCAGCTCCAGCAGGGCCACGGCATGGCCGGTGCTGTCCAGCGCGTTGCGCCACTCCCAGGCCTGCGTGGCCACATCGTCGCGCTTGACTTCGTCCACGCCCTCGATGGGGTGGTCGGCCAGCAGGTACACGCGCTGGTCGTCGCTGTATTGGATGGGGGCCAGCGTCACGCGGCCCCAGGCCCAGGGCAGCACGCGCACGTCGCGCCAGCCACCCCAGACGGCGCTGGTGCGCAGCGGCAGGTTGTCCGACAGGGGGCGATCCAACCCGGCCTCCAGCGTGATGCGGGCCTGCTGGCCCAGCTCCAGCGCGGTGACCACGCCCTGCCAGATGGGCCCGGCGCGGCCCATGATGCGCGCCGCGCGCCGCAGCGGCGGGCGCTGGCCCCACAGCCGCGTGATGGCGCCGCCGGCATTGGCCAGGGCCGCGTCCAGGTGGCTGGTGGGTGCTGCGGCGATGCCGGGGATGGACAGCGGCCGCTCAATGGCCGAGATGCCCGCCAGCAGCGGCAGCACGCGCGCGCCGCCGGCCGGCGCGCCGCGCGGCGGCACCAGGCTGATGCGGTGCCCATCGGCGCCGCCGTCCACGTCCAGCCAGCAGATCATGCGTAGACAGGCTCCAAATCCAGCGTGGCCGAGAGCAGCCGGTGCTGCGCATCGTCTGGCTGCCAGGCGTGCTGGTCGGTGATCTCCAAGGCGTCTGCGCCCAGGCGCACCAAACTAGCGTCCTGCGGGTGGCGGTGGTGCGGCACTAGGATCAGCGGCTCATCCTGCTGCTGCGCCCAATCGAGCAGCGGCAGCAGCCGCTGCAGGTCGGCCTGCAGCAGGCGCGAGGCGGCCGCGTCGCCGGGCGACCAGGCCAGGCGCCAGCCATCGCCCGCGCCGGCGTACAGGCTGGCCGGGTTGATGCCGCTGCCGCGCCCCACGGCCCAGCGCCGCACTCGCTGGCACTGGCTTGCGTGGTGGTCGGTGGCCAGGGGCAGGCCAGCCCACACCCAGCCGATGTGCCCGCCCTCGGCACCGCTGATGCTGATGAGCAGGCGCCTGGCCTGCACGGGCGCGGCCAGCAGCAGCACGGACACAGGGCCGCTGGTGTCCAGCAGCTGGGGCGCTGCGCCATCGATGGCGATGCGCACCTGCGCTCCGGCGGGCAGGTGGTAGCGCGCCAGGGCCAGGGCCGCAACCGGCGTGGGCGCGCCCAGGTCGATCTCCAGCGTGGCCGCCGCGCCCGCCCAGCCCCAGGCGCTTTCGTGCGCATCGCGCACGTGGCCCACGGCCCAGGGCTGGTGCGCGGTAAACATATATGTGTCGCCATCGGCAAACGAGGGCGCCGCGCCCGAATCAAAATGCACCTGCAGCCCATCGGCCAGCGGCGCCTGCCCGCTGGCGGGGATGTCCGCCAGGGCCGACCAGGCCTCGGCATCGCGCCGCCAGCGCCACTGCCCGGCCTCGATGGCCAGGCTGAACGTATCGCCCAGAGCGAACGGGATGCCGCCCAGGGCCATTTGCAGGCGCGCGCCCGCCTGGTGATAGACGGGCGCGGCCGCGCCATCGGTAGGCACGATGTAATCGGGCAGCGCGCCGCTGACGCTGCCGGCCACGCGCCAGATCAGCGCATCTGTGCCATCCACGCCGCCAGAGAGCCAGGCCGGGCCTGCGGCCACGGTGGAGATCACAGCCTCGTCGCCCACCTGGTAGGGCCGGTGGCCATCCACGCTGTGGATGCGCACGGTGATCTGATCGCCCTCTTTGAGGCGATCCGGGCAGGCCACCAGCAGGCCGAAGCCGAATTCTTTGGTTGAGTACACCTTGCCATCGGCATCGCGCTTGGCGCTGATGTAAGCGTGATTGGTGAATGCGGGCAGGTAGTTGCCATCGGTGTCCACCCACCAATGGGTGCCACCGTGGTCGGTCCAGCAGCTGCCCGCGTCTGTGCTGCTGGCCTCAGATTTTGGGAGGATGCCCACCGAGAGCAGGATGTTGTCCACCGTCGATTTGTAGCGATCCAGATAGCGCGCGTGCGCGTGCGCCGCGGTCTCCAGGTCGTTGCGCGCAGCCTGCAGGTGGCCCAGGTCTGTCTTGACCTCCTCCCACAGAGCATCCCACGCTTGCCGCGCAGCCGGCTTGTCGTACACGCGGGACAGGCACCCCACCAGGATGGGGATGGCCGACTCCATCCAATCCAGATCAATCACATAGGCGCGGTAGCTCAGCGGCACGGCCTTGCCCGGTTGCGCCGGGATGGTCGGCGTACCAGGCGTGCCCCCGGTGACAACAGAGCCGGCGCCTGAGGCATGGATATCCACCGGCAATGGCCCATCCACCTTCGAAAAACTGAATCCACCAGAAATCGATTGCAGGTCCAGCGCCACGCCGCCACGGGTGATGGGCCCCAGGGCCGTACCTGCCGGCAATGGGCCTGCGTTTTTGGCGGCATCCAGCGCCGTCCGCGCCTCAGACTCATCATCGTAGAGCTGCTGCGACACGGCGCGCGCCGACTGCCAGGTGGTGGAGCCACCCTGCATCACATTGCCCCCGTACTGCACGGTAAACCGCCAGCGCGTGACAGGCGGCGTGCCGGGGGTGCCGGGGATTTCCGGCGTGCCGGGCGTCATGCCCGCCAGTTGTATGTCGGTGTTGCCCCGAATGAACGCCTCGCGCCAGGCGTAGACCGCCTTGATGCGGCTCATGAACTCCACGTCCTCAATGTCCATATCCTCTCCAATCCCCAGACAGGCTGGCGACAGCCGCGGCGCGGGCATGTCGCTGCACGAACACTCGGCCGGCGGGCGTTTGGAATACCGAAACGTCACCGTCAGCGGCCGCGCATTGGCCCCCAGGCGCAACGGGCGCAGGCACACGCTGGGCAGGCCCTCGTCATCGCTGCGCCCCGTGGGCGTGTAAACAAACCCCACCTCGCCGCTGCCCTGGACAGCAGGCGCAATGGCCGGGATCAAAAAATCAGCCGCCGCGCTCTGGTAGCGCTGGCCGGTCACGGCCACGGGCAGCGCGCCGGAGACCGCGCCCTGCACGCTCCAGCGCTCCTGCCCGACCACATCGGCATTGATGCAACGCACAGTCAGCTGCTGCGTGGGCGCGGCTGGCGGCACGGCCACGTCTTGCAATGCCACCTTGCCGCTGGTGCCATGCAGCCAGGCTTGCGTGCGCAGCGGCACGTCCAGCGCCGCCTGCCCGCCCAGGGCGCGCTCGGCGGCCACCACGCCGGCCACCTCCACCAGGGCAGAGCCGGCCAGCGCGGAGAGCAGCTCATACAGCGTCACCAGCGCCGGCTGCCCGGCGGCCGTGTCGCCGTAGGTCTCCACCGCCTGGCCATCGGTGACCGTCACCACATACCCGCCGCTCACGCGCCAGACCGGCGCGCCCGCCGGCAGCGGTCGCTCGGGCGCGGGCGTGATCCCAAACTGCCAGGCCCCATCCTTGTAAACACGGTACGGGCGATACACCTGCGGGTCGTGACCGACCTGGATGCGGCCGCTGCGCTCATCGAGTTGCCCCTGGGCCGACAACGGCAGGCCGCCCCAATCCCATTGCGCGCCCTGCTGCAGGGCGCTGCCTGCGGGCCAATCGGCCAGCAGCGCCCAATCGGTGGCCGCGCGCTGCAGCTGCGGCTGCACCGTGATGCGGATCTGATTGCCCGCCGCGCCCGGGGCGCGGGCGCGGATCTGCACCTCGCGCAGCGCCAGCTGCGCATGCTCGGTGGGAACGCCCAGATCGACCAGCGTCAGCGTCAACGCCTGCAGCGGCGCGGCCGCATCCACGCCCAGCACCGACAGCTGCCCATTGCCCACGCCGGCAAACTGCGGCCGCGAGGCGCGCGGCACGCCGCCGGCGGCGCGCAGCTCAATCTCCACCTGCGCGGCCGCATGGCCGCTGTAGGCCCCTGACAGCCGCACGCGCCCGCCGCCCGTGCGCTGCGCCCGCACGCGCTCAATGGCCTGGCTGGCGCGCACGCTGGAGGCGCTCAATGCGGCGCTGCGGGCGGCGTTGTTGTGGCCGGAGAGATAGCGTTGGACGGATGGCATGGCGGCAGTGTGCTGGGTACTGGCCGCGAACGTTGATTAAAGCGTTTTGCAAAATGGGCAAAACAAAACCCGGCCAGTGGGGGCACTGTGCCGGGTTTATTGGGGCGGGTCTTTTGACGGGTGTCAGAAGATGGGCGGCTGATGGGCAGCTTAGCGGGCCAGCCTTGTCAGCCGGGCCAATTCCGGCTCAATCGCCTTGGCCAGGCGCACGGGATCGGTGATGCCGTGGGCGTGCAGGGTAATGTTGACGGGCGGGGCTGGCTGGAGCTGGGGCGCTGGCGCGGGCGCGGGCGGCGGCAGGCCGCCTGCGCCGCTGCCTGCGCCGCCGCCGGCCTGGCCGCCGCGCCGGGCCTCTTCACGCGCGCGGGCCTTGCGGTTGCGCTCCTCAATGGCGTGAATCTTGTCCAGCAGTTGGATTTGCTCGCGCAAATGCGCAATGTCTTGTTGCAGGCGCTGCGCGCCTTGCTCGTCGCCGCGCAACTGGGCGCGCTGCAGCTCCAGTTGCGCCAGCTGGATCTCCCGCTCGATGCGCAGCTCGTCGCGGCGGTGGCGCTCGCGGGCGATCTCGGCCTCGGTGCCGCCCAGCTCCAGCAGCCGCAGCCTCAGATCATCCACCCCTTGCGCGGCCGAGCTGTTGCTGCGCGAGAGCGCCTGCTGCTGCGCGTCGATGGCCTGCATAGCACGCACATACTCATCGGCCACCCGCCCCAGCTTGGCCAGGTGCTCGGCCTGCAACTGGTCGAGCTGCCCCCAGGACATGAGCACACGGCCGGGCACCTCCATGGCGCCGACCATCTCGTGGGCGTGGCGCGCCGCCTCTTGCGCATACTGGCTGGCCGCGGCGCTGGCCGATAGCCAGGCGCTGGTGATGGTCTTACCAGCCTCCTTGTGGCGCTCAATGGCGTTGTAGACGGCCTGCTCCACGTCCTGGGCCGGGGCCTGCATCTGCTGCATTTGCTTGGCCGCCTCGCGCGAGGCTTGGCCCACTTCCCGCGTGGCGCGGGCAGCACCCTGCATGGCCTTGATGACGACCTTGCCCGACTCATCGGCCTGCAAGGCAAAGCCATGCTGCGCGGCCTGGGCTCTCAGCGCGGCGTCGGCCACGCCGCCGTTGGCTTCAATGGCCGCTTCGGCCATCTTCTTCCAGGCTTCATTGATTTCGCGCGGCGTAGCCTGGCCCGATTGCTTCACGGCCTCAAAGGCCTCGCGCGCGCGCCGCGCCAGCTCTTGCAGCTCACGGACGGGGGTGACGCCCAATTGTTTCAGGGCCTGCTCCAGGCTCTGGATGCCGGGCAACTGCTCCTCGATGGCTGCGCGCTGCTTGTCCAGCGCGGCCTGCACGCGGGCGATTCCCTCGGCGCCGATCTTGCCCGCCGCGCCCATGTCCTGCAGCTTGGCCTGCAATGCGTCCAGGGCCTGCAGGCTGTCGGCCTTGGCAATGGCCTGGCCAAAGGCCAGCTCCAGCGCCTGGCCGAGCTGATCGGCGCTGGCGCCTGCCAGGCGCATGGATTCGGCCATGCGCTCCATGTCCTGCATGGCGTCCTGCACGGCCTGGCCCACGCTGCCCATGGCCTGCGAGGCGCTCAGGCCCAGGCGCCTGAAGCTCTCGGTCAGCACGGCCTCGTTGAATTGTGCGAACTGATCGGCCCCGATGCGCAGCTCGGCATAGGCGCGCTTGACGCCTTCGAGCGCCTGGGTCAGCTGCGCGCCGCTCATCTTGGCAAAGGCCGCCTGCCAGGCCGCGGCGGTCTGCTCGGCCGTGGTGCGGCCTGCGGCCTCCAGGGCGTACAGCGCGCGGATGTAGCCGTCTATCTGCGTGGTGTCGGCCCAGTCCACGGCCTGGCCGATCTCGCCCAGCGCCTGGGCCGCATCCTTGCCGGCCTGGGTCAGCTTGTCGAACTGCCCCACGATATCGACGGCGGCCTGGGCCGTCAGCTCGGCGGTGGTCTTTTGCGCGGCCTGGGCCAGCCGCTCTTGCGCCTGGGCGGCCGAGAGCCATTGGCCGCTGGCCTCGTCGGCCACAATCAAACCAGAGGCCAGCGCCGCTTCAAACTCCTCTGCGCTTTGCACCAGCACGCCGGTGGATTCGGAGATTTCACGCAGCCTTTGGGCCAGTTGCTCCTGCAGCCTGGCGTTTTGTTGCTCAGCCTGGGCCTGCCGCTCACGCTGGCGGCGCAGCTCTGCATAGGCCGAGGCGATGCGCAGCACCTGCTCGGCAATGGCCACGTAGGCAATGCCACGCGCAATGCTGGCAAAGCGCTGCTTGGCATCGGCCGCGGCGCTGATGGCGGCGCTGGCGCTTTTGCCCGAGGCGGCAACGGCATCGAGCGCGCGCGCCGAGGACAGCGCCGCCGCGGCAAAGTCGCGCGCGCTTTGCACGGCCTTGATGGCAAACACGGCCGCCACCACGGCGCCGGCGCGCAGGGCCCAGGCCGCCACCGTCTCCAGGTTGCCCGCCAGCGCCTCGATGGCGCCGGCCAGCAGGCGCGATGCGCCGGTGCCCTCGTTGATGCGGTCGACGAACAGCGACCAGGCCGTGCCCAGGTTTTCGATGGCGCGGCCCACGGTCTGCGGCAGCTGGCCGAACTCTTGCTGCAGCGTCTGGGCCTGCGATTGCAGCGCGCCGGTGACGGCCTCGGCTGTGAGCTGGCCGGCCTCGGCCATCTTGCGCAGCTCGCCGGTGGTCACGCCCAAGCCATCGGCCAGGGCGCGCGCCAGGCGCGGGGCCTGCTCCATGACGGAATTGAACTCATCGCCGCGCAGCACGCCCGCCTGCAGGCCCTGGATGAGCTGGCGCACGGCCGCCTCGCTGGCCGAAGCCGATGCGCCTGAGACCTGCACCGCCTGATTGATGGTCTGCACCAGGGCCAGGCTTTGCTCGGCGGCCTGCGCCGTGGACAGGCCCGCGTCCTGGCCGGCCTTGGTCAGGCTGGCAAACAAATCGCCCGTGGCCTGCAGGCTGCTGCTGGTGCTTTGGGCCGTCTCGGCCACGCGCTGCCACATCTGCTCAAACAGCGCGCCCTCGCCGGTGGCCAGTTGGATGCGCGCGCGCAGGCCCTGCACGGCATCGGCCGTCTCGACCAGGCCCTTGACCGAGTGCGCCAGGCCCATGGCCCCTTGCAGGCCAATGTAGGCATTGCGCAGCTGGGCCAGCTGGCGGCTGATGGACTGCACGCCCTCGCCCACCTTGCGGTGGCTGCGCTGCTGCGCATCGCCCGAGGCCTGGGCGGCGCCGGCGAGTTTTTTGTAGTCGGCCGCCAGCGCCGTGGCGCGCTCGCTCACGCGGCCCATGTCCCGCTGAATGCGTGCCTGCTGGTTGGCCAGGTCTTTGCCGGAGACGCCCGCGGCGGCCATGGCATCGCGCAGGCGCTGCAAGGTGATGCTGTGCGCATCCAGCGCATCCTGGGCCTGGCGGGCGCTCTTGCGCAAGCCATCGAACTGCCTGCCGGCTTCGGCCTGGGCCTTGTTTGCGACGGCCAACGCCTGGGCGCTGTCGCGCTGGGCCGCGCCCAGCTGCTGCACGCTGGCGGCAGCCTGCCTGTACTCGGTGCGCAGCACGGCCAGCTGCGCGCGCGTGTCGGCCAGGCGCTGGGCCGTTTGCGCCGAGCTGTCGCCCGAGGCCTTGGCGGCCTTGGCCTGGGCCTTGTATTCGGTCGCCAGCGCCTTGATGGCGCTGCGCAGCTCATCCTGGTAGCTGCGCTGCTGCTGCAGCCGCTCGCCGGCCTGCCGCTCGGCCGCGGCGGCCTGGGCGGCGGCCTGCTGTTTTTCGCGCAGGGCCAGGGCCGCGGCCCGGGTGGCCGCCTGGGCCTCTTGCGCAGCCTGGGCGTATGCGCGGCTCTCGCCTTTGAGGCGCGCAAATTGCTCGACGGCCTCTTTTTGCTGGGCCAGGGCGCGCAGCTCAGCGGCCAGCATCTGGAACTGGGGCGCGGCCTTGCCGCCTTGCTGGGCCAGGTCATCGAGCTCGCCGGCCAGCTGCGTGATTTTTTCGCTGCCGCTGGTCTGCGCTTCAATGGTCAGCTTGGTCTTCAACTCCGTTGCCATGTCTTCCTCTCTGGCCCTATCATTTGGGCATGCTCAATCTCATGAAATTCGTTTTCTGCTGCGTGGTGCTGGCCGCCGTGTCTGCGGCCTATGGCCTGGGCCTGCCTTTCTGGCTGCTGCTGGGCGGCGCATTCGCGGCGCTGTGCCTCTACACGGCTTGGCAGTTCGTGGGCGCGCTGCGCCGATAGCCTGGCCACATCAACAAAAAACCGCGCCCAGCAGCTCTTGCCCGGCGCGGTTTTTTTTGGTGTGGTCAATGCCCGTGCTGGCGATCAGAGATCGGGCATGACATCGATCCTCATAAACGGGCCAAACTCGGCGTCCGATTGCAGCTCGGCTGCATACAGAGCTTGGCCGCCCAGGGTCAGCTCGGATGGCTCGTCGGAGATCCAGCCAAAATCATTGCTCATGGCCAATCGGATGCGGGGGATGATCACGCGTATCTTTTGGCCGTCGCCATTCAGGCCGCTGAAGATGATCCCCTTCTCGATGTTGGTCTTCGAGAACGCGCTGATATTGACAAAGCCAGCATACGAATAGTCCACCTTCAGTGGCTCAGTGTGGCTATCGGGGTGGGCGATGAGCTGGTAGCGGCTGTGATCGGCATCGCTGACTTTGTAGTGCGTACCCTCCACGTAGGTTTTGGGCGATCCTGTGCTGTCCTCGATGACCACGCTGGAGCTACGCGGGTACTTCAAGTAAAAGTAGTCCCCTGGATTGAGCGCGGCGAGCACTTCATCAGTGACCGTGCCGCCCGGCTTGGAGATGGCCTCGCCATAGAACGCCTGCGCCAATGTCCGGCTGTCGAACTGCGCCATGGACAAGCTGATTTGCAACTCTTTGCTGCCATCGAGCTCTTTGAGGGTCAACCTCTGGCCGGAGCAGCTTTCCACCAATTTGGTAGTCTCGCTCGATGGCGTGGCCGTCAATGTGCGGTTGGCACAGCCGACGCTGTAGATATCCACCAGATAGCCCATGTCTGGGCGACCGCGTTGCGGGTCGTATGTCCCGACCATGACCGGCCCCTGGCCGTTCCAGATCATCGGCTTGGCTGCAATTTTGGACATGGCTTACTCCTTCTTGGTTTTAGGCGGGTTGCCTTCGGGCGCGGCTGCCGGGGCGTTTTGAGCCACGCCCAGGCCGACCAGCCAGCTGGCCTTGTGCGCGGGCAGCGTCAGCTGCGCGCCGGCTGGGTAATCGCGCCCAGCATGACGGTGCGGGCGCAGCAATTGGATGGTGGTGGTTTGCATGTGTGTGCTCCTTTTATTTCCAGCGGCCAAACGCATGGAACGTCAGCATCAGATTGACGCTTTGCTGCGTGGTCGCATGGCTGCGCACCCACAGCTGCTGCAGCCGGGTGTAATTGGGGCCGCCTGAGCCGCGCGGCCCCACATCGTTGAAGATGCTTCCATAGCCGCACGTGAAATACGCCGCCTGGGCGCCATAGACTTGGCACGACACCACTGGCCCCTCAACAAATCGCGCCGGGAACGACCATGTGGCATGGCCTAGATCGCGCACCTCGCCTGCGGGCACGTTGATTTGGCCTGTATTCATCCAGCCCCAGACAATCAGGGTGCCATCGGCAAATCTGATGTAGCGCGAATGTGATCCCCGCCCGCTGCTGCTGCTGTGGATGGCGTTGGGCGGGATGCTGGCGCGCATCGCCTTGATGTCTGCGCCCACGGCCGCAAAGGCCGCGCTGATGCTTTGTTGCATCGTCATGGCGTGCCCCGCAATCAGGCCTTGGCGGCGTTGTAGTCGGCCACGTAGTCGTGCGTGGGGTCGCCCACGCCGATGTTCGCGCAGGCCTGTTTTTGCTGCTCCTGGCTCAACACCTGGGCCTGGTCGCAGCGCACGCGGCGGGCGAGGTCGGCGGCGATGGTCTGGCTGAAATTGGCGTCATTGCCCAGGGCCTCGGCCAGCTCCTTGAGGGTGTCCAGCGCCGCGCCCGCGCCGTTGGTGAGATCGTCTTTGACGGCCTGCTTGGCCTCGTCGATGGCGGCGATGAGTTTGTCGGCGCTCCAGGTCTTGTCTTTCACGCCCGTGCCGGCGCTGTCGTCGATCTGCGCACCGGCGCTGGCGCTGAGCTGCTGCATGGCGGTGTGCAGTTCGGTGAGCGCGGCTACCAGGCTGGCCTTGGCAGTGGTGGGCAGCGCGCTCAAATCGCCCTGCTTGAGATTGATGGCTTTGATGTCTGCGCCAATGGTCTGGGCCAGGGTGATGATTTGGGCGTCCATGGTCATGTGTTTGCTCCTTGTGGTGCTTGGGTGATGGGGATTGATGGGATCAGGACTTGGCCAGGATGTAATAGGCCACGGGGTCGCTGAGGGTGTCGGCGACATGCAGGCCGCCGTCGCGGCCGGGCTTGAGGCGGTTGGCGGCGTCCGCGCTGATGAGGGGCGCTCCGCCGCTGCCTGCGCCTGGCGGGCCGGGTGGCCCGGCGGGGCCGGGCACGCCGACGATGGTGACGAGATTGGCGCGGGCGCCGTGGTTGATGATGGTCACGATGGACATGTGTCGCTCCCAAAGATGACTGGGCAAATCCAGCCCAGCGGCAAAAAGAAATCACCGTCTCGGTAGCCCGCTGCCGGGGCCGGGGCCAGGCGCAGCGGGGATGTGCCAATGGGCTGGCCCTGCGAGTCCTTGAGGCGGTGGCGGTACAGCGCATCCATCACCTGCGCGGCCAGCGGCCCGGCCTGTTGGCGGGCATGGAAGCCTTGCTCGATGTCGGCCACGTTGCGGGTGTGGATGACGGTGAGCCATTGCTGATCCACGGCGGCCAGCGCGCCGGTGCGGCTGTCGGCCACCTGGTAGCCCAGGTACAGCACGTGCACGGCGGGCGTGGGCTGATCGCCATCGGCCACGGCGGCCAGGTCAGCGGCTGAGAGCACGTGCACCTGGGGCGGCAGCGTGGCGCGCAGGCGGGCGATGAGCAGCGGCTCGGCGGCCATCCAGTTGTCTGGGCTCATGGCTGCTCCCGGGTGATGGCGGCCTCCACCCGCACGGGCCAGGTGGCGCTGTGCATGACGGCGCCTGCGGCGTCGGTGTAGCGGATGTCGGCGTACAGCCCGCCCAAGGGCCAGGCGGCGGTCTCGGCGGCGCTGGCGCGCAGCTCAAACTGGCCCGCCGCGGCATCGGTGACGACGCCCGCGAACTGCTGCACCAGCGCGCCGCCGGGCTCGCGCAGTTGGCAGGCGATGTGCCAGCCGGTGATGTCCAGCGCCGCGCCGCCTTGCTGGACGGTGCATTGCCAGTGGATGCTGCTGCCGCGCTTGATGTCGATGGTGTTCATGGCCCGCTCCCTCAATACGTGCGCCAGTCGATGCGTTTGGGCGCGGTGCAGCTGATCATGCGGCCCGGCGGCTGCGGGGTGTGGCGGTCGCTGCCGCCCAGACTGACGCGGCCATCGGCCAGATCGCGCAGGTATTGATCGGCCCAGCGGGTGTTGCGCTCCACGTCTTCGCTGATGGATGCGCCCATCAGGCGGCGGTAGGCGATGGTGGCCACGACGCTGGGCAGATCGCTGCCGGCCACCAGGTGCGCGGGCAGCGGCAGCGCGCCCTGGTAGCGCGGCTGGATGTAGGTGTCGGCATGGCGGCTGGCGCGCTCCAATACATCGTGCAGCAGCTCCAGCGCGCGGCGGGCCAGCTCCAGCGCGGCGGGGTCGGCGCCTGCGGTGCTGCCGCCCTCGTAGAGGGTGCGCAGCAGGGCTCCAGACAGGCGCGCGTCCTGCACGCTGCGCTGGGCCAGATCGTCCCAGCCGCGCGTGGCCACGCGGGCCAGGTCAGCGGGCGTGGCGTATGGCATCAGATGCCCCGGGCGATGCGGATGATTTGGCCCGCGTCGCTGGCCGCGTCCATTGCCCAGCCGTTGGATTTGCCGCCGGACAGGGGGACGGCGCGGCCCTCTCCATCGCACTGCACTTCGGCGCCCAGGGCGATGGCTCCGCCGGCCTCGACGAGGATGACACCAAGGGCGTCAATGGATGCCTGCTCGCCCTTGGCAAAGGTGGCGTTGTTGGTGCCCAGGGCCTTGGCGGCAGCGGCGCAGCGCTGGCCGTCAAAGCCGACGAAACGGCGGGGCTTGTCCAGATCGGCAGCAGCGGTGATGCTCAGCGTGAGAATGGGGTGGAAACTCGGTTGCATGCGTTACTCCTGGTCGGTGCGCTCAGTGGAGGCGGGGGCAATCAGGCCGCGTTCGAGCAGAGCCTTGGCCTGGTCGGGGGTGAGATGCAGCTCGCCGCTGATTTCGTGGCGTTGCCCGCCCCAGCGCAGGGGCTCTCGCACCACGTACCGCGCGGCGGTGTCCTGATCGGCAGCTTTGTTGGGTTTGGTGGCCATGGCGCGCTCCTTATGCGTTGGTGTCGGCAATCAGGTAGCCGGCATCGGCGCCCAGGATGAAGGGCTCGAAAATGTCGGTGCTGCGCACCACCTGCACCTTGCCGCCGGGCAGCGCATATTTGTCCACTTGAGGCCAGCCTTTTTTCTGGGGGGTGTAGCCAAAGGAGGGGTCGTACACCGTGCGCTGGCCGCCCGCGCCGCGGCTGACGTAGGCCAGCACGATGTTGTCGCCCCAGATACGGGTAAAGGGGCTGGTGGGCGTGGCCGCCTGCACGCCCTTGCCGACAACGATGTGCTCCACCTCGAAGATTTCGCGCAGGTCGGCCAGCTGCACCAGGCGCGTGCGGGTGTCGCTCAAAATGGCTTTGAGCTTGGGGTGGCGCTTGAGCGCGCGCCAGGCGGCCTGGCCGATCACCATGGTGTTGGGCTCGCGCCCCACGGCGGCGCTGATGGCGTCCTTGGCGTCGTCGATCACGCCCTCGGGGTCGCTGTCCGCGTGCGTGAACTGGTCGCTGCCCGAGAGGGTGATGCGGTTGCTGGCCGGGTAGCTGGCCGTGTTTTGCACCAGGCGCGCGACCTTGATCTCGTGACGCAGGCGGATTTTTTCCGTCACCACGTGCGTGGCCCAGGCCTCCAGCGCGAAGTTGGCTTCTTGCTCCTCGCGGTAATCGATGCGCTGGCCAATGTCGTGCTCGGTGAGCGTGAAGTCGGCCAGGCCCACGCCCTCGGGGTCGATGAGGTTGGAATCGGCGCGAATGGCGCGCTCGGTGCGGCTCTCGACGAATGCCTCTTTGCCAAAGCGGGGAATCTTGCCCGCCTCTTTTTCCACTGGCACGAACGGCAGCAGGTGGTGGCCAATGTATTCATTGCCGCTGTAGCCGGTGGCCAGGTTGGTCAGCACCGGGTCAACGATGCGCAGCTCTTTCAATCGGGACATGGGTCAATCCTTTGCAAGGGTTTTGCAGTGGGTGAAATGGGTTGGGCTGGGGCAGGCTCTTAACGCGCCACGGCCAGCGCAGCGGTGCGGTAGTCCACGCCTTTGGCCTTGGCATGGGCGCGGATGCGTTTGTCCAACTCGATGCGCTCGGGGTCGGCGCCTTCGGCGTATTCGATGTGCTCGCCCTGCTCGTCACTCTCAGGGGCGCGCTCGCGGCTGGCGGCCTCGCCAAAGGCGACCATGGGCTTGAGGCCATCGAGGAACTGCTGGAACTGCACATACAGCTCGGTGGTGTCCTTGCCCTCGCCGAACATCACAGGCTCGCCCACGGGGTGGATGGCATCGGCAATGGCCACGATGCGCGCCTTGTCGGCCTCGGGCACCTTGCCCTGGCTGATCAGGCGCTCGGCAAAGGCCACGTGCTCGGCCGTGCGCGCGGCCTGGGCGGCGGCGGTTTCGCGGGCTCGGGCGGCGTCCAGCTCGCGTTGCAGGGTTTCGTTTTGCGCTTTGAGGGCGGCGGCTTCGGCTTCAGTCACGGCAGGCTCCTTCGGGGGTTGCGGGGTATCGGTGGGGGAAAAAGCGGGCGAGGGTTCGGCGCTGGCGGTCGTGTCTTGGGCATCGGCCCCTTGGGTGTCGGCTGGCTGTGGGCCATCACCTTCGGAGAACTCGATCACGACCGCGTTTTCCAGCGCGTCCCCCTCGCCAAAGGCTGCTCCCTCCAAACCTTTGATGGCGGGCGGCATGGCGCCCAGAAATCCCACATGGCGCAGGTACCACTGGCCGGGCGTGGGGTTGTGTTTGTCCGTGGGGCTGTAAAAGGCTGCTGAAACTTTTTTGTAGGCGCCGCTTTGCACGGCTTCGCCAAAGGCGGCCTGCACCTGGTGGGGGATGGCCAGCAGCTTGCCGGCAGCCACCTTGAGGCCCTGCACCCAGCCGTAGGCGGGGTCGTCGGTGCGCGGGTGGCCTACCACCAGCGGCGCTTCGTGCAGGGCCGGGTCGTAGCCCGATGCCATGCCTTGCAGGTCGGCATCGGTAAATTGGCGCTCCACTCCGTTGATGTCGGTGTGGCGGCCGGCGCGGAAGATTTCTATATGACGCATGCCCCGCATGGTGCGGGGCATGGGGCCTGGCGCTTAAGTAAAGCGCTTTAGGAATTGATGGAGGGGGTGGACGGGCGCGCCGTCAATCCTCGGGATCGGGGTCAATGCCCGGCAGCTTGCCCTGGCGCCGGGCAAACTGTTCGCGCTGCCAGGCATCCACGATCTGGCGCACGCGCATTTCTGTCAGGCCGTAGCGGTCGGCCAGGGCGCGGTAATTATTGCCGCGGAATTCGGCGCACATGGCGCGGTCGCGCGCGCTCAGGTGCACGGCCATGCCCTTGGCCAGGTAGATGGCGCGCCCGCCCTTTTCGCGCGCCAGGTGTTGCAGCTGCATCAGCGCCTGGCGTGCCATGCTGTGCAATTGGGCCAGCCAGGGGCCTGCCGGGGCGGCGGTGCCGCAGCGTGCATCGTCGAGCACCAATGCCTCAAACAGGCAATAGGCCACGTCGCGCATTTCCTCGGTCAGGCCGGCGGGCAGCGCGGCGTCGAGCACGCCCGCTTCGGCGGCGCTGGGCTGCTTGCGCTCAGTCATGGCCCGCCTCTTGTGCCTCTTGTTCTGGCCGGCCCTGCCAGAGCTTGAGCGCCTCGATCAGCGCATCGAGCTGTGCGCCGTTGCAAAAGCGCAGCGCATCGACGCCGGTCTGGCGCTTGACCCAGGCGTTGAGGGCCCGGGCCCCGCCGCTGGCAATGCGGCCTTGGCGGTGCAGCTGGTTCCACAGCGCCCAGACCTTGCGCTCGCGCGGGCTGGCGGCCTGGTAGGCCTGCGCAAAACTTTGGCGGCGCAGCCGCGTGGGCGCGGCCAGGCCGGCGCGCACGGCCAGGCCGTGCAGGTGGTCGCGCACGCGGGCGCGCTCGCCCACGCTCATGGCCGTGCTGCTGTTTTTGCCCGTCAGGTGCAGCAGCAGCGCGCGGTAGTCGTCATCGCTCAGGCGCAGCTTGGCCTTGAGCGTGTGGATGGCGGCGATGTGTTGCTGGGTCATGGCTTTTCCCCTGGTTCAAAAAACCGGGCCTGCAAGGCGTTTTTGGGGCGCGGGCATGCAACGGGGCATGCCGCGGCGCGACGGCGCGTTCTGAACGCTTTTGAACGCATTGGTCAGGCATTGCACGCGCAGGTTTGTCATCCCACCCCCCCGATCAATATCTGCTCGCGTTGGCCTACGCCGTGGTGGAGCTGCGCGCCCTGGCCCTGGCGGTATCCCTCCTGCGCATGCCCGCTGACGTTCTTGCCCCTGCGGGAGTCGCGCGCCTTGATGGTGGTCATATTGGGGTGGCGCTCTGCCATGTACTCCAACAGCAGCTGCTCGTTGCGCTGCGGCTGGGCGTGGCGCTTGACCACAGAGACTGCGGCATTGACCCAACCGATGGCGAACTCATCGCCACGGGCGGTTTTGGTGGCCGGTTTGCAGCGTTTGGGTTGCAATTTGATGTGGGCGGCACGCGCCCGGTAGCACTGGCGGCCGAGCACGTCGAACGCATAACCGGCCAGAGTGGGTGCAGCATCCAGCCCGACGAACACGTATTGCCAAGTGGTTTTGATCTCAAACGCCGCTGTCCATTTGCGGCTGCGATTGATGTAGTGCTCGCAGCCGAATGCCTCGGCGATGCAGTTGGCCAGAAAGCCCTCCCAAAGGGCATGGCTGCCGCTCTTGGCGTTGACGGCCTCCTCATGCACATCGGCCATCTCCAAAGCGCGCTCGGAGAGGTTAAACATCTCCATCAGCTTTTGCGCCTGGCGCAGCGCAGCGGCGGCCTCGTGCGGCTCGGCGCTGCGGCCCAATGCCATGCACTTTTTGATCTTGATCAGTGCTTCGTCGCGGGTCATGGTCACACCTCCTCAAACTGCCTCGCCAGCCTCTTCCTCCGCCCCCTTGAGTAGGGCCGCCACCAGCTTGTCCACGGTGGCCGTGGTGTCCTTGATGACGACCTCGTCATCGGCATCGCTGATGCTCACGCCCACGCGCTTGAGCTCGGCGGCGCTGAGGCCCGCCAATGCCGCCTTGATGGGCACCTCGCGGCTTTGGATCAGCGCATCGGCGGCATCGGGCAGGTGCCGGCGGATCAGCCGCACGACCTGCGCGTCATCCTCCCAGCTGATCTTGCCCTTGCCCTTTTGGTAGCCCAGCTTGATGCCCTCCAGCACCACCGTGCGCGGCCGGATGAACAGCTGCGGGCTGGCCTCAATGGCCGCGCGCAGCGCCGCCTCGGCCTCGGTCACGCGCGCCACGGCGCTGCGCAGCCCGGCCAGGCGCTGGCGCTTGATGGCCTCCAGCGCGTCATGCAGGCCCTGGGCGCGCTCGGTCAGCACATCCTTGTGCTGGCGGTAGCTGCGTGCAGCAGCGGCAATGGCAGTCATAGGGTTGGTTTGGGTGTCCATGGTGTGTCCTCTCTCTCAAAATCAACAATCACGGTTTGATCTGCGCCAGGTGCCGCAACACCAGCAGCGCGGCGCGGTCCAGGTCTGTGGCGGCCCGCAGCGGCGCCAGGGTTGGTGAGTACAGGCCGCGGCCGTCATCGGCCAGCAGCAGGTCATGCGCGATGGCCTCGCCGCCATCGAGTAGCCCGATCAGCACGCGGATCGCCACGCCGCGCGCCTGGCCTTCGGTCAGCTGCACCTGCGCCTGCAGGGTGATGGGGGCGCCGCTCATGGGGCCGCCTTCCCATCGCTTGGCTTGCCCGGCTCGTCGGGGCCGTTGCCGCCGGCGTCGCTGCCCTGTGCCTCGCCCTGCGTGCGCTGCAGCATGCGCTCGCGGCGCTGCAGGTTGCGCTGGCGCTCTTCCTGCATGCGGCGCACGGCCAGGCTGGTGTAGCGCACGGGCTCGGCGCCCTGGGCGGCGGCAGCGCCTGTGGCGCTGGCTGCGGCGGGCGCCAGGGCCGCGGCGGCCGCTGCGGAGGCATCGACGGCGCCGGCGCCTGGCGCGCTGCGCACGGCGTTGCGGCGCTGTTGCTCGGTCTCTTGCTCGGCCTTGGCCTCGGCCGCGCTCGCCAGGCTGGCCAGGATGGCGTAGAGGTAGTTGTGGCCGGTCAGCGGCAAATCGAGCTTGCCGGCGTCGCGCGCGGCGAGGATGCGCGTCAGCGCCTCGCCCCAGGCGCGCAGCGGCGTTTGCCAGTCGCGGCCCTTGTAGGTGATGGCGCGCCGCTCGATGTCGGGCAGCAGCTCCAGCAGCAGGCGCACCTGGCGCGCTACGGTCAAGGGGCGCTGCTGCGGGCCAAAGAGCATGATGTATTGCGTCACGCGCTCGCCCAGCGGCAGGCTGACGGCGGCGAGGCGGGTGACGGCCTCGCAGGTGACGGCATCGGCAAAGAGCTGCGTCAGCGGCAGGTCGCAGCGGCAGTAGGGGCAGCGCAGGCTGGCGCTGGGCTGCGGCGCCTGCTGCCGGCCCGTGCCGGCGCAAAATGGGCATTGGCTCATGCACGCCCTCCTTTCTCGAAGCCGGGCAGCGCCCGGCAATCGGCCGTCACGGCGTACATGGGCAGGCCCCAGTCGATGTGCATGCGCCGCGCCGCGAATCGGTGCCGCTGCAGGTAGTCCAGCATTTGCTGCACGGCCTCCTCGGAAAACACCGGGTACCAGTGCTGGTACAGATCCTGCGCCGTCCACCAGCTGCCCGATTGGCGCAGGTGCCGCCACAGGCGGGCCATGTCATGCGTCAAGCCTTTCATAGCGCCCCCCAGGTCAGTTCGGTGACGAGCCAGGCCAGGCCGATGGCCGTGCCCATCAGCAATGCCGTGATGAGCAGCGCCAGCGCCGTGCAGCGCCAGCGCTGCCAGCGCGCGCGCAGCATGCGGCGGCGGGCGTAGCCGACGATCACGCCGTGCCAGGGCGCGGGTTGGTAGGGCATGTGTGGCTTGCGGCTCATGCTGCGCCCTCCATGCCCACAAACAGCGGGGCGACGGGGGCCAGGGCCAGGCAGTCGATGCGGCTGACCTCGGGCGCGCCGCGCAAGTCCTGGTCGATCAGCCGCGCCAGGGCATCGGCCTGGCTGCGCCCGGTCTTGGCAATCTGCCGCACGGCCTGGCCGGGCCAGTGCACGGCAAACAGCCAGGCGCCCATGCCGGGCATGGCGCGGCATGGCGTGGCGGGGGCTGCTGTGATGGTGTGGGGCAAGACATGCATCTCAGCACCCCCGGATCACATCGGCATTGACAACGGGGCTGCCCACGGCGGCGGCGGCGTTCATGGCGCGGCAGACCAGGTTGTTGACCACCAGCGGCCAGCAGATGGAGATGGCGTCGCGGGCGCTACCGCCGCGAGGGGTGTAGATCAGCCGCGCGCGGATGGCGTCGAGCGCATCGGGCGCAAAAACCTTTTCATAGGGCAGATCAAAGCGCGCGAATTTGTGGCGCAGATAGCCTTCGAGCTCGTTGTTCAGCGGCTCCAGCTCCACGATCTCGCAGCGCTGGGCGACTTCGCGCACTTCGGCGTTTTGCGCCGAGAGGCGGCGGCGCAATTCGGTTTGGCCGATCAGGGCCACGCCGATGAGGCGGCGCAGGCCGTCCTTGAGCTCCAGCCAGCGCTTGAGGTGTTTGAGCGTGGCCGTGGGCAGGTTGTGCGCCTCTTCGATGAGCAGCAGATGGCGGCGCCCGGCGCGCTGGCCCTCGCGCAGCAGCGCGTGCACCTGGGCAAAGCGCGCCTGGGCGCTGGCGCGCGGCGTGGCGTGCGGCTGCAGCGCGGCGATCACGGCCTCGGCGATGGCGCCGCTTTTGAGGGTTTTGCCCTTGGCGTCGTTTTCTTCCATGGCCAGCACGTAGGGGCGGATGACGACGACTTCGCCGCCGCCGCCGGCGCCTGCGGCCAGGCGCTCTTCCAAGTCTTCAGCCAGGGTGGATTTGCCCGCGCCGCTCTCGCCCACCAGGGCCATGAAGCCGTGGTGCCGCGCGCAGTCCAGCAGCGCGGCGCGGGCGTAGCGCACGCTGGGGGTTTGGTAGACGTCGTCCGTGGTTTGCACGTCGTCCACAAAGGGGTTGCGCGGCAGGCCAAAGTGCTGGCGCGCTTGCAGGGTGAGGGCTGATTTTTCCAGTAGCATAGGATCGTCCTTTTCTGGTTGAGTGGTTTCAGTCAGGGGGATACCGGCCTCAGGCGTTGCCGCGCCTGGGGCCTTCTTTTTGGATTGGGGTTGGGATGGGGGTTGGAGCGCGGCCAGCTCATCGGCGCGGGCGCCGCGGTCGTGCAGGAACTCCAGCAGCTTGGCGCGCAGCGTGCTGCTGCGCCGCCGGGGCAGCTCGCCGCTTTGCAGCAGGTGGTTGACGCTGCCCAGGCTCAGCCCGGCGCCGCGGGCCAGCTCGCGCTGGCTGAGCTCCAGGCGCGCGGCCAGGGCGGCCAGGGCGGCGGGGTGGATGCACATGTCGGCGGCGGCGCTCATTGCAGGTTCCCCGATGCCCGGCCCTGCTCTTGCAGCGCATCGGCGCATTCGCGCAGCAGGGCGGCCGCCGGTTCGGTGCGGCCATCGGCCACGGCCAGGCGGCCCACCGCTTCAATCAGCGCGCCAATGCATATGCCAACAGGCTCGCCCTCTCGAACCAGCAGTGTGATCAGCTGCTCCAGCAGGCGCTGCATCCTGATGGATAGCTCTTGTTCGGTCATGTCCATGTCGTTTCTCCTTTTCTGGGTGATCAATGCCCGCCGACCACGCGCAGCGTGGCGCGCACGGTCAGCTTGTGGGCCAGCTCGGGCAATTGGCCTTCGGGCACGCCGTTCGGGTGCCAGGCGGCGAGCTGGGCGAATTTGGCTTTGTCCATTTCCACGCCGTGCTGCGCGCGCAGCGCTTGCGCGGCCTCGAAATGCGTGAGGGTGCGCTCGGCCAGATCGCTGCGGGCGCTGGCCGCCGGGGCCAGCTCTGTGCCGCGGCGCGGCAGCAGCGCCAGCTTGTCGGCCTGCTCCAGGTGCTTGTAGGGGTCGATGCGGCCGCCAAAAGGCAGGGCTTTGGCCTTGCGGGCCGCTTCGGCCTGGGCATCGGTGTCGGCCTGCATGGCCAGGCGCTCGATGGCCTTGCGCTGGGTGTCGGCGGCGGTGTCGGCCGGGCGCTTGTATTCGTGGGCGATGTGCGCAGCGCTGGCAGCAAAGCCGGCGGCGTTTTTCTCGACCTCGGGCACTTCCAGCAGCTGCTCATGGCCGTCCGCATCGCGCAGCAGCACATAGGCCGCGGCCGGGTTGAAGGGGTTGTAGGTGATGGCCAGGCGCTCGCCCACCATCACGCCGCCTACGCCGCTGACGTCCCACACGCGGCCGGCAAAGCGCACCTGCAAGAAGGCGTCGACCTTGGGCGTGGCCGGCGCATGCGTGAGCAGCTCGCGCGCCAGAGCGGCATCGACCGTGCGCAGCTGCGCGGGGGTGATCTCCATCCATTTCATCCAGCGCGGCGCGCCATGGCGGCTGTGCACGCGCTGGCTGTTGTAGTAGCGCATCCAGCGCGCGGCCTGCTGGTTGATCCAGTCGATGCCGGGCACGTGCGTGAGGCGAAAGCCGCTCTCGAAATCCACCTCCACCAGGTTGTGGGCGTTTTCCACCTGGCCCTTGGCGCGGGCATTGCCTACCTGGTTGACGATGGGCGCGACCTGCAGGCGGCGCAGCAGGTTGCCAAAGGCCCCGGCCGTGCCGGCGCTGCCCGGGTCCATCATCAGGTGAAAGGGCACGCCGTACATTTGCTGGCCCGGGCGCTGGGCAATGCAGCGCAAAAAGGCCTCGGCCATGTTGACGGTGCTCTCGCCGCCGGCCACGTAGTGCACGAAGATGCTGCCGCTGTAGTGGTCGGTGATCACATAGCGCGTCAGGCGCTGGCGCTTGATGCGCTCGAAATTGCCCGGCTTGTTCTTGTTGAACTGCGCCCGGGCCATGGCCTGCAGGCCGCCCTCATCGGGCACGTAGAACAGGATGGAGATGGAGGCGTCGATCTGCCAGACCTCATTGGGGTGCTCGCTGCGCAGCGGCTGCGCGGGCGCGGCGCGGCGCAGCTGCTCGGGGTGCAGCCGGTAGTGGCGCAGCGCGCGCGAGACGGCGCTGGCCGACAGCGGCCGCAGCTCGCCCGTGGCCGCATCCAGCGCGCAGGCCAGGCCGGGGACGTTGGCGCGCAGGCGCCGCAGGCAGCCATCGAGCGTGGCGCCGCGCTTGTTGTTGGCGCGGTAGCCCTCCATCAGCGCGGCGCTGATCATCTGGGCGTGCTCCAGCGTCAGCGCGCAGGCGCCGGCATCGCTGCGGCGCTTGCGCGCGCGGGCCGCGCCCAGCTGCGACAGCCAGCGCTTGAGCGTGGGCAGCGCCCAGCCGTATTGCTGGCAGGCGGCCTGGTAGATGCGCTCCTTGTGGCCGTGGCCGGCGGCATCGGCCTGCTGCTTGATGTGCAGCAAAACCTCGGTGTGGGCGGCGGGGGGCATGGCGGGGCTTTTCCTGGTGATGGGGCGTCGTGCGGGGGCGCCTGCGCCGGGGCTCAATGGGCCGCATCCATGGCCTGGGCGGCGGCCTCGGCGGCCTCGGCCGCGTCCTGCGCATCGGCCCATTGCTGCCATTCGGGCCGGCCCGCGGCCGGGGCCAGGGGCAGGGCAAACTGCTCGCGCAGGGTGTGGATTTCCTGCTCCACCTGGCCCAGCAGCCCGGCCATGAAAACCTGGTCGCGCCGCCCCATCTGCTCGCCCGCCTCGTGCAGGGTTTGCAGCGCATGGCGCAGGCTGCCGGCAATCAGCCCGGCGGCCTCGGCGGCCTTGCCCGTGGCCTCGCGCTGCAGCTCTACCCAGGCCTGGTCGGCGGGCAGATTGGCCAGGCGCTGGCTGGCCCGGGCCAGATCGCTGGTCAGGGCGTCGATGCGGCTGTTCTTGTCGGCCAGCAACTGCTCTTTGGCGGCCAGCTCGGCGCGGGCCTCTTCGGCCTGCGCCTTGTGGCTGGCCGTGCGCGCGGCCAGCTCCTGGATCAAATCCACCACCTCATCCTTGCTTTGCGCCTCTTCCACGGCGCGGCGCACCAGCTCCTGCTCGGGCGCGGGCAGGGCTTTGATGGCTTTGTAGTCCGTCTGCCGAAGGCCAATGCGCTCGGCTTGCTCGAAGGCTTCTTGGCCGATGAGGTTGCGGTTGGCGGCCAATTCGCGGACGCGCCGATAAGAACGCCCCAACTTGACCTCGCAAAATTCCTCCAGACTCTCAAAGTGGCGACCATCGCCACTTTCTGGATTGCGCAGAAAACGCCAAGTCTTTGATTTTTTTACGTTTTCGTAAACAGTCAGCATGGCACTAGTGGCGATCGTCGCCACAAAATCCATTGCCTCCAGTCGACCAACGTCCACCCCGGCGGCAAACACTTCGTCCTTTTCCTGCTCGGCCACGGTGCTGACCAGTTCGCCCATTTTTTCGGCAGCGTTGTCCACCAGTTCAGGCAGGTAGTTTTCGGCGGGTTTGAGTTTTTTGGCCATGTTTTTCCTTACGGTGTGCGGGTGTAGTTGCGTTCAAAGTCGGCCAGCTCGCGCTGCTTATTGAGCAGGTGTTGCTGGAAGGCGATGGCGATTTGCACCAGGGCCGGGCCCAGACGCCAAACCTCTTCGCGGCGGGCGTCGCGCTGCACGATGCCCAGGGCTTCGAGCTCTTGCAGCGTGCGCAGCGTGGTGGGCGCATTGCGCTGGCAGGCGCTGGCGATTTGCGCCAGGCGCAGCCCATCGAACTCATGGCCCGAGAGCGCGCGGATGATGTCGAAGCCGGTTTGCAGGCGGCTCATGGCGTCTCCTTCATGGGGTGCCCGCCAGGCGGTGGCTGGGGCGCGCCGCTGGCGGGCGTCACAGGGGCTTGGGGCATCAGGAAAACCCGGGGCCTTGGGCGCTGGTTACACTGTGAAACAGTGCGAAAATCTCAATCGGCCACGGGCAGGCCCAGGCGCTGGCGCACTTCGCGGCCCTCGCCGTAGTTGCCCTGGCGCAGGCCGCGCACCACGTCGCTGACGGTGCGGTACTTGAAGCCGTTGGCCGCCGCCCAGCTCTTGAGCGTGTGCCCTTGCTGGCGCAGGCGGTGCTTGATTTGGTTGGGTGTGTGCTGCATTGGCTGTTCGCTGTGATTCGTTGTTGATGGGTGTTATTTTATGTCCATTTGGACACTTTTCAAGTATTGACTGAATAGTCGAGGTGCTCGTATGGACATTGGCGCGCGACTTCGCGAAGAGCGCGAACGGCTCGAAATGACACAAGAGGCTTTTGGCCGAATCGGCGGGGTGCTCAAACGAGCATTGATTCGCTATGAAAAAAATGAACGCATGCCGGATGCCGCCTTTTTGGCTGCCATTGCAGCAGCAGGCGCCGATGTCCTGTACATCCTCACGGGCCAGCGCAACCCCGCAGCTCCGGCCCACCGCCTTACGCCTGACGAACAAGAGCTTTTGGCCTTGTTTCGTGCCGCGCCCCTGGCGGTCAAGGCCGCAGCCATTGGCGCGCTGCAAGGCGCCGCAGTGCAAAGCGGCCTCAACCTGCACCAGTCAGGCAGCGGCAACGTACAGATAGGCCAGCAGGCAGGGACCATCCACAACGCCGGGGCTATCGGTTTTTTCAAACAACAAAAAGGAGACAAACCCAATGCAAGAAAGCGCTCTGGCAAGGGCTGAGGCCGCAAGTGCCGGGCATGGCGCGGTGACCACGGCCAGCGCCCGGCAAATCGGGCAAGCCGCGCACGCCATCCACAACTGGGGCAGCCATACCCATGTGCATATCTATGTGCAGGCGCCCCTGCCCCAAGAAAAAAAGCCCGCAGCCAGCCATGCGGGCGCGGGCGTTTGAGATGCCCAATACAACACGAAAGGACGGGCCATATGAGCAACCCTGACGGTTTTGGCCCCAGCGACGCGCAGCTGCGCCGCGCCTTGCGCGAGGTGCTGGACGAGCTGGTGGGCGATGAGGCCATGCGTCGGCGCTGCGCGGCGGTGGAGACGCTGGTGGTGCGGCGCCTGAACAACCCGCGCGAAGCGGCCAAGGCGTTGTTGGTGGCGCTCAATAGTTGCGCCTGGTGGGATTGGCCGGCCTGGGAGGCGTTTGCGCGCGCCGAGGGCTATGACACGTTGGAGGAAATTGAACGGCGCTATGAGCGCATCAAGCTGGCCGATGTGCTGGCCAAGGCGAGCAAGGATGAGTTGGGCCAGGCGCTGGATGTGCTGGGCATTGAGTTCAAGCGCTCGCAAACGAAGGCGGCGCTGGGCGAGTTGCTTCAGCGGGCGGGGCGCGGCCAGGCGCGCGATGCGCTCGATGGCGTGGTGCGGCGCCTGCGCGATGGCGATGTGCGCAAGTGCCGCGAAAAGATGGCGCTGTTCATCGCCTCACGCGCGGCATCAAAGGCCATCAATGCCCTGCGCTATGAGCAGTTGCTGCAACCGGATTTCATGGCCCATTACGGGCAATGGGGCTTTGTGTGCCATGCCGAAATCAGTGGCCGCCATTGCCCGCACAAGAAGCTGCGCGGCAAGACGCTGCCCGCCTCAGAGGCGCAGCGCGCCTGGCCCCAACTGCCCTGCCAGTGGCTGACCTGCGCGGGCCATATCTCGGCGCGGTGATGGTGCGCAGTCTGTTCCGATATCCCAACCCGAAAAACCTTCCCAGCGCCTACCTTTAACCTGCATTGAAAAAGAAAGCCAGCCTATGTCCCTTCCATTGCGCAGCCGTACCGTGCATTTTTTTCTTCTGCGGTTGAAGTCATCTGCCAAAGGTATTCAAAACCCTGCCTGCTGCACCATGGAGGATTTGCTCAATGCCTGCATCAGTCAGCTTGACCCCAAAGCTTTGCCATATGAGATCAGCGTCTTTGACAAAGAGCAGACTGTGCTTGATCGATTCAGACCAAACGGGAAGACGTATGAGCTGTTGCTTTCCAAAGCCAATGCTGACCGTTCAGACGTCACGTTTCGTAAACTGAAAAGCGTCAACCGGCGCAAGGCAGGGAAGGCGGTTGACGAAGGCGTGGAAATTTCGTCTTACGTTATAGTGCGGCCCAATACCACAAACCCCTATACGGCCACTGTGCTGATGACAATGGGAGCGGGGGTGAGTGTCCGCGATGTAACCAAGCTGTTGGGCCAACTGGCCAACAAAGCTGCTGGTGATAGCAGGTTCAAAAAATGTTTTTGGTTTGATCATCCTTCAGCGGCCAAGAAGGAGGATGGCACTTCTGAGCAGTACAAGGTACGGTATCGCTTCGAGCATGAATGCTATCTTGGCCAGACGCTCAGCGAAGCGCTTACGCACGGCAAGTTCCAAGACATGGAGTTGATTGCCGAGGGGCCGATCAAGATGGATGATGGGAGCGGCAATTTTCAGGCCGTCAAAAAAACGGTGACGGTTAAAGCCCATACGCCACAATTGGTGACAGCGGCTAGTCTCAAGAATTTCGTCAAGTCTCTTGCAGGGAAAAAGGCGCTTGCTGACGGGGATGAATTTCAGACCTTGCGTGTGCATTACGAATCTGACGATGGCAGGGATGCCACAGCTACCTTGGCGATCAACGATCTAGAGCGGTCCTTTACCAAAAAGGCCAAGATTGAATTGGACGGTGAGGTAGAGGAATACCAAAGCGATTTTCATCGGGCTATCGTCCAACCTTTGCGCGAACTCTTAAAAGTCGTGCCTTCCTAGATGGAATGTGCCCATGATCGGCGATCTTCTCAGGCCGTTTGCCTACCTCACCATCCGTCATGCATCGGGCTTGCCTGTTGCTGTGAATTGGATTGCGCCAGGTGCAGCAGTGGCGGCCGTGGCATTGCTGCTGGGGTACAGCGGGCTCAACATCGACTTTTTCGGTGCGCAAGGGGTGGTTGATCGCTTGCTATCGTTCACACAAACTCTCACGGGTTTTTACATTGCTGCCTTGGCGGCGGTGTCTTCTTTCAATAGCCCTCATCTTGATCGAATCATGCCGTCCCCAGCCCCAACGATGCGGGTGAAGTACCAGGGCGGCTATGAGAAGGTCGAGCTCACACGCAGGCGCTTTCTGACGTCGATGTTTGCATTCCTGACGGCATCGAGCTTCATTTTCAACCTTTGCGCCATTGCGGCGCTTGTCGTTTCGCCTGCCATACCGGCGCCTGTCTCTGCATGGCTATGGTGGCCAGGCTCAGTGTGGTTCTTGTTTTTGATCGCTCAAATGACATGCATCACTTTCTGGGGCTTGTACTACTTGGGCGAGCGTGTTTTGACACCTGACTAAGGCGTACAGCCAAACACTAAAACGCTTTATTTATTCCCCAGGCACTCTGCCCGGCACAGTCAAGGCTCCCCCACGCGGGGAGCCTTTTTTGTTGCTTTTCCTGGAGTGCCGCCATGTCCGATTCGTCTGTCCCTTCGTCGCTGACGCGCCGCCTGCTTTCGACCGCTACGGCGGCCAGTGTGGGGCTGGGCGCGGGCTTGGGGGTTTCGAGTGTGGGCCATGTGCCTGCGCCGTCGCCGGAGGTGCTGCTGGCGATGGAGATTGGCGCGCATTACGAGGGCTTGCGCTTTACGCCGTATCGCGATGGCGGCGGGGTGTGGACGGTGTGCCGGGGCATTACCGGCTCTGCGGTGGATCAGGCGGCGCGCACGGGCAAGCGCTATTCGGAGGCTGAGTGCAAGCGGCTGGAGCTGGCCCATTACGCGCAGGCCGAGCGCGATGCCAGGCGGCTGTACCGCCATTGGGGCAGCTACAACATGTGGGTTCGCGCGAGCATGCTGGACATGCTCTACAACCTGGGCGCGGCTCAGGTGGGGGCCTCCACCCATTTGCGCGAGGCCAATGCGGGGCGCCTGGATGCGGCGTGCGCGCAGATGCTGCGCTGGGTCTGGGGGCGCGATGCGCGCACGGGGCAGAAGGTGCGCTGGGCGGGTCTGGTCAAGCGCCGCAACAGCACGGCGGAAATCTGCGCCGAATGGGGGCGCGATGGGCATTTCAGCGCGGGGGTGTGAGCGATGAGCGCCTTGTTGCTGCGCCCTTTGATTGGGCCGCTGATCGGCCCGCTGCTGGTGCTGGCCGGCCTGTGCGCCGTGTACGCGCTGGGCTATGCCAGCGGCCAGTCTGCCGCGCGGGCTGCTGCCGACCGCGCCACTGTGGCCGCCCAGGCCAGCCAATTGGATGAATACCGCGCCGCCGCGCGCGAGCATGCCGCGCTGATCGAGGCCAGCCAGGCGGCCAGCGCCCGTGTGCGCAGCGCGGCCGAAGCAATTGCGCAAACCAACCGGAGGACTACCGATGAATTGCACCAGGCACTGGCGGCAACGGCCGCTGATCGTGCTGGCTGCCGCATGGATGCTGGCATCGTGCAGCAGCTGGAGGGCGCCCGCCGCCGAGCCGCTGCGGCTGCCGCCGGCCATGCCCCCAGCGGCGCTGATGAGCGGCTGCGAGCCGCCCCCAGGGATACAGGGGGGCGCTGAGGTGGATGCGGTGATTCTGGCGCTCAAGCACACCTATGACGCCTACGGCCTGTGCGCCTGGCGGCATCGGCAATTGATCGACTGGCTAGAGCAGGTGCAGTGATGGGCGATGTGATGGATCGCGCGCAGGAGCGCGGGCAGGAATGGCTGCACGACCAGCTCGCCCACCAGGCCGTGCGCGCGGCGCGCCAGCGCAGTGCGGTGCAGGTGCTGGACTGCGAGGACTGCGGCGAGCCCATCCCCGCCGCGCGCCGCCAGGCGCTGCCGGGCGTGCGGCGCTGTGTGGGCTGCCAGGCCGCTATGGAGAGAGAGCAACAACGATGACTTTGCAGATTGAATTCACCTGGCTGGTGGGCTTGCTCATCGCGTTTTTTGGCGCCGCTGCGGGCATTGGCAAGCTGCTGTTGGCCCAGCACCAAAAGCACCAGGACGCCAAGTTTGCCGCGCTGGAGCGCGCGGGCCAGGGCATGCAAGCCAGCCTGCACAAGCGCCTGGACGGCATCGAAATCTCGCAAAAAGAGGAGTCCGTGCGGGTGCAGAAGCTGGAGCGGGAGTTTCTGGTCTTCAAGGCGGAGCTGCCCATGACGTATTTGCAGCGCACCGACCACATCCGCAGCGAGAGCGTGACGCAGGCCCGGCTTGATGCCATTGCCGGGCAATTGACCAATGTCCAAATGTTGATAGGAGGCCAAAAGCCATGACCACCGCCACCCCGCTTGATCTGGCCCGCGCGCGCCGCGAAGGTTTGCGCTGGCTGATTGTGCTGACCCTTAACAATGCCCGCCCGATTGGCGCGACCGATGCCCTGGTGCTGACCGTGGCCCAAACCCAATACCCGGATGCCACGCTGCTGGATTTGCGCCGTGAGCTGGAGTACTTGAGCGACCGCGATCTGGTGGCGCTGGAGCGCCGCCCCGATGGCATTTGGCAGGCCAAGCTCACGCGCCACGGCGTGGACGTGGCCGAGTACACGGTCGATTGCGAGCCAGGCATTGCCCGGCCCGCCAAGTACTGGTGAGGCGGCCATGGGACGCAAGAGCAGCATCAGCCGCCTGCCCGCCGAGATCAAAGCCTACATAGAGGCAATGCTGGCCACTGGCGCGCAGACGCTCGATGAGATGATTGCGGATCTGCAAGAGCGCTGGCCGGCTGAGGCCCGCGCGGGCGAGCTGCCCAGCCGCACGGCATTGCACCGCTATGGCAGCAAGCTTGACCGCCGCCTGGCGGCGATCAAGGCCAGCACCGAGGCGGCCATGCTGATCCGCAAGCACGCTGAAGACAGGGAGGATGCCCGAAGCGAAGCGCTGACCAGCCTGGTGCAAACCGAGTTATTCGAAGCCATTTTGGCATTGCAGTCTGCGGACGAGCCGGGGCCCGATGGCCGGCAGTTGGAGCCTGCCGAGCGCATCGGCCTGCTCAGCGAGGCGGCCAAGCACATTGCCACGCTCACCCGCTCCAGCGTGACGCTCAAGCAGTTTCAGACCAAAGTGGAGGCAGCGGCGCGCAAGAAGGCGTTGGCCGAAGCGGCCGAGACGGCCGCCACCGAGGCCAAGCGCCAGGGCCTGTCAGCCCAGGGCGTGCAGGCCTTGCGCGATGCGATTGCGGGGGCGCTGTAATGCAGGCGGCAGGCACGGCGCGGGCTTCGCGCATCCTGATGCAGTACCAGGTCGATTGGATCAATGACCAGGCGCCGGTGAAGATTTGCGAGAAGTCGCGCCGCATCGGCCTGAGCTATGCCGAGGCGGCCGACGATGTGCTGTACGCCGCCAGCGAGGGCGGCGCCAATGTCTATTACATCTCCTACAACAAGGAGATGACGCAGGGCTTCGTCCAGGACTGCGCCACGTGGGCGCGCGCGTTCAACACGGCCGCCGGCCAAATCGAAGAATCGGTGTTGGAGGAGGAGGACAAGCAAATCCTCACCTACACCATCCGCTTTGACAGCGGCCACATGATCCAGGCCTTCACCAGCGCGCCGCGCAACCTGCGCTCCAAAGGGCGGCCTGGCGAGCGTCTGGTGATCGACGAGGCGGCCTTTGTGGATGATCTCAAGGAGCTGCTCAAGGCGGCCATGGCCATGACGATGTGGGGCGGGCAAATCCGCATCATCAGCACCCACAATGGCACGGACAACCCGTTCAACGAGTTGATCAACGACGTGCGCGCCGGCCGCTACGACTACGGCCTGCACCGCATCACGCTCGACGATGCCCTGCACGATGGGCTGTACCGCAAGATTTGCGCCGTCACGGGCCGTGCCTGGTCGCCCGAAGCCGAGGCCGCCTGGCGCAAGGCCACGATTGAGCGCTACCGCCCCAACGAGGATGAGGAGCTGTTTTGCATCCCGGCCCAGGGCGGTGGCGCCTGGCTGACGCGCGCGCTGGTCGAGAGCCGCATGCGGCCCGCGCCGGTGCTGCGCTTTACCGGCAGTGAGGCATTCAACCAGGCCAGCGCGCAGCGGCGCGCCGCCGAGATGCAGGACTGGATCGACGCCGAATTGCGCCCGCTGCTGGCGTTTGACCCAGCGCTGCGCCATGCGCTGGGGATGGACTTTGCGCGCACGGGCGATTTGAGCGCCATTGCACCCAACGAGGTGTCGCCCAACCTGCACCAGCGCATCCCGTTTCTGGTGGAGCTTAAAAACGTGCCCTACAACCAGCAGCTGCAGGTGCTGTTTGCCATTGCCGATGCGCTGCCGCGTCTGAGCGGCATGGTGATCGACAGTCGGGGCAATGGCAGCTACGTGGGCGAGGCCGCGCACGACAAATACGGCTCGGTGGTCGATCGGCTGATGCCCACCGAGGGCTGGTACCGCGATCACATGCCGCCCTACAAGGCGGCGCTGGAGGACGGCACGATCTGGCTGCCCCGGCACGACCCGCTGCTGCAGGGCCACCGCGCCATCCGCCTGGTGCGCGGCGTGCCGCGCATGCCCGATGGCAAGACGGCCGACGGCGGGCACGGCGACAGCACCATGGCCTGTGTGTATGCGCATGCCGCCGCGCGCATGGATTGGGGGCCCGTGCACATCACCAGCCGCCGCAAGCGCGATGCGGCCAACCTGTTGCAAGGCTATTGGTAAAGGACGATTGATGACCGACCACGAAACCCTCACCTACATCCGGGGCGTGATTGCCAGCCTGCCCGAGGCCGACCAGCGCGGCGTGCAGCAGGCCGCCCAGGCCCTGCGCGAGCTGCTGGCGCGCACCAATGACCACGGCCGCCTGGCCCTGGCGCTGGTAGGCGCCGAGCAGGCCATGGAGGGCCACGCATGAGCGCGCCCGGCCTGTACCTGCCCGGCGGCGATTTCGTGCGCTTTTCCGAGGCGCCCCGCCGTTTGGGGGCATCCATGAGCACGGCCCGCCCGCTCTCGGCCCACATCGCCACGCGCCAGCGCGGCCCGGATTTTGTGGGCCTGGGCATGTGGCTGCCCAACCCCGACCCCATCCTCAAGCGCCAGGGCAAGGACATTGCCGTGTACCGCGAGCTGCGCAGCGATGCCCACACGGGCGGCTGCATCCGCCGCCGCAAAGCGGCCGTGCGTGCGCTGGAGTGGCGCGTGGAGCGCGATCGCGCCAGCGCCCGCATGCACAAGGTAGCGCAGGCCGTGCTGGAGCAGCTCGACCTGGACGCGCTGATCGACCAAATGCTCGACGCCACGCTCTACGGCTGGCAGCCGCTGGAAATCCTCTGGCAGCAACGCCCCGGCCAGGCCCCGACGGTGCAGCACATCGTGGGCAAGCCGCCCGAGTGGTTTTTGTTTGACGCGGACGCGCGCTTGCGTTTTCGCAGCCGCGAGCACCCGCTGCATGGCGAGCTGCTGCCCGAGCGCAAGTTCCTCCTGGCCAGACAGGAAGCCAGCTACGCCAACCCCTACGGCTTTGCCGACCTCTCCATGTGCTTCTGGCCCGTGACCTTCAAGCGCGGCGGGCTGCGCTACTGGGTGAAGTTTGCCGAGAAATACGGCAGCCCCTGGGCCGTGGGCAAGCAGCCGCGCAACAGCCCGCAGCCCGAAAGCGACCGCCTGCTGGAGCAACTTGAGGCGATGATCGAAGACGCCGTGGCCGTCATCCCCGACGACGCCAGCGTAGAGATGATCCAGGCCGCAGGCAGCAGCGGCAACGCCAGCGCCTACGAGCTGCTGCTCAAGTTCTGCCGCAGTGAAGTCGCTATTGCCTTGCTGGGGCAAAACCAGTCCACCGAGGCCGACAGCACCCGCGCCAGCGCCACCGCCGGGCTGGATGTGGCCACCGACATCCGTGACGGCGACAAGCGCCTGGTCGAGGGCGTGATCAACAGCCAGCTCCTGCGCTGGATTGTCGATCTGCACGAGGGCGAGGGCGCGCCCGCGCCGCGCTTTGTGATGTGGCAGGACGAGGAGGTCAGCAAGGCGCAGGCAGAAAGGGACGAAATCCTCAGCCGCGCCATCCGCATGGGCGGCCTCTCGCCCGAATACTTCAAGCGCGTTTACGAGCTGGAAGACGGCGACCTGCCCGAGCAGCCTGAAACGCCATTGCAGCCGCTGCAAACCGGCGCGCAGGATTTGGGGCCGTACAGGCGCTTTTTGCCCGCCGCCGGGGCCGATGTACCCGCCGCCGCTCAAAAACCTGCCCTGGCGTTTTATAAAACGGCTCCTGCCGCCCTGTTTGCCGAGCCACCCGCCGAAACATCGGGCGTGCAGCCCGGCGATACAGAAGCCCATGCCGCCCGCCTGGCCGCGCAACTGGCCCCGGCCGGCCAGGCCATCGTCGCCGACTGGATGCGCCGCATCGAGCAGCACCTGAGCGCTGCCAGCGATTGGCAGCAACTGCAACAGCGCATCGCCAGCGCATTCGATGAGCTGCCCGAAGACGCCCTGGTCGAAGTCATGCACCTGGCCATGACCGCCGCGCGCCTGGCCGGCATGCACGACGTGCAGCAAGAGGCCCGGCCATGAGCGACGACAACCGCAGCGCCCGCACCGTCGATGCCCGCATCGACAACGCCCGCCTGGCTTTTGAAGAGGCCATCGCCGCCTTGGCCCAGCGCCAGCGCCTTGAAGGCACCCGGCGCTGGGACGACTTGCGCAGCGAAGAACACTACCGCGCCTTTGCCGTCGCAGGTGCGATGAAGGCCGACCTGCTGGCCGACCTGCGCGCCGCCGTGCAGCGCGTCATCGAATCGGGCGTGTCCATCGAAGCCTTCCGCAAGGACTTCTGGGCCGCTGTGCACAAACACGGCTGGCACGGCTGGACGGGCGAAGACAGCGAAGGCGGCCGCGCCTGGCGCACCCGCGTCATCTACACCACCAACCTGCGCAAAAGCTACGCCGCCGGGCGCTGGGCGCAAATGACCGAGCCTGAATTTGCCGCCCAATACCCGTATTGGGAATGGGTGCACAGCGGCCTGGCCAATGATCCGCGCCCCCAGCACCTGGCCTGGCACGGTATGACGCTGCACCACAGCGACCCGTTCTGGCGCAGCCACTACCCCCCGCGCATCCCGCCCGATTGGGGCTGCACCTGCCGCGTGCGCCCCGTCGCCGCCCCGGCGCAAGGCGCGCCAACCCAGCCCCCGCAGGGCTGGCAAAAAGACGCGCAGATCGGCGCAGGCGCGCCGCCGCAGTACATCGGCGAAGCCATCCGGTTCATGGTGGAGCAAAAAGCGCAAAAGCTGCCCCTGCCCGAAGGCCAGGCCCTGCGCGAAGCCATCGCCGCCTACCAGGCCGCGCGCGAGGCCCAAACTACGGCCAGCGCTGCCGCGTTGCAGCAGTTTGCCCAGACGGCGCAGGAGACCCAAAACCGCAAACTGGTCATGCACGTTGGCCCCCTCAAGGCAACCGATGTCATTGCCAAGGCCAGCGCCACCCCGGACAGGCCCGGCCTGGACTTGAGCGGCTACACCATCAGCCTGGACAACTCGGGCGTGCAGCACGCCATCAAAAACCACGGCAACCCGAAATCAGAGGCCAAGCGCGGTCAAATCGGCATCACGGCCAGCGACTTCGGCCTCATTGAGCCAATCGTCAACCAGCCCGATGCCATCATTGCCGATGGCAAAAACGCCTCGGGCCGAGACGTGCTGCTGTTCACCAAGCTCATTGACGGCGTGGGTTATTTGGTGGCCATGGAAGTACAGCCAGGTCGCCGCGCTCTGGCGTTCAACTCCATGCGCAAAAAGCATGGTGCATGGAGCGGGCAAGAAAAAAGCGGCGAATGATTCGCCGCTTCGGTGCCCGGGTTTCTTGCGACCCCATGCTGCTGCATCAGCCCCCGGAGTCCTAACGTCCACAACGACAAGCATTACCGGGCACACGCCATCATTGTAGGAAACATCCATGCTCACCATCAAGTACCAAGGCCAGGCCGTGCAAACCGCGCTGGGCAAGCTCATCGCCGCGCTGGACAACCCCCAGCCCATGCTGCACAAGATCGGCCGCGAAATGGCCGAATCCACCATGCGGCGCTTCCCTGCTGCCAAGGCCCCCGATGGCACGCCCTGGGCGCCCAAGGGCGAGCTGGCCCAGCGCAAAAGCCCCCGCACCAAGCACAAGCCCCTGCAAGGCGAAACCTTGGCCCTGGCCACAGGCATCATCCACCAGGTGCGCGGCCAAACCATCGAAATCGGCAGCGCCCAGGAATACGCCGCCGTACACCAATTCGGCACCGCCCAGGGCAGCCTCTGGCAAGGGCGGGACAAGCGCGGCCGCCGCGCCCAATCGCCCTGGGGCCACATCCCCGCGCGCCCCTATCTGGGCATCAACGCAAGCGACGAGCAAACCATCGTAGAGATCGTGCAGGAATACCTGGGCCGCAACTTGAGCTAAAAGGCTCGGAATCCTTCCAGGCATGTCATTGCAGTAGATGCAAGGCTATTGCAAAAACCAATCCCCCTATTTCCCGCCCAGTCCCGCAACATCCCGATTTATCGCGCCCATCCATAGATATTTATCTCATCTCTGTTCACAATGCCCTGGTCAGCGATGCATTTCCTGTGGCCTACCGGGCCGCCGCCATCGGCATGACGCTGGGCCTGGGCCGACTGGGGGCGGTCATCGCGCCATCGCTGGGCGGCCACATCCTGGCCGCTGGCCATGGGCCCGAGCGCGTGCTGCAGGCGTTTGCGCTGGCAGCCAGCCTGGGCGTGCTGGTGCTGCTGTTTTTCACACCGGCGCTGTCGCAGCGCAGCGTGGCGCGGTTGGAGTCGCCCACAGGGCATTGAGGCGTGCTGCACGCTCTAGAATCGCGTGCATTGCACAATCAATGGAGCCCAGCGCGCATGGCGACCCGCAAGAAATCATCCACCGAAACCGCAGGACATGGCGACGTGCAAGGGCGGATCGTCAAGAAATACCCCAACCGCCGCCTGTACGACTTGGCGACCTCCACCTACATCACGCTGGCGGACGTCAAGCAGATGGTGATGCAACGTGAGCCGCTGGTCGTGGTGGACGCCAAGACGGGCGAGAACCTCACGCGCAGCATCCTGTTGCAGATCATCCTTGAGGAAGAAATCGGCGGCAGCCCGATCTTCAGCGAGACCGTGCTGGCGCAGCTGATCCGCTTCTATGGCCATGCCATGCAGGGCTTCATGGGCGCCTACATCGAGAAAACCATTCTGAGCATGGCCGAGATGCAGGCCCAGTGGATGGAGCAAAGCCGCCAGATCCCGCCAGAGCTTTGGCGGCAGTGGCAGTCCTGGGGGCAGCCCGTCATGCCCGGCGTGGTGGAAAACTACACCGAGCAATCGCGTCAGGCCTTTGTGCGGGCGCAGGAGCAAATGCAGGAAAACGTGCGCCAGCAGACGGCGCAGTTCTGGCAGCTCTTTGGCCTCAAGAGCGGCTGAGCGCCCAAAACAAAGCGCCCGGTGTGGGCGCTCTTTGTTGGTTTCAGGTGCGAGGCTGCGATGGGCGCTGTGTCAGCGCGCGCTGGCTACTTGGGTGCTGGTCAAGGCAATGCGCCGTGCGCCATTGAAGCGCGACTGCCAATAGGCCTTTTCCATGCTCTCCACCCGGATGCGCGAGCCGGCGCGCGGTGAGTGAATAAAGCGCCCCTCGCCAATGTAAATGCCCACGTGGCTGAACTGGCGCCGCATGGTGTTGAAGAACACCAGATCCCCCGGGCGCAACTCCTTCTTGGCTATGGCCTTGGTGGCGCGCGCCTGTTCGGCGGCGGTGCGCGGCAGGGTATGGCCCAGTGTGCGCTGGAACAAGGACAACACAAAGCCACTGCAGTCAAAACCGCCTTGCATCGAGCTCTTGCCATACGAATAAGGCTTGCCCAGATAGCCCATGGCGGTAACGACCACATCCGACATCATCAGCGTGTGCGTGTCGATGCGTGGCGCGGCGCTGGCCTGTGGCGCAGGCTGACCGGGCCACTGGGCGGCAGGGCTGGGGCTGCGGGCCAGCTGGGCCTGGCTTCTGGTGGCAGCCTTGTGGCGCGCAGCGGCCACGCGCTCGCCAAAACCGCGCGCCAATGGCTTGTGGGCCTGCTGGCCCAGCAGGAACTGACCCAGAACATCTTGTCTGGGGGCTACGTCGGCATGGGCGGCCCAGGGGCTGAACAAGGCGACCAGCAGCAAGGCGGCAGGCAGTGGGCGGTGGCGGAAAGTCATGGTTGTAAGCCTAGCATCAATTCACAGAAAATCATGAGAAAATTCTTGTAACTTCATGATTTCATGCAAGATTGCAATATTTGACATTGGCGTATCAGAAACAGGGCTTGCATTTGAACACAAATTGTTCCATTTTCAAATAATGCCCTGGCTTTGCCCTACCAAGCGGCTTTGGCATCTTTGACGTGCTTGCGGAGCATTGTTTGCCCAGGCGCTGCAGGCCCAATTGACCAATTGAGCAAAACCGTGCAGGCGCGCACAATCGCTGCCCAGGCGCCATGCCGGGGCCTGCGCCGCTGAATGACCTGGCCGGCAGGGCAGAGAGCGACCCAATTCGACGACCGCAACCCACCGACTGCAATACATAGGAAAACCACATGCTGATGGATGCACAACAAGCACAGCTGGTGCTGGTGGACTACCAGACCAAACTGATGCCCGTCATTTTTGAGGCCGAGCAGGTGCTGCAACGGGCCATTCTGCTGGGGCGACTGGCGGCCTTGTTCGAAGTGCCTTGCTGGGGCACGGAGCAAAACCCCCAGCGTCTGGGGCCCAACGACGCGGCCATCCAGAGCCTGTGCCAGAAGACCATCTCGAAAATGCACTTCGGCGCCTGTGCCGAGCCTGACCTGCTGCAACTGCTGCGCCCGCCAGCGCCTGCGCCTGCGGGCAATGCGCGCAGCCTGCCCAAGCACCTGCAAAAAGCGCGCCCCAGCGCGCCGAATCCGCGTGAGCAAATCGTCATTGCCGGCTGCGAAGCCCACGTCTGTCTGCTGCAAACGGCGCTGGGCCTGCTGGAGCAGGACTTTGAAGTCTGGGTCGTCACCGATGCCTGCAGCTCGCGCACGGAACGCAACCGCGATGCGGCCTTCGATCGTTTGGCGGCGGCTGGGGCAGAGCTGGTGAGCACCGAGATGGTGGCCTTCGAATGGTGCGGCTCGGCCGAGCATCCCAAGTTCAAGGAAATGCTGGCCTTGGTCAAGTGATGGTCATGGTCACTCTGGGTACTTGTTGCAGCGGCGGCAATACCCTCAGGCCACGTAGCTGGCCAGCCCCTGGTCTGCCGGCCAGGGCTGCCATAGGCCCTCGGGGCTGACTTCGCCGTAGCAGCGCGCCTGCAGGTCGTAGCCCAGGCAGTGGCCTTGGAAGTCGTCGCCCAGCAGCAGCTTGCCGCTGAGGGCGGCCTCGGGGCCGTAGATTTCGTGCGCGGGCACCGGGGCGCTGTAGATCATGCAGCCGCTGGCGCTTTCGCCCCAGCCGGTATCGCGCAGATAGGCCAGGTAATCGGCCGCCAGCCCGGGGTAGGCGCTGGCAATGGCGCGCAGCGCGGCTTCGTCCAGGCGCACGGTGGGGCTGCTGGGCTGTTCCATGGTGTCAGCGTCTGTTCGCGGATTCTTGGGATCTCTTTTGGGCTTGAAAAAAAGCGCGGCTTGGGCCGGCCTGCAAGGCGCAGACAACCCAAGGCGCGCTTTGGGGCTCTCGCAGAGGCTCAGGCCTGCTTTTGCAGCATCTTGATGATGCTGGAGAAATCCTCGCCGCCGTGGCCGCCGATGCTGTGGGCGGCGTAGATGCTGCGGGCCATGGCGCCCAGCGGGGTGCTGGCCTTGGCGGTGACGGCGTTCTCCAGCGCCAGGCCCAGATCCTTGAGCATCAAGTCGGTGCCGAAGCCGCCGGTGTAGCCGCGTGTGGCGGCAGATGCCTCTTGCACGCCGGGCACGGGGTTGTAGACCTCCAGCGTCCAGTTGCCGCCAGAGCTGCGGCGCATGATTTCAGAGAGCACTTTCGGGTCCAGCCCGTTGGCCATGCCCAGCGCCAGCGCCTCGCTGGTGCCGATCATCAAGATGCCCAGCAGCATGTTGTTGCAGATCTTGGCGGTCTGGCCTGCGCCCACGTCGCCGGCGTGGAAGATGTTTTTGCCCATTTTCTCCAGCAGCGGGCGGGCGCGCTCCAGCGCGGCATCGCTGCCGCCGACCATGAAGGTCAGCGTGCCCGCGGCCGCGCCTGCGGTGCCGCCGGAGACGGGCGCATCGATGAAGTCCACACCCTTGGCAGCGGCGGCCTTGCCCACTTTGCGGGCGGTGTCGGCGGCGATGGTGCTGCTGTCGATGATGAGCGTGCCTGCAGGCATGTCGGCCAGCAGGCCGGGCTGCTCGGCGGTGCCGATGAACATGCCTTCGACGTGCTGGCTGGCCGGCAGCATGGTGATGACGACCTCGGCGCCTGCGGCGGCTTCTTTCGCGCTGCCTGCGACGCGGATGCCTTGCTCGGCGTGGAACTTCTTGGCCGCTTCGGACAGGTCAAAGCCGCTGACTTCGTGGCCTGCCTTGTGCAGGTTCAAAGCCATGCCGCTGCCCATGTTGCCCAGGCCGATGAATGCGATTTTCATGAGAGTCTCCTTGGAAAGGGTTGTTGAGGGTTGAAGGGAAAAAAGTGAAAGAGCGTCAATGCCGCAATGCGGCTGCGCCGCCGCCAGCCCATAGCCCGGCGGCCACGGCCAGCAGGCCCAGGCCCACGCTGGCCAGCACATAGCCCAAGGCCAGCGCCCACTGACGCTGGAGCAGCAGCGTCAGCGCCTCCAGCCCGAAAGCGGAAAAGGTGGTGAAGCCGCCCAGCACGCCGGTGAACAGAAACAGCCGCAGTGCGGGGCCAAGCCAATCGCCGCGCAGCGCCAGGCCCGCCAGCAGGCCGATGGCCAAACAGCCCAGCAGATTGACCGCCAGCGTGCCCCAGGGCAGCGGCGCCAGCCCTGCCGAGGGCGCGGTGGCGGCGCTCAGGCGCAGGCTCAGGGTGTAGCGGGCGATAGCGCCCAGCAGGCCGCCCAGGCCGACCCACATCCAATAGGGCAGGGCGGCACTGGAGGCGGTGTGCAGCGGCGTGCTCATGCGCGCAGTCCTTTTGTCCGCTGACCCGCCTGTTGCCGTGCTCGCCGACGGGGCGCTGCCTTGGCCAGCGGGTTGTAGGCCAGGGCCTGCTCGATCCAGGTCTGAAACTGTGCCTTGGTTTGCAAGCTGGCCCACTCCACGAACACATAGCCGCGCATGACGCGCTGGCCGTGGCGCATTTCGCGCGTGCCGGGGCGCTCCAGCGCGGCGTCGTGTTGCTCGGGGTGGATGCGGCACAGCAGCTCGTCCTCGCCCACGCCCAGGCACAGCTTGCCGTTGACCATGAAGGCGTAGCCGCCGAACAGGGTTTTTTCTGCCACTTCGGCGCTGGGCGCGCAGGCCAGCAAGACATCGCGCACGGCGTCGATGCGTTGCAGGGTGTGCGGGTCGAGGGGGCGGGCGGCCATGCGGCGGGGCAGCGGCTGCGTTGGCTCAGCGGATCACATCCGGCGCGTCGCCGTCGAGCATGCGGCGGGCGATGATGACGCGCATGATTTCGTTCGTGCCTTCCAGAATCTGGTGCACGCGCGCGTCGCGCAGCAGGCGCTCGAGCGGGTATTCGCGGATGTAGCCGTAGCCACCGTGCAGTTGCAGCGCCTCGTTGATGACTTTGAAGCCAAAGTCCGTGGCAAAGCGCTTGGCCATGGCGCAGTAGGTGGTGGCGTTGGGGTCCTGGCGGTCGAGCTTGCTGGCGGCCAGGCGCACCATTTGGCGCGCGGCCACCAGTTCGGTGGCCATGTCGGCCAGCTTGAATTGCAGCGCCTGGAAGGTGGAGATGGCCTTGCCGAACTGCTGACGCTCCTGGATGTAGCGCTGCGCCTGGGCCAGCGCGCCCTGCGCGCCGCCGACGGAGCAGGTGGCGATGTTGATGCGCCCGCCGTCCAGCCCCTTCATGGCGATCTTGAAGCCTTCGCCCTCGTTGCCCAGCAGGTTGTGCGCGGGGATGCGCACGTTGTCGAAGCTGATGGTGCGCGTGGGCTGGCTGTTCCAGCCCATTTTTTGCTCTTTTTTGCCGTAGCTGATGCCCTCGGCGTTGGCGGGCACGACAAAGGCCGAAACGCCCGATGCCCCGGGGCCGCCGCTGCGCGCCATGAGCACCAGCACGTCGGTGCTGCCCGCGCCGGAGATGAAGGCCTTGCTGCCGTTGATGACGTATTCGTTGCCCACCAGCTCGGCGCGGGTCTTGAGCGAGGCGGCGTCAGAGCCTGCGCCCGGCTCGGTCAGGCAGTAGCTGGCGAGCTTTTGCCCACTGGTCAGCGCCTCGCCCCATTCCTTGCGCACTTCGTCGCCGCCCCAGGTGCCCAGCATCCAGGTGGCCATGTTGTGGATGGTGATGAAGGCGGTGGTGGAGGGATCGACCGCGGCCATTTCTTCAAACACAAAGGTGGCATCCAGCCGCGGCAGAGCCAGGCCGCCGATGGATTCGGGCGCGTACAGGCCGCAAAAGCCCAGCTCGCCGGACTTGGCAATGGTTTCCTTGGGGAAGTGGCCTTCCTCATCCCATTGCGCAGCGTAGGGGGCCAGCTCGGCCTGGGCGAAGGCGCGCGCGGTTTCGGCAAAGGCCAGTTGGTCTTCGGTGGGTTCAAAGTGCATGGAGTGTCTCCTTGGGTTGTTGTGGTTTGAGGGATGCGTTGGTTTTTCAGTCGCTGCGGCTGGCCCGCGCTCTCCGGCCTACCGGCCTACCATTTGCCTATGACAACGGCCAGCATGCCCGCCGCAATCAACGGGCCGACGGGCACGCCCTTGAAGAAGGCTACGCCGATGACGGTGCCCACCATCAGGCCAGGCACCAGGCCGGGGTGCTCCATCATCAGCGGCAGGCCGCGCCCGCCCAGCCAGGCCACCAGCACGCCCACCGCCACGGCCAGCAGCGATTGCCAGTGGGTAAAGCTGCGCAGCACATCGGCCAGAGCGATTTGGCCGCTGGCAATGGGCGCCATGACGCCGATGAACAAAATGGTGATGCCCAGATTCAGGCCGTGCTTTTGGATCCAGGGAAAGTACTGCTGCAAGGGCGTCATGCGCACCAGCAGCAGGGCCAGCATGGCGTAGGTGATGCTGTGGTTCTGGCTGACGATGCCCAGGGCGGCGATGGCCAGCAACAACAGCAAAACGGGGTCGAAGGCGGGCATGGGCGCAAAAAATCTTCATCGCAATGGGCATCGCGTGCGCTCATTCCACGCTGTAGCCGTGCATCAGCCAGTGGCGCAGGGCCTGGCGGCGCAGGGCGTGCTGCTCGATCATGCAGGCGTGGTGTGCGCTGGCTGCGGGCGCGTGCAAGTCTGGCCCGGCGGGGGCTGCTTGCTGGCAATGCTGGCGCGCGGTGCGCCGCCATTCGTTCTGGTTGCCGCGCAGGGCGGGGCGCTCATGGGCCGAGAGCACCAGCAGCACGTCGCCATACAGGGTTTCCGTGGCATCGCGCACGGCCTCGAAGTCCTGCAGCGTGCAGGTGGCGGCGGTGCAAGCGGGCGTGGCCGGGGCCAGCGCTTGCGCCTGGGCTTGTGGCGCAGCGGCGCTCAAGGCCAGGGCGGCGATGGCAGAAAGAAACGGCGGCGGGCGCAGGCGCATGGCGGTTGGGCGGGTTGAGCGATGGGGTGATGAGAGGCTCAGTCGGTGCGGATCTCGCCGCGTTCGTTGTCCACCACCACGGGGCTGTAGAACCAGGCAATTTGCGGCTCGCAGTGGTATTTGTCGCGCACGAAGTCTTTCCATTCCTCCGTGTACAGCGCTTGGGCATGGGCCTTGCTCTGCCAGGTGTAGATGCCGCCAGCGGTGCGCCCATCCTCACTGAGGATGTAGCGCTTGTGCAGCAGCCCGGCCACGCTTTGGTACTTGGGCGCGGTGCTCTCGAAAATGCGCTGGGCCTCCTGCCGCGTGACGGGTTGGGGCATGACAAAGGTAGTGACGGTGACGAACATGGGCAAACCCTCCGTGTGGGATGACAAATCAAATGGCGGATGGCAAGCGCTGGGAGGCGCGCCGCGCATCCACCGCAGAACATTCCAAAACGGCCAGCAACTTTAGGGTTGCTGGCCGCCGCTCTAGAGTCTGTCCTCAATCTCTGCACGGAGGCCAAGAGAGCGAATTGGGCGGCCTGCGGCGTTACATCGCCTTGCCATCGCCCGAGCTATGGCTGCGTTTTGCGCCTTGCAGCCCATCCCAACCCGCTTCTTGCCCACTTGTGCCGAGATTTGAACAGCTTCTTACTTCAGGCTGATGGTGGTGTTCAGGCCGCCGGTGGACTTGTCGTCAAACCAGCGCGCCGTCACCGTCTTGGTCTGTGTGTAGAACAGGATGACCTGCTTGCCGTATGGGCCCAGATCGCCCAGCTTGGACGCGCGCGAGCCGCTGAACGAGAACAGGGGTACGGGCACGGGGATGGGCACGTTGATGCCAACCTGGCCGACGTCGATGTCCTCCTGGAACTTGTGCGCCGCCGCGCCCGATTGCGTGAAGATGGCCGTGCCGTTGCCGTTGGGGTTGGCGTTGATGAACTCGATGGCCTCTTCCAGCGTAGCGGCCTCGACCACGCACAGCACGGGGCCGAAGATTTCCTGATCGTAAATGGCCATGCCGGGCTTGACGCCGCTGAAGATGGTGGGGCCAACGAAGTTGCCCTTCTCAAAGCCGGGCACGTTGGGCTTGCGGCCGTCGAGCTCCAGTTTGGCGCCATCGGCCACGCCGCGCTCGATCAGTCCTTCGATGCGCGAGAGCGCGGCGCAGGAGATCACCGGGCCCAGATCGGCGCCTTGCTCGGTGCCGGCGCTGACCTTGAGCGTCTTGGCCTTTTCCACCAGCTCGGGCAGCCATTTTTGCGCCTCGCCCACCAGCACCACCACCGGCAGGGCCATGCAGCGCTGGCCTGCGGCGCCAAACGATGCCCCGGCGATGGCGTTGAGGGTTTGTTCCTTGTTCGCATCGGGCAGTACGATGGCGTGGTTCTTCGCGCCCATCATGCACTGCACGCGCTTGCCCGCCAGGCTGGCGCGGTTGTACACGTGCGTGCCGACCTTGGTGGAGCCGACGAAAGACACGGCCTTGATATCGGGGTGATCGCAGATGGCGTTGACGGCCATCTCACCGCCGTGGATGACGTTGAGCACGCCGGCGGGGATGCCCGCTTCCAGCGCCAGCTCGCACAGGCGCATGGTCACCATCGGGTCTTGCTCGGAGGGCTTGAGCACGAAGGTGTTGCCCGTGGCAATGGCCATGGGGAACATCCACAGCGGGATCATGGCCGGGAAGTTGAACGGCGTGATGCCCGCGCACACGCCCAGCGGTTGCAGCAGGGTGTAGGTGTCCACGCCATTGGCCACGTTGTTGGCCAGCTCGCCCAGTTGCAGGTTGCCCACGGATGCGGCGTGCTCCACCACTTCCAGGCCGCGGAACACATCGCCCTCGGCGTCAGGCAGGGTCTTGCCTTGCTCGGCCGTCAGCAACGCGGCCAGTTCTTTCATGTTGGCGCGAATCAGCTCTTGGTATTTCAGGAAGATGCGTGCGCGTGCGCCGATGGGGGTTTTGCGCCAGGTCTTGAAGGCCTCCTTGGCGGCGGCCACGGCCTGGTTGATTTCATCCTGCGTGGCGAACGGCACGCGGGCCAGCACCTCTTGCGTGGCGGGGTTGATGACTTCGCGCCATTCGGTGGTCTTGGATTCGACAAACTGGCCGTTGATGAGCAGTTTGACGGTGGGGGCCTTCAGGCCCTGCTCGCTGATAGCGTTCATGCGTTGTCTCCTAGATTGAAAAAAAGGTGAAAGCGGGGCGCATGCGCTCATCGGCCATGGCCTGTGGGTAGGCGCTGGGGCAAGCGATGGTGCGGCACACGCCGTGCAGCACGCATCTTACTGTGCAAATTTGTTGTATCAATAGCAGGGGTTGCAGTTTATCTCTGCAAATATGCAAATTGCTTGGCTGCGACGGACAAAGAAAAAGCGCGACGCCCATGCGGGCATCGCGCTTCGTGGCATTGGCCGAGCAGTGAGTGCTTCAGGGCACGTCGCGGCGAGGCGAGCCGGTGTAGAGCTGGCGCGGGCGGCCGATCTTGTACTCGGGGTCGGCAATCATTTCGTTGAGCTGGGCAATCCAGCCTACGGTGCGCGCCAGCGCGAAGATGCCGGTGAACAGGTTGACCGGGATGCCGATGGCGCGCTGCACGATGCCGGAGTAGAAGTCCACGTTCGGATAGAGCTTGCGCTGCACGAAGTAGTCGTCTTCCAGCGCGATTTGCTCCAGCTTCTTGGCCAGGGCGAACAACGGGTCGTTTTCCAGGCCCAGCTCGGCCAGCACCTCGTTGCAGGTTTCCTGCATCAGTTTGGCACGCGGGTCGTAGTTCTTGTAGACGCGGTGGCCAAAGCCCATCAGGCGCACGCCGGAATTCTTGTCCTTGACCTTTTCCATGAACTCGCCGACCTTGGCCACGCCGCCCATCTTCTGGATGTCTTCCAGCATGTTCAGGCAGGCTTCGTTGGCGCCGCCGTGGGCCGGGCCCCACAGGCAGGCCACGCCTGCGGCGATGGCGGCGAATGGGTTGGTGCCCGAAGAGCCGCACAGGCGCACGGTGGAGGTGGAGGCGTTTTGCTCGTGGTCGGCGTGCAGGATGAAGATACGGTCCAGCGCCTTTTCAATCACCGGGTTGACCTTGTATTCCTCGCACGGGGTGCCGAACATCATGCGCATGAAGTTGCCGGCATAGCTGAGGTTGTTTTGCGGGTACATGTACGGCTCGCCCTTGCCGTATTTGTAGGCCATGGCCACCAGCGTGGGCATCTTGGCGATGAGCTGGATGGCGGCGCGGTCACGGTGCTCAGGGTTATGGATGTCGGTGTTCTCGTGATAGAAGGCCGACATGGCGCCCACCAGGCCGGTGAGCACGGCCATGGGGTGCGCGTCGCGGCGAAAGCCCCGCAGGAAGAACTGCATCTGCTCGTTGACCATGGTGTGCTTGAGCACGAGCTGGTGGAAGTCTTCACGCTGTTGGGCGTTGGGCAGCTCGCCCTTGAGCAGCAGGTAGCAGGTGTCGAGGTAGTCGCACTTTTCGGCCAGTTGCTCAATGGGGTAGCCGCGGTAGAGCAGCTCGCCCTTGTCGCCGTCGATGTAGGTGATGGCCGACTGGCAGGCTGCAGTGGACAGAAAACCGGGGTCGTAGGTGAACATGCCGGTCTGGCCGTAGAGCTTGCGGATGTCGATCACGTCCGGGCCCATGCTGCCCTCGTAAACGGGCAGCTCGACCGATGCCTTGCCATTGCTGAATGAGAGGGTGGCTTTGTTGTCGGACAACTTCATGGTTCTCTTCCTTTGGTGGGGCCAAGCTGGTGGGGCGGCTTGCGCAATACAGCGCAAGGGCCATGCCTGGCGGGAGGGTTTCGAAAAATGCGGGTGCAGGGATGGAGTGCCGGGCGGCTGCGCGTTGGCTGCGACAGGCTTGGGGCCAGTGGCCTCAAGCCATCGAAGAGGGCTTGGCGGGGCGCATCAGCTCCAGCACGGCTCGGATCGCGGGGGTATCGGTATCTCCTTGGGGTTCCTTGCGGCGCAGCAGCAGATCCAGCAGATCATTGTCGGCCAGGTTCATCAGCGCCGTGACAGCCATGCCCTGCTCGACCGTGAGGGCGCTGCCGTGGGCCTTGAAGAAACGCTCGATCAGCAGATCGTTTTCCAGCAGGCCGCGGCGGCTGCGCCAGTGCAGCTGGCGCAGCTCCAGCTCGCTGAGCAGCCTCTGGGTGGGCTGCCCGGCAGTGGCAGTGCAAGTGGCGGAGGGGGCGGTGGGCTCGGTCATGGATGCTGGCGGGGCCAGAGGCTCAGATGGCGCGGCGCACCATCAATTCCTTGATCTTGCCGATGGCGCGCGTGGGGTTCAGACCTTTGGGGCAGACGTCCACGCAGTTCATGATGGTGTGGCAGCGGAACAGGCGGTAGGGGTCTTCCAGATTGTCCAGACGCGCGCCTGTGGCGGTGTCGCGGCTGTCGGCGATGAAGCGGTAGGCCTGCAACAGGCCGGCAGGGCCGACGAACTTGTCCGGATTCCACCAGAAGCTCGGGCAGCTGGTGGAGCAGCTGGCGCACAGAATGCACTCGTACAACCCGTTGAGCTCCTCGCGCTCCTCAGGCGATTGCAGGCGTTCCTTTTCTGCCGAGGCGTAGATGTCGCTTTGCAGATAGGGCTTGATGCTGTGGTACTGCTTGAAGAACTGCGTCATGTCCACGATCAGGTCGCGGATCACTGGCAGGCCCGGCAGCGGCTTGAGCACGATGGTGCCCTGCAGCGTGTTCATGTTGGTCAGGCAGGCCAGGCCGTTCTTGCCGTTGATGTTCATGGCGTCCGAGCCGCACACGCCTTCGCGGCAGGAGCGTCGGAAGGCGATGGACGGATCCTTGGCCTTGAGCTTGACCAGCGCGTCGAGCAGCATGCGCTCGTGGCCATCGAGCTCGACTTCGACCTCCTGCATGTAGGGCTTGGTGTCCTTGTCGGGGTCGTAGCGGTAGATCTGGAATTTGCGGATTGTCATGGTGTCTTGGCTCTCGTGAGGCTCTGCGGTGGCCGGTGGATGATTAGAAAGTGCGCACTTTGGGCGGAACGCTCTCGACCGTCAGCGGCTTGAGGTTCACGGGCTTGTAGTCCAGGCGGTTGCCATCGCTGTACCACAGCGTGTGTTTCATCCATTCCTTGTCGTTGCGGCCCAGTGGCGCTTCCGGATCATCGGCAGGGCGCTCGTAATCGTAGACGGTGTGCGCGCCACGGCATTCCTTGCGCGCTGCGGCCGAGGTCATGGTGGCCTGGGCGACTTCGATCAGGTTGTCCACTTCCAGCGCCTCCATGCGGGCGGTATTCCAGACCTTGGACTTGTCCTGCAGGGTGACACTGCCGACCTTTTCACGGATGGCGTTGATCTTGACCACGCCCTCGTCCATGCCCTTCTGGGTGCGGAACACGCCGGCGTGCTGCTGCATGGTCTGGCGGATTTCGTTGGCGATGTCCTGCGAGTAGATGCCCGAGCTTGAGGCTTGCAGGCGGTTCAGGCGCGCCAGCGTGCGATCGGCGGCATCGGCTGGCAGCGGCTTGTGCGCGGCCTGCGCCTTGACGGTTTGCACGATGTGTTTGCCGGCCGATTTGCCGAATACCAGCAGGTCCAGCAGGGAGTTCGTACCCAGGCGGTTGGCGCCATGCACCGAGACGCAGGAGCACTCGCCCACGGCATACAGGCCGCCGACGACTTCGGCATTGTTGGTCTGTGTCTTGACGACCACCTGGCCGTTGATGTTGGTCGGGATGCCGCCCATCTGGTAGTGAATGGTGGGCACCACGGGAATGGGCACCTTGGTGATGTCCACGTTGGCGAAGTTGTGGCCAATTTCCTCCACCGAAGGCAGACGCTTGCGGATGGTGTCTGCACCCAGGTGGGTCATGTCCATCAGGATGTAGTCCTTGTTCGGCCCGCAGCCGCGGCCTTCCTTGATCTCCTGGTCCATGGAGCGCGAGACGAAGTCGCGCGGCGCCAAGTCCTTGAGGGTGGGGGCGTAGCGTTCCATGAAGCGCTCGCCCTCGCTGTTGCGCAGGATGGCGCCCTCGCCGCGGCAGCCCTCGGTCAGCAGCACGCCAGCGCCGGCTACGCCGGTGGGGTGGAACTGCCAGAACTCCATGTCCTGCAGCGGGATGCCCGCACGTGCGGCCATGCCCAGGCCATCGCCGGTGTTGATGAAGGCGTTGGTCGAGGCGGCAAAGATGCGGCCTGCACCGCCAGTGGCCAGCAGCACCACCTTGGATTGCAGGATGTAGAGGTCGCCAGTTTCCAGCTCCAGCGCAGTCACGCCGACCACGTCGCCATCTTGGTCTCGGATCAGATCCAGCGCCATCCACTCGACGAAGAAGTTGGTTTTTTCCTTGACGTTCTGCTGGTAGAGCGTGTGCAGCATGGCGTGGCCGGTGCGGTCGGCGGCGGCGCAGGCGCGCTGCACGGGCTTCTCGCCGTAGTTGGCGGTGTGGCCGCCGAAGGGGCGCTGGTAGATGGTGCCGTCGGGGTTGCGGTCGAACGGCATGCCGAAGTGCTCCAGCTCGATGACGACGTTGGGTGCCTCACGGCACATGAACTCGATGGCGTCCTGATCGCCCAGCCAGTCGCTGCCCTTGATGGTGTCGTAGAAGTGGTAGTGCCAGTTGTCCTCGCTCATATTGCCCAGCGATGCGGACACGCCGCCCTGGGCCGCCACGGTGTGCGAGCGGGTCGGGAAGACCTTGGACAGCGAGGCCACGGACAGGCCCGCGCGCGAGAGTTCCAGCGCGGCACGCAGACCGGAGCCGCCCGCGCCGACGATGACGGCGTCGAACTTGCGGGTGATGATGTTTTCTTTGGAGTAGCTCATGGTGTTGGGAAATCGTGGTATCTCAAAGCGGGGCGGGGATCGTTGTTTTTGCAGGGCCGGTCAGAGGCCGCTGGCAGCTGCGGCCGGGGCGGTCAGAGGCGCCACAGGATCTGGAAGACCCAGCCGGCGCAGCCCACCAGCCAGACGATGGTCAGTACGTCCATGAACAGGCGCAGGCCCGCCGGGGAAACGTAGTCCATCCAGATATCGCGCACGCCAACCCAGGCATGCCAAAGCACGGCCACCGCGGTGACGAAGGTAAACAGACGCATCCACTGCGCATCGAAAATCGCCCGCCAGGCGGCGTAGTCGATCGGGCCTTTGGTGAAGCAAATCTGGGCCATGAGCACCAGAGCGAACAAGGCAATCAGGATGGCTGTGATGCGCTGGCTGAGCCAATCGCGCAGGCCGTAATGGGCGCCGACCACGAGGCGCTTGGAACCGTAGTTGATGGACATGGGAAGAACTCCTAAGGTGAGATGCGGGCTGGCACTGGCTGGGCTTAGTACAGGCCAAAGACCTTGGCGCCGAACACCACGGTCAGGCCCAGGCTGATGGCGAACGAGGCCAGTGCCGACTTGCGGCCGAACTCCTTGGTGACGCTGTGGTGATCCACGTCCATCCACAAATGGCGGATGCCAGCGCAGAGGTGGTGCAGGAACGCCCAGACCAGCACCAGCACGCCCAGGCGCACCAGAAAGCCGGGGAAGATCCACAGGCCCGTGCGGAAGATACTGGTGGCCTTTGCGAAGGTCTCTGGCGAGCGCAGCGACATGTCTAGCAGCCACAGCAGCACGGGCAGCAGCAGGAACATGATCGCGCCGCTGACCCGGTGCAGGATCGACAGCACCCCTGCTGGCGGCAGGCGGTATGTGCGCACATCGTGGAAGAGATTGATGTTGCGAAATTCAGGCCTTTTCTTTGCGACTTCATTCATGGGCGTATGTCTTTCTGTGCAGGGGAGCGGGGCAATGCGTTGAAACAGCAGTCGATTCAAGCTGACGGCAGCGCAGGCAGCCGTGGGCCTGTTTCAGGCAAAACGGCAGGATTTTAGACCCAACCATTCCAGCTGGCTGACAACTGCGGCCATTTGTGACAACAATGTAAAAAGTTGACGCGCTCGGCGAGGGCGCGCCGTGTTCAGTTCAGCTCATTCAAATAGTGGTGGGTATCGGTGCGGTACAGGCCGTGGCGCACTTCCATCGGCACATCGTTGTAGGTATAGGCCAGGCGCTGGACGGCCAGCAGTGGCGAGCCTGGAGGCACCTGCAGTAGCGTGGCGGTCTGAGCATCGGGCGCGGCAATGGCTTTGAGCTTTTCGATGGCGCGCACCATGCGTATCCCGAATTCCTTTTCCAGCAGCGCATAGGTTGGGCCGGGGTAATCGGCAATTTGTTCGGCACTGATGCCCTTGAAGGTGTTGCCGGGCAGCCAGATGTCCTCCAGCACGGAGGGCACGCCCTGCATCGACAGCGTGCGGCGGATATGCACCACGGCATCGCTGCTGCGCAGGCCCAGCTGCGCAGCCAGTTCTGCACTGGCGCGGCCACGCTTGCAATGCAGGATGTGGCGCTGCGCAGCGCCTTCCTCGTCCAGATCGCCAGCGTCGGGCCGCAGGCGCAGAAAGCGGTATTGCACATGCTGCTCGGAGTGTGTGGCCACGAAGGTGCCTTTGCCCTGGCGGCGCACCAACAGGTTCTCCGCAGCCAGCTCATCAATGGCTTTGCGCACCGTGCCTTGGCTGACGCGCAATTGCTGCGATAGCTCCATTTCACTGGGGATGGCTTGCCCAGGCTGCCACTGCCCGGCTTGGAGCTTTTGCAGCAGCAAGTCTTTGATCTGGCGATAAAGAGGGCTGAAGGAGGGGGGCGACAGGGCGTTGGCTGTGCCATGGCTGGCCTTGTTCAGCCCTTGGAGCTCGGTCATGGTGTGGGGCCGCGCAGCTGTTGCAGCGCAGCAAGAAGAGCAAAGAATAAGAGGGAAAAGGCGCCATAGCAGGAGGCAGGAGGCGCGAGCGGGTCGGTGTGGCGCAAATTTTACTGCCGATCAGCGCGATGGCATTCGCATCTTATATAAGACATAGGATTGTGTGCCGTAGGGGCTGGCTTGCGCAAAGACCGTGGGAAGTGAGGGGCAGGCACAGATCTGCACGAACCCCGGCGTCAAGGGCCTGCCTGTGGATTGACCACGGTCTGCTGCGTTTGCAAGCTTTGCCCGGTGGGTGCTATGGCTGCGACCATTGCCGCAGTGCACACTGATGCCATGACGCCCTGAGGATTGTGGGTAATTGGCCTATGAAATGGAAATGGGTTGCGGTATTTTTGATTGATAATTTCCTGTTTGGAAACAGTGATTTTCCTGTTTGCGGCTTTTTCTGCATCCGCTGCGTGGCTAACATGCCTGCCATCGCGCTTTTGTGGCGCTTGCTTGAATATCAGGAGTTCTGTGATGAAAACCATCCACCACGCTGCCAACTCGCGCGGTTTCGCCAACCACGGCTGGCTCAAAAGCGCCCACACCTTCAGCTTTGCCAATTACTACAACCCCGAGCGCATGGGCTTTGGCGTGCTGCGCGTGATCAATGACGATTTCGTTGAAGGCGGCCAGGGCTTTGGCACTCATCCGCACCGCGACATGGAAATCATCTCCGTGCCGCTGTCCGGCGACTTGGCGCACCGCGACAGCATGGGCAATGGCAGCATCATCAAAAATGGCGATGTGCAGGTGATGTCGGCCGGCACCGGGGTCACCCATAGTGAGATGAATGCCAACCGCGACCAGGCGGTGAAGTTCCTGCAAATCTGGGTGCTGCCGCGCAAGAATGGTGTCGAGCCGCGCTATCAGCAAATCACCATCGCCGATCAGGCGCAGCCCAACGATTTCCAGCAAATCCTCTCGCCGCATGCCGATGATGACGGGGTGTGGATCCACCAAAATGCCTGGTTCTCGCTGGCGCGCTTTGCTGACGGCACGCAAAAGCGCTATCAGGTCAAGCGCGAAGGCAACGGCGTCTATGTGTTCGTGATCAAGGGCAAGGCCAAAGTCGGCGGCATCGAGCTGGGCGAGCGTGATGGCCTGGGTCTTTGGGAAACCGATGGCTTCGAGGTCGAGGCGCTGGGCGATGCCGAAATCCTGCTGATGGACGTGCCCATGGATATCGAGGCCAATATCAATCAGCCGCATTGAGCGGATATTCTGTCAAGGCTGGCTGCCCACGGGCAGCCGCCCCATCTTTCCACTTTTCATGCAAGGAAATCCCATGTCGAATCTTCAGACCCTGCAACAAGCCGCAGAAACCCGCCGCTCGGTGTATGCCCTCAACAAGAACCTGCCGGTCAGCGGCGAGCAGGTAGTGCAAATCGTTGAGCATGCGGTCAAACACACCCCGTCCGCCTTCAACTCGCAATCCGCCCGCGTGGTGGTGCTGTTTGGCAGCGAGCATGAAAAGCTGTGGGACATCGCCATCAGCGAATTGCGCAAGATTGTGCCGGCCGAGAACTTCCAGGCCACCGAGGACAAGCTCAACATGTTCAAGGCCGCAGCGGGCAGCGTGCTGTTCTTTGAAGACCAAGACGTGGTCAAGGGTTTGCAGGAAAAGTTCGCCCTGTATGCCGACAACTTCCCCATCTGGAGCGAGCACACCAGCGCCATGCACCAGTACGTGGTCTGGTCAACGCTGGCCGCAGCCGGTGTCGGCGGCAACCTGCAACACTACAACCCGGTGATTGACGCGCAGGTAGCCAGCACCTGGAACATCCCCAGCCACTGGAAGCTGCGCGCACAACTGGTGTTCGGCGGCATCAGCGCTCCGGCCGGTGAAAAGGCTTTCGCTCCGCTGCAAGAGCGTGTCAAAGTACACGGCCTTTGATGGCACGCTCGGCAGGCAAGCGGCCAACACCCCTGCCTGCCCCGTGCAATGATTGCCTACCATCCGCCCGCTCACGTGGGCGGATGGTTTTTTGCTTGTGGCTTGAGCTTGTTGCTTGATGGAGGCGGTATGGACACTTTGCTCAGCATGAAAATCTTCCGCCAGGTGGTGGAGCACGGCAGCTTTACCAAGGCCGCCACACACATGAACCTTTCCACCGCCATGGTCAGCAAGCATGTGCGCCATCTGGAAGCGAGCATCGGCGCCAAGCTGCTGCTGCGAAATACGCGCAGCCTCAGCCTGACCGAAGCCGGCAGCGAGTATTACCGCCAATGCGTCTATGCGCTGGACACCTTGCAGCAGGCCGCAGAAAAAGCCGCCTCTGGCGTAGCGCGTGCGCAAGGGCAGCTGCGGCTGACTGCGCCGGTCTGGTTTGCCTCACCGCTGTTTGCGCAGTGGCTGACTGAATACAGCGCGCAATACCCCGAGGTGGCGCTGGATGTGACGCTGGACAATCGCCACACCGATCTGGTCGCCGAAGGCTTCGATCTGGCGCTGCGCGCCTCCGATACGCTCTCCGGCTCGCTGATTGCACGCAAGCTGGGCACCGTCACCATGCTGCTGTGCGCCTCTGCCGGCTTCATCGCCGAACACGGCTTGCCTGCTGATATCGCCGCGCTGCAAGCCCTTCCGGCGGTGCTGCCCAACTATGCCGACATGCGCAGCCGCATGCTGCAAGCGGCGGACGGCCAGCGCCATCCGCTGCACTTGCAGACCGCCTTCAGCAGCAACAACAGCATGATGGTCTATCAGATGATTCTGGCAGGGCGCGGTATCGGCTATCTGCCCGACTTCATCACCCGCGAGGACTTGGCCCAAGGCCGCCTGATTCGCCTGCTGCCGCACTACCAGATGCCCGCCCACCCGCTGTATGCGGTCTATCCCGACCGCCAATACCTGAGCGCCAAAGTGCGCAGCTTCATCGACTTCATCAGCGACAAGTTGCCGTGTGATGAATAGCCATCGCCATCGCCATCGCGAAAACAGCCGGCCGCACTTGTGTTCATCCTTTCATCTGATTGATCCAGCCCCATGCCCCTACACCGCAACCCCATCCCATCCTGGCGCAGCCCTGTTTGGGCCCTGCTCTTGAGCAGCCTGCCCTTCGCCGCCTGTGCCCAGGCCGAGGCGCAAGGCAGTCCCGAAAATCAGCGCCCGGCCCAGGCCGCGCACCTGCGGCTGGTGGACGCCCTGGACCGCCCGCAGGATGGCTATTGCCTGGATATTCTCGGCTCCGGGCCGTACATCCGCTTTGACATGCCGATGACCGCGCACAACTGCAAGCCGGGGCTGTATGCCGACGAGGCTGTGGTCTGGGATGCCGACGGCAAGATCCGCTTTCCCGCCTACAACGTCTGCGCCACCGTGGCGGGCATCCAGCAAACCGTATTGCCCGGCGCCGCCGTCATGCCGCGCCAGTGCGATGAGCGCAGCCCGTTTCTGGAAGCGCAGCATCTGCAACGCTTCATTCACCGGCCCGATGGCCGGGTGGAGCTGGCCGGCTCGGGCCTGTGCCTGTCGGCGGGGGCCGAGTCGGCGCGCACCTTCGACCCGGATCACCGCTGGCGCACCTTGTCGATGCAGCGCTGTGAGGACGTGCCACTGGCGCGCTCGCGCTGGCAGTTGAGCGCGCCCAAGCCCTGAGAGCCTGTTCAAAATCTTTGCACGGCGGTCAAGAGAGCGGATTTGGGCGCTCTGCCGCGTTGCAAAGCCTCGCCATAGCCCCAGCTATGGCTGCGTTTTGCGCCTTGCAGCCATCCCAAACCGCTTCTTGCCCACTCGTGCTGAGATTTTGCACAGGCTCTGAGCCGCAACCAGAACCCACCATCCACCAGCCACCTCAAGAAAGCCCGCATGTCCCCCCAAGCCGTACTCGATTTCTGGTTCAACGAAGACCATCAGCCACTCTGGTTCAAAAAGAGCGAGGATTTCGACGCACAAATCCGCGAGCGCTTTGCCGCGCTGTGGCAGCAGGCCGCGTATTCGGAGCTCGATGGCTGGCGCGAAACCCTGGCCGGGCGGCTGGCGGAAATCATCGTGCTCGACCAGTTCTCGCGCAACCTGTTTCGCGCCAGCCCCATTGCCTTTGCCCAGGACAACATGGCCGTGGCGCTGGCGCAGGAGGCCGTGCGCCAGCCGGGCTGGGCCGACATGCAGCCCACTGAACGGCATTTCATGCTGATGCCGCTGATGCACAGCGAGAGCCGCCGCATCCATGAACAGGCGGTGCCCCTGTTCGAGCGCTACACCACGCCGTCTGCGCTGGATTTCGAGATCAGGCACAAGCGCATCATCGACCGCTTTGGCCGTTACCCGCACCGCAATGCCGTGCTGGGGCGCGAAAGCACGGCCGAGGAGGTCGAATTTCTCAAGCAGCCGGGTTCGTCGTTTTGATGGCGGGCGGCTGACAGCGCCAAGGTGAAGCAGGGGCGGGCTTGGCCTTCATGTCTTTCGTGGTTTTGATGCCTGTGATTTAGCCAACAGCATCGCCAAGGCTTTTCCCGCGCGCTGTTGCCGGGTTTGTGGGCGCTTGGCTTCGCTGATCCAGTGGCCGTACTCGCGCTGGTGCGAAGCTGGCAGCGCCAGAAACAAAGCGTGCGCTTGTGGGGCGGCCGCCAGCGCCTCGGTCAGCTCGGCGGGGAGTCCGGCGGGAAGTGTGCTCATGCCGGCGTTTGCTCCAGCCAGGCCATGGCCTCAATCTTGTGGCCGTCCAGGTCGCGCACGAAGCAGCCGTAATACTGCTCGCCATAGTGCGGGCGCGGCCCGGGTTCGCCATCGCCCGTGCCGCCAGCGGCCAGGGCCGCTTCATAGAAGGCATGCACTTGTTGCGGGTTGGCGGCCATGAAGGCGATGTGCACGCCGTTGGCGGTTTGTGCGCGCTGGCCGTCGTGTGGCTGCTGAATCCAGAACTCCGGGTAGATGCGGCCATAGGCGATGGCGGGGAATACCTCGCTGACATCCATCACCCGGCCAATGCCGAGCGTGGCCAGCACGGTATCGTAAAAGGCCACCGCCTCGGCAAAGCGGTTGGTGCCGAGCGAGACGTGCGAGAGTAGGCTGATATTGGGGTTGGGGCGGTTCATGAAAACACCTTGTTGCAGTTGCAGGATGCTACCTGTGAATGTAGCAGATGGCGCAGCAGAGCTTGCATGGTCAGCAGGCTGCGATGAAGGCTTGCAGCGCTGCCCAGACCATGTCCGGCTGCTCAGCGATGGCCTCGTGCGCGGCAAACGGCACCTGCATCAGGTGCGCCCCGGGCAGCACGGTTTTGAGCGCCGCCCAGTCAGGCAGCGAGAGCAAAAAATCGTCCTCGCCGCGCAGGCTGAGCAGCGGCGCGCGAAGCTGTGCAATCAGCGCATCCGGGTAGCCGCTGGCGCTTTCATCCAGCCACATACGCTTGAGCTCGGACAGCAGGCGCGGCAGGTCGGGGGCGGGGTTGTGCGCCAGATAGGCGGCCACTTGTGAGGGCATGTGCTCGCGCGCAAAGCCCTCGTCCAGCGCCTCGTACAGCGGCCGGATGCCGGCCAATTGGCGGCTGTGCCAGTGCGCGCCGATGGTGACCAGGCGCTCGACCATGTCCGGATGGCAGGCGGCCAGCCGGTAGGCGGCGATGCCGCCATCGCTGAAGCCGATCACGGTGCAGCGCGCCACGCCCAGCGTTTGCAGCACATGGCGGGCATCTTCGGCCAGTTGCGCATAACTCAAGGGCACATCGCCCAAGGTGGAGCGGCCATGCCCGCGGCTGTCGAGGGCGATGACGCGAAACGCCTGCTGCAAGTGCGGCAGCAAGGGCGCGAAATCATCCATCGACCCCAGCCCGCCATGCAGCAACAAAACCGCTGGCGCATCGCTGCGCCCGCTCACGGTCACATGCAGGGCCGCGCCAAGATAGGAAATGGTGTGCAGAGTGTCGGTCATTTTTCTGGACAAAAGCGGCATATCTTGAGCAGTGTTGCCATGGCAGGGCTGATCAGGTCAGGCTACGCTGCGCAGCACATGCGCGCGGCTGACGACGCCGAGCCAATACCTCATGGCTTTTGCTTGCGGCGGCGGGGCGGGGCATCGGTCAGCTCCTGGTTGTGGCGCAGCGCCAGCGCCAGCAGGTCTTCCAGCATGGGAAAGGCGGTTTCGTCCAGGTCGATGTAGCCGCGGTATTCGCGGCCTTTCATCACCGTGGTGCGCACGCCTTCGTGCTCAAGCACGGCGTCGTGCTGGGCCTTGCCGATGCGCAGCATCACCTCGCAGTCGCGGCCACTGATACCGACGCACAGTTTGCCGCGCACCATGAATGCCAGGCCGCCGAACATCTTTTTCTCGGTGATGTCGTCCACGGCCAAACCATCGGGCAGGTGCCGAATCAGTAGGCGGCGGACGCGGGCGGCGAGGTCGGGGTTGGTGGGCATGAGCGGCTCCTGTCTGGGCGGTTTGGGGATGGCGGCCTGTATGCGAAGCAGGCGAGCGTTGCGCCCTGGGCTGGGCGTGGGCTATATCCCTGCCAGGATTTCCATGGCGCTTTTTTCCTTGTCGGATAGCGCTTTCAAGGTTTGCGAGGCTTGAGCGATGTATTGGAAGTCCTGGCTTTCGCCTGCCTTTTCAAACAACTCGGCCACCTGTTGCCAGAGGCTGGCAATTTCCACAAAGGCTTCATGTCCGGCTTTCAGCGGCTCCAGCGACAGCAGCCGGTGGCTTTCCAGCAAAAAATCCCGGTAGAAGTTTCTGAACAAGGCGCCGCCGGTTCCGGCGCGCTCCATCAGCATGGCCGCCGTTTTGAATTCATGCTCGATGTTGTGGCTGGTCTTGAACCACTTTTGGATTTCTGCGCTGGCTTTTGAAATTCCTTTGTAGCCAATATTGGTAATGGGCGGGTTCAGGTATTCGCGGGCGTTGTTGCGGATGGCCGCCGGGATGGCTTTTTCAAGCTCGAAATGCTTGCCGGAAGGCCGGAGCGTGTAATACAGGTGTTTGGATGCCATGAAGCCTTTTTCAGCTCTGGCCCGCGCCAGGCTGTCCAGGCTGGTTTTGACCTGCACGCCTTGTGGTTCGGTGTCAATCAGGAAGGCATTTTCCGTGTCATAGCCATAGATGGCCACATAATGCGCTGCAAAATGAGGGGCGTTTTTAAAGTATTCAAGATGAAAGCAATCGAGCTTCAGTCCTACGACATGCCCATCGTCCAGAAGCTGTTTGACATGGCTCCAGGCTTTTTGCGGGGATGAAGTCTCTTTTTCAATCAGTTCAAGCTGGAGGTTTCTGGCGATGTTTTGCGTCAGGATGCCGGGTTTGATCCGGCCGCCGATGAAAGGGAATGCCATCGACTTCATCTTCCAGAACATGAAATTCAGCCCCTCTCCCAGCCCGAAAAGCATGGGCTCGGAAAGCTCAATCCCCAGTTGCCGCAGCAGGGTGCCGGTGGCGGTGGTTTCGCAGTGTTGGCCGACAAAGGCTTGGACGTTTTCTATCTTCATGGTCTTTCCTCCATCAATCAGGCGCTCATTTGTTCGGCGCGGGCGAAGGCAGGGCGGGCCAGGTGGCGCTGCATATAGGCCAGCAGCAGCGGGTCGGCGGGGATGGCCTGGGCGCGGTGGATCAAGAAGGCCAAGAGGCCGCTGTAGTACACGTCCAGCGCGCTGAACTGCTGGCCGACGATGTAGTCGCTGCCTTGCAGATGGTTTTTCAGCGTGGCGAGCAAGGTGTCGAAATCGCCATAGCCGATGGCGATGCGCTGCTCGGGCGTGTTGTGCACGCCGCGCCAGCGGTCGAAGGCGGCGTATTCCAGATGCAGGGCCAGGCACAGCCAGCGGTAATAGGCGCCGCGCTCGGGCGTGCCGGCGGCGGGAATCAGCTGCTTGTGCGGATGCAGCTCGGCCAGGTAGCTGAGGATGGCGACGGTTTCGGTGATCACCGCCTCGCCGTGCTTGAGCGCGGGCACCTTGCCCATCGGGTTGATGGCGAGAAACTCGGGCGTTTTCAGCGCCGGGCCAAGGGTGAGCGGCACCACTTCATAGCGGGCTTCGCATTCTTCCAGCATCCACAGCACGTTGTTGCCGCGGGAAGGAAAGGCGGTGTAGAGGGTGAGTTGGGCGGACATGCGTGATCTCCAGAAAGTGGGCGGGACGGGGTTGGGCAAGTCGGGCGGCTTGCCCGGCCTGCACCACTGTAGAGCGGGCTGCTGTCAGTTTCTGTCAGCAGTGTGTGGGCGCGACCGAAGGTGGCACAGCAGTGGTCGCAAGCCCCGCTGCTGGGCTACCCAAACGGACATGGGGCGCTTGCGCCGCGATCAAGACCCGGCCAGCAAAGCGTTGTCTATTTCGTCGGCGCGCAGGCGAGCGGGGCGCTGGCTGTGGCGTTCGACAAATTGCACGAAGGCCGGGCGCGGCTCCAGCAGCTGGAATTGCAGATACCAGCCGACGAAGGCGGATACCAGCAGGTCGGCGGCGGTGAAGGTGTTGCTAACCAGATACACGCGGTCTTTGAGCGCCGCTTCCAGGGTGTCGAGCAGGTCTTGCTCGGTGCCGAAACCGGCCGATTCCGGCCTGGGCAGGTTGCCGCCGCTGGCTTTGGCCATCATCAACTGCTCCAGCGGCGCCATGAAGCTGATCCAGCGGTAATAACTGCCGCGCTCAAAGCTGCCCACCGGCGGGGCGAGTTTTTTCTCGGGCACAAGATCGGCCAGATACAGGCAAATCGCAGTCACTTCGGTGATGACGGTGTCGCCGTGGCGGATGGCGGGCACCTTGCCCATCGGGTTGATGGCGCGGTATTCGGGCGCTTTCATCGTGGTGCCGTATTCCAGCAGCACGGTGTCGTAGGGCAGGCCGGTTTCTTCCAGCATCCAGCGCACGACGCGCCCACGGGACATGGGGTGGGTATAGAAGGTGAGCTGGGCGAACATGGGCGATCTCCAGAAAGTGGACGGGACGGAGCTGGGCAAGTCTCAGGCGGCTTGCCCGACCAGCGCCACTGTAGAGCGGCAGGCTGTCATTTTCTGTCAGCAGTGTGATGGGTGGCAGGCAGACGGTACGAGCCGCCAACGCCTGACAAGAAAGAGCACCAGCTAGCAAGAATCCCAGCTAGTAAAAGTCCTAGCTGGTAACGCTACCGGCTGTACAGCAATGGCTTGGCGGCGCCTAATCCAAGGCGTTTGTCCCATCGCCTGAAGGGGCTCCCATGACTGGCCCTGTTTCCGTTGCTGCCGGCCCGCGATTTGCGCAAGACGCGTACTGCAAGCCTGATGCAGCCCAAAGCCCGCCGGGCTCTGCGGAGTCTTCCCCTCAGGCGGGCGTGGCCGTATCCTCCGCCAGTGCGGCGCCTGCCGCGCATCCTCCGATGGATCTGAGGCAACTGCCTCTGGACCCAGCCGTTGCCGTCAAAGTGTCAACCGGCTTGACACAGACACCGCAGACACACGCCACTTTGCCGCCGGTGGAAAACCTCTACACGCCTGCGCAGGGGTTTTTCCAAAGCCGTCTGGGCATGGCCGTGGAAGGCGCAACCCCCCGGCCAACAGCCTGGGGCAGAAAGTGGTCAATGGCCGGCTGGGCTGGATGTTTAACCGGATGGAAGCCATGGCAAACAAACAACGTTCAGTTGATAAAAAGAAACGCCTTCACTCCAGGGAAATGGAAGCGATTGCGCGACCGGCTACGCGGGAGGCGCTTAAAGATTACGTGTGGCCGCTGACGCCGGAAGACGAAAAAAATCTGACATTAGGTGTTTTTGGATCTCCTGATGACCGAGATCATCAAACATTCATGCTGTATATATCAGCCGATCCGCCTGAGAATGCCATCGTCCTGACGCAAGCCAAGGTCAACGCCCTCACGGGCGAGGTGCAGGTCAAGATTTTTCTGCCGCGCCGGCCCGATGCGCCGCCGCTTCCGGATCCCTCCGTCCAGCAACTGGAGCCGGGTGATACTTGGAAGACTTGGCTAAGCGAAAGAGGCGACAAGCCATAAGGTGCTGACGGCGTCGGGTGGTCCCCGGCAGGGCCGCGCATAGGCGGGGGCGTGACTGAGCCGAAAACAGGGTCATCTTGGGTGAAAGGTCTGCGTGTCGTGAAAATGCGCTGGGTGATGCGTGCTTTCACGCGCCCTTTCACCTGCCAACAACCGCCATGCTGTTTGACGAAGATTGCCCGCCCACGCCCGCCTCGCAAGCCCTGCGGGCCTGGCACGCCACGCTGATTGAGGCCGCGCGCAACGGCGTGCGGCCCGACCAGGGCGTGTTTATCCAAGCCATGCCCCCGCTGGCGGCCAGCGCACGCGCGCTGGATTTTCTGGCGGCACAGTGGGCGGTGGATGACGAGTTGGGACAGCTGGAGGCACAAGAGCAAAACAGTTGGTGCGGCTGGGCCAGCTTTTCACCGCAAGGGCAAAAGCACTGCGTGCTGCTTTTTGCGGGCGACACCGTGGAATGGCCCGGTGGCGCCGTGGTGTGGGTGGATGGTGAGCCGGTGGCGGTGCCCAGGGCGCTTGACGGCGGCAGTCGTCTGAACAGCAGGGGACTGTGGCTCAGCGAGCGCTACTTTGCGGTGCGGCTGGGTGGCTTCTACCATCACCCCCGCACCCGGATTTGCATCACGGACCACGGCCTGGGCAACATCCTCGGACTCTGGGTCTTGGATGCACAGACCCGCACCGCGCAGTGCATTGCGCCGGGAAATGAAGATGCCTGGGAAACACCCAGAGCAGAAGTGGTGGGCAACGATTTGGCGGTCTATGCAAGCCCTGAGGATCAGGGCGCAGGCCGCGTGGCCCGCTGGGTGCCGCTTTGATCAGGGGTTGTCACCATGTCGCTTGAAGAAGATCCCGCGCCCACTCCGGCATCCAAAGCCCTGAAGGCCTGGTACGCCACCCTGGTGCAGGCCATGCACAGCGGCGTGCCGTCGGACCAGGGCGTGTTTATCCAGCCCATGCCACCGCTGGCGGCCAGCGCACGCGCGTCGGATTTTCTGGCGGCGCAATGGACGGTGGATGAGGACGCGGGACGAACAGAAGCGCAGGAGCGGGACAACTGGTGCGGCTGGGCCTTTTTCTCGCCCAGGGGGCAGGCGCATTGTGCGCTGCTTTTTACCGGAACCACCGTCGGTTGGGGTGGTGGTGCGATGGTCTGGGTGGATGGCGAGCCGGTGCCCGTGCCGCGATTTGCTACGGGAGGCAGCCGTCTGGAGGACACAGGCGAATGGCTGAACGAGCGCTGGTTTGCGGTGCGCCTGGGAGGGTTTTACGAGCACCCGCATGCCCGCATCTGCATCAGCGCCCACGGCCTGGGCAACATCTTTGGCTACTGGATATACGACGCGCAGACCCGCACGGCGCGGAGCATCGCGCCGGGCGACGAAGACGCCTGGGAAACACCAAAAGCGGAAGTGGTGGGCAACGATTTGGCGATCTATGCAAGCCCTGAGGATCAGGTCGCAGGCCGCGTGGCCCGCTGGGTGCCGCTTTGATCAGGGGTTGTCACCATGCCGCTTGAAGAAGATCCCGCGCCCACTCCGGCATCCAAAGCCCTGAAGGCTTGGTACGCCACGCTGATTGAGGCCATGCGCAACGGCGTGCGGCCCGACCAGGGCGTGTTCACCCAAGCCATGCCCCCGCTGGCGGCCAGCGCACGCGTGCATGACTTCCGCGCGGCAGAGTGGAAGATTTTCGACACTGCCGGAGAGATTCACGCCCGGGAACAGGACCACTGGAGCGCCTGGGCGTTCTTCTCGCCTGAGCAGGCCCATTGCGCGCTGCTGTTTGCGGGCCCCGATGCGTGGGAAGGTGGCGCAGTGGTGTGGGTGGATGGCGAATCGGTGCCCGTGCCGCGCGCGGTGGATGGCGGCAGCCGCCTGGATGACTGGGGCTGGTGGCTGAGCGAACGCTATTTTGCGGCGTGGCTGGGGGGCTTTCACCAGCACCCGCATGCCCGCATCTGTATTGATGCCTTTGGCTTGGGCAATATCCGTGGCCACTGGGTCTATGACGTGCAGACCCGCACGGCGCAGTGCATCGTCCCAGATGATGCGCAGGCTTGGGAGAAACCCAGGGCAAAAATCGTGGGCAACGATTTGGTGATCTATGCCGACTTGGAAGACAAGCGTGCAGGCCGCGAGGCCCGCCGGGTGCGGCTTTGAGCCGCAGCGCACTTGGGCGGCTGCCCCGCTTGCGGTGGCTGAAGATGCCCTGGGGGCGATGCCTTTTCAGTCGGTCAAGCCTCGCGCCAGCGCGCCTTCCAGCCGCAGCAAAAAAGTTTTGACCGGCAGGCCGCCGCCGAAGCCGACCAGGGCGCCATCGGCGCCGATGACACGGTGGCAGGGCACGACGATGGACAGCGGGTTGCGGCCATTGGCCGCGCCGACGGCGCGCATGGCCTTGGGCTGGCCGATGGCGGCGGCCAGTTGCGCGTAGCTGCGGGTTTGCCCATAGGGGATGGTGCGCAGCGCCTGCCAGACGCGCTGCTGGAAGTCCGTGCCCTGCGGCGCCAGCGGCAGCTCGAACACACGGCGCTGGCCGGCAAAGTATTCACCCAGTTGCCGGGCGGCTTCGCTCAGCAGCGGGTGCGGGCTTTCCTGCCGGCTTTCCTGCCAATTGGCATCGCGTTTGACCGAGTGGCGGCCTTGCGGAAACTCGATGGCGTGCAGGCCCTCGTCACTGGCGGCAATCAGCAGGCGGCCAACCGGGCTGTCGATGGTTTGGTGAAAGATGGTCATGATGGCGGCTGCCGGGTCGGGTGCTGCAAGAAAGGGCGATCAATCTAACGCAATGCCCTGCTCAATGCTCCAGCGGCGCAGCAGGCTGTGGCGGCGCTCGGGGTAGCGCTGGCCGGTGTCGGCAAGATGCTGCACGCGGTCGGCGCGGAAGTGGCGAAAGTCCTGGCGCAGCTCGCACCAGGCGGCAATCAGCCGGGTTTCATCGAAAAAGGCCATGGCAAACGGCCAGATGCGGCGCTGGCTGGGGGCATCTTCGGCATCGCGGTAGTCCAGTTGCAGGATGTGTTCGTGGCGAATCGCATGGCGCAGCGTAGGCAGCCACGGCTCAGTCAATGGTGCGTCGCAGCGGCCGGGGACAAACAGGCCGCTGGTTTCCACTTGCAGCCGCAAATCGCTGGGCAGCACGCCGGTGATGCGCCGCAGCGCCTGGTCGGCGGCCTCGGCCAATGCCGGGTCGGCGGACTGGTTGGCGACCCAGCGTGCGCCCAGCACCAGGGCTTCCAGCTCGTCGGCACTGAACATCAGCGGCGGCAGAGTGAAGCCGGGGCGCAGCAGATAGCCGATGCCGGGTTCGCCCTCGATGGCGGCGCCTTCGGCGCGCAGGCTGGCGATGTCGCGGTAGAGCGTGCGCAGACTGATGCCCAGTGCCTCGGCCAGTTGCTGGCCGGGCATCGGCCTGCGGCGGGCGCGCAGCAGCTCCAGCAATTGCAGCAGGCGGTGGGCGCGGGTGGTCATGGTCTGTGTCTCGTCTCGGGATGGTGGGCCTGCGCCGCTGCGGCACAATGGCCGATTTTGGCGTTGGCGCGGTGTGTGTTGCTGGCGCGGTCTGGATGCGGGTGGCTTTGAATGAATGACGACCAGTTGCTGCGCTATGCGCGGCACATTCTGCTCGATGAGATCGACATCGCGGGCCAGCAGCGCCTGTTGCAGTCCACGGTGTTGGTGGTGGGCTGCGGCGGCTTGGGCCATGCGGCGGCGGCGTATCTGGCGGCGGCGGGGGTTGGGCGGCTTTGGTTGGCCGATGACGATGTGGTGGAGGCCTCGAATTTGCAGCGCCAGGTGTTTTTCACGCCGGGCGATCTGGGCCAGCCCAAGGCGCAGGTGCTGGCGCAGCGCCTGGCGGCGCAGAACCCGGACATTGCCGTGCGCGCGCTGGTGCGGCGGCTCGATGGGCCGCAGTTGCAGCAGTTGCTGGGCGATTGCGATGTGGTGCTCGATTGCAGCGACAACTTTGCCACGCGCCATGCCATCAACCAGGCCAGCGTGGCCACGCGCACGCCGCTGGTGCTGGGGGCGGCCACGCGTTTTGAAGGGCAGCTCAGTGTGTTCGACCCGCGCCGCGCAGATTCGCCGTGTTATGCCTGCCTGTTCCCGCCAGGGCAGGCGGGCGACGGGGCCTGTGCGGTGTTTGGCGTGTTCGCGCCGCTGGTGGGCATGGTGGGCACGGCGCAGGCCAGCGAGGCGCTGAAGCTGTTGCTGGGCCTGGGCGGCGCGCCGTGCGGGCAGCTGCTGCTGTTCAATGCGCTGGCGCCTGCGCCGCAGGCCTGGGCCTTGGCGCGCGACCCGCATTGCGCCGTCTGCGGTGCGGCACAGGGCAATGACAGGCCCTGAATGACAGGCGGTCAGTCTTGGGCCGGGCGCTGCCAGGGCCCGCTTTTACCGCCTTCCTTGCTGAGCAGGCCGATGTGCTCGATTTCCATGCCCTTATCCAGGGCCTTGAGCATGTCGTAGATGGTCAGCAGGCCAATGGCCGCGCCGGTCAGGGCTTCCATCTCCACGCCGGTTTGCCCCAGCGTCTGCGCGCAGACCTCGATATGCACGCGCAGCGCGGCAGCGTCGAGGCGGAAGTCCACGCGCAGGTGGCTCAACGGCAATGGGTGGCACAGCGGGATCAGGCCGCTGGTTTGCTTGGCCCCCTGGATGGCGGCGATGCGGGCTACGCCCAGCACGTCGCCCTTGGGGCTGTGGCCGGCGGCGGGGTCTTGCAGCGCGGCAAAGCCGGCGGCCGAGAGGCGGATGCTGCCGCAGGCCACGGCCTTGCGCTGGGTGGCTGGCTTGGCCCCCACGTCCACCATCCAGGCCTGGCCCTGGGCGTCGAAGTGGCTGAGGCCGGAGGTGCTGGCCGGGCGGTCGTTGTGGGGCTGTTCGGGGCGATGGGGCATGGGGCCGCATGGTAGCGGCAAATGGGTGGGCAATGAGCGGCAAGTGGGTTGCGGCATGGGCGGCGCTTGCCTGGCTGGCGCTATATCTTTGTGTATATTTCGCGGCTTGCGCCAGCCGCTGCAGCCTGCAGGGCAAATGCGGCGCTCAGGGCGCGCAGTTTCACCTCACGATGGGAGCATTGCCATGCACAAGCGGTTTTCTGTTTTTCTGCGGCCCCTGGCCGCTGCGGTTTTGGCGCTGGGCGCACACGCGGCCTGGGCTGAGACGATCACGGTTTCGGCAGCGGCCAGCCTGGCCGATGCTTTTAAGGTCATCGCCCAGCAGTACGAGCAGCGCCATCCGGGCGATAAGGTGGAGCTGAACTTCGCCGGCTCGGGCGCGCTGCTGCAGCAAATCGACAAGGGCGCGTCGGTGGATGTGTTCGCCAGCGCCGATCAGAAGACCATGCAGATGGCCGAGGAGAAGGGCCTGATCGAGCAGGGCAAGAGCCAGGCGTTTGCGCGCAACAGCCTGGTGCTGATCCAGCCCAGGGACAGCAGCGTGGCGCTGGCCGATGTCGATGGCCTGCGCGCCCAAGGCATTGCGCGCATTGCCATCGGCAACCCCGACAGCGTGCCCGTGGGCCGCTACACCAAGGCCACGCTGGAGGCCGGCGGCCAGTGGGAGGCGCTGCAGCCCAAGCTGATCCTGGCGCAGAACGTGCGCCAGGCGCTGGATTACGTGGCGCGCGCCGAGGTCGATGCCGGCTTCGTCTATGGCACGGATGCGGCGCTGATGGCCGACAAGGTCAAGGTAGCCTATACGGTGCCTACGCAAAAGCCGGTGGTCTATCCCATTGCTGTGCTGAAGAAGGCGCCGCAGCCCGAGGCGGCGCAGCGCTTCATGGCTTTGGTGCTCTCGACCGATGGGCAAAAGGTGCTGGCGCAATTTGGCTTTTTGCCGCCGGCCGAGTAAGCGCGACGCCATGGATGGCAAGGGCAGCCGGTCGCTAGGGCCGGGGAGGGCGCGATGACGCAGGGGCTGGACATGGCAGCGGTCATGGTGCCGCTGCTGCTGTCGCTGAAGGTGGCGTTCTGGGCCACCTGCATCAGCGGTTTGCTGGGCATCGTCGTCGGCCTGTATCTGGCGCGCAGCCGTTGCTGGCTGCGCAATGTGCTCGACACCGTGCTCACGCTGCCCATGGTGCTGCCGCCCACGGTGATGGGCTATTACCTGCTGGTGCTGTTGGGCAGCAAGGGCTGGTTGGGCGCCTGGCTCAAGGACAGCCTGGGCATCAGCCTGATCTTCAGCTGGCAGGGTGCGGTCGTGGCCGCCGCCGTGGTCAGCTTTCCGCTGGTGTTCAAGCCGGCGCGCGCAGCGTTTGAGTCCGTCGACCCGCAGCTGGAGCAGGCCGGGCGGGTGCTGGGCGTGAGCGAATGGGGCATCGTGCTGCGCATCAGCCTGCCGCTGGCCTGGCGCGGCATCATGGCCGGCATGGTGCTGGGCTTCGTGCGCGCGCTGGGCGAGTTTGGCGCCACGCTGATGATTGCCGGCAGCATCCCGGGCAAGACACAAACCCTGTCGATCGCCATTTATGAGGCCGTGCAGGCCGGGCGCGATGGCACGGCCACGCTGCTGGCGCTGGTGATCTCCAGCGTGTGCGTGGGCATGTTGCTGCTGGCCACCTGGATCACCCCCAAGCGGCAGGAGGCCCGCGGAGCATGAACAGCTTGAGCTTCCCAGAGGCCGTCAGCGGTGCCAGAGCCGCCAATGCCGCCGCGTTGCAGGCCGCAGCAGGGCAGGGCGCCCAGCCCTGGTGCGACATCGACGTGCGCAAGCGCCTGCAATCGGCCGAGCGTGTTTTCGAGTTGGACGTGCAATTGCGCGCCAGCCACCCGCGCATCGTGCTGATGGGCCCTTCGGGCATTGGCAAGACCTTGGTGCTGCAGTCCGTGGCCGGCTTGCTGCGCCCCGATGCCGGGCACGTGCGCATCGGCGGCCAGACCTTCTACGACGGCGAAAGCGGCCTGCACGTGGCGCCGCAGCAGCGCCGCATGGGCTTTTTGTTCCAGAACTACGCGCTGCTGCCGCACCTGACGGCGCTGGGCAACGTCGGCTTTGGCCTGCGCCGTGGCGCCTGGGGGTTTTTGTCGCGCGCGCACAAGGACGAGGCCATGCACTGGCTGGAGCGTTTCCAGGTCGCGCACCTGGCCGGGCAGTACCCGCACACGCTCTCGGGCGGGCAGCAGCAGCGCGTGGCGCTCGCGCGCCTGGCCATCCTTAAGCCGCAGGCGTTGCTGCTCGATGAGCCGTTCTCGGCGCTCGACCCGCAACTGCGCCAAGAGATGCGCGAGCAGGTGCTGGCGCTGCTGCTGCAGCTGGGCATCCCGCTGATGCTGATCTCGCACGACGAGCGCGACCACCAAGCCTTCAATGCCCAACTGCTGCGCCTGACCCAGGCCGCGGATGGTCGCACCGTGCTGCTGCCTTCAGACGCTGAATGAACGCCCAGCAGCGTCTGCGATGGCGCTGAGGCTGGGCGGGTGCTGCGACCCGCCCTCAGACACTCATCCCCGCTTGCCACGGAGGCGATGAGCGAGAGCGGGGGGCAGAGACGGTGAACAGGGCGCTCAGGCCGTGGGCAGCTTGTAGCCCACCAGTTGCTCGCGGACTTTGGTCTTGAGCATCTTGCCAGTGGCGCCCAGCGGGATGCTGTCGACGAACACCACGTCATCGGGGATCTGCCACTTGGCCAGCTTGCCTTCGTAGAACTTCAGCAGCTCTTCCTTGCTCACCTGCTGCTCGGGCTTGAGGGCCACGACGACGATGGGGCGCTCGTCCCACTTGGGGTGCGGCATGCCGATGGAGGCGGCCATGGCCACGGCCGGGTGGGCCATGGCGATGTTCTCGATGTCGATGGAGCTGATCCACTCGCCGCCGGACTTGATCACGTCCTTGCTGCGGTCGGTGATCTGCATGAAGCCGTCGGCGTCGATGGTGGCCACGTCACCAGTGGGGAACCAGCCCTGGCCACGCTCGTCGTAGATCAGCGGGTCGTTGCCCTCGAGCTTGTAGTACTTGGACAGAATCCAGGGCCCGCGCACCAGCAGGTCGCCATAGGTCTTGCCGTCCCAGGGCAGCTCTTCGCCTTTTTCGTTGACGATCTTCATGTCCACGCCGAACACGGCGCGGCCCTGCTTTTGCAGCACCTTGAACTGCTCCTCTTGCGGCAGCTGCAGGTGCTTGTTCTTGAGCTTGCCCAGCGTGCCCAGCGGGCTCATCTCCGTCATGCCCCAGGCGTGCAGCACCTGCACGTCCAGCTGCTTCTCGAAGGTCTCGATCATGGCTGGCGGGCAGGCCGAGCCGCCGATGATGGTGCGCGTGAGCGTGCTGAACTTGAGCTGGTTGGGCAGCATATGGCCCAGCAGCATCTGCCAGACGGTGGGCACGCCAGCGGCCATGGTCACGCCTTCGCTCTCGATGAGCTCATAGACGGATTTGCCGTCCAGCGCCGGGCCGGGGAAGACGATCTTGCAGCCGGTGGCCGCCGCCGCGTAGGGCGTGCCCCAGGCGTTGACGTGGAACATGGGCACCACGGGCAAGATGGCGTCGCTGGCCGAGAGGCACATCACATCGGGCATGCAAATGCCGTAGGTGTGCAAGGTGGTGGAGCGGTGGCTGTAGACGGCAGCCTTGGGGTTGCCGGTGGTGCCGCTGGTGTAGCACATGCTGGAGGCGGTGTTCTCATCGAGCTGCGGCCAGCGGTACTGGCTGCTTTGCCCGGCCAGCCAGCTCTCGTAGCTGACCAGGTTGGGGATGCCGGTGTCGGCCGGCAGCTTGTCGGCGTCGCACATGGCCACCCACTTCTTCACGCCCGGGCACTTGCTGTGCACGGCCTGGATCAGCGGCGTGAAAGTGGTGTCAAAGCACAGGATCACGTCCTCGGCGTGGTTGATGATCCAGGCGATCTGCTCGGGGTGCAGGCGCGGGTTGATGGTGTGCAGCACCCGGCCCGAGCCGCTGACGCCGAAGTACAGCTCCATGTGGCGGTAGCCGTTCCAGGCCAGCGTGGCCACGCGCTCGCCCGGCGCGCATTGCTCGGCATCGAGTGCATTGGCGATCTGGCGCGCACGCGCGGCCAGATCCTTGTAGGTGTAGCGGTGAATGTCGCCCTCGACGCGGCGCGAAACGATCTGGCCGTCGCCGTGGTGGCGCTCGGCGTGTTCGAGCATGGCCGAAATCAAAAGCGGTTGATGCTGCATCAGGCCCAGCATGGTTTTTCTCCTTGGAAATGTCTTGGGAATGTCGTTGGGGAATGCGGGATGGCCCGCCCGGGCCTTGGCGCTGGCACATCCGGCGCAGCAGGTGCTCAGGCGCGGGCGGGTGGCAAATCCAGCGCGCATTGTCGCCCAGCTTGGCAGTGGCGCAGGCCTTCGCTGGGCGGGTGAGGGACAAGGCGCTCATGGCAGGCCGTGGATAGAATCGCCCGCTGGAGCCCGCCGCTGGCGGGCGCTTCTTTTCCCCCTGCCACGGCAGGCGGCAGGCCATGCCGCCGCCTGGTCCTTGCGCCATGAAATTCTTCTTCGACGTTCTGCCCTTCGTGCTGTTTTATGTCTCCTATGTGAAATGGGGGATTTACGTAGCCACTGCCGTGGCCATTGGCGTCTCGGCCCTGCAGATCGTGCTGACCCTGCTGAGCGGGCGCAAGGTCGAGCCCATGCAGTGGGTGGGCATGGGTTTGATCGGCGTCTTCGGCGGCATGACCCTGGTGCTGCAAAACCCCATCTTCGTGATGTGGCGCTCCTCCATCGTCAATTGGCTGCTGGCGGCCGTGCTGTTGGTGTCTCTGCATGTGCTGGGCCGTAACCCGCTCAAGCTGCTGCTGGGTGGGCAGATGCGCATGCCCGAGCACGCCTGGCGCCAGCTGGTCTGGGGCTTGAGCGGGCTGTTCATCACCATGGGCGTGATCAATATTGTGGTGGCGAAAAACTTTAGCGAGGCCGCCTGGGTCAACTACAAGACCTTTGGCAGCCCGGTCATCAGCTTCCTCGCCATTGCACTGCTGTTCATGCTGCTGGGCCGGCACATCGAGATCGTCGGCGCGCCCGGCAGCCAAGCATCGCCTGCCACGCCGCCTGGCGATGCGCCGCCGCCCAGCGCAGCGACAGGTGATGCCGCCGCCGTGCAGCATCCGGAGCAGCGCTGAAAGAGTGGCCTTCTCAATACCCCACCCCCAATACGCCATGAACCCTTCGCCCGACACCCCAGGCGCTGACGCTGCATCTCATGCAGCCAACGCCGTCACCGCCGCCGCCATCGAGGCGCGGCTGCGCCAGCGGCTGCAGCCCACGGAACTTCAGGTCATCGACGAGAGTCATCAGCACGCCGGCCATGCCGGGGCCAATGGCACGGGCTTTGGCACCCACTTCCGGGTGCACATTGCCTCACCATTGTTTCTGGGGGCCAGCCGCGTGAGCGCGCATCGCCTTGTGTATGATGCGCTGCGCGATTTTTTCGATGCCGGCCTGCATGCCCTGGCCATCGAGCTCAAGCAGTCCTGAACCCGAAGCGGGTTGCAGCAGGGGGCTTTGCAGCCCCCGCTGTGTTTTGCAGCCATGGCTGCTCTGCTGCTGAGCGCATGGCCCGGTGCCCGTGGCGCCGTGTTTTCTTTTCTCCACGCCCTGAAAGGCTTTGATCTCAATGAAAAAACAATTGCTGTGCGCCGCTCTGGCCGGCGCCCTGGCTGCAACTGTGCTGCCCGCCTCGGCCAAGGATTTGGCGGTCGTCAACGGCGAGGCCATCCCGCAGGCGCGCTACGACTTCTTCATCAAGCAGTTCGAAGAAAGTGGCCGCCCCAAGACCCCTGAGCTGGAGGCCCAGGTCAAGGAGGAGCTGATCCGCCGCGCCGTGTTCGAGCAGGAAGCCAAGAAGCTCAAGCTCGAAGACAGCCAGGCGTTTAAGGAAGAAATGGCCCTGGCGCGCCAGACCTTTCTGATCCGCGCGCTGTTCCAGAAGCACCAGAAGGACAATCCCATCACCGACAAGGCCATCAAGGCTGAGTACGACAAATTCGTCGAGCAGCAAAAAGGCTTTGAATACCAGTCGGCGCACATCCTGGTCGAGAAAGAGGAAGAGGCCAAGGCCATCATTGCCGATCTGAAGAAGGATTTCAGCAAGTTCGAGGCCATCGCCAAGGAAAAATCCAAGGATCCTGGCTCGGGCGCCAAGGGCGGTGATCTGGGCTGGCAGCGCGCAGAGACCTACGTGCCCGAATTTGCCGAGGCCTTGACCAAGCTGGAAAAAGGCAAGTTCACCCAGGAGCCCGTCAAAACCGAATACGGCTGGCACATCCTGCACCTGAAGGACAAGCGCGAGAGCAAGCCGCCCACACTGGACGCGCTCAAGCCGCAGATCGAGCAGCACCTGGCCCAGCAGCAGCTGGCCGAGTTCCAGGAAAAGCTCTACAAGGCAGCGAAGATTGAGAAGTAAGCCTGTGCGTTGCGCGCAGACTGAGTAATCGGCTGCCCATACAAAGCCCGCTCTCTGGCATCGCCGGGGGGCGGGCTTTGTACTGTGTAGGTGCAGGGTTGCCCCGTCGCTGTGCCAGCCAGAATGCATCTGCAGCACTCAGAGCCTGTTCAAAATCTTTGCACGGCGGTCAAGAGAGCGGATTTGGGCGCTCTGCTGCGCCCGCAAAGCCTCGCCATAGCCCCAGCTATGGCTGCGTTTTGCGCCTTGCAGCCCACCCCAAACCGCTTCTTGCCCACTCGCGCCGAGATTTTGAACACGCTCTAACCCGGCCGGCTACCGCTACTACCTGTAGCGCAAGGCGGACAAGCCGGTGCGCATTCTGCCGCTTTACAGCGCCGAGGATGCACAGCCGCTGTGCCGGCAAGCGCCGCTGCCGCAGCGCTTTGCGCACCTGCACATGGCCTACTACCCGGCGGTGGCCCAGGCGCTGCAGCAAGCCTGCGGCGCGCACTTTGAGGTGTTGCGCCACGAGCGGCACAACGTCAGCGCCGGGCTTTGGCGCCAAAAACCATGAGGCCAGCGTGGCGGGCGTGGGTTCGTAACAGGCTCTAAAATCGCGCCCTTTGCCCCGAAAAGGCGCCATCTCCGTCCCCGTCTTGGCTGGCTGGCGCCGTTCTGGAACCTCCATGACCTTGCTGCTGCAACAGATTCTCCCGCGCGTGGCGCTCACGCGCCTGGCTGGTCAGCTGGCAGCGGCGCGCCAGCCCTGGCTGGCGCAGCCGCTGATCCGCTGGTTCATCCGGCGCTATCAGGTGAACATGCAGGAGGCGCTGCACAGCGATGCGGCGCAGTACGCCTGCTTCAACGATTTCTTCACGCGCGCGCTGCGTCCGGATGCCAGGCCTTTGGCCGACAGCGACTGGATCTGCCCGGTCGATGGCGCCATCAGCCAGTGCGGGCGCATCGAGCAAGGGCGCATCGTGCAGGCCAAGGGGCGCGACTACAGCGTGGCCGAGCTGCTGGCCGATGCCCAGCGGGCCGCGCCGTTCCACCAGGGCGACTTCGCCACGCTCTACCTCAGCCCGCGCGATTACCACCGCATCCACATGCCCTGTGCCGGACGCCTGCTGCGCATGAGCCATGTGCCGGGTGATCTGTATTCGGTCAACCCAGCCACGGCCCAGGCGCTCGATGGCCTGTTTGCGCGCAACGAGCGGCTGGTTTGCTGGTTCGAAGGGCCTTGGGGGCCATTCGTGCTGGTGCTGGTGGGCGCGACCATTGTCGGCAGCATCGCCACCAGCTGGCATGGCGTGGTCACGCCGCCTCGCACTGGCGCTGTGCGCCACTGGGAGTACGCCAGCGGCACGCCTGTGGATCTGCGCCAGGGCCAGGAGATGGGGCGCTTTCTGCTGGGTTCGACTGTGATCGTGCTCACCCCCCCCGAGGCGCGGTTGCGCTGGAACCCGCAGTGGCAGCCCGGCGCTGCCGTGCGCATGGGCCAGGCCATGGCCAGCAGCGGTGCGGCCCAGTCCGCTGCTACCCATGCCTGACGAGCCAGCGTCTTGCGCCAAGCCCAGCCAATCCGTTCATTGATTCATCGCCATCCGATTTCTGTTCTTTCTTTATGCAAGCTACGCCACCGCAAATCCACAACACCCTGACCCGCTCGATCGACGAGATCGACGCCCAGGCCCTCAACCCCCAGGCCCTGCAGCCCGAGTCCTACCGCCTGGCCTTTGACGACCCGGAGTTCATGAGCCGCAAGGAAACACGCGGTCTGCGCTTTCAGCTGGAGCTGCTCAAGCCCGAGCTGGAGCAGGAGGCGCGCGGCATCCACCAGACGGTGGTGGTGTTTGGCGGCGCGCGCGTGGCCGATGCCAAGACGGCCCAGGCCGAGCTTGAAGCGGCGCAGCGCAGCGGCGATGCCGCCGCCCTGGCGCGCGCCCAGCGCATGGTGCGCAACGCACGCTACTACGAAAGCGCGCGCGCCTTTGCGCACCTGGTCTCACGCGCCTGCGAATCCGAGCCGGTGCCGCAGCGCTTCGTCATCTGCACTGGCGGGGGCCCCGGCATCATGGAGGCGGCCAACCGTGGCGCCTACGAGGCCGGCGCGCTGAACGTGGGATTGAACATCACCCTGCCGCACGAGCAAAGCGGCAACCGCTTCATCACGCCGGGGTTGAGCTTCAAGTTCCACTACTTCGCGCTGCGCAAAATGCACTTGCTGATGCGCGCCAAGGCGCTGGTGGTGTTCCCTGGCGGTTTCGGCACGCTCGATGAATTGTTCGAGGTGCTGACGCTGGTGCAGACGGGCAAGGCCAAGCGCGTGCCCATCATCCTCTTTGGCAGCGAGTACTGGAAGCGCCTGGTGCATTTCGAGGTACTGGTCGAGGAGGGCATGATCTCGCCCGAGGACCTGGAGCTGTTTCACTACTGCGACGAGCCCGAGCAGGCCTGGGAGCTGATCCGCCGCTTCTACGCCAACGGGCGCGCAGCCTGAGGCCGGGCGCAGCCGTGCAGCTGGTTGACATCCTGTACTCGCAAGGCTTTGGCACGCGCCGCGTGTGCTATGGCCTGGTGCAAGCCGGCATGGTGGAATTTGCCTGGGGCGATGGCCCCTGGCAGCGCGCCGACGATACGGCGCAATGGCTGCCCGTCGATGAAGCCGCGCAGCCGCCGCTGCAGCTGCGCGTGCAAGGGCAGGTCTGGCCCTACCATGCCAAGGCCTATCTGATGCTGCACAAGCCCGCCGGCACGGAGTGCTCGCAAAAGCCTTCGGCCTACCCCAGCATCTACACCCTGTTGCCTGGGCCCTTGCGCCAGCGGCCCGTCAAGGGCGGGCAGCCGGGCGTGCAGGCCATTGGCCGGCTCGATCAGGACACCACCGGCCTGCTGTTGCTCTCGGACGATGGCGCTTTCATCCACCGCATGAGCTCGCCGCGCCACCACGTGCCCAAGGTCTATGAGGTGCATACGCGCCATGCCGTCACGCCCGCGCAGATCGAGCAACTGCGCCAGGGCGTGGTGCTGCACGATGCCCGCGCCGGGCAGAGCGTGCGCGCCGATGCCATCGAGCAGCACAGCCCCACCCACATCAGCCTGACGCTGCACGCGGGCAAGTACCACCAGGTCAAGCGGATGATCGCGGCCGTGGGCAACCGCGTCGAGGCGCTGCACCGCAGCCGCATCGGCGCGCTGCAACTGCCCGCAGACTTGGCCCCAGGCCAGTGGCGCTGGCTGCAGCCCGATCAACTGGCGCTACTGCTGCACAAGGCTTGAGAGCCGGCATTGATGGCCTGCTCAAACCCACGGCAAGCCGCTCACGGCTTGGCCGTGGGTTTTGCTTTGTCTTCCTTGGGCTGGTCTTTGGGGCTGCCCTTGGCGCTGTCCGTCGCTTGATCTGAGGCAGGCGGCGCTTTTGCCGGCGTGGCGCTGGCGGGGTGCAAAGAGAGAATCCATTGCGCCAGCGCCTGGGCCTCGGCCTCGTTGACGCGCGTGTTGGGCGGCATGGGCACGGGGCCCCATTGCCCCTTGCTGCCTTTGCGGATGCGCTCGGCCATGGCAGCGGCCGCGCCATCCTCGGCATGGCGCTTGGCGGCAATGTCCTTGAACGAGGGGCCGACGATCTTGCGCTCCACACTGTGGCAGGCAATGCAGGCCTTGCTTTTGATCAGCTGCTCGCTGGCGGTGGCGGCCAGCGGCAGGCCAAGGGCGCAGCACAGCAGCGCCAGGCGGCGAAAAGTCGAAGAAATCATGGTGCAGGCCATCGAGGGGAATGCCGTTGCGCCAGCGAGGGCCATGGCGCAATGGGGGCGGCGGGGGCTTGGCCAAGGTGGGCGTTGCCCGCTACAGGGCGGCGAGCCTAACACAGCCCAGGCCGCCTGCCGTGTTGGCGAGGCTGTGCTTGCGTGCGGCTGTGCGGGCCGGTGGGGTTTGCCGCTGCTGCCTGCAACGGCCCCAGCGCGCTTGCGCCCGATCCGGTGGCCCGGCCCAGCGTTGGGCTGGGCCAGGCAGGGCAGGCGTGGGTTGGCGTGAGATTTCTGGGGGCAGTGCTTCAATTGTTTCTTTTTGGGAATCAATGTATTGCCTATTTGGGGCTTTTTTACACATTTTGGTTGTCTCACAATGCGTCCCACGCAAGCCGTTGAAGGCTTTTTGCAGTGGAATGTCTCCACTGCATGGACTTTGAAAGTGAAAGGAATCACGACCATGAACCGCCGTCTTATCACCACCGCCCCCGCCCTGGCCGCTTTGCTGCTGGCTGGTCATGCCTTGGCCGCTCAATCCACTCCTGCAGCTGGCGAAGGGCCGCTGTTCTCTGAGCCACAGCAGCATTCGCAGCAAGTGGTGGAGCGCGCGGCTGTGCATGCCGAAGCGCTGGCCCAGCGCCCAGCCGCTGGCGAAGCTTCGGCCACTGCCGCGCTGGCCCAGCCGGCCAGCCGCCTGACCCGCGCCGAGGTGCGCAGCGCCACGCGCGATGCGCTCGCCCAGGGTTATCACCTGCGAGTGGGAGATGCCAGCTGATGAATGCAGCTGATGCCTGAGGCAGCATCCAGCCGGGCATGAACCAAAAACCCCGCCATGCGCATACATGGCGGGGTTTTTTTGATGCGTTCGCTACAGGCTCAGGCTGCAGCGCTGGGTCGGCGGGCGCATGTGGCACCGCCGCTCAATCACTTGCTGCCGGGCACTTGGCCTTCGACGCCCTTGACGTAGAACTTGATGCCCAGCAGGAAAGCATCGTCGGCCACCTGGCCGTCGGCCAGCACGGCCTGACCACTCTGGTCCACGATCGGGCCTTTCCAGATATGGAAGCTGCCGTCCTTGAGGCCCTGCTTGACCTGGGCGACTTTGTCCTTGGCCTCTTGCGGGATGTCGTCGGCCAAGCCCACCAGATCGATCGCGCCTTCCTTGACGCCCCACCAGCTTTGCTTGCTGCTCCAGTTGCCGTCCATGACGGACTGCACGGTCTGGGTGTAGTAGGGGCCCCAGTTGATGACGACCGAGGCCAGGTGCGCCTGGGGGCCATAGGCGGTCATGTCCGAATCCCAGCCGAAGGCGCGCTTGCCGTTTTCCTGCGCGGTCTTGATGACGGCGGCCGAATCGGTGTTCTGGAACAGGATGTCCGCGCCGCTGTGCAGCAGCGAGGTGGCCGCCTCGGTCTCCTTGGGGGGGCTGAACCATTCATTGACCCAGACGACCTTGGTGGTGATGGCCGGATTGACCGATTGCGCGCCCAGCGTGAAGCTGTTGATGTTGCGGATCACCTCGGGGATGGGCACGGAGCCGACCACGCCCAGCACATTGGATTTGGTCATCGCGCCGGCGACGATGCCCGCCAGGTAGGCGCCTTCATAAGTGCGGCTGTCGTAGGTGCTGAGGTTGGGGCCGGTCTTGTAGCCAGTGGCGTGCTCGAACTTGACGTTGGGGAAGTCCTGCGCCAGGCGCGCCATGTAGTCCATGTAGCCGAAGGTGGTACCGAAGATGACGTCATGGCCCTCGGCGGCAAAGCCGCGCAGGATGCGCTCGGCATCGGCCGACTCGGGCACGCTTTCGACGAACTTGGTCTGCACCTTGTCGCCCAAGGCCTGCACCATGGCTTTGCGGCCGTTGTCGTGCGCGAAAGTCCAGCCGCCGTCACCGACCGGGCCGATGTAGGCAAAGGCCACTTTGAGCGGCTTTTTCTCGGCAGCGGCCTGCTCGCCTTGTGGCGCGGTGGCGGCGCTGGGCGCCGAGGCCGGTGCGGTGGCCGGCGCTGCAGCCGGTGCGGGGCTGGCGCTGCTGCTTGTCGGGGCAGGCGCGGGGGCGGGCGCTGGCGCGGGGGCCGGGGCGTCCTGCTGGCCGCAGGCGGCCAGCGTGGCGGCGCACAGCGCAAGGGCGGCGCTGCGCAGGCTCAGGCGATGGGGCAGGGGGCTCATGAGGGGTTCTCCAAAGTGGGTGAAAAAACAAAAAACGGTGGGCTGTGACAAGCCCATGCTCAAGGCGAGAAAGGCTTGCCCAGCGAGGCGGGCATGTTGGTGCGGATCCACACCGGGTTGCGCGAGATCAGCACCAGCACGGCGATGCTGGCCAGGTAGGGCAGCATGCTGAGCAACTGGCTGGGCACCTGGATGCCGCCGGCCTGCAGGCTCAGCTGCAGCATGGTCATGCTGCCGAACAAGTAGGCGCCCAGCAAAATGCGCAGCGGCCGCCAGGTGGCAAAGGCCGTCAGCGCCAGGGCAATCCAGCCGCGGCCGGAGACCATGCCCTCGGCCCACAGCGGCGTGTAGGCGGTGGAGAGATACGCGCCGGCCAGGCCGCACAGCGCGCCGCCCAGGGCCACGCACAGCAGCCGGATGGCGCGCACCTTGTAGCCCAGGGCGTGGGCCGATTCGGGCGACTCGCCGATGGCGCGCAGCACCAGGCCAGTGCGCGTGCGCCCATACAGCCAGGCCAGGGCCAGTGCCAGGGCGATTGCCACGTACACCAGCGCGTGGTGGCGCAGCAGCGCCGGGCCGATCAAGGGCAGATCGGACAGCAGCGGCAGCGCCAGCTTGGGCGTGGCCGGGATGCTGGCCTGCACGTAGCCCACGCCGACGTAGGCGGAAAAGCCCATGCCGAACAGGCTCAGCGCCAGCCCGGTGGCGTACTGGTTGGTGTGCAGGAAGATCACCAACAGGCCCAGTACGGCAGCCAGCGCCGCGCCCGCGCCCGCGCCGGCCAGCAAGCCCAGCGAGTGGCTGCCGCTGTGCACCACGGTGGCGTAGGCGGCAATGGCCGCGCACAGCATCATGCCCTCGGCGCCGAGGTTGACGATGCCAACCTTCTCGTTAATCAACAACCCCAGCGCAGCCAGGGCCAGCACCGTGCCGGTGCTCAGGGTGGAGGCAATGAACAGGTCCATCACAATCCTTGGTGGGCGCTGGTGGTGGCCGCGCCGGTTGCCACATGGGCTGCCGGGTTGGGCGCTGTGGCGCTGGCCGGCGTTGCCGTGCCATCGACCGGCGCGCGCTTGAGCCGCAGGCGGTAGTTGATCAGCGTGTCGCAGGCCAGCAGGCAGAACAGCAGCAGGCCCTGGAAGACGTTGGAGAGCGACTTGGGCAGGCCCAGCTGCGATTGCGACAGCTCGCCGCCGATGACCAGCATGCTCAGCAGCACGCTGGAGAACACCATCCCTACCGGATGCAGCCGACCGACGAAGGCCACGATGATGGCAGTGAAGCCATAGCCGACGGGAATCTGCGGGTTGAGCTGGCCAACCGGGCCGATCACGTCCAGCGCTCCGGCCAGACCGGCCAGCGCGCCCGAGAGCAGCAGCGCCGTCCACAGCGCACGCCGCGCCGGGAAGCCGGCGTAGCGCGCTGCCGCAGGCGCCAGGCCGCCGACCTGCTGGGCAAAGCCAGCGCGGGTGCGGAACATGAACAGCCACATCAGTGCGCAGGCCGCCAGCGCCAGCCACAGCCCGGCATTGGCGCGCGCGCCGTTCATCAGGCGCGGCAGCTGCGTGGCGGCATCGAAAGAGGCCGTGCGCGGAAAGTTGTAGCCCGCAGGATCCTTCCAGGGGCCATAGACCAGGTAGTTCAGCAGCTGGATGGCCACGTACACCAGCATCAGGCTGACCAGGATTTCATTGGTGTTGAAACGGTCGCGCAGCAGCGCCACGATGGCTGCCCAGGCCATGCCGCCCAGGCTGCCGGCCAGCAGGATCAGCACGATGAAACCTGGGCCGCTGCCCGGTTGGGCCTGCAGCGCCACCCAGCCGCTGGCGATGGCGCCCAGCACGAACTGGCCTTCAGCGCCGATGTTCCAGATGTTGGAGCGAAAGCACAGCCCCAGGCCCAGCGCGATCAACAGCAGCGGCGTGGCCTTCAGGGCGATCTCGCCCCAGGCGTAGGCGTTTTTGAGCGGCTCGACGAAAAACACCGCCAGGCCCTGCAATGGCGAGGTGCCCGAGAGGCCAAAGAGCACAGCGCCGAGCAGCATGGTCAGCAGCAGCGCCAGCAGCGGGGAGAGGGCCGACCACAGCCGCGAGGGCTGTGGCCTGGGTTCGAGGACGAGTTTCATGCCGGGCAGGTTGCTGGGGCGAGAAAGAAAAGCGAAGAAAAGGGACCGATCAGCGATGGGTTGTCGTGTGCAAGCAGAGGGGGCATTTGCGTCATCTGTGCCGTCGGGCCACTGCGTCAGACCATCGTGGCGATCTCTTGCTGGGCATTGGGCTGTTCTTGCTGGCCGGTCGCCTGGCTTGGGGCGGAGGCCTCCCACAGGCCACTCATCCACAGGCCGATCAGCTCCACGCTGGCTTGGGCGCGCGGCAGCGAGGGCGAGAGTGTACCTTTGGCCATCACGTAGAGGCGGTCGCAGATTTCGAACAGCTCTTCGAGCTCCTCGCTGACCACCAGCACCGCGCAACCGGCCTCGGCCAGCGCCAGCAGCTGCGAGCGAATCTGCGCGGCTGCGCCCACGTCCACGCCCCAGGTCGGCTGCGCCAGCAGCAGGATGCGCGGCGCGGCGTCCATCTCGCGGCCGACGATGTACTTTTGCAGATTGCCGCCCGAGAGCGAGCGCGCCGCGGCGTGGCTGCCGGCGGCCTTGACGCCAAAGCCTTCGATCAGCGCGCTGGCCTTGGCGTGCAGGCGGCGCGGGCTGAGCCAGCCCAGCGGGCCGCGCTCCAGGCGCCGCGTGAGCAGCAGGTTTTGCGCCAGGCTCATGCTGGGCACCGTGGCTCGGCCCAGGCGCTCCTCGGGCACGAAGTGCAGACCGTGCTCGCGGCGGCGTTGCTGCACGCCGGCGCGGCCCGCGTCCTGGCCAAACAGCAGCACCTGGCCGGGCGCGGCGCGTGTATCTTCACCGCTGAGCGCTTGCAGCAACTCGTTCTGGCCGTTGCCGGAGATGCCGGCGATGCCCACGATTTCACCGGCCTGCAATTGCAGCTGCACGTCGTGCAAATCCACGCCGAAGCGGTGCGCCCTGGGCAGCTGCAGGCCGCGCACTTCCAGCACCGTGGCCCCTGGCCGGTGGTGGCGGCCCAGCAGGCGCGGCGGCTCGATGCCGATCATCAGCCGCGCCAGCGAGGCATCGCTTTGCTCCTTGGGGTTGACCACGCCGCGCACCTTGCCCTGGCGAATCACCGTGCAGACATCGCACAGTTCGCGGATTTCGTGCAGCTTGTGGCTGATGTAGAGAATGCTGCAGCCCGAATCGGCCAGACGCCGCAACACGCCAAACAGGCTGCGCACGGCCTGCGGCGTGAGCACGGAAGTCGGCTCGTCCAGGATCAGCAGCTTGGGCTTGGCCACCAGGCTGCGCAGGATTTCGATCTTCTGGCGCTCGCCCACGCTCAACGCATGCACCGGGCGGCTGGTGTCCAGATCCAGGCCAAACACCGTGGCGATTTCGTCCAGGTGCACATCCAGCATGTCGCGGCGCATCTGGCGCTCCTGGCCCAGCCAGATGTTCTCGGCCACGGTCAGCGACTCGAACAGATTGAAGTGCTGGAACACCATCGCCACGCCCAACTGGCGCGCGTGGTGCGGCGAGCGCATGCGCACCGGCTGGCCGTCGAAGTGGATGCTGCCCGCATCGGGCTGCACGGCGCCATAGATGATCTTCATCAGCGTGGACTTGCCCGCGCCGTTCTCGCCCAGAATGGCGTGGATCTGACCGCGCTCGACCGTCAGGTCAATGCCGTCGTTGGCCACCACGCCGGGATAGCGTTTGGTGATGCCCGCCAGTTGCAGGCGCGGCGCAGGCGGCAGGCTCAGTTGCGAGAGCTCGAGCGACTCGGCATCGGGCTGGGGCAGGTAGGACATGGGGCGGGCGCTTTAGGCGCTGTGGGCGTAGGGGCGGGCCAGCAGCAAACCGGCGGCATGGGGCCGACTGCGCGACAGGCCAATGGGCAAACGCTGCGTATTATCTTGGCGTTCGAGGCTTCCTGCTGTGCCAGGAAACAATTTTCAGAAGATTGAGCCAACAGGAGACACCCCCATGCGAGAGCGCTTCCCATTGATGGAACTGCACGACTTACCGGACGATATCCGCGAGCGCATCGTGCAGGTGCAGGAGAAAAGCGGCTTCATTCCCAACGTCTTTCTGGCCCTGGCGCGGCGTCCGGCCGAGTGGCGCGCCTTCTTTGCCTACCACGATGCGCTGATGCTGCGCGAGGGCGGCTCGCTGACCAAGGGCGAGCGCGAGATGATCGTCACCGCCACCAGCGCACTCAACCAATGCCTGTACTGCGTCGTGGCCCATGGCGCGCTGCTGCGCGTCTATGAGAAAAAGCCGCGCCTGGCCGATCAGGTGGCCATCAACTACCGCAAAGCCGACTTGCCGCCGCGCCAGCGCGCCATGCTGGACTTTGCCGTCAAGGTCAGCCAGCACTCAGCCCAGGTCGAGGATGCTGATTGCCAGGCGCTGCTGGCGCATGGCTTCGACGATGAGGACATCTGGGACATCATCGCCATCACGGCCTTCTTTGGCATGTCCAACCGCATTGCCAACGCCACGGGCCTGCTGCCCAACCCGGAGTTTTATCTGCTCGGGCGCATTCCCCGCCAGCCCAGGGCAGACTGAGGGCTTGGGCCGCCAAGCCTGGCGGCAGCTGGTGGCAATGGCGCTCAGCTCGACGAGGCCGGGCCGCCGCGGCCGGGCAGGTGGCGGAAGATGATGCGGCCCTTGCTCAGGTCGTAGGGCGACATCTCCAGCGTCACCTTGTCGCCCGCCAGAATGCGGATGTGGTGCTTGCGCATCTTGCCGCCGGTGTAGGCAATCAGCTCGTGGCCGTTGTCCAGCGTGACGCGAAAGCGCGAATCGGGCAGCACCTCGGTGACGGAGCCCTGCATCTCGATGAGTTCTTCTTTGGCCATAAAGACAATTCAAAAATGGGCGACCCAGGCAGGCCCTGGGCCGTATCCTGCGCCGCATGCCAGCCATGCCGGCTGGGGTGAAAAAACAAAAACCCGCGATTTTATCCCCCTTTCGCCCGCCACGTCCGCGCTGTGTGGGCCTGCGCGCCATTGGCGATAGACTGGCGCTTTTTCCTCACCCTTGCCGTTGCATTGCCATGCCCACTGCCGCCATTCACCGCTCCTTCGGTCGCCCCTTCGCCCAGATCGACGTCTTCACCGCCCAGCCCGGCTGGGGCAACCCCGTGGCCGTGGTGCTCGATGGCGCAGGCCTGACGGACGAGGCCATGCAGCGCTTTGCAAGCTGGACCAATCTGTCGGAAACCACCTTCGTGCTGCCGCCCACCGAGGCCGGGGCCGACTACCGCGTGCGCATCTTCACCCCGGCCGAGGAGCTGCCCTTTGCCGGCCACCCCACGCTGGGCACCTGCTTTGCCTGGCTGGCCGCCGGCGGCCAGCCCAAGGATCCGGCCTGCATCGTGCAGCAGTGCGCCAAAGGGCTGATCCCCATCCGCCGCGAGGCGCAACCCGGCGGCGGCGCCCGCCTGGCCTTTGCCGCACCGCCCATGCAGGCTACGGCGGTGGACGAGGCGCTGCTGGCCCAGGTGGCCCGCGCGCTGGGCCTGCCCGATACAACCGCCATCGGCCAGGCCCGCTGGCTGGACAATGGCCCGCGCTGGCTGGGCCTGTGGCTGGCCGATGCCGACGCCGTGCTGGCTTTGCAGCCCGACCACGCCGCGCTGGCCGCCCTGGGCGTGTACACCGGCGTGGCCGGGCCTTATCCGGCACAGTGGGCAGCGCAGTTGGCGGCCCAGACGGTGACCCAGGCGGCGGGGGAAGATGAGGCCGAAGAAGGCGCGCCGCTGATTGCCCGCGCCAGCCGCGAGGCACGCGCCTTCGCCGCCCCGGCCGCGCGCCTGGCACAGGCGGCGCAGGTTGCACAAGCCGCACAGCCTGCACAGGCTGAGGCCGAGCCGCTGATCGAAGTGCGCGCCTTCGTCTCCGTCATCGGCGTGCCCGAAGACCCGGTCACCGGCAGCCTCAACGCCAGCCTGGCGCAGTGGCTGATGGCCCAAGGCCAGCTGCCCGCCGCTTACGTGGCCGCGCAAGGCAGTCGCATGGGCCGCGCCGGGCGTGTGCACGTGGCGCGCGATGCGCAAGGCCAGGTCTGGGTGGGCGGCGACTGCGTGGCCGTGGTGCAGGGCGAGGTGCAGCTGTGAGCGCCGCTGGCGAGACCGCAGCGGCAACGACAGCCGCCGCGCAGGCCCGGCTCGACCACCTGGTGGTCATGGCCGACACGCTGGAGCAGGGCGCGGCCTGGTGCCAGGCCACGCTGGGCATCGCGCCCGGCCCTGGCGGCGCGCACCCGCTGTTTGGCACGCACAACCGCCTGCTGCCCATCGCCACGCAGGCCGGGCCATTTGCCCAGGCCTATCTGGAAATCATCGCCATCGACCCGGCCGCCAGCCCCGCCGCCGGGCCCGATGGCCGCGCGCGCCGGCGCTGGTTCGACATGGACGAGGCCGCGCTGCGCGCCCAGGTGCGCGCGCAAGGCCCGCGCCTGATCCACTGGGTGGCGCGCGTGCCCGACCTGGCCCACGCCTGCGCCGCCCTGGCCGCGCAAGGCATCGAGCGCGGCGACATCCTGCCAGCCAGCCGCCAGACGCCGCGCGGCCTGCTGCAATGGCAGATCGCCGTGCGCCCCGATGGCCAGCGCCTGTTCGATGGCTGCCTGCCCACCCTCATCCAATGGGGCCAGGCGCACCCGAGCGAGGCCCTGCCCGACAGCGGCTTGGCGCTGCACAGCCTGCACTTGCAGCACCCCCAGGCCGAGGCGCTGCGCGCCGCACTCAAGGCCCTGGGCCTGAGCGGGCAGCTGCAGCTGAGCGCCGGCCCAGCGCGCTTGAGCGCGCAACTGCACACGCCGCGCGGCCTGGTGACTGTGGCGTGACGGCGTTGAAAACCTGTTCAAAATCCGTTCCCGCCCGCACCAAGATCGTGAACAGGTTCCAAGAACCAGTTGGCGCCCTGGATGGGCAAGACAACCCCTGAAGACCATGCCCCAACGCCTGCTCATCGCCGCCGATATCCACGGCCTGCATGCGCCCTTGCGCGCCTGGCTCTCGCCCTTGCTGACCCTGGCGCACAGCGTGCAGCTGCTCTCGCCCTGGCCGGGCGATGGCGAGAGGCCGCCCCACGCCAGCGAGGCAGAAGCCGTGGCCGCCTTTCATGCGCACCAGGGCTTGCCCCGCTATGCGCAGCGCATCGCGCAGGCCATGGGCGATGCGCCGGTGTTTCTCGTGGCCTTCAGCGTTGGCGCGGCCAGCGCCTGGCATGCCCTGGCTGGCCCGGCCTGCCACCCGCACAGCCGGGCCGTGCTGTACTACGGCTCGCGCATTCGCGATGCCCTCACGCTCACGCCGCGCTGCCCGGTGCAGCTGGTGTTTGCCGAGCACGAAGCGGGCTTTGAGCCCCAGGCCATTGCCCCGGCGCTGGCCGCCAGCGGCGCGCACTGCGCCATCTTGCCGGGTACGCGACACGGCTTCATGAACCCGCTCTCGCCCCACTTCCAGCCTGTGCTGGCCCAGGCCCAGCGGGCCTGGCTCTGCCAGAGCCTGCGCCGCCATGGCCAGGGCCTGCCGCTCGATCCACTGCCATCAACCCCCCATTGCCCACCTACGCCATGAACCATGCCCTTGCCGCCTTGCCCAGCCTGGCCGCCATCGAAGCGGCCGCGCGCACCGTTTACCGTGAATTCCCGCCCACGCCGCAATACCGCTGGGCGCTGCTGTCCGAGCGCCTGGGCGCCGAATGCTGGCTCAAGCACGAGAACCACACGCCCGTGGGCGCGTTCAAGATCCGTGGCGGGCTGGCCTACTTCCAACAATTGAAGGACGCGGGCGCTCTGCCGAGCGCCGTCATCAGCGCCACGCGCGGCAACCACGGCCAAAGCATCGGCTGGGCTGCGCGCGCCCACGGCGTGGCCTGCACCATCGTCGTGCCGCGCGGCAATTCGGTGGAAAAGAACGCCGCCATGCGCGCGCTGGGCGTGGAGCTGATCGAGCACGGCGATGACTTCACCGAGAGCGCTGAACATGCCCAGCAACTGGCCGCCGAGCGCGGCGCGCACATGGTGCCCAGCTACCATCCGGCGCTGGTGGCCGGCGTGGCCAGCTACTGGCTGGAGTTTTTGCGCGCCGTGCCGCAACTGCAAGTGGCCTACGTGCCCATTGGCATGGGCAGCGGCGCGTGCGCGGCCATCGCCGCCAAACAGGCGCTGGGCCATGGCGTGCGCATTGTCGGCGTGGTCAGCCGGCACGCCACCACCTATGCCGACTCACTGGCCGCCGGCCACGTGGTGCCCGCGCCGGCCACCACGCGCCTGGCCGACGGCATGGCCGTGCGCCGCGCCCACCCCGATGCGCTGGCCGTGCTGCAAGCCGGGCTGGACCATCTGGTGCAAGTCAGTGACGACGAAGTGGCCGCCGCCATGCGCGCCCTGCATGCCGACACCCACAACCTGGCCGAAGGCGCGGGGGCGGCCGCGCTGGCCGCCGCCTTGCAGGAGCGCGCCTCGCTGCAAGGCCAGTGCGTGGGCCTGGCGCTGACCGGCGCCAACGTGGACGCGGCGGTGCTGGCGCAGGTGCTGGCCGCTTGATCCCTTGAGCGGCTTGCGCTTGGCGGCCTGCCTCAAGCCCCAGGCAGCAACTGGTAATGCGCCTGCCATTGCTCGGCCAGGGTGCGCATGCGGCCCAGGCGGATGCGGGCGCGTTCGCAGTCGATCAGCACCAGCTGCTGGGCGTGGGTCGGGCGCTGGGGCAGCCTCTGGCTGCGGCCGTCGCTGAGCAGCCAGAGGCTGTGGCCTGCAGGGCCGTTGCGGCCGGCGTGGCGGTGCAGCAGCTGGTCGGCCTGGGCCACGGCCTGGGCCAGCGGCGTGCCGCCGCCGCCGGGGATGGGGGCGATCCATTCCTGGCTCCAGGCGGGCGGGCGTTGCGGCGGCAGGCGCAGCTGCACGCCCTGGCCGCCAAAGCACAGCAGGGCGATGTGCTGGCGCTGCTGGTAGGCCTGTTGCGTCAGCGCCAGCAGCAGGCCTTTGGCCTGCGCCAGCGCGCCGCTGCGCAGCATGGAGGCTGAGCAGTCCAGCACGATGCAGTGCAGCTGGGGCGGCTGGCTCAGCACGCTCTGGCGGCGCAGGTGCTGGGGCTGCAGCTCGGCACTGCCGCGCGCGATGAGCGTGCGCACCCAATCCCAGGGGCCGGCTGCGGCGTTGCCGCTGGCCGCGGTGGCCTGGGTGGCCAGGCTGGGCGCTGGCGTGGGCGGCCTTGCGCCGGCAGGCCGGCGCGGCGCAAGGCCTAGGCTTTTTTTGCCGCAGTGAGCGGCTGGCCAGGCGCGCCTGCGCGCTGGTGCAGGGGCAGGGCATTCAGGTCCAGCGCTTGGCCAGGGCCCAGCGGCTGCAGGCCGGCGGGCTCGGGCGGCAGCGCGCCCCAGTCGGCCTCGCTGGCGCGGCGCTGGGCGCTGCCGGTGTCGCTGCTTTCGTTGTCATGGGCATTGGGGCTGCCGGCATGGTGGCTGTGCCCGCTGTGCGGCTGGTTTGGGCCTCGATGCGGTGCGTTGCTGCTGTGTGCGGGTACGCCTTCTGGCGCGGCAGCCTGCGGTGTGCTTTGAGCCTGGGGGGCGGGCTGGGGCGTGGCGCTGTCTGCCTGGGCGGCTTGGTGGGCGCTGGCGGGGCGGCGGCGGTGCGCCAGCACCAGCTCAGCCACCTGATCGACGTGCTGCGTGCCGATGTGCGCCGCGCCTTCCCAGGCAGCCAGCGCGCGCGCGGCGCGCAGCAGCACCATGTCGGCGCGCAGGCTGTGCACCTGGGCGGCCAGGCAGTGCTCGGCGGCGGCGGCGTGCACGGCATCGCTCCAGGGCAGGGCGTCGGCGCTGTGCAGGCGCTGGCGCGCAGCCTGCAGCTGTGCGGCCAGGGCCTGCTGGGCCGCAGCGTGCCGGGCGCGAAAGCCGATGGGGTCGGCGTCGAAGGCCAGCCGCGCCTTGACGATGCGCTGGCGCTGCGCGGCATCGTGCAGGCCGCCCAGCCGCACGCACAGGCCCAGGCGGTCAAGCAGCTGCGGGCGCAGTGCGCCTTCTTCGGGGTTCATGGTGCCGATGAGCACGAAGCGCGCGGCGTGGCTGTGGGAGATGCCGTCGCGCTCGACGCGGTGCACGCCGCTGGCGGCGGCGTCGAGCAGCACGTCCACCAGCGCATCGGGCAGCAGGTTGATTTCGTCCACGTAGAGCACGCCGCCGTGCGCGCGCGCCAGCAGGCCGGGGGCGAATTGCACGCTGTGGCCGGCCAGGGCGCGGCCCAGGTCCAGCGAGCCGGCCAGGTGCTCCAGGCTGGCGCCCAGCGGCAGGGTGACGAAGGGCGCGCCCGGCTCGAGCAGCTCGGCCAGGCCGCGCGCGGCGGTGCTCTTGGCCGTGCCGCTGGGGCCTTCGATGAGCACGCCGCCGATGGCCGGGTCGATGGCCGCCAGCAGCAGCGCCTGCTGCAGCAAGGGCTGGCCCTGCAGCGCGGCGAAGGGGTAGAGCGGCGGCAGCGCGGCGCTGGCCTCTGGTGGCGGGGCGGGGCTGTGGGGCATGTCAGTGCTCCAGCTGGTCTTCGAGTTCGAGCAGGTGCTGCTGCACCAGCTCCTGGTAGGGGCCGGGCTGGCGCCACAGGCCGCGTTGCATGGCTTCGAGCAGGCGCTCGAGCAGATCGCGCAGTGCGGCGCTGTTGTGCTCGGCCAGGAATTGGCGCACGGCGGCATCGCCGGCGTAGGCATCGGTCAGCAGCGCCCAGTGGTGGTCGCTGACGGCATCGGTGGTGGCGGCAAAGCCGAACAAATAGTCCACGGTGGCGGCGATGTCGAAAGCGCCCTTGTAGCCGTGGCGCATGGCGCCGGCAATCCACTTGGGGTTGGTGGCGCGCGCGCGCACGACGCGGCCGATTTCTTCTTTGAGGCTGCGCACGCGCGCCTGCTGCGGCTGGCCCAGGTCGCCGTGGTAGAGCGCCGGCTGGCGGCCGCTGAGCAGGCGCGCGGCGCTGGCCATGCCGCCCTGGAATTCGGCGTAGTCGCTGGCGCTGAGCAGGTCGCTTTCGTGCTGGTCCTGGTTGTGCAGCACGATGTTCAGCTGCGCCAGGCGGCGGCGCAGCGCGTCGTGCGCGGGCAGGCCGTCGGCATGTTGGCCGTAGGCGTAGGCGCTGGCCTGCAGATAGGCCTGGGCCAGTTGGGCCTGGTCTTGCCATTGGCCGCTGTGCAGCAGCTCGCCCAGGCCGCTGCCGTAGCGCCCGGCGGCACTGCCGAAGACGCGCCAGCCGGCCTGGGCGCGGGCCTGCTGCGCGCCCAGGCCCTGGGCCTGCAGCGCGGCGCTTTCGCGCAGGATGCGGGCGCGGATGGGGTTCTGCGCCTCGTCCTCGCCGTCCAGCGCGGCCACGGCCTGCACGGCGGCGTCGAACATTTGCACGACGTTGGCAAAGGCGTCGCGGAAGAAGCCGGAGATGCGCAGCGTCACGTCCACGCGCGGGCGGCCCAGGCCGACTTGCGGTACGACCTCGAAATCGACCACGCGCTGGCTGCCTTCGGCCCAGCGCGGGCGTACGCCGATCAGCGCGAAGGCCTGGGCGATGTCGTCGCCGCCGCTGCGCATGGTGGCCGTGCCCCAGACGGACAGGCCCAGCGCCTGCGGGTAGTCGCCGTGCTCTTGCAGGTAGCGCTCGATCAGGCGCTGCGCGGCCTGCTGGCCCAGCGCCCAGGCGGTGCGCGTGGGGATGGCGCGGGTGTCCAGCGTGTAGAAGTTGCGCCCGCTGGGCAGCACGTCGGGCCGCCCGCGTGAGGGCGCGCCACTGGGCCCAGGCGGCACGAAGCGGCCTTGCAGGCCGTCGCACAGGCTTTGCAGCTCGCGCGGGCCGCAGGCGTCCAGCGCCGGGGCCAGCTGCGTGCGCAGCCGCGCCAGCACGGCCTGCGTTTGCGGCCAGTGGGGCAGGGCCTGGCGCAGCGCCTGCCAGTGCTGTGCGTCGTGGTTGGCATCGTGGCGGGCGTCCTCACTGGCATGGCCAGCGGCGTCGCAGCCTATGGGCGCATCGCCCAGCGCCAGTTGCAGCACCTGCTGGGCCAGCAGGTGCAGGCGCTCGCGCGTGTCGCCGTGGTGGCGCCAGGGGGCGGCGCTCTGGGCCTGCAGCAGCGCTGGGCGCGGGCCGTGCCAGGCGGCGGTGCTGGGCCAATGCGCGGGCTCGGGCGGCAGGGGCTGGGCCGCGGCCTGCGCTGGGTGCTGGAGCAGCTGCAGGTCGGCGGCCAGGGCCTGGGGCAGGCTGGGCTGCTCGGGTGTGCCTTGGCGCAGCAGCGCCAGCAGCAGCTCGCTGCGCTGCGCGCCTTGCGGGCTGTGGCCGAAGGTGTGCAGGCCGTCGCGGATTTGGGTTTCCTTGAGCTCGCACAGGTAGGCGTCGATGCGTTCGAGCACGGCATCGTCCTGGCCAGCGGCCAGGGCCTGGCCCAAATCCAGCTCCTCGGCCAGTTGCTGCTGGCGCACGGTCTGCAGGATCTGTTGGCGCAGCGCCTTGGCGCGGCGCGCATCGACCAGCAGGGCGTCGTAGTACTCGTCGATGAGTTGCTCCAGCGCCTGCATTGGGCCGTGGCTGCCGGCCTGCGTCAGCGGCGGCGTGAGGTGGCCGATGAGCACGGCCTGGCTGCGGCGCTTGGCCTGCGCGCCTTCGCCGGGGTTGTTGACGATGAAGGGGTACAGGTGCGGCAGCGGCCCGAGGATGGCGTCGGGCCAACAGTGCGCGCCCAGCGCCAGGCTTTTGCCGGGCAGCCATTCGAGGTTGCCGTGCGTGCCCACGTGCACCACGGCGTCGATGGCGAATACGTCGCGCAGCCAGAAGTAGAACGCCAGGTAGTGGTGCGGCGGCACGAGCTCGGCGTCGTGGTAGCCGGCCCAGTCCTGCATGGCCTGGCCGGGCTGCGCCGGCAGGTGCGCGCGCGCGGGCTGGATGCCGATGAAGACGCGGCCCAGGCGCAGCCCGGCGATCATGAAGCGGCCCTGGCGCAGCATGGGGTCGGCCTCGGGCGGGCCCCAGCGCGCGTCGATGGCGGCGGCCATGCCCGCTGGCAGGCGCGCCAGGCGCTGGCGGTAATCGGCCAGGGCGTAGCTTTGCAGCGCCGGGCGCTGCGGCCATTGCGCCGGGTCGTTGGCAATGCCTTGCAGCAGCAGCTGCATGAGTTGCGCGCCGTCGCGCGGCAATTGCTCGCTCGCGCCCAGCGCATGGCCCTGGGCGCGCAGCGCGTCGAGGATGGCCAGCACGGAGGCGGGCGTGTCCAGCCCGATGCCGCTGCCGATGCGGCCTTCGCTGCCGGGGTAGTTGGCCAGCACCAGGGCGATGTTTTTCTCGGCCGCAGGCAGCTGGCGCAGGCGGCACCAGCGCGCGGCCAGCTCGGCGGTGAAGGCGATGCGCTCGGGCTCGGGCTGGTAGCCGACTACGTCGGTCTGCGTCAGCGCGCAGCGGCGCAGCAGGCCCTTGAAGCTGATGGGCCGGCCGATGATGCGCCCGTCCAGCTCGGGCAGCACGATTTGCATGGCGATGTCACGCGGGCGCAGGCCCTGGCCGTCACCTTGCCAGTCCTCGCGGTTGCTGCCGCTGATGAGCACCTGCAGCACAGGCGCGTCGCCGGCCAGCGGGGTGAAGGTCTCTGGCCCGCTGGCGGGCTGGGCTGCGCCGGCCTGGCCGGGGTTGAGCGCGGCAAAGGCGGTGGTGTTGAGCACCAGCTGCACCTGGTGCTGCAGGCACAGGCTGCGCAGGGCCTGCAGGCACAGCGGATCCTTGAGCGAGTCCAGCGCCAGCGCCAGCGGGTTCAGGCCCTGCTCCAGCAAGGCCAGCGCCAGGGCGTCGAAGGGCCGGGTGTTGCCCGCCAGCAGGTGGGCGCGGTAGAACAGCAGCGCCACCACGGGCGCGCCGCTCCGCCAGTGGCGCTGCCAGTCGTCGATGCCGGCCACGGCGTGGGCCGGGCCCAGCTCGGCGGGCAGGTGGATGGCCAGCTGCGGCAGCGGCCGTGGTGGCGGCGCGGCCTGGCCGTGGCCCAGGCCGGCGTGCGCAGCGGCGCGCAGAAAGCCCGCGGCATTGGCCGCGCCGCCAAAGCGCAGGTATTGCCACAGTTGCTGGCAGGTGGCCGCCGGCAGGGTGCTGCGCGCCAGCAGGGCCGGGTCTTGCTGCAGATCGCCGGAGAACATGGCCAGCGCCAGGCCGCGCTGGCGCGCCAGCGCGCTGATTTGCCCGATGCCGTAGGGCCAGGTGGATTCGGAGCCGAGGTGATCGACGACGATCAGGCGCGCGTGCTGCAGCACTTCGTCCAGGTACAGATCCAGCGAGGCGTTCTGGCGCAGGTGCAGCAGGTTGGCCAGGCGCAATGAGGGAAATTGCGCATCCTGCGCGGCCAGCTGGGCGTAGGCATCGGCCAGCAGCGCCAGCGTGGTGTCGGCGCTGCTGAGCACGACCATGTCCGCCGGGCTTTGCTCCAGGCGGGTGACGATGCCCTCGTCTTCGGCGAAGCCGCCGGGGCGGGCGCTGAGCAGGTGCATGGGCGCGCCGTGCCTCTCAGGCCGCGCTGCCGGCTGGGGCGGCGCTGGCGCTGGCGCTGCGCTGCGCTGCGCGCGCCTGGCGCAGCGTGTGCGCGCTTTGGCGCAGCAGGGCCTCGGTGGTGGGCCAGTCGATGCAGCCGTCGGTGATGGACTGGCCATAGGTCAGCTTTGACGGGTCATCGCCCAGCGGCTGGCTGCCGCCTTGCAGGTGGCTTTCGAGCATCAGGCCGATGATGGATTGGTTGCCGTGGGCGATTTGCTCGATGACGTTCTGGAACACCAGTGGCTGGCGCTGCGGATCCTTGCTGGAGTTGGCGTGTGAGCAATCAACCACCAGGCTGGGGGTGAGGCCGCGCGCGCGCAGCGCCTGCTCGCACAGCGCGATGCTGACGCTGTCGTAATTGGGGCCGCGGTGGCCGCCGCGCAGCACCACGTGGCCGTAGGGGTTGCCGGTGCTGCGCGTGATGGCCGTCATGCCGCTGGCGTCGATGCCCAGGAAGCTGTGCGGGCGCGAGGCGCTTTCGATGGCGTTGATGGCCACCTCCAGCGAGCCGTCGGTGCCGTTCTTGAAACCCACGGCGGTGGACAGGCCCGAGGACATTTCACGGTGCGTCTGGCTCTCGGTGGTGCGCGCGCCGATGGCCGTCCAGCTCACCAGATCGCCGATGTACTGCGGCGAGATCGGATCCAGCGCCTCGGTGCCTACCGGCAGGCCCAGCGCGTTGATGTCCAGCAGCAGCTGGCGCGCGATGTGCAGGCCTTTTTCAATGTCGAAGGAGCCGTTGAGGTCCGGGTCGTTGATCAGGCCCTTCCAGCCCACGCTGGTGCGCGGCTTTTCGAAGTACACGCGCATGACGATGCAGAACACGTCCTGCAGCTCATCGGCCAGGGCTTTGAGGCGCCGGGCGTAATCCAGCGCGGCGGCCGGGTCGTGGATGGAGCAGGGGCCCACGACCAGCAGCACGCGTGGCTCGCGGCGCTCGAGAATGGCCTCGACGCTGTGGCGGCCCTGGGTCACGGTGGCGCGCGCGGCCTCGTTCAAGGGGTGGGCGGCCAGCAGCTCCTTGGGGCTGAGCAGGCGCGTTTGCGCGCCGATGTGGCGGTTGTTCAGGGGTGGGGTGGTGGCAGCGGTGGGCATGGCTTGCTGATGGGGTGGGGCCACGGGCAGGGCAAATCAAAAGGATGGGTGGCGGAGCAAAGCGCCGGGCCTGTCAGCCGGGCAGGGGGCATCAGCTCGGCGGCAGGCGGCGATCCGGGCGCACCAGCAGAAACAGGCCCAGCGCCGTGAGCGCGCCCAGGGTGTCGGCCAGGATGTCTTTTTGCGCGTCCCAGACATCGCCTTGCGAGCCGAGGAATTCGATGCCGGCATCGCCGCCTTCGATCACGGCGTATTGCCACTCGATGATTTCGTAGGCGGCGGCCACGCTCATGATGAAGAACAGCGCAAAGAAGCAGGCCAGCACCGGCCCGCACAGGCGGCGGCGCAGCAGCCATTCGGCCATGGGGTAGCTGTAGAAGCCGATGATGAAGTGCGCCAGGCGGTCGAAGTGGTTGCGCCCCTCGCCCAACAGCGGTGCCAGCAGGCGGTTGCCCCATTCAAAGGGCACGTTGGCAAAGGTGTAGTGCGCGCCCACCAGGTGCATGGCCATCCACAGGCTCATGAGGAAGTAGGCCAGGTTGCTGAAGCGAAACCAGCGCTGGCCGATCACCAGCGCCGCCAGTACGGCCAGCACCGGCAGGGCCTCGGCGTACCAGACGGCGCGCGAGGCTGGCGCGATGGCCGACCAGCAGGCCAGCAGGCCCAGCGCCACGGCCAGCAGCGGTGCAAAGGCCTGGTCCAGCGCGCTGCGCGGCTGCGGCGCGGCCTGCATGGCGCTGGCAGGCGGGCGTGGTGTGGACGGATGTGGCGTGGGCATGGCCCTCACAGCCCCAGCAGGCCAAGCAGCTCGGCGCGCAGCTGCGCGGCATCGAGCTGCTGGCCAATGAACACCAGGCGCGTGCTGCGCGCCTGCCCGGCGGGCCAGGGGCGATCGAAGTGGGCGTCAAAGCGCTTGCCCACGCCTTGCACCAGCAGGCGCATGGGCTTGCCGGGCACGGCCACGAAGCCCTTGATGCGCAAGATGGCGTGGCGCTGCACCAGCTCGGCCAGCGCGGCCAGCAAGGGCTCGCGCTCCAGCTCGGGCAGCTCCAATTGCAGGGCATCGAACTCGTCGTGGTCGTGGTCCTCGTCGTGGTCGTGGTGGCTGGGGCGCGCGTCGATGTGCGCCTCGGCGGCCTTGCCCAGGCCCAGCAGCACCTGCAGCGGTAGCTGGCCTTGGCGGGCGTGCACGATCTTCACCTCGGCGGGCACTTCGGCGCGCACCAGCGCCTCGACGGCGGCCACCTCGGCTGCGGCGCTCAGGTCGGTCTTGTTGAGCACCACCAGATCGGCCGCGCCGAGCTGGTCTTCGAAGAGTTCGTGCAGCGGCGATTCGTGGTCCAGATTCGGATCGGCCTGGCGCTGGGCATCGACGGCGCCAGGGTTGGCGGCGAACTGGCCGGCCGCCGCAGCCGGGGTGTCCACCACGGTGACCACGGCATCGACGGTGAAGGCATTGGCGATTTCCGGCCACTGGAAGGCCTGCACCAAGGGCTTGGGCAGCGCCAGGCCACTGGTTTCGATCAGCACGGCGTCGATGTCCTGACGGCGCGCGGCCAGCTGCTGCATCACCGGGAAGAACTCCTCCTGCACCGTGCAGCACATGCAGCCATTGGCCAGTTCGTAGAGCTGGCCTTCGCGCTCGTTGCCAGCCTCGTCACAGCCGATGCCGCAGCCCTTGAGGATGTCGCCATCGATGCCCAGCTCGCCAAACTCGTTGACGATTACGGCAATGCGCTGGCCGTTGGCGTTGTCCAGAATGTGGCGCAGCAGCGTGGTCTTGCCGCTGCCGAGAAAGCCAGTGACGATGGTGGCGGGAATTTTGGCGGTGTGCATGCGTGTGAAAGACTTCAATGTTCAAGAGCAGTGGTGGCGTGCGGCCCCTTGGCAGTCCTTGGGCGACAGAGGCCCGAACATTGGCTGCGCGCCTGCCTGGGCAGGGCGTGGCTGTAGCACAGGTCGCCATCTGGCCAGAGCGGCGCAAAAGGCTTGAGGCAAGCGCGCTGCATGCCCACTGCACTGCTTGGGGCGGGCTTGAGCGCCGCCGATTATAGAGAGCGCAGTGGGCCCCATGCGTCTGCCGGCCGCCAGTGGCGATGGCCGACGATCGCCGGCGGCTGGGCACTGGCCGGCGCGTTGTCGATCAGGGTTGCAGGGTGTGCGTGTACCGCTCGACAGCACGATATGGGTGCAACAAAGAATTGCTTGGGGATGGGCTGCAAGGCGCGAAACGCTGGCGAGCCGGGCGGCACGGTGGGGGCTTGCAATGCCGCAGATCGCTCAAATCCGTGATTGCCTGCCGTGCATTTGAGCAAAGGCTTGCAGCAGCCATCAGACAAGGGCTTGCAAGCCCTTGTCCGCAATGATGTTCAGCAACTTGAGTGCCGGGCCGCTGGGCTGAGTTTGGCCTTGCTCCCACTTGCGCACGGTGGATGCGGAGGTGTGCAGGTGAAGCGCAAAGACCGGCTGGCTGAACTTCAGGTCTTCGCGCAGGCGCTTGATGTCAGCCGCGCTGAACTCTCGCACGGGCGGCGGGCAGATGGCGTCGAACTCGCGCATCGTCACCTTGCTGATCGAACCGGCCTCGACAAGTGCCGCCAGATCGGCGCGCAGGGATTCAATGATCTTGCTCACAGTGCACCTCCAATAAAACACCGGACTTCAACGCCTTGGACAGGCCCTGGCCGGACAACTCCAGAAACACCTTGCCAGCAAATTGCAGCGCCTTCTTCTCATCGTGCGTGATGTTTGTTTTGTCGCTCTTGGAAAACCCCAGCAGGAACACATAGCGCTGCCCCAGCTTGGCCGACAACAGCGTGCGGTAGCCGCCGCTCTTGCCACTACCAGGGCGGGCCAGCCGTTTTTTGTAGAGCAAGCCGCCCAAGTCTGCGTCGATCAGGCCGTCCTCCATTTCCTTGACTGCCTTGCACAGGGCAGCGTCGGACAATTTCTCCCCTGCCTGCCATCGCGCAAAGTCTTTTCGCTTGAGGATGTCCATGGTGATGAGGGTCTGTCATCAAAATTCTCGCGCAGCGCTCATCCTGCCTGAGACGAGCGCTATTGGCCGTGATTTGGGCGATAGAGCTCGAAGAAAGGTCTGCATGAATCGCTGCGCCGTGTGCATCTGCGAATCCGGGCGGTTTGCATCTTGCGATCCCGTGCCGACGGCCTGCGGCGCGCGCTGGGTGCGCTGGATTCGTGTGGGCAAGTTCGAAAATATACCCAAAACGGGTATACCCATCAAGGCATTGGTCAAAGGACATAAAGCGCTGGGCCTGCGATGGACTCGCATCGGCGATTGACAACTCTGCTGCATGGGCTTGTGGCGCTCAGCCTGCGAAATGAATGGCTCACGAGTGCAATTCATGGCCAAACAAAAAACCCCTGTTGCCGAAGCAACAGGGGTTTGCTGTTTGGGGTGGCTGATGGGACTCGAACCCACGACAACCAGGATCACAACCTGGGACTCTACCAACTGAGCTACAGCCACCAAATGAAAAATGAGATTATAGGGGAAATTTTTCTCAGTTTGGCCGTGGGACGCGAATTTGCACGTCGTAGGCTTGCTTGAGCACTTCGTAGTAGGCCTCGACCTCGGCATTGCTCAGGCTTTGCGCCACTTGCAGGCGCATGCCTTCGAGCATGGTGTCGCGTGCGTCGGCGGGTTGGCTTGCGTCGAGTAGGGGGGCGATTTCCTTGATGCGGGCCAGCAGGTAGCCGCCTTCTGCCTGTTCAAAGCCCTTCAGGCTGGGCAGTTCAGCCTGGGGCACGGCCAGGATTTGTTCGACATCGGCCGGGCTCAGGCCTTGCAGGTGTTGACGCGAGACGGTCAGGTCTTGTGCAGTGTCGATACTGTTGGCGTCGGCGTGCCAGCGCGCCAACGCGGCCTCGCCAGCCTGGCGTGCGAGCTTGGCCGATTCGCGCTCGACATACAAGCGTTGTACCTGATCGCGCACCTGCTCGAAGGGCTGGACTTGCGCCTCATGCACTTTGGTCACGCGGGCCGTGACCATCTTGTTGTTGCCGATGTCGATGACTTCGATGTTCTCGCGCGCTTGCTTGGCCTGCTGGGCAAACAGAGCGTTGAGCACGGTGGGCGCCTGCAGGGCGGCAGGGTTTTTCTCATCCGGGCTCTGAGCGATGTTCTGTGCGGTTTCGATGCGCAGGCCCAGCTCATCGACGATGGGCTGCAGGCTGTCGGGCTGCTCGTGAGCCAGATTGCGCAGCTGATCGGTGCGCTCAATGTAGCGATTGCGCGCCAGATTGTTCTTCACGTCCTTTTCCAGGCGCTCGCGCACTTCTTCGAAGCTGGGGATGATGGCGGGCTTGACATCAGTGAGTTGAATGATGTGAAAACCATATTCCGTGGCGATCACGTCGCTGATGGCGTCCTTGTCCAGGCCGAAGACTGCGGCATCGAAATCGGCCACCATGGCGCCGCGCGCAAAAAAGCCCAGGTCGCCGCCCTTGTCCTTGGAGCCTGGGTCGTCGGACTGCTCCTTGGCGATGGCCTCGAAGCGGCTGGGATCCTGGCGCAGCTGCGCCAGGGCCGCATCGGCCTTGGCGCGCGCCTGTTCGCGCTGCTCGCTGGACATGCTGCTGTCGGTGGCAAAAAGAATATGGCGGGCGCGGCGTTGCTCTTGCGACTGGGCGTAGGCAGGCTTGTTGTTTTCGTAATAGCTGCGCAGTTCTTCATCGGCCACGTCGATGCCTGCCATGAGGCTGTCCAAATCCAGCACGACGTACTCCACGTCCAGCAGCTCCGGGCGCTGGAACTGCGCCGAGTGGCTGTCGTAGTAAGCCTTCAGGGCTGCATCATCAACGGGCACCTGGGCGCTGAAGTCGCCAGGGCTGAAGCGCTTGATGCCGACCACGCGGCGCTGGAACACGGCGTCAACGGCGGGCTGGGCTTGGCGCGGGGTCAGGATGGCGGAGTTTTGCACCACGCCTAGCACCTGCTGCAGGGCCAGTTGCTGGCGCACGCTGGCCTCGTACATTTCCGGCGTCATGCCGTGGCGGCGCAGCAGGTCGCGGTAGGCGTTGGTGTCCAGGCGGCCGTCGCTGCCGCGCAGCTGCATGATTTCGGGCTGGTTTTGCAACTCGCGCGCCAGTTGCGCATCGCTGATCGTGTAGTGGCGGTCGGCGGCGGCGGCGGCGAAGACTTCATCGCGCACCAGGTTTTCCAGCACCAGGTAGCGCTGCATGGGGGAGTCGAGCATCTCGGCAGGCAGGCCAGGGTTCTCGACGCGCATCCGATCGGCGTATTGCCGGTGGGCGAAGTCCCAATCGCTTTGGGTGATGTCCTTGCCAGCAACGCGCGCTACAACGGGGCTTCTGTTACCCAGCATGGAGGCATCGATGCCCACCAGAACGAATGCGAAAAACACCAGTGGGAAAAACACGATCATGACCACTTTGAGGTGCTTGCGAATGAATTCAAACATGCTTGTCCAATGAGGTGTCTGTCTAAAGTCTAAATAGACTTGGCTGAGAGGCGCCAAGAGTTGCAGGGCTGCGCGAAAGAATATAGGCAGCCCCCCTGCGGGCCAAGGGTTGGCAAGGTAAACCGCGCATTCTATAGGAGCAAGACACAGCCAGCCTCAGCGCGCCTGGCAGACCAGCTTGCAGGCTGAAACCGGGCCAGGGCAAGGGCGTGAAGCGCTCGCGCGTGGCGCAGCAGCGGCCGCTTGTCCGCATGCGCCCGCCGCTGGTCAGGGGCGAGGGGGCTTGGGCGCAGGGGATGCCTAGCATGTTCGGCACCATGACACATGCTGCACTTTTCCTCTCTGCAGCCCATTCGGCCCGTTGGGCGAATGCCCGCCGGTTGGAGCAGCCCGGCTTCACCATGGTGGAGCTGATGGTCGTGATGCTGCTGTTGGCCATTTTGGCAGCGCTGGCCGTGCCCAGTTTCAAGCCTCTCATTGAGAGCTGGCGCGTCAGACAGGTGGTGGACAGCATGCTGTCTACCATTTATCTGGCGCGATCTGAAGCGTACAAGCATGGTGGTCGGATCGTTGTGCAGAAGTTGCCCAATCGGGATGGCTGCAATCTGGCCTCAGGCAATGCGCAGTGGGGGTGTGGCTGGCAGATGTTTCTTGATGGCAATGAAAACAGAGTCAGGGACGATGGTGAGCAAATCCTGCGCACGGTCACCACGCCAGGCGCAACCCAGGTGCTGGTTTCAGGCAGTGTCAACGGCGCTTTGAGCTTCGATCGCTGGGGGCAAGTGGGTGGGCTGGGGGCCTTGGGGGTTTCAGTGTTTCCTGGCTCGGCCACAGCCAGCTCGGCGGCGACTCGCCGTATTTGTGTTAGCGCCGGTGGGCGCATCAGAACCGTGCAGGGCAACACTTGCTGAAGTACAACCTGCAAGAAACCATAAGCCACAGGCAATAGGGGCCGATCGCTTGCACTGTCGGCGTTCTTGCCCAAGCGCAGAAGCCTGCTCTCCTGATGCAGAATGGCGTGTTGCCCACTCGAACCTGCCAAGCTGCCGTGCGCTTTGACCTGATCACTTTATTTCCGGAGCTGATAGCCCCTTATCTTGAGCATGGCGTGAACCGGCGCGCCACGCAGCAGGCGGGGGTGCAGGTGCAGTTTTGGAATCCGCGTGACTTTTCCGACGGCGGCTATCGGCGCATCGACGATCGGCCCTTTGGGGGCGGGCCTGGCATGGTCATGCTGGCCGAGCCGCTGGCGCGCTGTATGGATGCCATCCGCCAGGCGCGCGGCGAGCCGCAGGGGCCGTCACAGGGGCTGGGGGCTGTGGATTCGGTCGCGCTGGCCCAGCGCGCGCCATTGGTTTTCTTCACCCCCGCAGGGCGGCCATTGCGCCATGCTGTGGTGGCCGAGTTTGCCGCCAGTGTCCATGGTGCGGTGCTGTTGTGCGGGCGTTATGAAGGGGTTGATCAGCGTTTTGTCGATGCCTATGTCGATGCCCAGCTCAGTCTGGGAGACTTTGTGCTCTCTGGCGGAGAAGTGGCCGCAGCGGCATTTCTGGACGCTGTGCTGCGCTTGCAGCCAGAGGTGCTCAATGATGCCCAAAGCCATGTGCAGGATAGCTTCCACCCTGAGATCGATGGCCTGCTGGACTGCCCACACTACACGCGGCCAGTAACTTGGCGCGACCAAACCGTGCCGGATGTGCTGCTCAGTGGTGATCACGCGCGCGTCGCCCGCTGGCGGCGCCAGCAAAGCCTGCTGCTCAGCGCCCGCTTGCGTCCGGATCTGTTGGCCAAGGCCCGCCGTGAAGGCCGGTTGAGCCAAGGCGACGAGCAGTGCTTGCAGGCTGGCGATGAGTGAGGGGCTGCGCGTGCAAGATCGGCCTGAATTCCAGATGCTATAATCGCCCGTTTTTGATCCTCTGCCTGGCTGCTTATCACAGGCCACTGATGCGCATGCTGCAGGCGCAGCGGCGAGCAGCAGCCCCATTCATCAACATCAAGCCAGGCATGATCGAGAAGGACTGAGATGAACCTGATCCAAACGCTGGAAGCCGAAGAAATTGCGCGGCTGAACAAGCAAATCCCTGATTTTTCCCCTGGTGACACCGTGGTTGTCAGCGTCAATGTGGTGGAAGGCAACCGCAAGCGCGTGCAGGCTTATGAAGGTGTGGTCATTGCCAAGCGCAACCGTGGCCTGAACAGCAGCTTCACTGTGCGCAAAATCTCCAGTGGCGAGGGCGTTGAGCGTACTTTCCAAACGTACAGCCCATTGATCGCCAGCATCCAGGTCAAGCGTCGCGGCGATGTGCGCCGTGCCAAGCTGTACTATCTGCGCGAGCGTAGCGGCAAGTCTGCACGCATCAAGGAAAAGCTGCCTTCGCGCGTCAAGACCAGCGAAGCGGCATAACTGCCCCGCGCGTGTTGAAACAGCAGCTTTTGAGCTGCTGTTTTCACTTGTAGGCGCCCCATTTGCTGTATGCCTGTGCACACTGTCTCGATGCGAACTGCCGCCTGCCCCTGTTGCGAGGGGCCGGCGGCAGTTTTTTTCCATGATGGCCGTGCAGGCGCGGGCATGATCGCCCGTGCCCGCATGGGCCCATGCCAAAGGCCAAAGGCGCGCGCATGAGCTCCAAAAAGACCTCGGCGCCTGCCGCCGCCTCTCACGCAGCAGCAGGCCAGGCCGCCTCAGCTGCCTCGGCCCCTTCAGGGCGCATTCAGCTGCCTAAAGGATTCAGGCCGCAGGACGTGCCAGTTCTGGCCGTGGATCACACACTGCCCAAGGTGCCCGATGCCGCGCAGACCATCGCCGCCATGCGCGAGCGCTTCGAGCGCCAGCCCGTCTGGGTGCCCGAGTGGGTTCGGGAGTCGCCCCTGCTGGGCGACACTGAGCGCACACCGATCCAGGCGGCGGTGCTGATCCCCATCGTGGCGCGCGCCGAGCCCACCGTGCTGCTGACGCGGCGCTCGGCGCAGCTCAAGACCCATTCAGGGCAGATCGCATTTCCCGGCGGGCGCATCGACCCCCAGGATGCGGACGCCGTGGCTGCAGCCCTGCGCGAGGCTCAGGAGGAAGTGGCCTTGTCAGCGCAATGGGTTGAGGTGATTGGGCAGCTGCCCGCTTACGTCACGGGGACGGGCTTTCATGTTGTGCCGGTTGTTGGTGTCATCGCGCCAGATTTGCCGCTGCGGGCCAATCCGCATGAAGTCGATGAGATTTTCGAAGTGCCTTTGCGCTTCGTGCTCGATCCGGCCAACCACCGCCACCACGCCTATACGCTGGGCCAGGTGCAGCGCAAGTGGCTGTCCATGCCCTACATGGCGCAGGGGCGCGAGTATTTCATCTGGGGCGTGACGGCCAGCATCCTGCGCAATTTCTACCGCTTCATGCAGGCGCCCTGGCACTGACACTTACCCAAGCGGTGCATCCGGCAAAAAAGCAGCAGGGGCTGCCGATATACTGCCGCGCCCACTCCCAACAGGAATCTGCATGAACCTGCTTGCCTTCGACACCAGTACCGACATGCTGTCCATCGCCGTGCAAGCGGGCGATCAAATCTGGCAAGTGCAGCAGGCAGGGGGGGCGCAGTCCTCCAAGGCGCTGCTGCCCCAGGTGCTGGAGTTGTTGCGCCAGGCCGGGCTGGCTCTGGCGCAGCTCGATGCCATCGTGTACGGCTGTGGCCCAGGCGCCTTCACCGGCCTGCGCACCAGTTGCGCGGCCGCCCAGGGCTTGGCCTGGGGCAGTGGCGTGCCGACCTTGCCGGTGGATTCTCTGCTGGCGATTGCTGAACAGGCCCGGTGCGAGCATGGCGCCGAGCGTGTCATGGCGGTGCTCGACGCGCGCATGCAAGAGGTCTATGCGGCGCCTTATCGCTGGCATGCCGCGGGGCTGGAGCAGGGCGGCGCGGGGCATTGGCAGCGCGAGGCCGACATCCTGGTCTTGCCCCCCCAAGAGCTGCAATTGCCGACCGGTTACGTGCTGGCCGGTAATGCCCAAACCGCTTACCCCGAAGCCTTTGCACACCATGCGCTGCCACATCACCAGGCCCGCCCCACGGCGCAGGCGATGCTGCGTCTGGCCCCCGCGCTGATGGCCCGCAATGGCCTGCAAACGGCCATGGAGGTCGCGCCGCTGTACATCCGAAACAAGGTGGCGCAAACAACGCAGGAGCGCTTGCTGGCACGCCAGCGCGAGCCATCCTGATCAGTGTGCGCCTTGGCTTGCGCCCAGATCGCGGCCAGTCGATGGCTGTTGCCTGCGCATTATTGAGAATTGGGCTGCAATAATTACGAAATATTGACGTTTTGGATTATTCAAATTGAATATGTTTTGTTGATTTATTGATTCCTGAATCTTCCTGCTGTAGAAGAAGTTTTAAAATTTTGTCTCATTTCGATTTTTGACCATTGGTTGACATTAATTTTTGTATTTTGCATCGTCCATTACAATTGGTCGCACTAAAATCCGCCCCAAGCAAATAAAGAGACGAGCCCATATCGTGCAGGCCGTCAAATTCAGCTGAGGAGGACTCATTCATGAAAAACGCAGCAACAAGGCATGGCAATGCCGTGCGTCTGGTGGGGCTGAAGCGGATGGTGCCTTTGTTGGCGGCAGGGGTTGCACTGGCAGGCTGCCTGGGCGAGGAGATTCCAAAGTGCGATGCCCCATCGGCATTGCAGCGGGTAGAAGGAATGCTCAATGAGACCTTTGCGCAAAATGCTTTTGGCAAGGAGCTGCAGGCCGGCGTGCGTTATGAGCTGCGTCAGGTTCGACAAATAGAGCACCATTCCAGCGGCCGTTACACTTGCCAGGCTCTTGTGACCATGCATGGGAAAGAGTCGCAAAAGGCCTACGAGGCCGACATTTTCTACACCATCTTGGCGCGCGGCACTGGCTTTGAAGTCAGCGTGAATGGACTGGATGCCGTGGTGCTGGGCGCTGCCCGAGCCAAGGGGCAAGGCATACTGTAGGGAACCTCTAAAAACCGGGCAATTCCTGGACTTCCAGCCCCAACACTTCACGATCTGAAAAAAACCGGATCAAGAAGCCCTTTTTTAGAGCGCGTTTGAGCCCATTTCCCTCCTTTTCCTCACGCA
>NZ_NTBH01000005.1:0-242958 GCF_002288875.1 Vandammella animalimorsus | reverse complement strand
GGCCTTGCCTGGGAGCAGATCTTCGATCCGCTCCCATTGGGTTTGGGTCAATTCGTAGCGGCTGGGCCGCGGATGCTTGGTCTTGGACATCCGCCGAAGATACCGGATGAATGTCGATTCGGCCTAGCAGGGCAAGCTCTTAGAAGTTGAGCGCGCGCTTGTCCACGGCCAGCGCGGCTTCCTTGGTCACCTCGGACAGCGTGGGGTGGGCATGGCAGATGCGGGCGATGTCCTCGGCGCTGGCCTTGAATTCCATGGCCATCACGGCCTCGGCAATCAGTTCGCTGGCCTGCGGGCCGACGATGTGCACGCCCAGGATTTCGTCGCTCTTGGCGTCGGCGATGATCTTCACCAGGCCGGTGGTATCGCCCAGCGCGCGTGCGCGGCCATTGGCCAGGAACGGGAAGCTGCCGGCCTTGTAGGCCACGCCATCGGCCTTGAGCTGCTGCTCGGTCTTGCCCACCCAGGAGATTTCCGGGCTGGTGTAGATCACGTAGGGGATGGTGTCGAAGTTCACATGACCGTGCTGGCCGGCGATGCGCTCGGCCACGGCCACACCCTCCTCTTCGGCCTTGTGGGCCAGCATGGGGCCGCGCACCACGTCGCCCACGGCCCAGATGCCGGGCACGCTGGTGCGGCAATCGCCATCGACGACGATCGCGCCGCGCTCATCGAGCCGCACCCCCACGGCTTCTGGCTTGAGCCCCTCGGTGTGGGGCACCCGGCCTATGGAGACGATGAGCTTGTCCACCTTCAGGCTTTGGGCCTGGCCTTTGGCGTCGGTGTATTGGATGGTCGCGCCGGTCTTGCTGGTTTTGACTTCTTCGACTTTCACGCCCAGCTCGATCTTCAGACCTTGCTTGTCGAAGGCCTTTTTGGCTTCTTTGGCGATGGCTTCGTCTGCTGCAGGCAAGAAGGCGGGCATGCCTTCGAGCACGGTCACGTCCGCGCCCAGGCGGCGCCAGACGCTGCCCAGCTCCAAGCCGATGACGCCCGAGCCAATCACGCCGAGCTTTTTGGGCACGCTGGCGATTTCCAGCGCGCCATCATTGGAGAGTACGACGTTTTCATCAAACGGCACGCCAGGCAGCGCGCGCGGGCTAGAGCCGGTGGCGATGATGATTTGCTTGCCCGTCAAGGTTTCGGGCTTGTCGCCCTGCACCTGAATCTCGAAACCGCCTTCAACGGCTTTGGTAAAGGAAGCCAGACCGTTGAAGAAGCTGACCTTGTTTTTCTTGAACAGGTAGAGGATGCCCTCGTTGTTCTGCTTCACAACCTCGGCCTTGCGCGCCAGCATGCGCGCCACGTCCATGCTCAGCTTGCCGGTGCTGATGCCGTGCTCGGCAAAGTGCTCGCGCGCATGCTCGAAATGCTCGCTGGACTGCAGCAGCGCCTTGGAGGGGATGCAGCCGACGTTGGTGCAGGTGCCACCGGGGGCGGGCTTGCCGTCCTGGGTTTTCCAGGCATCGACGCAGGCCACGCTCATGCCCAACTGGGCAGCGCGAATGGCTGCGATGTAACCGCCGGGGCCGGCGCCGATGACGATGACGTCAAATTGTTTGCTCATGGTGTGCTTTCAGGGGAAAGGATTGGAGAAAGAGAAGATTGGGCTGTTCGCCCAGCTGGAGAAGGACAGGCTGCTCCAGCATGCGACGCACATGACGGCACGGGAGCCAGATCAAAAACGCCAAGCAGATTGATCGCCAAGATAAAGCCATGCTGAGACTGCACCTGAGCGCCACTGCCTGGTATGCGGATCAAGGTATGCGCCGGCACTCGGCAAACCCCGGCAAACGGTGCAGTTAGGCAGGTATAAGGTTTCCATTCATGGGATAGCTCCAACGCCATGCCTTCATTGGATGACCCGCCTAAAGCCTCATCAAGGCCTGGATGCAGGCGCCAATGCGCATCTGCTTCATGCGTCAAGGTAAATGTGCGCAGGCTGAGCTGTTGACAAATACCCTCCAGGATCTGTTTATCCGGATAGTCATCCGGGATGCGCATCAACTGAGGACAGACCACCCGGAACTGGCGCGGGAACTCTTCCGCCCATGCCACTGAGGCCACCCCCAAAACAGCCACGAAGGCCCACTGCTCCGCCAACCGACGCAGGCGTGATCGCTGGCGATCGCGCTCACTTGCCTGCACGGGCCGCACATCAAGGTTGTGTCGCAGCAAGCGCATGCACATGCCGCGAGGCCTCTACCAGATTGCGCAGCGCAGCATTTAACTCACGCGCGCTGGGGAAAGCTTCGAGCAAGTCGGCATCAATCTCCACCAGGCGTTTGGCGCGCATGGCCTGCTCGAAGTATTTGCCACGCAAGGGCGCCTGGCGGGCAAAAAGCGCGCTGTAATCACGCTGCATATCATCGGTTGTGCCGTTCATAGAACTTCCTTTCTTCCGAGGTCGCCTTGCGGGCGCTGATGATGCGGATAGTGCTGTGCCGCTCGGTGCTGACAACCAGCAACATACATGCGTGAAGACGAGAAGTAACCGATGGTAATCCAGCGCTCTTCGGTCATGGAATGGGCATCGTCAAAGAAGCTCAGGGCGAGTGGGCCCTCAAACACAGTGGCGGCCTCCGCAAAGGCCTCCCCGTGTTTGTGCAGGTTGAGGCCCGCCTTGGCCTCGTCCCACTCGAATGCGCTCATGCCATCACAGATCGAACAGCAAGCGGGCCGGGTCTTCCAGCGCGTCCTTCATGGCCACCAGCGACAGCACAGCTTCGCGGCCGTCGATGATGCGGTGGTCGTAGGACAGGGCCAGGTAGTTCATCGGGCGCACCACGACCTGGCCGTTTTCGACCACGGCGCGCTCCTTGGTGGCGTGGATGCCCAGGATGGCCGATTGCGGCGGGTTGATGATGGGGGTGGACATCATCGAGCCGAACACGCCGCCATTGCTGATGGAGAAGGTGCCGCCGGTCATTTCCTCAATGCTGAGCTTGCCTTCCTTGGCCTTGGCGCCGAACTCGGCGATCTTCTTCTCGATGTCGGCAAAGGAGAGCTGGTCGGCGTCGCGCAGGATGGGCACGACCAGGCCGCGCGGCGAGCCAACAGCAATGCCAATGTCGAAGTAGCCGTGGTAGATGATGTCGTTGCCATCCACGCTGGCGTTGACGATGGGGTATTGCTTGAGCGCATGCACCGCTGCCTTGACGAAGAAGCTCATGAAGCCCAGGCGCACGCCGTGCTGCTTCTCGAACTTGTCCTGGTACTTCTTGCGCAGCTCCATGACCGGGGCCATGTTCACTTCGTTGAAGGTGGTCAGGATGGCGTTGGTGGCCTGCGATTGCAGCAGGCGCTCGGCCACGCGGGCGCGCAGGCGGCTCATGGGCACGCGCTGTTCGGGGCGCTCGCCAGCGACGGCCTGGGCCACGGGCGCGGCGGCGGGCTTGGCCGCAGCCTTGGCAGCAGGGCTGGCGGCCAGCGCGTCGCCCTTGGTGACGCGGCCATCCTTGCCGGTGCCGGGCACGCTGGCAGCGTCGATGCCTTTTTCGGACAGGATCTTGGCAGCGGCGGGCATGGCCACGCCGGCCTTGCTGGCCGAAGCTGGCGCTGCGGCCGCAGCAGCAGGCGCCGGGGCTGCCGCCGCAGGTGCAGAGGCCTCTTGAGCGGCAGCGGGCGCAGCGGCGGCCTGGGCAGCGGTGTCGATGCGGGCGATGAGTTGGTCGGAGGTGACGGTGGCGCCGTCGCCCTCAACGATTTCGGCGAGCACGCCGGCCGAGGGCGCAGGCACTTCGAGCACGACTTTGTCGGTTTCGATTTCGATCAGGATTTCATCGGCGGCGACGGCCTCGCCGGCCTTTTTCTTCCATTGCAGCAGCGTGGCCTCGGAGACGGACTCGGACAACTGCGGGACTTTGACTTCGATGACGGCCATGGGAATGTCTCTTGTGGGGTTCGGAGGCGAAAGGGGATGGGGAGATGAGAAGCGAAGAATAAGCCAAGGCTGCCGGCCTGTGCAGGGCGGCAGCCTTGGCTGTGTGTCATTTGGTCAGCACGAAGCCCTTGAGCTTGGCAAACGCGGCGTTGACCAGGGCCTTTTGCTGCTCCTGGTGTAGGTGGGCGTAGCCCACGGCCGGCGAGGCCGAGGCGGCGCGGCCGGCGTAGCCGAGCTTCTGGCCATCGAGCATGTTCTCGTGGATGTAGTGCTGCACGAAGAACCAGGCGCCCTGGTTCTGCGGCTCGTCCTGGCACCAGACGATTTCCTTGGCGTTGGGGAAGCGCTTGACCTCGGCGCCAAAGGCCTTGTGCGGGAAGGGGTAGAGCTGCTCGACACGGATGATGGCCACGTCGTCGCTGCCCAGTTCCTCGCGCTTTTTCACCAGGTCGTAGTACACCTTGCCCGAGCAGGCAATCAGGCGCTTGACCTTGGCAGCCTTGGCCAGCACAGCCTCGTCCTGCTCGCCAATGACGGTGCGGAAGCTGCCGTCGGTGAACTCGGAGATGGGCGAGGTCGCGTCCTTGTTGCGCAGCAGGCTCTTGGGCGTGAAGATCACCAGCGGGATGCGCAGCGGGCGCAGGATCTGGCGGCGCAGCAGGTGGAAGATCTGGCTGGCTGTGGTGGGCTGCACGATCTGCATGTTGGTGTCGGCCGAGAGCTGCATGAAGCGCTCGATGCGCGCCGAGCTGTGCTCGGGACCCTGGCCCTCGTAGCCGTGCGGCAGCATCAGCGTCAGGCCGTTCAGACGCCCCCACTTGACCTCGCCCGAAGCGATGAACTGATCCACCACCACCTGCGCGCCGTTGAGGAAGTCGCCGAACTGCGCCTCCCAGATCACCAGCGAATGCGGATCGTTGGAGGCATAGCCGTACTCGAAGCCCAGCACGGCCTCTTCCGAGAGGATGGAGTCGATGACCACGAACGGCGCCTGGTTCTCGGCGATGTGCTGCAGCGGGATGTACACGCCCTCGTGGTAGTTCTCGCGCTGCTGGTCGTGAATCACCGAGTGGCGATGGCTGAAGGTGCCGCGGCCGCTGTCCTCGCCCGAGAGGCGGATCGGATAGCCGCTGGCCACCAGCGAGGCAAAGGCCATGGCCTCGCCCATGCCCCAGTCCACGGGCGTTTCGCCCCGGCCCATGGCGGCGCGGTCGTTGTAGACCTTTTTCACCAGCTGGTGCGGGTTGACATGCTCGGGCAGCGTGGTCAGGCGCTCGGCCAGGCGCTTCCATTCAGCCAGCGGGATGGCGGTGTCGGCCTCGTCGGTCCACTTGCGGTTCAGGTACGGCGACCAGTCCACGGCGTACTGGCGCTTGAAGTTGGTCAGCACCGGGTCGATGGTGTGCTTGCCCGCCTCCATGGCGGCGCGGTAGGCCTTGACCATCTCATCGGGGCCCTCGGCAGGCAGCACCCCCTGGGCGATCAAGCGCTCGCCATAGAGCTTGCGCGTGCCAGGGTGCTCGGCAATCTTGCGGTACATCAGCGGCTGGGTGAGCATGGGGGTGTCCTGCTCGTTGTGGCCCAGCTTGCGGAAGCAGATGATGTCCACCACCACGTCACGACCAAAGGTCATGCGGTATTCCAGCGCCAGCTGCGTGGCCAGCACCACGGCCTCGGGGTCATCGGCATTGACGTGCAGCACCGGGGCCTCGACCATCTTCACCACGTCGGTGCAGTAGAAGGTCGAACGCGTGTCGCGCGGGTCGGAGGTGGTAAAACCGATCTGGTTATTGATGACGAAGTGCACCGTGCCGCCAGTGGTGTAGCCGCGCGTTTGCGACATGGCCAGCGTTTCCTGCACCACGCCCTGACCGGCGATGGCCGCATCGCCATGCACCAGCACGGGCAGCACCTGCTTGCCTTGCGGGTCGCCGCGACGGTCCATGCGCGAGCGCACCGAGCCCTCGACCACAGGATTGACGATTTCCAGGTGCGAGGGGTTGAAGGCCAGCGTCAGGTGGATCGGACCACCCGCGGTGGGCACATCGGAACTAAAGCCCTGGTGGTACTTCACGTCACCGGCGGGCAGGTCCTCGGGGGCGGTGTGCTCGAACTCGGCGAACAAGTCCTTGGGCATCTTGCCCAGGGTGTTGACCAACACATTCAGACGGCCGCGGTGCGCCATGCCGATGACCACTTCCTGCACGCCGGCCACGCCGGCGGCGTCGATCAGCGCATCCATGGCGACGATGAAACTCTCGCCACCTTCGAGCGAAAAGCGCTTCTGGCCAACGTACTTGGTGTGCAGGTAACGCTCCAGGCCCTCGGCAGCCGTCAGGCGTTCGAGCACGTGGATTTTTTCCTCGGCGTTCAGCTGCGGGTTGGTGCGCGCGCTCTCGAGCTTTTCCTGCCACCAGCGCTTTTGCGCCTGGTCGGTCAGGTACATGTACTCGGCGCCGATGGTGGTGGTGTAGGTCTCGCGCAGCGCGTTGAGCAGCTCGCGCAGCGTCATGGTGTCCTTGCCAAAGAAGGTGTTGCTGGTATTGAACACCGTCTCCAGGTCGGCGTCGCTCAGGTCGTAGAAAGCCGGATCGAGCTCAGGGATGTGCGGGCGCGGATTGCGCTTGAGCGGATCCAGATCGGCCCAGCGCTGGCCGACGTTGCGGTAGGCGGCGATGAGCTGCTGCACGGCCGTGCGCTTGCGGCCCAGTTCGGTATCGGCGCCGCTGGCCACCACCACCTGGGTGTGGCCCTGGCGGGCGCGCTCGGCAAAGGCGTTGATGACTGGCAGGTGCGGCACGTCGCGGGTGAGCGAGCCGTCGGCGGCAGGCTGGTTTTGCAGCGAGTCGAAATAGCTGCGCCAACCATCGGGAACGCTGGTCGGATCGGCCAGGTAGTTCTCGTACATCTCCTCGACGTAAGGAGCATTGCTGCCAAACAAGTGGGTATTGCCCTGATATTGGGTGTACAGGGTCGATGAATCGCTCATGATCCGCAGGACCTCCGCACTTCTGCGAAGTGCATTAGCTGGTTTGAGAAACCTTCCGCGACACGGCTTGACCGGTTGGCGGATGCGACAGTGGCGTTGGAAGGCGCCGAAAAAACCCCGACATTGTGCCACTGCTGCCCGCCGCGGGCTGCTGGCACGCGGCTTTTGCCCCCACCGGTGACCATGCCAACCTGCCAGCTGCGGCCAAACCACAACAGACAACAGCTGGCGCCAGGCTTTTGCCCGCTGCCGCGCAGGGCGCGGCGGGTACGTATACAGTGGCGCTCTTGCCTCTTCATACGTGTACGCATCCGCGTATGCGCATCGACACCTGCCCACCATGGATAAGCCCACCCTGCACAGCCGCGCCTTTCTGGCCATTCTGATCGCCGTGACGATCGCCTTCTTCGTGCTTTTGCGGCCGTTCTACAGCGCCATCTTCTGGGCTGCCACGCTGGCCGTGCTGTTCTGGCCTGTGCATCAGCGCATCCTGGGGCACATGCCTACGCGGCGCAATCTGGCCTCGCTACTGACGCTGCTGGTGTGCCTGCTGGTGGTCATCCTGCCGCTGCTGGGGGTGCTGACCTCGCTGGTGCAGGAGGTGCTGGCCTTCTATGGGCGCATCAACCGCGAGGGCAACGACTTCCAGCACTACTACCAACAAATCGTCGCCGCCGTGCCCCAGCGCGTCTGGGATTTGCTCTCTCGCCTGGGGCTGGACAGCTTTGCCGACATCCAGCCCAAGCTCATGGCGGCGGCCAACCAGCTCGCCCGCGTGCTTTCGGCCCAGGCTGTGAACTTTGGCCAGAACACCCTGCAATTCGGCCTGGCCTTCACGCTGATGCTGTACCTGCTGTTCTTCTTCTTCCGCGATGGCGCGGGGCTGATGGCGCTGGTGCGCCACGCCATTCCGATGGACAAGCGCTACTCCCGCCAGCTGAGCAGCAAATTCAGCGCCGTGGTCAAAGCCACCATCAAGGGCAACATCGTCGTGGCGGGCGTGCAGGGCGTGCTCGGCGGGCTGATGTTCTGGGCCATGGGCATCCAAGGGCCCATCCTCTGGGGCGTGGTCATGGGCGTGCTCTCGCTGCTGCCGGCCGTGGGCGCTGGCCTGGTCTGGGGGCCGGTGGCCATCTACCTGCTGGCCACGGGCTCGCTGCTCAAGGGCGGCATCATGATTGCCGTGGGCGTGGGCGTCATCGGCCTGGTGGACAACCTGCTGCGCCCCATCCTGGTGGGCAAGGAGACCAAGATGCCCGACTACCTGGTGCTGCTCTCGACGCTGGGCGGCATCTCGCTGTTTGGCATCACCGGCTTCGTCGCCGGCCCCGTCATCGCCGCGCTGTTCATGTCCATCTGGGCCATCTTCATCACCAAGAAGGAAGAAGGCAGCCTGGGGCGCTGAGCCCTTGTTCAAAAAGCCGGGAGAGCCCTCCATGAGCGCCATCAGCCAACGCATCGACGCCATTGTTCGTCAGGCCCTGGCCCAGCCCCTGAAAGAGCAGGGCTTCGAGCGCCAGGGGCGCAGCTTTCGCCGCGCCGAAGGCGGGGGGCGCATCGCCGTGCTGCAGGTGCAGGGCAACAAATGGAACTACGGCGACAGCGGCCGCTTCACCGTTAACCTGGGCATCTGGCAGCCCATGCCGGGCCAGCCACTGCTGCAGCGGCCCAAGGAATACGAATGCCAAACGCGCCAGCGCATCGGCTTCTTGCTGCCCGAATACCGCCAGGACCATTGGTGGCAGCTGGACGCACATACCGACGACGCAGCCATGGCCCAGGCACTGCGCCAGGCCGTGCTGGAGCATGGCCTGCCCTGGTTCGAAGCCCAACGGCCGCCCGCAGTGACGCCGCTGGCCGAAGGCTGGCTCACCCGGCTGCGCCGCTGGCTGCAGCAGCGCATGCGGCGCGGCCAGCGGGGCGACTGAAATCAAGCATCTGCGGCCTGCGCATTGGCCGCGCCGGCGCGCTCGCGCGGCGGTGCCGGGGCCAGGTAGCCCACCACCACGCACAGCAGGCCATAGCCCATGAACGAGGCAATGCCCCACAGATTGCCCAAGTGCTGGCGATCGAGCAGCACCAGCTTGAGCAGCACCGCGCCCATGACCAGCAGGCCCAGCGTCCACAGCGGCCGCGAGCGCCGGCGCGAGCCCTGTACCCAGGCGGCCACCGCCAGCGCCCCCCAGAGCAGCGTCAACACCGTCTGCGCCAAGGCGCTGTGCAGCAGGGCCGGCAGCGTCCAAGGCACGCCGGCCCAGTGATGCACGGCCGCCAGAGCGGACTTGCTCAGCCACAGCAGCGCCAGCAAAGCCCCCAGGCCGTTGGGCTGCCCGCCGCCCTGGCCTGCCAACCAGGAGGCCCGGCGCGGAATGACGCCTGCGCCTTGCTGCGGCCACCACAGCCGCAGCGCCAGAGCCAGACTGGCCAGCAGCACCAAATCCTGCGGATTGAGCACCGGCAACCACGGCAGCGGCGCAGGCCGGCCTGGCAGCAGCAGGCCGGGCAAAGCCACCAGACCCAGCGCCCACAGCGTGCAGCGCGCCAGCACCAAGGGCCAGTGGCGCGCCGCATCTGGGGCTGCACCTGGCACGGCAGCGGCCCTGGCGGGCGCAGCAGATGCAGCAAGCGCATCAGGCCCAGCGCCATAGCCCAGCCATTGCGGCGCACGGATTTGCAACAACGCCAGGCCCAGCGCAGGCGCCGCCACCAGCAGCAGCGCCCAGCCCTGCAACAGTGCGCCATCCGGCCCCAGCCAATCCTCGCCGGCCTGCCACAGCCACAGCGTGGCCGCCAGCAGGGCGTGCAGCCACCAGGCGGTATTGGCCTGTGCGTGCCAGGCCCGCACCGCGCGCCCCTGGGCTGGCTCGCCCATGCGGATCGGTCGCGCAGGCCCCAGCCAGTGCAGCACAGCACGGCTGCCGGCCAGGTACATCGCCAGCGCCAACGCCATCCATACCGAATGTGGCCGATACCAATGGCTCGGATCCATCAGCCAATGCAACATGGGCCCGGCCAGGCCCAGCAGCAGCGCCGTGCGCGCCAGCACTGGCAATGGCAGGCTCCAGCGGTACACGGCCGCCGCCGCCCAGCCCAACAGGACCAACAGCATCAGGCGCAGGGCCTCGGCCGTGCCGCCGCCGCTGTACAGCGCGATCTCACGCAGGCCTGCGCCCAGCAACTCCAGCACGCCCAAGATCAGCAAGCCCAGCGCCCAGCGGTCGTGCAGGGGGCGTTGGCGCCAGCGGGCCAGGCACCAGGCCGCGGCCAGCAGCGTCAGCGCCAGGAACACCGTGGTCGCAAACCAGGGGTTGAGCACCGGCCAGGCCAGCTGACCGGCGACCATGCCCTGCCCAATACCAGCCCCATCGTTGCGCGCCTGCTGCAATGCCAGCCAAGCCAGCACGTGCAGCGCCAGGCCCAGGCCTTGCAGCAGCGGCTGGCGCTGGCGCAGGCCCTGCCAGAGCAATGCCAAGGCCAGGCTGGCCCAGGCCACGCTGGTGGCCTGGGCCGAGAACGCCAGCGGCACGGTAAGCGCGGCAAAACCCGCACCCAGCACAGCCCAGTCGCGCACCAGCGACCGCAGCCGCGCCTGGTGGCGCAGACCATAGGCCAGCGCGCCATACAACAGGCTGGCGGCCAGCGCCACCGCAGCCAGCGGGCGGCGCTGGCCTTCGAGCAGCACCGCCTGCAGCGCAAAGGCCGCCAGCGGCGCGCCGTACACCAGCACGGTGTCGATCCAGCGCCAGCGCTGCTGAACCGGGCCGTGGCCCCGCCAGGCAGACCAGGCTGGCAAAAGCAGGTACAGCGCGAAAAACAGCGCCAAAAACGCCTGCGCGCTGGCCTGCTGAGGCAAGGGCCAAGACTGCGCCATCAGCCACAGGCCGAAAAAACCGAACGTGAAGCCAAAGCCCAGCAATTGCAGCGGCTGCCAGGCGCGCCCCAGGCAGATGGCAAAAATCGCCGCATTCAACGCCGCGTAGTAACTGAATAGAGCCACGTGACTGCCGCCGCTGCTGAGCCACAGCGGCGCCAGAAAGCCGCCCAGCACGCCAAACATTGCCAGCGCCAGCGCATCCTGGCGCAGGGCCAGCCAGACCGTCAGCGCCAGCGTGGCCAGTGTGCCCGCCAACGCCGCGCCGGCAGGCAACAGGCCATACAGGCGGTAGGCCGCAAACCAGGTCAGCAGCAAGATGCCCAGAGCGCCGCCTTGCACCGTCAGCGCAAAACCGCGCCGCGCCTGGCGCTGGCGCCAGCCAAACCACAGGCCCGCCACCGCCGCCGCCTGCACGCCCAGCACGCGGGCCCACATCGGCAACTGCACCCATTGCTGCTCATGGGCGTAGCGCAGCAGCGCGGCCACGCCGGCAAACAGCACCAGCATGCCCACCTTGACGGGGACATTGCCCGTGCTGAACCAGTGCCGCAGCCAGGCCACGACCCCAGCGGATGCCGTGCTGCCGGGCGGCTGGCTGCGCTGGGGCTGGCGCTGGCGGGGCGGCAAATCGCCCCACAGCGCCTCTTCGGCCTGCGCATCGCGCAGCGCGACCGCATCGGCGCTAGCCTGCTCAAGCGGCGCAGCCGCCGGGGCCGCAGTCTCACGGGCAGCCGCTGCCGCCCACAACCTGGCCTGGGCAGCCAGACTGCCTTGCGGCCCATCCGCTGCCTGCTGCGCCGTGGCGCTGGCTGCCGGTTGGGCAGCGGCGTCGGGCATCGGGGCGATGGTGGCGGCAGCGGCGAGGGTGGGCTCATGCGCCGTCACAGACGCGGCAGCCACGGGGCCAGCGCCGGCCATCAGGCGTTGCTGCAAGTGCTCGATCTGGCGCTGCTGCTGCTGGCTGCGCTGTTCCAGCGCACGCACCTGGCGGCGCAGCCTGTGCAGGCTCAGGCCGATGAACAGCAACACCAGGGGCAAGGCCATGAGAAAGCCCCCGAAAAACAGTTCTATCCATGGATCCATAGGGCCTCCCCCCGATCGACTGCTTGGTGATTGGCGCCCGCTAGGGGTTGTTGAGATTTGGTTTGCGAAGCGGTTTTTAAAAGCCACAGTGCAAGGCGAGAACGCGGCAGTTGCAGGTTTTGAGCGAAAACACCGCCGCGGGCACCCAATCTCAACGACCCGAGTGTAGGGCCTGCATGCGCAGCCCCGGCCAAAGCGGCATACTCGGCAGCCTTGCCTTCTTCAGCACAGACACGTCACGCCATGAACGACTCCAACACCATGCCTAGCCTGTACCGCGACCTGGCCACGCAAGAGGCCATCGACCAAGCCTACAACCCCTCGCTGGGGCTGGATCTGGGGGCCATCGTGCAGCACTTCGAGACGCAGTCCGAACGCGTGCGCCAGAACTGGCGCTACATCCCGGACGTGCCCTACGGCCCCACGCGCGAGGAAAAGCTCGACATCTTCCCGGCCGACCGCCCCGATGCGCCCGTGCTGCTGTTCATCCACGGCGGCTACTGGCGCTCGCGCTGCGCGCGCGACTTCAGCGCCATCGCCCAGGGCCCGCGCGAGCTGGGCATGACGGTGGTGCTGATCGACTACGCCCTGTGCCCCAAGGTCACGCTCGATGAAATCAGCCGCCAGGCGCGCGCCAGCCTGGTCTGGGTGCGGCGCCACATCGCGCAGTACAACGGCGACCCGGGGCGCATCACGCTGGCCGGCCATTCGGCCGGCGCCCACTTGGCGGCCATGTGCCTGCAAACGCCCTGGCAGCGCGACTACGGCCTGCCCCAGGACTTGGCGCGCGCCGCCCTGCTCATCAGCGGCATCTACGACATTGCCCCGCTGCGCTATAGCTACCTGCAGCCGGCCATCCAGCTCGACAGCGGCATCATCGCGCGCAACTCGCCCATGTTTGGCGTGCAGCCCAGCCAGGCCCAGGCCCTGCTGACCTGGGGCGCAGACGAAAGCAGCGAGTTCGCCCGCCAGTCGCAAGACTTCCTGGCCCAATGGCACGGCGCTGGCAACCAAGGCAGCGCACTGGCCCTGCCTGGCACCAACCACTACACCGTGCTCGACGGGCTGGGCCGCGCCGACAGCGCCCTGTGCCAATGGCTGGCGCAGCATGGGTGAGAACCTGTTTTGAGAACCCGTTTCGGGCAGGCGCAAAAAAATTTTCACATTTCACCGAACATGCCAAAAAACACCCTTATAATCTCAGCTTTCGCTGATGCACACACAAGCTGTGTGGCATTGGCAAATGCGGGAATAGCTCAGTTGGTAGAGCGCAACCTTGCCAAGGTTGAGGTCGCCGGTTCGAGACCGGTTTCCCGCTCCAAATTCAAACAATCGCCAGCGGCGGTTGCTTCATAAAAAAGGGCCTTGCAGGCCCTTTTTTCATGCGCGTGCCAATGCACAGGCCCTGCGCCCGCCCTGACCTGCCCAGGCACGGATGTCCTCCCCCAACACCCCATAGAATCGCGCCTTTGCTGGCTAACAGATGACCTGCGCCAGCACGCTGCCACTTCGCCCGGTGGCGTCGCCACGCCCCATTCCCTCCCCATTGCCATGAGCCCATCGCCCCCCGCCCAACCCGGCCTCGCCTCCCTGTCCAAATCGTTTGAACCCGCCGCCATTGAGGCCCAATGGGGCCCCGCGTGGGAAGCCGCAGGCTTAGGCGCGGCGGGCTTTCGCGGCACGGGCGCGCCCAGCGCCGAGGCGGCCGCCAAGGGCGAGAACTTCGCCATCCAATTACCGCCGCCCAACGTGACGGGCACGCTGCACATGGGCCATGCCTTCAACCAGACCATCATGGACAGCCTCACGCGCTACCACCGCATGCGGGGCTTCAACACGGCCTGGATTCCGGGCACCGACCACGCGGGCATTGCCACGCAAATCGTGGTGGAGCGCCAGTTGCAGACGCAAGGCGTCAGCCGCTACGACATGGGCGCCACGCCGCCCGAGGCGCGCAAGAACTTCGTCGCCAAGGTGTGGGAGTGGAAAGAGCAAAGCGGCAACACCATCACCCAGCAAATGCGCCGCATGGGCGACACGGTGGACTGGAGCCGCGAGTACTTCACCATGGACGAGAAGCTCTCCAAAGTCGTGACGGAAACCTTCGTGCGCCTGTATGAGCAGGGCCTGATCTACCGTGGCAAGCGCCTGGTGAACTGGGACCCGGTGCTCAAAAGCGCTGTGAGCGATCTGGAGGTGGAAAGCGTCGAATCCGACGGCAAGATGCACTACATCTGCTATCCCTTTGTGGACGGGCCGCAGATGATCGACGGCAAGCTGGAACTCGGCATGACCATTGCCACCACGCGCCCCGAGACCATGATGGCCGACGGCGCGCTGGCCGTGCACCCCGAGGACGAGCGCTACAAACACCTGGTGGGCAAGTGGGTGGAGCTGCCGCTGAACAACCGCAACATCCCCATCATTGCCGATGATTTCGTCGATCGCGAGTTCGGCTCCGGCTGCGTGAAGATCACTGGCGCGCACGATTTCAACGACTACGCCTGCGCGCTGCGGCACGACCTGCCGCTGATCACCATCTTCACGCTGGATGCGCACGTCAACGACAACGGCCCTGCGCCCTATCGCGGGCTGGACCGCTACGAAGCGCGCAAGCAGTTCCTGGCCGATTTGCAGGCCGGCGGCTACGTCATCGACATCAAGCCGCACAAATACATGCTGCCCATTTGCGCGCGCACCGGCTCGGTGGTGGAGCCCATGCTCACCGACCAATGGTTCATCGCCATGACCAAGGTGGGCGAAGGCGAAACGAAATCCATCGCCCAAAAAGCCATTGACGCCGTGCAAAGCGGCCAGGTGCGCTTCGTGCCCGAGAACTGGGTCAACACCTACAACCAGTGGATGAACAACATCCAGGACTGGACCATCAGCCGCCAGCTCTGGTGGGGCCACCAGATCCCCGCCTGGTACGGCGAGGACGGCAGCGTGTACGTGGCCCGCAACGAGGACGAAGCCCGTGCCAAAGCCGCCGCCGCAGGCTACACCGGTGTGTTGGAACGCGACCCCGACGTGCTGGACACCTGGTACTCGTCGGCGCTCGTGCCCTTCTCGACAATGGGCTGGCCCGAGGCCCAGAGCACGGACGGCAGCAGCGATGCCACCGCCGACTACAACCTCTACCTGCCCAGCAGCGTGCTGGTCACCGGCTACGACATCATCTTCTTCTGGGTCGCGCGCATGATCATGATGACGACCCACTTCACCGGCCGCGTGCCCTTCAAGGACGTGTACATCCACGGCTTGGTGCGCGACGCGCAGGGCAAGAAGATGAGCAAATCGGAAGGCAACGTGCTCGACCCTGTGGACTTGATCGACGGCATTGCGCTCGAACCGCTGCTGAAAAAACGCACCACCGGCCTGCGCAAGCCCGAAACCGCGCCGCAGGTGGAAAAAGCCACGCGCAAGGAATTCCCCGACGGCATTCCCGCCTACGGCGCGGACGCGCTGCGCTTTACCTTCGCCGCGCTGGCGAGCCTGGGCCGCAGCATCAACTTCGACAGCAAGCGCTGCGAGGGCTACCGCAACTTCTGCAACAAGCTCTGGAACGCCAGCCGCTTCGTGCTGATGAACTGCGAAGGCTTTGATTGCAGCGACGAGGGCACGGCCCAGCACCGCAGCGCCGCCGATCGCTGGATCGTCAGCCGCCTGCAAAAGACCGAGGCCGCCGTGGCCCAAGGCTTTGCCGACTACCGCCTGGACAACGTCGCCACCGCCATTTACGACTTCGTCTGGAACGAGTACTGCGACTGGTACCTGGAAATCGCCAAAGTGCAAATCCAGACCGGCAGCCCCGATCAGCAACGCGCCACGCGCCGCACCCTGCTGCGCGTGCTCGAAGCCGTGCTGCGCCTGGCGCACCCCGTCATCCCGTTCGTGACCGAGGCGCTGTGGCAAGTCGTCGCCCCGCTGGCAGGCAAGACCGTGCCGCCCGGCGGCAGCATCGCCACTGCGCCCTACCCACAGGCGCAGGCCGAAAACATCGACGAAGCCGCCGAGGCCGAAGTCGCGCAGCTCAAAGCCCTGGTTGACGCCTGCCGCACCCTGCGCGGCGAAATGAACATCTCCCCCGCCCAGCGCCTGCCGCTGTACGCCGTGGCCGATTCGGCTGCCGCCAGCCAGCAACTGCAAGCCGTGGCGCCCGTGCTCAAGGCCCTGGCCAAGCTCAGCGAAGTCAAGGTCTTCGCCAGCGAGGCCGAATGGGCGCAAGCCGCTGCCGCCGCGCCCGTGGCCGTGGTGGGCGATGCGCGCCTGTGCCTGTTCGTCGAAATCGACGTGGCCGCCGAACAAGCCCGCCTGAACAAGGAAATCGCCCGCCTGGAAGGCGAGGTGAAAAAGGCCCAAGGCAAGCTCGCCAACGAAGCCTTCGTCGCCAAGGCCCCGCCCGCCGTCATCGAGCAGGAAAAGCAGCGCGTGGCCGACTTCGGCGCCACGCTGGCGCGCCTGCGCGAGCAGTTGGAGAAGCTGGCGCGGCTGGGCTGAAGCGCTTTATGCCCCTGCACATCGCCACCCCCTTGCTGGCCGCGAGGTCTGGTGCAAGCTCGAAGCCGTGCAGCCGCCGGGTTCGTTCAAGTTTCGCGGCGTGGGCCTGCCCGTGACCATGGTCGTGCCGCACACCACCAGCGCCCACGCGCGCCAGGCCATCACCCAGTACAGCGCCAAGGCCGTGGCGCATGGCCGCGTGTGGGGCGAAGCCCGCGCGCTGGCGCAATTGCAGGCCTGGCACGCCGATCTGCATGCATTGACATGATGAAAGCCCGCTACCGCTTGCACTGCCAGCGCAGCAGCTTCAAGGCCTGCGCAGCGCAGCCTCAGGCTGCCGTGCGGCTGACCCGCGCCCAGCAAACCAACCCGTAGAGATGACACCGCCGCGCGCCCTGGTGCTGGACACCAACATCGTGCTGGACATGCTGCTGTTTGGCGACCCGAGAGCGACCGCCGCGCAGACGCAGCTGTGGGCTGCGCTGGCCCAACCCATGCCGCGTCTGCGCTGGATCGCCACCACGGCCATGCGCGCCGAGCTCGCGCACGTGCTGACCTATGCCCATCTGCAGCCGCGCATGGCCCATTACCAGCGAACGGCGGCAGACATCCTGGCGCAATTCGACGCTGCGGTCACCCTGGTCAATGCCGCCGCCGAAACCGCCGTGCGCTGCCGCGATGGCGACGACCAGAAATTCATCGACCTGGCCATCGCCCACCGCGCCGTGCTGCTGAGCAAGGACCGCCAGGTGCTCAAGCTGCGCAACCGCCTGGCGCGGCTGGACGTGCTGGCCGCAGCGGCACTGCCGCAGCTTTGATAGCCTGCCCACATCAACCGCCACAGCCCCCACAACCGCCGTCGCAGCCACCGCCATCGCTGCCGGAGGAGCCACTGCCGGCAATACCGCCGCAGCCCGCGCCGCCCTGCCCGCCCTGGGCTGCGGGCGGCTGCATGAATGCCCCCTGCAGCGGCGCTGCCGCCGCCATGCCATGCAGCGCTGCTCCGCCCAGCAGGGCCAGCGCCCACGGCAGATGCGCCTGCCGCGCCTGCTTTGGATCGTCGCTGCGCTCCAACTGCGCCAGGCGTTCGCGCTGGGCTTGCAGCACGGCCTGGCCTTCGAGGGTCAAGCGCGAGGGGCGCAAATGCCGCCACCACAGCAGCGGCGCCACCAGCAGCAACAGCAGCAGCGCCAACAAGAAGCCCACCGGGCGCTGCAGCTGCCAGCCGCTGAACACCCGCAGTGCGCCCACCAGCGCCAGGGCCGCGTAGCCCAGCGCCAGCAGCTTGGCATCCCAAGGCCGATACCACTGCCGGCGCTGCGGCGCCTGCAACCAGCCCTGCTGCCACAGGCGCTGTTGCAGGTCGCGAATTTCCGGCTTGAGCTGCAACACCGTCTGCGCCCCGCTCTCGCCATTGAGCAGCGCGGCAGCCACCTTGCGCTGCAGCGCATCGGGCGCCACGAGCGTCGCGCCGCGCCGCCAGGCGCCCTCGTGCCAATGCACATGGCCAGCCTGCCACAGCTCGGCGGCCACAGTGTGCGCCACCCGGTACGGCCCGCCGGCCAGAAAGGCCAGCTCATACAGCTGCGGCGCACGCGCCGGCAAGGCCTTGTGCCGCGCCGGGCGCAGCCGCCAGTGCAAATGCCGCGCATACCAGAGCAAGACCAGCATGGCCAGGCCATACAGCAGCAAGAACAGCGGGCCGGACATGCGCTGCTGCGGCTGCGCCGCCGTCAGCTGCGCGCAGCCGGCCACCCAGGCGGCCAGGCCCAGCGCCCATGCGGCGCGCCCACTCCAGCCATCTCCCCAGCCGCTGCCGCCGCTCTCGTACTCCTGCTGTTGCCTGGGCTGGCTGCGTGTGGGCCACCAGCGCGGCTTGGGAATGCGCCAATGCGGCCGCTGCGCCGCTGCAGCCGCAGCCTGCCAGCGCTGCGCGGGCGCGGGCCAGATGTCCGGCGGCGGGGCGGCGCCAAAGGCCTGGGCATAGGCCTGCAGCGTGCGTGCGTAGTTGTTCCGATGGCGCTGGCTCTCGCACGCGCCGCCCCGGTTGGGCACGTGGTGCATGGTGACCTGCAGCACCTGCGGGCAGAACTGCTCGAAATAGGTCTGGCTGTCGAGCAAGTGCTCATGCCAGACAGCGTCGACGGCCTCGCTGGGGCATTGCGCGCCCTGGTGCGTGACCAGCAGCCACATGAAGCGCCGGTACTCCTGCACCGCGCGCGCGGCATAGGCCGCATCCCAGCCATGGCGCTGGCGCAGCCGCAGCTCCAGATGGCGCGCGAAGCCCTCGTCCTGCGGCCTCCAATGCTGCAGCCGCTGCCACAGGGCATCTGCCGGCCCCGCCTGGGCCTTGGTGTGATCGTTCATGCCTGCTCCTTTGCTGAGCTTTTGTGCAAAAAACCGCTGGCGCGGCAAGTCACAGCACGGCTTCCAGCCCCTTGCGATCGAGCAGATTGAGCAGCTTGAGCGATGGGCCGCTGGGCTGTTTATCGCCTTGTTCCCATTTCCTCACGGTTGAGACACTGGTGTTGAGCACACTGGCCAGCACCGCCTGGCTGAGCTTGAGCTGAGCGCGCAGCGCGCGGATCTGGGCGCTGTCGTAAGTCGGCACGGGCTCGATGCAAAGTGCCTCAAACTGGCCCATCTTGCGCTTGTCAATGAAGCCCAGGCGATGCAGATCGGCTGCTGTCTCATGCACTGCATCAAGGATCGGACTCTTGGCGCGAGGCTTGGTGGGGGTCTTGACGTTCATGGCAAATCTCCTGCAAGAAACCGTCCTCGACGGCTTTGTTCAACTGCGCGGGCGTGCGCGCCAGCAACTGGCTGGCCAGAGCCTGCAAGGCCTCCAGCTCCACAGCGGAAATGTTGGCTCGCGCACTTTTCTCGAAGCCGAACACGAAGAACCAACGATTGCCCAGCCGAGTCGCCACGAGTGTTCTGGCGCCACCGCTTTTGCCACGGCCGGGCAGGGTCACGCGCTTTTTGACCACACCGCCACCCAGATCGGCATCCACCAGACCACAGCGCATTTCTTCGACAGCCGCGCAAAGCGCCGGGTCGGTCAATGCCGTTTTGTGCATCCAACGGCTGAAATAGCGGGTCTTAAAGACTCGTGACATTGAAATATTGTGCCACCTAGTGGCATATTTTCCAAAAAACTCCCATGCCATCATGACCGAACGGCCTGTGAACGCTCGCGCCTGCTCCTTGACTGTTCTGTTGCCCGATGGGGGCTGACGGCAGTCCCATAATATGGCGCATGCCACAGCGCTGGAAACCCAATGTCACCGTCGCGGCCGTGATCGAGCGGCAAGGGCGCTTTCTGCTGGTCGAAGAGCACACTGCCGAAGGCCTGCGTCTGAATACGCCTGCCGGCCACCTGGATCCGGGCGAGAGCCTGCCGGCCGCCTGCCGCCGTGAAGTCCTCGAAGAGACGGCCTACGATTTCGAGCCCACCGCGCTGGTGGGCATTTATCTGCACCGCACCGCGCCAGATGCGCCGCAGGACATCACCTACCTGCGCTTTTGTTTTTGCGGCACGCTGGGCGCGCACCATGCCGGGCAGCCGCTGGACCAAGGCATCGTGCGCGCGCTGTGGCTGAGCCCACAGGAAATCCGAGCCAGCCGTGCGCTGCACCGCTCGGCGCTGGTGCAGCAATGCATCGACGACTACCTGGCCGGCCAGCGCAGCGCGCTGGATTTGCTGCACGCCCAAGTCCACCACCCGAACGGGGGCGGACAATAGCCCCTCTTGCCTGCCAGCCATCGCGGCTGGCCTTTTGCTTTTTGCCCCATCGCCTATGCACCACCGCCCCGATTTCGATGCCACGCCCTACATTCAGCGCCGCCAGCGCCTGGCCGCCAGCCTGCCGCCTGGCAGCATTGCGCTGATCCCCACAGCCCGGGAGTGCATTCGCAACCGCGACTCGCATTTCCCATATCGGCACGACAGCTATTTTTATTACCTGAGCGGCTTCACTGAGCCCGATGCCCTGCTGGTGCTGCACGCCGATGGCCAGAGCCTGCTGCTGTGCCAGCCCAAGGATCTGGAGCGCGAAATCTGGGACGGCTACCGCCTGGGCCCTGAGGCTGCCATCTCCACCCTGGGCGTGGATGAGGCCGACAGCATCGAGCAGCTGGACGCGTGCCTGCCCGCGCTGCTGGAAAACAAAAGCGCCATTTACTACCCCTTTGCCACGCATGCCGGGCTGGCCGCGCAGGTCGAGCGTTGGCTGGAGCGCGTGCGCGCCCGCGCCCGTTATGGCGCGCAAGTGCCCACGGCACAGCACGACCTGTGCGAACTGCTCGATGAGATGCGCCTGGTCAAGGACGCGCACGAGATCGCCACCATCGGCCGCGCCTGCCAAATCAGCGCCCAGGCCCACATCCGCGCCATGCAATGCTCGGCCCGGTTGCTGGCCGCTGGCGCCGATGCGCGCGAATACCACCTGGAGGCCGAGCTGCTGCACAGCTTCCGCCACCATGGCGCGCAAGGCCCGGCCTACAGCAGCATCGTTGCCGCTGGCGCCAATGCCTGCGTGCTGCACTACCGCGCCAGCGATGCGCCGCTGCGCCCGGGCGAGCTGGTGCTGATCGACGCCGGCTGCGAGCTCGACGGCTACGCCAGCGACATCACCCGCACCTTCCCGGCCGATGGCCGCTTCAGCGGCGCGCAGCGCGCGCTGTACGAGCTGGTGCTGGCCAGCGAAGAGGCCGCCATCGCCGCGGCCCGCCCTGGCGCGCGCTTTACCGACCCGCACGACGCCGCCGTGCGCGTGCTCACCCAGGGCATGCTGGATCTGGGCCTGCTCGACGCGCAGCGCGTGGGCAGCCTGGACGATGCCATCGAGCAGCGCGCTTACTTCCAGTTCTACATGCACCGTACCGGCCACTGGATGGGCATGGACGTGCACGACTGCGGCAGCTACAACGAGCCCAGCGAGCGCGGCCAGCTGCACGAGCGGCGCGATGCCCTCTCGGGCGAGCTCATCCGCGAACGCCCCTCCCGCATCCTGCGCCCGGGCATGGTGCTGACCATCGAGCCGGGCATCTACGTGCGCCCCGCCCCCGGCGTGCCCGAGGCCTTCCACCACATCGGCATCCGCATCGAGGACGACGCCCTCATTACCGCCGAGGGCAACACCCTGCTGACACGCGATGCGCCGGTGCAGCCCGACGAGATCGAAGCGCTGATGCGCGCCTGATGCGCAGAAGCATGCCCCGCGCCGGGCGCTGCCTCCCTGAACTGAAACCGACCCCATCCCCCCTGCCATGAACGCCAACCAAACCCTGTTCGAACGCGCCCAACGCAGCATCCCCGGCGGCGTCAACTCACCCGTGCGCGCCTTCAAGGCCGTCGGCGGCACACCCGCCTTCATCGAACGCGCCCAGGGCGCTTACCTCTGGGATGCTGGCGGCCAGCGCTACATCGACTACATCGGCTCCTGGGGGCCGATGATCCTGGGCCACGGCCACCCCGAGGTGCTGGAGGCCGTGGCCCGCGCCGCGCGCGAAGGCCTGTCCTTCGGCGCGCCCACCGAGCGCGAGATCGAGCTGGCCGAGCAAATCCTGCAGCTCATGCCCAGCATGGAGATGGTGCGCCTGGTCAACTCCGGCACCGAGGCCAGCATGAGCGCCATCCGCCTGGCGCGCGGGGCCACCGGGCGCCACAAGATCATCAAGTTCGAGGGCTGCTACCACGGCCACGCCGACGCCCTGCTGGTCAAGGCCGGCTCGGGCCTGGCCACCTTCGGCCACGCCACCAGCGCCGGCGTGCCGCCGGACGTGGTGCGCGACACCCTGGTGCTGGAGTACAACAACGTCGCCCAGCTCGAAGAAGCCTTTGCCCGCTTTGGCGCCGAAATCGCCTGCGTCATCATGGAGCCCATTGCCGGCAACATGAACTTCGTGCGCGCCAGCCTGCCCTTCATGCAGGCGGCGCGCCAACTCACGCGCCAGGCCGGCGCGTTGCTCATCATCGACGAGGTCATGACCGGCTTTCGCGTCGCGCTGGGCGGCGCGCAAAGCCTGTATGCCGCGCAGCTGCCGAGCTTCGCGCCCGATCTGACAGTGCTGGGCAAGGTCATCGGCGGCGGCATGCCACTGGCCGCATTTGGCGGGCCGCGCGCCATCATGGAGCAACTCGCGCCGCTGGGCCCGGTCTACCAGGCCGGCACGCTCTCGGGCAACCCCGTGGCCACCGCCTGCGGCCTGGCCACGCTGCGCCTGATCCAGCAGCCGGGCTTTCACGCCGCACTGGGCGCGCGCACCCGCGCCCTGGTCGATGGCCTGCAACAGGCCGCCAGCGCCGCCGGCATCACCTTGAGCGTGGACAGCGAAGGCGGCCTGTTCGGCTTCTTCCTGCTGCCGCAGCTGCCGCAGAACTACCAGCAGGTCATGCGCAGCGACGGCGCACGCTTCAACCAGCTGTTCCACGGCCTGCTGGCGCGCGGCGTGTACCTGGCCCCAGCCCTGTACGAAGCCGGCTTCGTCAGCGCCGCGCACAGCGCTCAGGACATCGAAGACACCTTGGCCGCTGCACGCGACGTCTTTCAGGAAATGGCGCGAACTGCCGCATAGGCCAAGGGCAGCAACGCATCGTGTGCGCTGAGAGAAACTTGTCAGCCATGGCCGTAGGGAATGCAAACAGGGCAAGCCCCTATTGCCCAAATAATGCCCAGCTTTAAGAATCCCATCGATTGGAATAAAAGTGTTTCAAAGGCTGGGTTTCGTGCTCAATGCATCGAAAGGCCATCAATCTCTACAGGAGTTTTTCCATGTCCAATGAAGAAATGAAGGCCTACTTGCAGTCCATCATCGCCAAGACGCCCTTTGCCGCACATCTACAGGCAGAGGTTTTATCCATCGAACCCGGCAAGGTGGAGTTGAGCGTGCCCATCGTTCCAGAAAGGACAAGCCAGCATCATGGTTTTGTGCATGGCGCCGTGATCGGGTTTGTTGCAGACAGTGCTTGCGCCTGGGCCGCAGGCTCGGTTGCTGGCGATGTGGTGACTTCGGAATACAAACTCAATCTCCTGGCTCCCGCGATCGGCGAGCGACTGATTGGCGTTGGCTCAGTCATCAAGGCCTCCTCGCGCACAGTGGTCACACAGGCTGAGGTATTTGCCGAACGGGGCAATGAGCGCAAGCTTGTTGCATGCGCCCTGGCCACCATTGCAAAGGTGGACGGAAAATGAATCCGCCCGATTGTCCAGAAGGCTTCAAGCCGCTGTTTCGCACCAGCCCGTTCCTGGACGCAACCGGCCCCTATTTCTACAAGCCTCTCGAAGAAGGCTTTATTGTTGGACTGCGCGTAGCTGCAAAGCACCTCAACACATCAGGTACAGCACATGGCGGGCTATTGGCCACCTTGGCAGACGTGGCTCTTGGATATGTGACGGCCATGTCGCAGCAGCCCCCCGTCCGCATGACGACGACCAATCTGGGGCTGGATTATGTCGGGGTGGCCCATGAAGGCGACTGGCTGCAGGCCCATGTCTCGGTGGTCAAGCTCGGCAGCCGCCTGGCCTTTGCCAACGCGCTGATCGCCGCCAACGAGGTGCCGGTCGCCACTGCCAGAGCCACGTTCCTGGTTATCGGCAGCACCCCATGAAAGACCATTTCCCAAGCCCCACCGCCAGGCACTGCAATCGCTGATAATCATGGCAATAGCAATTCCATTTTGTGCGCTCTGGCCTTGCTGCAATTGGAGCGCGCAAACTCATGAAAAACCATTCAAATCATCATGGGATTTGACAAATCCTGAAATGCTGTTACCCTGAAAGGCAAGATTTGATTTGCAAATCGAATTCAATTCAAGAAAGGAAATGCCATGAACATGGATATCATCGAAGGCAAGTGGGAGCAACTCAAAGGCAAGGCCAAGGAAAAATGGGGCAAGCTGACCAACGACGATTGGACTGTCATTGAAGGCAAGCGTGACCAGATGGCCGGCCTGATCCAGGAGCGCTATGGTCGCACCAAGGAAGAGGCAGAGAAAGAGGTTGAAGACTGGTTCAACAACAACTGAGCATTGCTTCGCCATTGGCATAAAAATCCACCCTAATGGGTGGATTTTTATTTTCCACCCCAAAATTCAATCTGAAAAGTTACATAAATTTTCATTATGGCAATAACCATTTGATTTTTGCGTTTTTAAGAAGCCGAATACTCCTGAGATTACTCATGTGCTATATTCAATACCCAAATTTCATGAATCTCCAGATCAACCAATGAAGTCATTGGGCGTCAAGTCAATGCCTTCTGATTTGAAAAATCAGGTTTCATGAAATGAATTTCAAATCCATTCACCGATTGAGGAGAACAAATGACCGACAAGAAAATCCATGATGGCGACCTGAACCGTGACCCGATCACCGGCGAACCTGGTGCTCACCCTGTGGGCACTGGCATTGGCTCTGCCAGCGGCGCGGCGGCGGGTGCAGCGGTGGGTGCAGCCGTGGGCGGCCCCATTGGGGCTGTGGTGGGTGGCGCTGTGGGTGCAATCTCCGGCGGTCTGGCAGGCAAAGGCGCTGCCGAAGCCGTCAACCCCACTGTGGTCGATCCCGTAGCCGAAGAAGCCTTCTGGCGCGAAAGCTATACCAAGGCGCCTGGCTATCGCTCCGACTACACCTTTGACGACTACGGCCCGGCCTATCACCTCGGCTACGACGCTTACTCGCGCCACAACGGCCGCAGCTACGACGAGGTCGAGACCGAATTGGCGCGCGAGTGGGAAGTGCAAAAGCGCAGCTCGCGCCTGAACTGGGATGAGGCCAAGGCATCGGCCCGCGCCGCCTGGAATCGCCTGGAGCAGCGCCAGGGCATCGCCGACGGCCGGCCCGTGCAGGCCCAGGCCGTGGCAGTGCCGCAGGGCGATGCCAACCCCGACCCCATCACCGGCGAGCCTGGCGCCCACCCCGTGGGCACCGGCGTGGGCGCAGCCGGCGGCGCTGCCGCGGGCGCGGCCATTGGCACCATGGTGGCTGGCCCGGTGGGCACGCTGGTGGGCGGCGTGATTGGCGCCGTCTCCGGCGGCCTGGCCGGCAAGGGGGCTGCCGAAGCCGTCAACCCCACGGTGGTCGATCCGACGGCTGAGGACGCCTACTGGCGCGGCAATTTCACCAACACCCCTGGTTACAGCGCGGACTACAGCTACGACGACTACGGCCCCGCCTACCAGCTGGGCTATGACGGCTATGCCCGCTACAACGGCCGCAGCTACGATGAGGTCGAGGCCGAGCTGGCGCGTGAGTGGCAGAACGTGAGGCAAAACTCCCGCCTGAGCTGGGAGCAGGCCAAGCACTTCACGCGCGCGGCCTGGCAGCGACTGGCAACCAAGGGCTAAAAGCCAGCCCAATCGTCGGCTTGGGGCAGGCCGCCAAACGCCAAAAGCGCCAAGCCGCACACAGGCGCTAACAAGCCCAAAGGGGTCAGCACATGCTGGCCCCTTTTTCGTGGGCCATGCATCACCGCGCAGTGTCGCAGTGTCGCCGCAGTGCCAAGCCACAGCCCATCGCCCCGGTGGCATGGCGTTTTTACCGGTATCTTGTTGGCATTGAATCGACAAAATACTCGGTACTTTGCCGCTATGAGCCACCAAGCCCCCCTCCTGCCGAACCCAACGCTGCCGGCCCTGCCAGCCCCCCTGCGCGGCCCTACATCGCTGCCTCGTCGCAGCTGGTTTCCGGCCCACAGCGCCGAGATGAGCTAAAGCAGCCTCACGGTGTGCTGGAACGCCTTCAGCCGCTGGGCCGTGCGCTGTGCATGGCAGCTGCAGGCTCAATGACGAGGACACGCACGTCGTCAACTACGCGCTGAAAAAGCTGGTGGCCGCCGGCCTGGCCGTGGGCGAAAAAACCGGCAAGGAAGTTTTCTACAGCCCCTCCGAACGCGACCAGCTCGCTGTGAGCCATTGTTTCTCGTCCCCCTTGATCTCCTTTCCCGCATGACCTCTGCCCACTCCCCTGCAGCCCGCTGGCAATTCTGGATCGACCGTGGCGGCACTTTCACCGACATCGTGGCCAAGCGCCCCGACGGCAGCCTCATCACCCACAAGCTGCTGAGCGAAAACCCCGAGCAGTATCGGGATGCCGCCGTGGCCGGCATCCGCCAGCTGCTGGGCCTGGCCCCTGGCGAGCCCATCACGCCCGAGCTGGTCGAGTGCGTGAAGATGGGCACCACCGTAGCCACCAATGCGCTGCTGGAGCGCAAGGGCGAGCCCACGCTGCTGGTGACCACGCGCGGCTTTCGCGACGGCCTGCGCATTGCCTACCAGAACCGCCCGCGCCTGTTTGACCGCCACATCGTGCTGCCCGAGCTGCTCTACAGCGCCGTGGTCGAGGCCGACGAGCGCGTCAGCGCCTTGGGCGAGGTCGTCACCCCGCTGGACGAGGCGCAGCTGCGGCAGGCCCTGCAGATGCACGCCAACCAGGGGCTGCGCTCGGTGGCCATCGTCTTCATGCACGGCTGGCGCTTCACCGCCCATGAACAAGCTGCCGCGCGCATCGCCCACGAGGTGGGGTTTGCGCAAATCAGCACCAGCCACGCCACCAGCCCGATGATGAAATACGTCAGCCGGGGCGACACCACAGTGGTCGATGCCTACCTCTCGCCCATCCTGCGCCGTTATGTGGATCAGGTGGCCAGCGAGATGCCGGGCGTGAAGCTGTTTTTCATGCAATCGAGCGGCGGCCTGACCGATGCGCGCGCCTTCCAGGGCAAGGACGCCATCTTGAGCGGCCCGGCCGGCGGCATCGTGGGCATGGCGCGCACCGCGCAGCTGGCCTTTGCGCACGAGCAATCCAACCCGCCGCCCGAAGCCGCAGAAGCGCGCGACGCGGCCATGCGCGCCGATCACCCCCGAGTCATCGGCTTTGACATGGGCGGCACCAGCACCGACGTGAGCCACTACGCCGGCCAGTTCGAGCGCGAGTTCGAAACCCAGGTGGCCGGCGTGCGCATGCGCGCGCCGATGATGAGCATCCACACCGTGGCCGCTGGCGGCGGCTCCATCCTGCAGTTTGACGGCACGCGCTTTCGCGTCGGGCCGCAAAGCGCCGGCGCCAACCCCGGCCCGGCCAGCTACCGGCGCGGCGGCCCGCTGGCCGTGACCGACGCCAACGTCATGGTCGGCAAGCTGCAGCCGGCCTACTTTCCCAAAGTGTTCGGGGCCGATGCCAGTCAAGCGCTCGATGGCGAGGTGGTGCGCGCGCGCTTTGCCGACATTGCCCAGCAAATCGGCGCCAGCGCCTCCGCCAGCCAGCGCAGCCCCGAGGACGTGGCGCACGGCTTCATCCAGATCGCCGTGCAGCAAATGGCCGGCGCCATCAAGAAAATCAGCGTGGTGCGCGGCTACGACGTCACGCACTACACCCTGCAGTGCTTTGGCGGCGCGGGCGGCCAGCATGCCTGCCTGGTGGCCGATGCGCTGGGCATGTCCCGCGTGCTCGTGCACCCGCTGGCGGGCGTGCTCTCAGCCTATGGCATGGGCCTGGCCGACCAGAGCGTGATGCGCGAGACCGCCGTAGAACTGCCACTTTCCGCTGCGGCCCTGCCCCAGGTGCGCCAGCGCCTGGCCGAGCTGACCCAGGCCGCCCGCGAGGAGCTGCTGCGGCAGGGCGTGGGCCACGGCACCATCGGCGTGCACCACCGGCTGCACCTGCGCTACGAGGGCACAGACTCGGCCCTGATCGTGCCCTTTGACTCCAATGACGGCGCTTATGACGGCGCCGATGAAACCGCCGATGACGGCGCGGCGCTGGCGGCCATCGGGCAGGCCTTCGACGCCGCCTACCTGCAGCGCTTTGGCTTTCTGATGCATGGCAAATCGCTGGTGGTGGAGGCCGTCTCGGTCGAGGCCGTGGCCGCAGGCGATGCCCCGGCCGAGCGCGCCCAGCCCCTGCACCCCGCGCGCGAGGTGCCCCGGCGCGAAACCGTGCGCATCTACACCACTGGCCTGGACGGCCAGCCCAGCTGGCACGAGGCCGCCCTGGTCGTGCGCGAGGACATGCGCGCAGGCGACGTGCTGCAAGGCCCGGCCATCATTGCCGAGCAAAACGCCACCACTGTGCTGGAACCCGGCTGGCGCGCCCGCCTGACGGCGCTGGACCATCTGGTGCTGGAGCGCATCGCGCCGCGCGCCGCGCAGTTTGCCGCCGGCACGCAGGTTGACCCCGTGCTGCTGGAGGTGTTCAACCACCTGTTCATGAACATCGCCGAGCAAATGGGCCTGCAGCTGCAGAACACGGCCTACTCCGTCAACATCAAGGAGCGCCTGGACTTCAGCTGCGCGCTGTTCGATGCGCAAGGCCAGCTCATCGCCAACGCCCCGCACATGCCCGTGCACCTGGGCTCCATGGGCGAGAGCATCAAGACCGTCATCCGCGACAACGCCGGCCGCATGCGCCCGGGCGACGTCTATGCCCTCAATGACCCCTACCACGGCGGCACGCACCTGCCCGACGTAACCGTCATCACCCCCGTGTACCTCGATGGTGCCAGCGAGCCGCTGTTCTACGTGGGCAGCCGCGGCCACCATGCCGACATCGGCGGCATCTCGCCGGGCTCCATGCCGCCGTTTTCCACCCGCATCGAAGAAGAAGGCGTGCAGATCAGCAACTTCAAGCTGGTCGATGCCGGCCGGCTGCGCGAGGCCGAGCTGATCGCGCTGCTGCAAAGCGGCCCCTACCCCAGCCGCAACCCGCAGCAAAACCTGGCCGACCTGAAAGCACAGATCGCCGCCAACGAAAAAGGCGTGCAGGAGCTGCGCAAGATGGTCGAGCAATTCGGCCTGGACGTGGTGCGCGCCTACATGGGCCACGTGCAGGACAACGCCGAGGAAAGCGTGCGCCGCGCCATCGCGCGCCTGGCCGCGCGCATGCAAGGCGGGCAATTCACCCTGCCGCTGGACAACGGCGCGCACATCCAAGTGGACGTGCGCATCGATGGCGCCGCCCGCAGCGCCCGCGTGGACTTCAGCGGCACCAGCGCCCAGCAAAGCAACAACTTCAACGCCCCCACGGCCGTGTGCATGGCGGCCGTGCTGTACGTGTTCCGCATGCTGGTGGACGACGACATCCCGCTCAATGCCGGTTGTCTCAAACCCATCGAGGTCATCATCCCCGAAGGCTCGATGCTCAGGCCCGCGCCACCTGCCAGCGTCGTGGCCGGCAACGTGGAAACCTCCACCTGCATCACCAATGCCCTGATCGGCGCCCTGGGGCTGATGGGCGCCAGCCAGTGCACGATCAACAACTTCACCTTCGGCAACGCACAGCACCAGTATTACGAAACCATCTCCGGCGGCTCCGGCGCAGGCGGCGTGTTCGATGAGCGCGGCCAGCTGGTGGGTGGCTTTGACGGCACCAGCGTGGTGCAAACGCACATGACCAATTCGCGCATGACCGATCCCGAGGTGCTGGAGTGGCGCTTTCCCGTGCGTCTGGAGAGCTACGCCATCCGCCCCGATTCAGGCGGCGCGGGCCGCTGGCGCGGCGGCAATGGCGGCGTGCGCCGCCTGCGCTTCTTGCAGCCCATGACGGCCAGCATCCTCAGCAACGGCCGCGTGCACGGCGCCTTCGGCATGGCCGGCGGCGCAGCGGGCGCTGTGGGCATCAACCGCATCGTGCGCGCAGATGGCCAGGTGCAGGAACTGGGCCACATCGGCAGCGCCGAAATGCAGCCCGGTGACATCTTCGAGATCCACACCCCCGGCGGCGGCGGCTTCGGCAGCAGCCAAGGGTGAGGGCAGGCAGCCAGAGCCTGCTCAGGCCTTCGCTTCTTGCTGGGTGGCGCAGGCCGGGCAGCTGATCTGGCCAGTGCGCTTGTGGTAGAGCACGGTCACGCCAGCGGCCACTTCCGCGCCGCACTGGTCGCACAGCGTGGCTTCGGAGAGCGTCTCGTGGTCGAAGCCCTCGATCGAGAAGATCTGATCGCCGATGCGCTTGGGCCACTCCTTGTCCTTGACGATGTCCCAGCGGTAGTACTCCTCAAAGCGCGTCCAGCGTTCGATCTGTGATTCGCTCAGGCCGTGCTCGCGCAGGGTTTCGACCATCAGGCGCTGGCGGTGGTCGAACAGCGAGTGCGGGATGATCATCCAGTGGTGCATGTTGCGCGGGTTCTCGCCCCAATAGACCTTCTCGCCGGTCATCAGCTGCTGGATGAAGCTGTATTGCTTGCTGGCGGCGCGGTCCATGGTTACGCCGTGAAAGAACGGCGAGAGCAGCGGGTCGGCATAGACCTTGGCATAGAAGGCGTCGAAGATCTTGCGCGCCAACTTGCCATTGTCCAGCTCCTGCCACAACTGCGGGTCGGTCGGCGGCGGGGTGACCAGCTCGGGCAAGTCCTTGTAGTCCAGGTTGAAGGGGCCGCGCACCTCGAACTCCAGGCCGAACTCGGCGCCGGGCGCGAAGTAATCGGGCACCACGTCGCCCTGCTGCAGCACCCAGCGCGCCTCAGGCACGGGCGTTTGCTGCGGGTCGCTGGTGAGCATGAGCACCGGCTCATCCTCCAGCGCTGCGCCATTGACCAGGCGCAGGCTTTGCCCGGCGCGGTAGTCCAGCCCCGTCATGGGCTCGAACTGGATGCGCAGCGAGCCCGTGCCGTGGCCGTCGACCTCCACCAGCATGCAGCGCGTGACCATGTCCTGCGCCTGCTTGCGCTCGAGCTGCATGGAGCTGGTGGCCACGCACTTGCAGGGCAGGAAGTAGCCCCGCTCACGCAGGCGATCGGGCAGTCCGCGCTGGGCTTTCTCAGGGATCTCCCCTGTCACACAGCGCGTCATGCAGGTATGGCAGGAGCCGCCCTTGCAGGAAAACGGCGTGGCAATGCCAACGCGCAGCATGGCGTCGAGCACGGTTTCATGCTCAAAGGGGCGAATGGTCTGGCCCTCGAATTGGATTTCTATGGTCATGGTCTCGTGGGAAGGGTTCAGGGCGTAGCCTGCGACAGGCAGGCCGGGCATTGTTGGGCAATGCAACGAATTGTTGCACGGCTGCCCGGGGCCTGCCAAGCCCGCGGCCCTGGGCTGCCCTGGAAGGGGCCGGCCTACAATGCGCGGCTTGGTCTTAGCCCCCACAAGGAAAACCCACGTGCCCCCCGTTTCTGTCAGCGCGCCCGCTGTGCGCAGCGCTGCTGCCCTGCCCCCCCAACGCGTCAGCCGGCTGCTGCAAGGCATGCAGCTGTTCACTGGGCTGGTGTTCGCCCCAGTGCTGTTCCTGCTGTGTCAGCGCCTGCCCGTGCAGCTGGGCTGGGAAAACGGCCCGCTGGAGATGGCGCAGAACATTCTCCTGGGCCTGGCAGCGCTGCTCTCTGCCGGCATGGCCTGGCGCCGCCGCGCGCATGGGCAGCGCTTTCTCTGGTGGGCGCTGGCCCTGCTCTGGCTGGTGCTGCTGGGGCGTGAGATGTCCTGGGGCGGTGTGTTCTGGCCCCCGGTGCGGGTGGAGACCATCATCGGCCCGTACTACAGCTCCCAAGTGCTGCCGTACAAGGGCTGGCTCAAGCTGCTGGATCTGGCCGCCGTGCTGGCACTGGCAGTGCTGCTCTACCGCGCCCAGCCCCGACAGCTGCTGCGCCAAGCCTGGCAGCAGCGCATCTGGGCGCCCTGGGCCTTTGGGCTGTGCTGCCTGCTCTACACCATCATCGCCACCATGGCCGATGGCAAGCCCGGCACCGTGGGCCACAGCTGGACGAATGCGCAGGTCATCGAGGAAGGCTTCGAGACCGTGGCCTATTACTTTTTGCTGCGCGCCCAGCTGTGGACGTTCTGGCGCTGGCTCAAGCCAGCCGCGCCGCCCGCACAGGTCTGAACCCTCAATCGGCAGCCATGGCAGAGGCCGGCAGAACCAGCCTGGCTTGCGCGCCCGGCCCGTCTGCGGCATTGGCGATGTCGATCTCGCCCTGGTGGATGCGCATGACCTCGCGCACGAAGGCCAGGCCCAGGCCGGTACTTTTCTGCCCCGTATCAGGGCGCGGCAGCGAATAAAACCGCTCGAACAAATGCCCCAGCGCATAGTCGGGGATGCCCGCGCCCTGGTCGCGCACGGTGATGGCCTGCATGGGCTGCTGCGGCTGGCCGGGCCCAGGCGGCCAGGGCTCGATGTCGATGGTGATGCGCCCGCCGGGCGGGGAGAACTCCAGCGCGTTGTCCAGCACATTGCCCAGAGCCTGCTGCAACAGAAACTGGTCGCCATGCACGGCCAAAGCCTGCGCCGCCCCCTGGCAGCGCACGTCCACGCCCAGCCCCTTGTGCTGCAGGCGCGTGGCGCGCGAGTCCACGACCTGCTGCACCCACTGGTGCGTAGGCACGGTGCGGGCGCTGGCCGGGGCCTGCAGCTGCTCCACACGGGCCAGGGCCAGCAGGCGGTCGATGATGCGCTGCAGGCGCTCGGACTGCTCCAGGATGGTCTGGGCAAACTGGCGCTGGTCAGGCTCCGACGCACCCGGCAGCAGCTCAGCGGCGGCGCGAATGGCCGTCAGCGGGCTTTTCATCTCGTGCGTCAGGCTTTGCACGTAGTGCTCCACATACTGCTTGCCATCGAGCTTGTGGCGCATGTGCTCCAGCGCCCGGGCCAGCTCCGTCAGGTGCCGCCCGCCCGAGGTGGGCAACTGTGCGCGCTGGCCTTCGGCCACGCGGCGCGCGTAGTCGCGCAGCCGGTGGATGGAGTGCGACAGCCAGGCCGTGAACAGCACGCCAATCGCCCCCGAGGCCAGCAGCAGCAACAGGCCCAGCTGGCGCACCCGCTGGCGGGCGTTGTGGGCGTACTGGGCCACGCTGTGCGAGGGCTTGCCCAGGCTGAGCACCCCCACCAGGTTGCCTTGATCGATGATGGGCGCGGCCACGTACATGACGGAGCTGTTTTCATCGCCGGGCCTGTCGCGCGTGCTGCGCGCGCCGTAGTGCCCGCGCAGCGCCAGGTACACGTCGCGCCAGCGGCTGAAATCGCGCCCCACGGCTTCGGATTCCGAGTCGAACAGCACGATGCCGCGCGTGTCCGTGATGTACAGGCGCAGGTCCATGTGGTTTTTGAGGTTGCCGTGGATGTTGGCCTCGGGCTGGCGCGACTTGGCCGCCTGCAATGCGCGCTGCAACTCGGCATGTTGCAGGCGGCCCTGCGCCAGCTGCGGCGCAAGGATTTCAGCCAATAGATTGGCGCTGTCCACCAGCGTGTCCTCCGTGCCCTGACGCACGCCGGGCTCGACCTCGCGGCTGAAAAAGCCCAGGATGAACCAGGCCGCCAGGCCAACGATCAGGAAGTAGCCGATGAACAACCGGATTGCAAAGCTCATGCGCGCAGGCTGTAGCCCAGGCCACGGTGGGTTTCGATGGGGTCGGCCTCGGCCTGCACGGCGCGCAGCTTGGCACGCAGCGTCTTGATGTGGGCATCGACAGTGCGATCCAGGCTTTCCTGCGCATCGCTCCAGACCTGCTCCATCAATACGGCGCGGCTGAACACGCGCCCAGGCCGGGCCAGTAGCGTGGCCAGCAGGCGGTATTCATAGCGCGTCAGGCTCAGCCACTGGCCATGAAAGGCAATGCGCAGCCCAGGCTCGTCGTGCAGGAATGGCCCGCGCGCCTGGCCCTGCTGGCCCTGATGCGCTGCGTCCCCAGCCTGGGGCTGCTGCGGCTGGGCCGCCGCGCCCGCGCCGCCCTTGCGCGTGCGCCGCAGGATGGCGCGCACCCGCGAGGCCACCTCGCGCGGGCTGAAGGGCTTGGAGACGTAATCGTCCGCGCCGATCTCCAGACCCACGATGCGATCGACCTCATCGCTGCGCGCCGTGAGAAACAGCACCGGCAGCTCGCCATGCTGGCGGATCGTGCGGCACAGGTCAAAGCCGCTCATGTCCGGCAGGCCCACGTCCAGCACCGCCAGCGCAAACGGCGACGGCTGTTGTGGTTGCTGTGGCTGAGGTGCAGCCCCCAGCTGCAAGGCCTGCAGCGCCGCAGCGCCCAGCGCCACCCACTCGGTGGCAAAGCCCTCGGCCTGCAGCGCATAGGCCAGCGTCTGCGCAATGGCCGGCTCGTCCTCCACGATCAGGATGCGCTCGCTCATGGCTCAATGGTATTCAGGGGCGGGCAAGGCGGGGCAGCGCCTTCAGAAAAAGGAATAAAAGCAGCGAAACGGCACCTTGCGCTCGGCCCAGAACTCTGCCGCATCGCGAAACACGTCCAGCAGCTGCTCGCGCATTTCCTTGTCGAACTTGCTGCTGATGGGGATGTGCTCGAGCACGACGACAAAGCCCGGCTGGGCGCCGGCCTGCCGCAGCGTGTCGGTCAGGCAATCGAACAGGGCATCCAGGTTGCGCCCAAAATAACCCGGCAGCAGAAACTGCTCGCCCAACTCTTGCAGGATGCGCTGCTTGGTGGTGGCCTCGCTGAGCTGCGCATAAAGAAAATGCTGCCCCCAGCACTGGGCCACGGCCTGCAAATCCGTGGGCTGATAGGCACGGATGGACTGCACGATGTTGGCAGGCACGGTTTTCTCAATGTGTGCGGCCAAGTCGCGCAGCTGCGCATCCACCTGGGGCCTGGCCGACGGGGGGCAGGATGAGGGCAACACAGACTCGTTGGAAGGCATAGGGCAAGGAGGGTGGTGCATGGCGCAAGCCAGCGGGCCTGTCATTGGGGCCACTGGCTTTTGGCTGGCGTGCATTGTGGCGGAGAAAACTGCCCGGATGTGTAAAAAACACCCTGCCGATGGCGCAAAGCCAAGGCAGGGTTTGCACGCACGCCCATGTGCGGCCCTCTCTACAATACGGCCCCTTTTGCCAGCGTGCGCCGCACAGCGCGCCGCCTGCGTGTTGCCGCCAACGTGTCGTCCTGCGCCATGCCTGCTTCTCACACCCCCGCCCATCCAGCCTACACCCGCGCCCAGGCCCTGCCCGCGCTGCTGCAGCAGCGCATCGTCATCCTCGATGGCGCCATGGGCACCATGATTCAGCGCTTCAAGCTGGAAGAGGCGCAATACCGCGGCCAAGGCTATGACGGCCCGGGCGCCGCTGGCGCGCGCTTTGCCGACTTCCCGCGTGACGTCAAAGGCAACAACGAGCTGCTCTCGCTGACCCGGCCAGACGTCATCTCCAGCATTCACGAAAGCTACCTGGCCGCCGGCGCTGACCTGATCGAAACCAACACCTTCGGCGCCACCGCCGTGGCCCAGGAGGATTACGGCATGGCCGATCTGGCGCGGGAGATGAACCTGCGCTCGGCCCAGCTGGCGCGCGCGGCCTGCGACAAGTTCAGCACCCCCCAACGGCCGCGCTACGTGGCCGGCGCGCTCGGGCCCACACCCAAGACCGCCAGCATCAGCCCGGACGTGAACGACCCCGGCGCGCGCAACGTCGATTTCGAGACCCTGCGCCAAAGCTACCTGGAGCAGACCCTGGCGCTGATCGAAGGCGGCGCCGACGTCATCCTGGTGGAGACCATCTTCGACACCCTCAACGCCAAGGCCGCGCTGTTTGCCGTGCAACAGGCCTTCGAGCAAAGCGGCCAGTGCCTGCCCATCCTCATCAGCGGCACCGTCACCGATGCCTCGGGGCGCATCCTCTCCGGGCAGACCGTCACCGCCTTCTGGCACAGCGTGCGCCATGCCCAGCCGCTGGCCGTGGGCCTGAACTGCGCGCTGGGCGCGGCGCTGATGCGGCCCTACATCCAAGAGCTGGCCAGCGTCGCCAAGGACACTTTCATCAGCTGCTACCCCAACGCCGGCCTGCCCAACCCCATGAGCGAAACCGGCTTTGACGAAACCCCCGAAGTCACCAGCCGCCTGGTGCACGAATTCGCTGCCGAAGGCCTGGTCAACATCGTCGGCGGCTGCTGCGGCACCACCCCCGACCACATCGCCGCCATCGCCCAGGCTGTGGCCCAGGAGCCCAGCCGCGCCTTGCAAGCCACCGGCCGCTTTGCCCGCTATCGGGAAGAGGGCAACGATCCCGCCTGACTGAATCTGAATCGCACGGCGCGCTGAATACCCCTACCCCGCTTGGCCAGGCACAGAAGCTGCGCCCGGCCGCCTTGCCCCACAACTGCCCCGCCCTGCCCCACCATGTCATACCTCTGGACCAAAGCCTTTCACATCGTCTTCGTCAGCGCCTGGTTTGCCGGCCTGTTCTACCTGCCGCGCATCCTCGTGAATCTGGCGCAGGTGCCGCCGGAATCACACGCCGAGCGCCAGCGCCTCATCGGCATGGCGCAGCGCCTGCTGCGTTTTGCCGCGCTGCTGGCCATCCCCGCCATCGCCCTGGGCCTGTGGCTGTGGCTGGCCGAGGGCATAGGCCGCGGCCCAGGCAACGGCTGGCTGCACGCCAAGCTGGCGCTGGTCGCCCTGGCCCTGGGCTACCACCACGGCTGCGGCGTGCTGCTGCGCAAGATGGTGCAGGGCCAAAGCCGGCGCTCGCACACCTGGTACCGCTGGTTCAACGAAGTCTCTGTGCTGCTGTTTGCCGCCATCGTGGTGCTGGTGGTGGTCAAGCCATTCTGAGAGCCTGGGCACAATCTCTGCACGGTCGGCAACTAGGGCCTAACGCACCACCGCGCCGCGCGCATTTGCGGATTGATCCGGGCCATCGTGCAGCAAGGCCCCCAACCCGCTGGTGCGGCGGGTGCGCTGGGCCATGGCCTGCTGCCAGATGCCTTTGCCAGGGCTGAGGTAGCTCAGCCGCTGACGCGCGCGCGTCAGGCCGGTGTAGAGCAGCTCGCGCGTCAGCAGCGGGCTGGCATGGCCAGGCAGCGCCAGCAGCACGTGCTCGAACTCCGAGCCCTGGCTTTTGTGCACCGTCATGGCAAATGCCGTCTCCACATGCTGCAGGCGGCTGGTGGCCACGGATCGGATGACCGCAACGCTGACGCTGGCTGGCGCAGCCTGCGCACCCGCCTGGGGCGACATCGCCTGACCGTCGGCCAGGTACACGCGCAGCGCTGCGCCCGGCTGCGGCCCTGGCAGCGCCATGCCGATGTCGCCGTTGAAGACGCCCAGATGGGCATCGTTACGCGTGACCATGACGACGCGGCCAGCGAACCAGCCCTGCGCCTTGACCGCCAGGCCAGCGCTGCGCAGCAGCTCCAGCACCAGCGCGTTCATGCCGTCCACGCCCCAAGCGCCAGCGCGCGTGGCGCACAGAATGCGAAAACGGCCCAGCGCCTGCAGGAGCTGGGCCACCCAGCGCTGGTGCGCGGCCTCATCGCCCGCAGGGGGGGCGGCGCGCAGCAACCTGGCCAGCGCCGCGTAGCCGGGCGCGGTCTCGGCCTGCTCCTCCTCGGGCCAGATCACGCGCCGGGCATCGGCCAGTGTGGCCTCTTCCCGCCAATGCACACTGCGCTGCGCCTCAGGCTGTGCCTGCAGCGCGGCCATGGCCCGCGCCATGGCCTGCGCATCGCCTTGCTGCACGGCCTGTGCCAGCTGGCCAATGCTGCCGCCAAAGCGGCGACTTTCGCGCAGCATGGCGATGGTTTGCGCCAGCGGCGGCGCGGCCGCTGTGGCCAGCAGCGGCTGCGGCAGCGCCTGGCCCGTGGTGCGAGCGATGTGCTCGGCCGTGGCCTGGCTGTAGCGGCCGCTGGCTGCATCGCGGCAAAGGTCGCCCAGCACGGCCCCGGCCTCCACCGAGTCGAGCTGGTCCTTGTCGCCCAGCAGCACCAGATGGGCCTGCTCGGGCAGGGCCTGCAGTAGGGCCGCCATCATCTGCAGGTCCACCATCGAGGCTTCATCGACGATCAGCCAATCGAGCGCCAGCCGGTTGCCCGCATGGTGGCGCAACCGGCGCGTGCCAGGCTGCGCGCCCAGCAGCGAGTGCAACGTGCGCGCGGCCGGAATGGCCGCCAGCGCCTGGCGCAGCGGCGGCGCGACCTGCGCATCGCTGAACACGGTGTGCAATGCCGCCTGCAGGGACTCACTCAGCCGCGCAGCGGCCTTGCCCGTGGGGGCCGCCAGCCGGATGCGCAGCGCCGCCGGCTGCGGCGCCATGGCCAGCACCGCAGCCATCAGCCGTGCGGCGGTGTAGGTTTTGCCCGTGCCCGGGCCACCGGTGATGACGCTCACGCGCTGGCGCAAGGCCAGGGCGCAGGCGATCTGCTGCCAATCCAGCCCCGGCGCAGCCGCCGCGCCCGGGAACAGCCCCCCGAGCACCTGCGCCAGCTGCGCCTGCCAGGCCGCATGGGCCGGGCCATCCTCAGCCACCGCCGCGCCGCCTGCATCCCCATGCGCATGGGGATGCGGCCAAGGCCAGGGCCGCGCCCGCGCCAACAGCGCGCTGGCCACGCCGCATTCGTAATCGTGGTAGCGGCGCAGGTACAGGCGCAGCGGCCGCTGGCCCTGCATGTGCAGCACCAGCGGCGGCGCGGTATCGGCAGCGGCATCGGCCATCGGCTCGCCGGCTTTGGCGGCTGCTTGCACCAGCGCATCGGCCTGCACGCGCTCGATCAACGGGCTGTCCAGCACCGCCAGCCAATGGGTGGCATCGGCGGGCAGTTGCGCGCACAGCTGCTGCAATGCCTGGTGTGCTGCCAAGGCCTGGGCCTCATCGCCCAGGGCCGACCAATCCAGCCAGCCAGGCACAGCTTGGGCCAGGCCTTCGAGCTGCAGGCAACTGTGGCCACGCCCTTCCAGCGCACACAGCAGGGCCACGGCGTAGGGCAGGCTGGCATGGCAGACGCTGTCCTGCTCCAACACCCACTGCGCAAATGCCGCGTCCAGCCGGCGCAGCCAGCCGGCCTCGGCCCATTGCCACAACTGGGCCAGGCTGGCGGGGGGGGCGGGACGGGGCAAATCACTGGGGCTGGGCATGGCGCGGCATCGGGCAAAAGATGGAGCGTGGGCAGGAGACATCAGGCATCGCGCTCATGCGCGTCCAGCCAGGCCAGCGCCTGGCGGTATTCGGCCATGCGGGCATGGTCCTCGGGCTGGGGATCGGGGATGCGCGCCCAGTCCATGTTGTCCAGGATGTCGGCGCGCTTGACGGCGCATGCAATCGGATCGGCCGCAGCGCGCTGCGTTGCCGCCAGGCGCGACTCCCAATCAGGGCGTGTGAGCACGCGCACGGCCTGCACCACCTGCGGCGCAAAACCCTGTTGCAGCAAATCCTGCTCCGTCAGCAGCGTTTGCTCCAACACATCGTGCAACACCGCCGCCATGCGCTGCTCGGCACTGGCGCCCGCCCCCAGGCGCGCCATCACCCGCAGCGGATGCAGCACATAGGGCGAGCCATCACTGTCGCACTGCCCGGCATGGGCTTTTACGGCCAGGACAATGGCCTGTTCCAGGGGGCCCAGAGGGCTCAGAGGCGCCACGTCATCAAGAACACCATGGGGCTCTTCGCTGTGGCCCCCACCACTGTTGCAATCACTCATCAATGCCCTGCCACTTGAGATAAAGAGGCCTGTGACATTCAGGCCACCGTGCATTGTGCGTCAAGGCCGCTGCACCCACGCGCATGCAAACCTAGCCTTACCGGCGAAGTTGGGGCGCCTTTTTCTGCCCCTGTTGTGCCGCGTGTTGCGCCGCCTGTTGCAAATAGCTTTGTCTGAACAGCAGCCCGGCAAAGTAGACATGTTCTTCCATCAACTGTTGCGCGCGGTGCGCATCGCGCTCCAGCACTGCGGCCACGATACGGTGATGGTCGTCATGTGAGCGGCGCAGGATGCCCAAATCCAGCTCCCAGCGCATGACCCGCGACGAGGCCTGTGGCACCGCATTGTTGATGTGCTCAATGTATTTCTGCACCTGAGGGCTGCGCGCTGCCTGTGCCAACAGACGGTGCAAGTCCATGTTCATCTGCTGGTAACTCAGCTCCTGCTGCGGCGTCAAACGGCCTTTGGCAAGCAAGCCATCGCCCACGATCAGGCATTGCCGAAGCTGCTGCGCCATCTCTGTGCTGACCCCGTTGAGCGCCGCTTTTCTGCATGCCGCAGCCTCCAGCGCAGCGCGCGCTTCATAGGCGCTCATGATCTCCTCCAGATTGAACTCCTTGATCGTATAGCCCCGGTTGGGCCGGTGTTCTATCAAACCTTCTGCGCTGAGCATTTGCAGGGCACTGCGCACAGGAGTGCGCGACACCCCAAGTTGCTGCGCCACGGGAATTTCTTCAAGCCGTGCGCCCGGCGGGAGCTTGCCCTGTGAAATCCAGTCACGCAGCTGCTGGGTGATTTGTTCCGATAAGGTAGGCATATGTATACAAATTTTGATCAATCTGGCAGATCTAGGGTATTCACTGAGAGATTTTCGGCAATTATGTATACACAATTGCCATCGAAACATTGATCCGGCATGGTGCCGCAGTCTTTCTGAAACCCGGCAAACGGGCCATTGAAGCCCAATGCCAGCCTAGTTGCAATCGCATGAGCATGTCCCGTCTTTTCATTGTGGCCGGAGGTGCCAAAGGCATTGGCGCTGCCATTGGCACGCTACTGGCGGCGCGAGGCCATCGCGTGGCCATTGCTGACATTGACACAGACAATGCCGCCCGCACCGCCCAGTCAATGGGCACCGACCATGCGGCCTACCACGTCGATGTCAGCGATGAAGCCAGCGTCACCCGCTTGTTCGACGCCGTACAAAAGCAGCAAGGCCGTATCAGCGGGCTGATTTGTGCGGCCGGCCTGCTCATCTTGCCCAATGGGCAAAGATCCCCCATTGAAAAACTTGAGTTGGAAGATTGGGAACGTTCCTTTGCTGTGAACACACGCGGGGCATTTCTGTGCAGCCGGGAATTCTTGCGCCGCTTCAGTGCCATGCCTACGGCGCACGGCCGAGTCGTCTTTCTAGGCTCTGTCGCAGCCCAGCTTGGCGGTTATCGCTCCAGCGCGGCATACATCGCCGCCAAGGCCGGGCTGATGGGCTACGCCAAGGCCTATGCCCGCGAAGTCGCCCATCTGGGCATTACCGCCAATTGCATCGCCCCTGGCCTGATCGACACCGACATGCTGCGCAACACCATTGCCAGCAGTGGCGATCTTGACAAAGCCGCCAACAGCATTCCGTTGGGCCGCATCGGCAGTGTCGAGGACGTGGCCGCCGCCGCGGCCTATCTGGTATCGGAAGAGGCCAGCTATCTCACCGGCAGCGTCATTGACGTCAATGGCGGCTACAGGATGCAATGATGCTGAGCAAGCTGATTCACTTCCTGGCCCGGCTGCTCATGGCCTTGGCCGGCCTGGCACTCATGCTGATGATGCTGCATGTCACGCTGGATGTGGCCGGAAAGTATCTCTATAAGCGCCCCGTGCCTGGCACGGCCGAGGTCGTGGCCGCCTACTACATGATCTCGGTGGTTTTTCTGCCGCTGGCCTGCATTGAGCTGGATGGGCGTTCCATCGTCGTGGAAATGTTGTACGACCGCTTGCCTGGCCAGTGGCAGAAGCCTTTGGATTTCATTGCCAGTGTCATTTCGCTGGCGTTCTTCGCATTTTTGACCTGGCTGGGCATTGGCTTGGCGCAAGAGGCCTGGCAGGTGCAAGAGTACGTCGATGGCCTGTGGCGCATCGTCGTCTGGCCCAGCCGTTTTCTCATCCCCATCGGCATGGGCGCTGCCACGCTGGCCCTGCTGCTGCGCCTGGTGCAACAACTGCGCCCAGGCCATGGCCGCCAAGCCTGTGCCAGCCAGCCCTCCGGCCGAAAAACCGCGCAGTGAGGCCCAACCATGGACTTGGATCGCTCAACCGTTGGCCTGATTGGCGTCGTGGTGACGCTGCTGCTGGTATTTGTCCGGGTGCCTATTGGCGTGGCCATGGGCGCGGTGGGCGTGTGCGGCATTGCGGCCTTGACGTCCTGGAATGCCGCCATAGGCATTTCCAAGGCCATCCCCTACGAAATCATTGGCGACTGGAATCTCTCAGCCGTGCCCATGTTTTTGCTGATGGGCTACATCGCCACCGCCGCGGGCCTGACCCAGGGCCTGTTTGCCGCCACGCGCATCTTCTTTGGCAGGGTGCCTGGCGCGATGGCCTCTTCCACGGTGATTGCCAGTGCCTTGTTTTCCTCTGCGGCAGGATCGAGTGTGGCCACTGCAGCGGCCTTCTCGCGCATTTCCGTACCGGAAATGCTCAATGCCCGTTACGACCCGGCGCTGGCCACTGGCACCGTGGCTGCTGCCGGCACACTGGGTTCGATGATTCCGCCCAGCGTGCTGATGATCGTCTACGGCATCCTTGCCGACGTTTCGATTGCGCAGATGTTCATGGCCGGCTTGGTGCCCGGTTTGCTCACGGCGTTCATGTTCATTGCCTACGTGACGCTGCGCGTGCTGCGAAATCCATCCCTGGCTCCACCGGATCCAACACGCTACGACGCAGCGGCCAAACGCCAGGCACTGCTGGACGTCTGGCCCTTGCCCGTGCTCATTCTCGGCGTGCTCGGCGGCATCTTCAGCGGCTTGTTCACCGCCACCGAAGCCGGCGCCATCGGTGCGGCACTGGCTTGCGTGATTGCCGCGCTCAAGCGGGCCATGCGCTGGCATGTGATGCGGCAAGCGCTGCGCGATACGGCCGAGGGCACGGCGTCGATTTTCATCATTGTGGTCGGCGCGGCCATCTTCTCGCGCTTCATGTCCTTCAGCCAATTGCCTGGCGCCATGGCGCAATGGATGCTGTCCATGACGGACAGTACGCTGGCCATGATTTTGGCCATCAGCCTGATCTATCTGCTGCTGGGCACCGTGCTGGAAGGCATTTCATTGATGCTGCTGACCATCCCCTTGCTGCTGCCACTTCTGGAAGCCGCAGACGTGCACATGGTCTGGTTTGGCATCCTGGTCATCAAATTGCTGGAAATCGGCCTATGCACCCCGCCTGTGGGCATGAACGTCTACGTCATCAAGAGCGCCCTGGGCCAGCGCGTGCCGCTGGGCACGATTTTCCGTGGCGTTGGCGGATTCATTCTTGTGGATTTGTGCACGCTGGGCCTGCTCATCGCCTTCCCGCAGATTGCATTGTGGCTGCCCACCAGCCTGGGCACTGCAACTTGACTTTGCCAACCCACTCAGGAGAACGTCCATGCCACCACGCCGCGCTCGCCACACCTTGCTGACATTGGCCATGGCCCTCTGGGCCACCACCAACAGCCATGCGCAACAGGTCCAAAACATCACCGCCACCAACTGGATGGCAACCAGTCATGTGCTCAATCGGGAGAACTACCAAAAGTGGGCACAGGACGTCGCCAAGGAGTCGGGCGAGCGCATGAAGATCGAAGTGCATTCCTCAGGATCCCTGGTGCCTGCACGCACGACCATGCAAGGCGTGCGCGACGGCGTGGCGGCCGTAGGCATCGTCTACCCGCCCTACACGCCTTCGGAGTTCCCGCTCAACAACGTCCTTAACGATTTGGTGTTCGTCTCCGACGACGACATGGCTGCAGCCTTTGCCTATACCGAGCTCAACCTCAAGAACGCTGCATTGCAAGCCGAATGGCGCAAGAACGGCGGGCTGTTTCTCGGCGGTTACTCCACTCCCGTCTACAACCTGCTGTGCAGCCGCAAAACCATCCGCGACGTCAACGATGCCCAGGGGCTGAAAATCCGCACTGCAGGCGGCGCGCAAAATGCCTGGATCAAAGCGCTGGGCGCGATCCCAGTGTCCGTTCCTTCGTCCGACATCTACACAGGCCTGGAGCGCGGCTCCATCGATTGCACGATGAGCGATCCATCCAACCTGGGCACGAGCTACAGGTTCTGGGAAGTCGCCAAAACCGTCACTCGTCTGCCCATGGGCGTCGTGGTTGGCGCTAACTACGTCTTCAACACCAAGGACTGGAAGTCCTATAGCGACGAGCAGCGGCGCATTTTGATCGACACCATTGCCTGGGGAATTGCGCGCTCCCAGGTGGGCTACCACAACGAAGTGGAAATTGCACTGAAGGGCGCGCGCGAGCGCGGCCTGGAGATGGTCGAGCCGTCTGCCGCCCTCAACGAAAAGCTGGTGCAATTTAAACGCGATCTGGCCAAGAATTTGCCGCAGCAGGCCATGCAGGAGAGAAAGGTCGCAGACCCTACGGCGCTGATCCAGGACTACCTGAGTGCAGAGCAGAAATGGAAGCAGCTGTTGCAAGGCATCGACCGAAGCAGCGCCGAAGCCGTGCACAAGGTACTGAGCGACAACCTGTACCAGCAAATCGACTCCACCAGCTACGGCCTGTGAGCCCCGGCCATGCCTGCGCAGCACAACTCGCCCGGCGAGGCGCCAATTGCTCTTGTGACCGGTGGGGCCCGTGGCATGGGGCTGGCCACGGTCGAGCGGCTTTGCGACGATGGTTTTCAGGTCATCTGGCTGGATCGTGATACTCAAGCCGTGGCTGCTGCAAAGGCACAGATGGCGCATCACAAACGCCATATTCCTTGCGTGCTCGACCTGAGCGATGAAGCCGCCATACGCACATTCGTGCGCTCCCTGCCACCAATCCAGGCCTTGGTCAATAACGCTGGCCTGTTCACCGAACGCAGCTTCGAGCAGGTCAGCACCCAAGACTTCGAGCAGGCCTATCGCATCAACCTGATGGCCGCAGCCATATTGACTCAGGAAGTCGCCCGGTGCATGCCCGATGGCGGGCGCATCGTGAACATTGCCTCGCGGGCCTATCTCGGGGCGCGCCACCACCCACACTACGTCGCCGCCAAAGCCGCGCTGGTGGGATACACCCGCGCCTGTGCCATGGAGCTGGCGCATCGCGACATTCTGGTCAATGCCATCGCCCCTGGCCTGATCGACACCCCCATGCTGCGAACGCTATCACCCGAGCGTCTGGCCCAGCAATTGGCCCTTCAGCCCACGGGAAAGGCAGGCAGTCCGAAGGACATCGCACAGGCGGTTGCATTCCTGGTCTCGCCGCGCACTCGCTTCATCACTGGCCAGGTGCTGATCGTTGACGGCGGCAAGTCGCTGGGCGGGAGCCTCGCATGAAGGATGCGATCTCGCCAAGCAACTGGGATGTGATTGTCGTTGGCTCGGGTGCGGGGGGCATGGCTGCAGCCATTGCCGCCAAGCGGCATGGGCTCTCGGTACTGCTGCTGGAGAAACACCACCAGATTGGCGGCAGCACTGCTTTGTCGGGCGGCGCCATCTGGGCTCCGCTGAACGATCACAGCGCCCAGGCTGGCCACCCCGATGACCCACAAGCGGTGCGCCAATATCTGGATCAGGTCGTGCAGCGCGCCGCCGAACCCGCCTTGCGCGAAGCATTCCTGCAGGCCGCGCCCCAGGCCATGCGCGCCCTGCAACAAGCAGGGCTGCAATTGAAAGCCCGCACTTATTGCCCCGATTACTACCCAGACCTGCCAGGCGCCGGCATGGGCGGTCGCACGCTGGATCCAGCCGAATTCGACGCAAGGCAGCTGGGCCAACGATTCAACGAGCTGCGCGACCCATTGGCCCAGTTCATGGTGCTCGGCGGCATGATGGTTACCCTGACAGACGCTAAAAACTTGCTGTCCGCAACCCGCTCATGGACGGCGTTCAAGGCCTGCCTGCCCTTGCTGCTGCGCTATGCCAAAGACCGTCTGCAAGGCCACCATCGCGGCACTCGCCTGGTGCTGGGCAATGCCCTGGCCGGACAGCTGTTTGCCATGCTTCTCAAACACCAGGTCGACTATCGCTTGAATACCAAGGTGCTGAAATTGCAGCGCAGCTCAGGCAACACCCGCATTGACCACGTCCTGGCGCAATGTGATGGACAAGTCGTCGCACTGCATGCCCGCCACGGCATTGTTCTGGCCACTGGCGGTTTTGCTTGGCATGGCGCTTTGCGCACCGAGCACTACCCACAACCCAGCGGGCCTTATTCCATGGCTCCAGAGCAAAACACGGGCGATGGCATCACCATGGCATTGGCCAGTGGCGCCGCCTGGGGCCGCTGCGCCTCCGGGCCCGCCCTGTGGGCACCCGTTTCGCTCTGGCCACAGGCTGATGGTCAGGTCATTCGCTACCCGCACTTGGTCTGGGACCGCGCCAAGCCGGGTCTGATGGCCGTCAACAGTGCGGGCAGTCGCTTCGTCAACGAAGCGACAAGCTACCATGAGTTCGTCCGCGCCATGTATGCCAGCTCTGAGCCTGCCATCCCCGCCTATCTGATTTGCGACCACCACTTCATGGAGCGTTGGGGCCTGGGGTTGGCGCTGCCAGGCGGACGTCCACGCCAGCACCTCATAGAGCAAGGCTATCTGTACCAAGCACCATCCCTGGCAGAGCTGGCCCGCATGCTGGGGCTGCCACCAGCAGCGCTGCAAGCCAGCGCCGCACGCTTTGATGGCTACGCCCAGTCGGGCCATGACCCTGAGTTCGGCAAAGGCGCCAACGCCTACAACCGCTACCTGGGCGATCCGGCCCAGCAACCCAATGCCTGCCTTGGCCCACTGCGCACAGCACCCTTTTATGCCGTCAAGGTCTTTCCCGGCGACATCGGCACCGCACAGGGCCTGGCCATCAATGGCCATGCCCAGGTTCTGGACACGCACGGCCGGCCCCTGCAAGGGCTGTACGCCGCAGGCAACGACGCCTGCTCCGTATTCGGCGGCGAATACCCCGCCGCTGGCATCACACTGGGGCCCGCCATGACCTTCGGCTGGCTGGCAGCACAGCACATGGCCAGGAACCACCCAGGCCCAACGGCTGCCTGATTCCACTTCCAAACCCTCAAGCATCCAATACATGCAAATCTTCTTCTCGCCCTATTCGCCATTTGTGCGCAAATGCCTGATCACGGCCTGGGAGCTGGGCCTGCACGAGCGCATCGAGCTGCTGCCATCCAATGCCCATCCCGTGCAGCGCTCGCAGGCGCTGGTGGCGATCAACCCCTTGGGCAAGGTGCCGACCTTTTATACCGATACGCAGGAAGTGCTCTACGACAGCCGCGTGATCTGCGAATACCTCAATGCGCTGGCCCAGGGGGAGATCTTCCCTTGCCAGCTGGGGCCGCGCATGCAGGCCCTGACGCTACAGGCCCTGGGCGACGGCATGCTCGAAGCCTGCCTGCTGGCCCGTTACGAGGAAGTGGCCCGCCCGGCGGCCTATCAGTGGGCCGACTGGCGCGCCGCGCAGCTGGACAAGGTGCGCAGCGGCCTGGCCCACCTGGAGCCGCAGGCGGCGCAGCTGGCCCAGCGCGTGGACATCGGCACGATCACGCTGGCCTGCCTGCTGTGGTATCTGGATCTGCGGTTTGCCGCATACGGCTGGCGCGGGCAATACCCCCAGCTGGCGGACTGGTACGCGGCGTTCAGTCAGCGCGGCTCGATGCGCCATGAGTGGGCGCTGGCGCCAGGCGGCTGAGCCTGCGCTGCCGGCCATCAAAACGCCGGCAGGCGTCGCGCCACTGGCTGCGATTTGACGATGGCCGAGTGGGTTTCGGCCAGGTGGGCGATGCGTTCGAGGATGTGGTCCAGGTGTTCGATGGAGCGCAGCTGCAGGCGGGCGATGAAGCCGTCTTCGCCGGTGACTTTGTCGCATTCAACCAGCTCGGGGATGGTTTGCAGCAGTTTTTCCACCGCCTTGAGCTGGCCGGGCAGGGGCTTGATGCGCACCATGGCCTGCAGCGTGTAGCCCAGCGCGCGCGGCTCGACCTGCACGGTGAAGGCGCGGATCACGCCGCGATCTTGCAGCTTGCGCAGCCGCTCGGCTGTGGCCGGGGCGGACAGGCCCACTTGTTCGGCCAGGTTTTTGATGGGCAGGCGTGCATCGGTTTGCAGCAGGTGAAGCAGTTGGCGGTCGGTGTCGTCGAGCATCATCGGTTTTTCTGTGGGTTGGCCTTTTTTTCGGATGATTATTTCGCCATTTGCCTTCGATGATGGCTGTTGAATGGGCGGCCTGGCCGATACATTGCCTGGCTTCGTACAGGCTCATTCACACGGCAACAGGCAGCAAGGCGGCAAGGCAAATGAACAACGCAGAGACGGGGCAGCAGGCGCCATGGCGCGGCGGGCTGGAGATGGCGGCGGCGATGACGATCTCCGGCACCATTGGCTGGATGGTGGTGTCCTCGGGCCGGCCGGTGGCGGAGGTGGTGTTCTGGCGCTGCCTGTTTGGCGCGCTGACGCTGCTGCCGGTGTGCCTGGCGCTGGGGCAGTTGCGCCGCACGGCCTGGCCGGGGGCGCGGCAGCTGGCGCTGGCGGCCTGTGCCGGCGTGGCCATCGTGCTCAATTGGCTGCTGCTGTTTGGCGCCTATGGGCGCACGTCGATTTCGGTGGCGACGGTGGTCTACAACACACAGCCGCTCATGCTGGTGGCCCTGGGGGCGCTGCTGCTGGGCGAGCGGCCGGGGCTGGCGCGCTGGCTGTGGTTGCTGCTGTCTTTTGGCGGGGTGGCGCTGGTGGCGCAGGCCCGGCCCGGCGGGGCGGATGGCGCTTATCTGGCCGGGGTGGCGATGGCGCTGGGCGCGGCTTTTTTCTATGCGCTGGCGGCCTTTATCGCCAAGCGCTTGCGCGGCATGCCGCCACAGTTGCTCAGCCTGATGCACACCGTGGTGGGCGTGGCGCTGCTGTGGCCCGCCATGCCGCAGGCCGGGGCCGTGGCGGCAAGCAGCTGGCCCTGGCTGGTTGCTTTGGGCGTGGTGCACACGGGGTTGATGTACATCCTGCTGTATGGGGCCATTCAGCGCTTGCCCACGTATTTGACCGGGGCGCTGTCGTTCCTCTACCCGCTGGTGGCGCTGGCGGTTGATGTCTGGGCCTTTGGCCAGTGGCCCGGCCCTCTGCAGTGGCTGGGCGGGGCGCTGGTGCTGCTGGGGGCGGCGGGCATGGTGCTGGGCTGGCGCTGGCCCCAGCGCCGTTGGGCTGCAAGCCAAGGCCCCATCCAGAATCAGGCCTCGCCCTCTCCATCGCCATCGTCCTCGCGGTAGTGGCGCTGATCTTCGGCCTGCTCGGCCTGGGCGCGGCGGGCGCGGTCGATCCACTGGAACAGCTCGCGGTAGGCCTTGCCTTTGCGCGGCGCCTTGCCCTGAGAGGTTTCGGCGGCAGTGGCCGCAGGGCTTTCCTTGCGGGCCTGGCGGATCAGGCTGCGCAGTTGCTGCACGTCACCAGCCGGGTAGTGCTGCAGCCATTGGGTGAGGGCCTGGTCGTCGGCCAGCAGGCGCTCGCGCCATTGCTCGGCTTCGTGCAGGGCCTGCTTTTCTTCGGCGCTGCCGCTTTTCTGGATGTCCAGCGCGGCGCGGATGGCGTCGATCTCGGCGGCGTCCAGCCGGCGCATGAGCTTGCCCACGTATTGCATCTGGCGGCGCCGTCCTTCGAAGTCGCTGATGCGCCGCGCCTCCTGCAGGGCTTCGCACAGCGCATCAGGCAGGCTCAGCCGGGCAAACAGCTCGCTGCGCAGCCCCAGCAGGGCTTCGCCCAAGGCCTGCAGCTCATGGCTTTCGCGCTTTTTGTCGCTTTTGCTGACTTCGCGGCCTTTGAGCTCGGCCTTGAATTGCTGGTCCTCTTCGCTGCCTGCGGCAACAAAGTGGCCGCGCACGAAATAACCGCGTGGGGATTTTCTCTGCATGGGTTGGAATGGGCGCCTGGCCCGCTCAGGGCCAGGGAAGGTCTGCACGATGACAGCGGCCATGGAAAATGGAATGGGCCGCCTCTGGGCGGCCGCAAGTATCATACCGGCCATCATGAAGCCAGTCTCCCGAAACCGCTCTTCCCGCGCGCGCGCCGCGGCCCGTCAGGCGCAGCCCGCGCAGCTCTTTTCCTACACCCGCGAGCAATTCCAGGCCTTGGCGCACCAGGCGCTGGCCGAGGCCAAGAAGCTCGGCGCCACGGCCGCAGCGGCCGAGGTTTCCGAAGGCTCCGGCCTTTCTGTCAGCGTGCGCCAGGGCGAGCTGGAGACGGTGGAGCGCAACCGCGACAAGTCGCTGGGCGTCACGGTGTTCATCGGCCAGCGCCGAGGCAATGCCAGCACCTGCGATTTCTCCGCCGCGGCCGTGGCGCAGACGGTGCAGGCTGCCTACGACATTGCCCGCCACACGGCCGAGGATCCGCACGCGGGCCTGGCCGATGCGGCCGATATTGCTGCGCCAGGCACGCATTTGGAGCTGGATCTTTGCCACCCCTGGATGATCGACAGCGAGGCCGCCGCCGCACTGGCGCTGCGCTGCGAGCAGGCCGCTTTCCAGACCAGCGGCCAGATCACCAACAGCGAGGGCGCCAGCGTCTCGGCCCAGCATGGGCATTTTTATGCCGCGCACACCAATGGCTTCGAGGGCGGCTACGCCAGCTCACGCCACAGCCTGTCGGTGGCGCCAATTGCGGGCAAGGGCGCGAACATGCAGCGCGATTATTGGTACAGCTCGATGCGCGACGCGCGGCGCCTGGCCTCGCCCGAGCGCATTGGCCGCTATGCGGCCGAGCGCGCGCTCTCGCGCCTGGACAGCCGCCGCATCGCCACACGGCAATGCCCGGTGCTGTTCGAGGCGCCGCTGGCCGCTGGCCTGCTGGGGGCCTTCACGCAGGCCATCAGCGGCGCGGCGCTGTACCGCCAGAGCAGCTTCTTGCCCGATTCGCTGGGCCAACAGGTCTTCCCCGAGCACATCGAGATCGAGGAAAACCCCTTTCTGCTCGGCGGCAAGGGCAGCGCCCCCTTCGATGCCGAAGGCGTGCGCGTGGCGCCGCGCCACGTGGTGCGCGATGGCCGCGTGCAAGGCTATTTCCTCAGCAGTTACACGGCGCGCAAGCTGGGCATGCGCAGCACCGGCAATGCCGGCGGCTCGCACAATCTGTGCCTGAACTCAACCCAAACGCAGTCCTGCGACGATCTGCCGGCCATGCTGCAAAAGTTGGGCACTGGGTTGTTCGTCATCGAGCTGATGGGCCAGGGCGTCAACGGCGTGACTGGCGACTATTCGCGCGGCGCCAGCGGCTTCTGGGTCGAGAACGGCCAGATCGCCTTTCCGGTGCAGGAGATCACCATCGCCGGCAACCTCAAGGACATGTTCATGGGCATCGAGGCCGTGGGCGCCGATGCCTATACCTATGGGGCCAAGACCTGCGGCTCGGTGCTGATCAACCGCATGACAGTCGCCGGCGGCTGAGCGCCCCTGAAATGCCCCCAATGCCAGCGCCGTGCGATGTCTGCATCGTGCCGCATCAGGCCATGCGCGGCAGGCGGCGCATCACGATCGGCACCAGCAGCAACATGCACAGCGCCAAGCCCCACAGCGGCCACAGGCCGGCGTGGCCGGCCCAGCGCGCATAAGGGGTGATGCTGTCGGCCTCGCCGGCCTGGCCCACGCCGCGCACCTGGCCACTGAGCACCTGCACGCTGGCGCGCTCGGCCCTGGCCTGCACCTGGCCGCGATGATCGATGATGGCCGTGGCGCCGGTATTGGTGGCGCGCACCATGGGGCGTTCAAGCTCCAGCGCGCGCATGCGGCTGATGTGCAGGTGCTGGTCGATCACCACGCCATCGCCAAACCAGCCGATGTTGCTGAAGTTGACCAGCACGGTGGGGGCCTGGGATGGGTCGGCAAAGCGCCGCGCCAGCTCCTCGCCGAACAAATCCTCATAACAGATGTTGGGCGCGAAGCGCTCGCCCTGCCAGGCAAATGACGGCTGCACCGGCAGGCCGCGGCTGAAGCTGTCCAGCGGGATGTCCATCAGGTCGTTGAACCACTGGAACATTGGCGGCACGAATTCGCCAAACGGCACCAGGTGCGACTTGCTGTAGACGTAGTCCGGCTCGCCAGGGCGGATGCCCGCCACCGAGTTGGTATAGCCCGAGGCCGCATCGCCCAGCGGCAGCCCTGTGAGCAAGGCCTGCTGGCCGCTGCGGTAGGGTGCGGTGACGACCTCCAGGTAGCTGCTGGGCAAATCCCGCTCCAGCACCGGGATGGCGGTTTCCGGCGCGATGACCAGCGACTCCTTGCGCTCCAAGAACTGGCGCCCGTACCAGTTGAGCGAATCCATGACGCCGGTGCTGGGGTCGAACTTCTCGGCAATCGGGATATTGCCCTGCAGCAGCGCCAGCCGCACCGGCGGGCGCTGGGCCAGCGCAGCATCGGCCTGGGCCCATTGCGCCGCCTGCCACTGGCCGCCGTAATGCAGGCCTGCGGCCAGCGCCCCCAGCCACAGCAGCGGGGACAGCAGCCGCGGCGCGGACACCGGCAGGCGCGCCACATGGATGAAACGCCCAAAGATATAACCAGGTACAGCCGCCAGCGCCAGACCGAGCAGTGCCGCAGCCAGCGCCGCCACGGCGCCGATGCCGTACACGCCCACCCAGCGCGCCAGCGGCGCCAACGGGCCATCGACATGGGCATAGCCAATGGCCCCCCAGGGAAAGCCCGTCAGCCACTGACCACGGGCCAGCTCGGCCAGCGTCCAGCAGGCGGCAAACACCACGGCACTGCCCAGATAGCCATGCACGCGCGCATACCAATACAGCACGGCGGCCACGCCGTAATACAGCGCCAGCGCCCCAGCCAGCGCCGCCACGCCGGCCCCGGCCAGCGGCGCAGGCAGGCCGCCGAAGACGTGCATCGAGGTGTACAGCCACGCGAACGCCGCGGCCAACCAGCAAGCAGCAAACCACCAGCCGCGCCAGGCGGCCTGCCAAGGGCTGCGACTGCCATCAAGGAACAGGAAAAAGCCCCCCAGGGCCAGCAGCTGGGCCCACCAATTGGGCTGCCCCTGGGCATCGGCCAGGGCCCAGGCCTGCAAGGCGCCCAACAGGGGCAGAAAGAAAAAAGCCGCCAGGCGGTCGGGTCGGAGCAGGCGCAGCATGGGTGGTGCAAAAGAAGATGGGGAGTGCCACTGCGGCAGGATGCGATGCGCGCAATGGTAGCGGGCCCGGCGGGGCCGCCATTACATATCGTCACAATACTGCAAACCGCGCGCTGGGCAGGCGCGGGGCTGTTGCAGGGCGGTGTGCCAGCGCGGCCCTCAGCCCTGCTGCGCCGCCGGACGCGTGACACGGAACCAGCGGATGGCGCCGCCCTTGGCGTGCAGCACGTCGAAATGCAAACTGGCCAGCGTCACGCTCTCGCCACGCGCCGGCACATGGCCCAGCACGTGCGCCACCAGCCCGCCGATGGTTTCGAGCTCGTCCTGCGTATCGGCCTCAGGCAGTGTGACTTCAAAGTACTCCTGCACCTTGCCGATGGGCGTGTCGCCGCGCACGCGCCAGCTGCCATTGGCCAGCGCGTAGATTTCGCCCAGATCTTCGGGCTCATCGAACTCATCCTCGATCTCGCCGACGATTTCCTCCAGCACATCCTCGATGGTGATCAGCCCGGAAGTGCGCCCGAACTCATCGACCAGGATGGCCATGTGGTTGCGATGCAGGCGGAACTCGCGCAGCAGATCGTTGAGGCGCTTGGTCTCGGGCAGCAGCAGCGGCGCGCGCAGCAGCGAGCGGATGTTCAGCTCGGGCGCGCGCTGCAGCTTGAGCAGGTTCTTGGCCAGCAGCACGCCGATGATGTTCTCGCGCGAGCCTTCATAGACTGGAAAGCGCGAGTGAGCGGTGCGGATCACCGTGGCCAGCAGCTCTTCATAGGGCGCATCCACATCCAGCATGTCCATGCGCGAGGCAGCCACCATGGCGTCAGCGGCAGTCATGGACTCCATGCGGATGACGCGCTCGAGCATGATGCGCACCTCAGGTTTGATGGTGTCTTGCTCTTCTGCAGCGGCAATAGTGTCGATCAGAGCCTGCGGCGTAGCCGGCGGCGGATAGAGCAATTGGGCGATGCGCTGGCGCAGACTGCGCTTTTCTTCTTTTTCGTTGGCGCGCGCGGGGGCGTGGTCAGACGTCACGAAAGCAATGCACCCGCAAGGGGCGATGGTTGGACACAGGGCGCAAGCATAGCCGAAGTCGCCCAAGAGCGACCAACCAAGCCGGCTGCAGCCACGCGCCCTGCGCCGCTACAGGTCAATGCAAGGGCGACCCCGGCTGCCATTGGCTGCCGGGGCCATCGCACTGCTGCGCCATGCGCCTTCAATCCTGCTTCTGCGCTGGCGCAGCGTCTGGCTCCTGCTCAGGCACAGGCCGAGCCTCGGGCTTACGGTGCATGCCCATGCCCCAGAGGTTGTCCAGAAAGGACTGGAACTGGTAGGCCTGCACCTTCATGCGGTAATCAAATTCGCCGATTTGATCCTCGAATGCCTCTGTCAGGCGCGAGTTCAGATTGGGCTTGGGCAGCTTCAAATAGGCCTCGGATTCGCTGCCCTCTCGGTGCACTGTCGCGCCCGCATTGCGCGCAATCTTCAGCATGGGCGCGTTTTCACTGAGGGCATGGATGTACATGGTCTCCACCCCCTCATTGCGCGCATGCATCATGGCGCGGTCGTAGAGTTTGGCGCCCAGGCTGCGCCCACGGTACTTGCTCAGCACCGACACGCCAAACTCCGCCGCGCGCGGCTTGCCCGGCGTGGGCGGGTCGAACGCCAGGTGGGCCATGGCGATCAGCTCCAGCTTGCGGTTGTGGATGCCGTAAATCTCATCACGCTGGAAATCCAGCCCCTCCACATAGCGGCGCACCTGCGCATCCGAGGCCGGATAGCCAAAGCGCAAATAGCGGTCGCGCTCGGTCAGGCTGAGCAAATGCTCCAGGATTTGCTCGCGGTGCGTCGGCCCCAGCGCACGAATCGGTATGTGCAGGGGCTGCAACGCACGCCGCTCCTTGGCATCGCCAGGAGCCGCCGAAGAGGGGGGTGACTGTTTCGTGTCGATCATGGCTGGTACACAAAGGTCGGGTGGATGGATGGGGCGGCGCAGGTGCAAGGCTGTTCAGAATCTCTGCTCGGTGGGCAAGCGCCCGTTCAAGCCGTCTTGCCCCAAGCGGCTTCTGCAACACATTGCAAAGAATGGCCGGGAAAACCCTCTATGCAAAGAGCATCAAATGCAATATAGGGCGCATGGCCGATCAATGCAACGACGCGCATTTTGGTTGACAGGGCAAAACGGTTGCTTGCGCCGCTGAGCATCGGCATAGGCCAGATGCGATAGAGACGCTACGACCGAGCACAAAGGCAGGAGGGCAAGTCTGCACGAAGCCCGCAGCTGGCGATGGCGCTGCGCCCTGAGCAGCAGCGAAAATGTGTCGCGCAGCAGACTGCCCGGACCGGGCCGCCAGACCCGCGCCGCTGCGGCGCCTATGACTGCAGCGTCACATGCACCATGCCCGGCATGTTGTCCCGGGCCCATGGCCAGGCCCGCAGCCATTGCAGGTACCAGGCAGGCCAGGCGCGGTAATGGCTGTAGCCGATCCAGCGCACCTGCGCCCCAGGGCCCAGCCACTGCCTGATCTGCGCAGGCACGGCGCTGGCGCCTATGCCCCAGCGCATGGCCGGCACCCGATAATGGCTGGTTTTCCAAAGCCCGCCGGGGCTTTGCGTCAGTGCCGCCACCCAGGGCGGCACCACGTCGAACATGAGCTGCAGCGGCGCAGCGCCAGTGCTAAAGCGTGCGGCGACGGCCTGCAGCAGGCGCTGCACCTGCTGCTCGCTCAGATACATCAGCATGCCCTGGGCGCTGATAAAAACGGGCTCCTGCGCATCCACCAGTTCCATCCATGCCGGGTTGCAGGCATCGCCGCGCCAATGCTCCAGACGGGGCGCAGCCGATGAGCCAGGGACGATGAAATGCTCGCGCAGGGCGATGGCCTCGGGCGTGTCGATGGCCAGCCAGCGCACCTGGCCGTTGTCCAGCCGCAGGCACTGGGTCTCCAGGCCGCAGCCGAGCTCGACCACAGTGCCTGTCGGGTACTCTTGCAGCCAGTCGCCGATGACGTCATCGAAGGCCTGTGCCCGCGCCGCGTGCGAGGAGTCGGGCGGGCCAAAGTGCCGCTCGAACGGATAGTCGATGGCCGCGTAGATGCGCTCGGCATGTGGGTCGCGGAAAAACGCATCACCGCGCAGCGATTCGCTGGCGCGATTGTGCAACGTCCACAGCATGGTTTCGGGCACAGCCTGGAGGTGAACGCGCATGGGCATCGTGGGCTACTTTCGCAAATGACAAGCCAGCCATGCTGACTTGTGTGCGGCAGCATACCCAGGCCCATGCCTGGCAGGCAATGCGGCCTTACCCTCAGAGTTTGGATGGCCACAAGGCGCGCTCAGAACCTGTTCAAAATCTCGGTGCGAGCGGGCAAGAAGCGGTTTGGGGTGGGCTGCAAGGCGCAAAACGCAGCCATAGCTGGGGCTATGGCGAGGCTTTGCGGGCGCAGCAAAGCGCCCAAATCCGCTCTCTTGACCGCCGTGCAAAGATTTTGAACAGATCCTCAGAGCTCGCTCATGCCCGAAGCGAGGGGCCGCTGCGAAGTGCGGCCCAAACTGCCCCTTTACTGGGGCCGCTGCATGCTGCAGCGGTGCGGCATCTGGGCCTGCTCGGGCGTGAGGGTTCGCACGACCTCGAAGCCATAGCCCGAGCCCTCGACGTCAAAGGGCACGGCCTCGCTGCCGGCTTTCTGCATGCGCCCGACCACCAGCGGCTGCTGGAACTGGTGATCGGCCGCGCGCATTTGGCCGGCCTGGCCGGCCAGCTCCACCTGCAGACCTTCCAGGGCCTGGGCCACGGCCGCCGGCTCGGTGCTGCCGGCCTTTTCCATCGCCGCGGCCAGCGCCTCGATCAGCAGCTGCATGCGCATGTGCACATAGTCATCAGCGGGCTTGGGAAAGCGCTCGCGGAAGGACTGATAGAACGCGCGGCTGGCCTGGCCCGGTTTGTTGGGCAGCCAGTCGGCCACGGCAATGACCTTGCCGATGCCGGCATCGCCAATGGCCGCTGGCGCGCCCAGCGCATTGCCGTAGAAGGTGTAGAAACTGCCGTCAAAACCCACTTCGCCAGCGGCCTTGATGAACAGCGTCAAATCGTTGCCCCAGTTGCCGGTGACCACGGCCTGCGCGCCGCTGGCCTTGATCTTGGCGCCGTAGGGTGCAAAGTCCTTGATGCGGCCCACGGGGTGGTATTCCTCGGCCACGATCTCGATGTCCGGGCGGCGCTCGCCCAGCTGGCGGCGCGCCTCGCGCAGCACGGCGTGGCCAAAGCTGTAGTCCTGACCGAACAGATAGACCTTCTTGATCGCCGTGTCCGCCTGCAACACATCCATCAGCGCATTCATGCGCATGTCGGCATGGGCATCGAAGCGGAAATGCCAAAAGCTGCACTTTTCATTGGTCAGCGCCGGATCGACGGCCGAGTAGTTGAGAAACAGCATGCGCTGCTGCGGAGTGCGCTGGTTGTTCTTTTCCACTGCGTTGAGGATGGCCTCGGCCGTGGCCGAGGAATTGCCCTGCAGCACGTACTGCGCACCGGCATCGCGCGCCGACTGCAGCGCCGCCAGCGCCTCGTCGCTCTGGCCCTTGCTGTCAAAGCGCAACAGCTGCAGCGGGCGCTTGCCGCCTTGCTGCTCAGGCAGGGCCACGCCGCCGCGGGCGTTGACGCGCTCGACCGCCCAGGCCAGGTTGCGAAATACCGCCTCGCCGGTGTTGGCAAACGGGCCCGAGAGGCTTTCGACCAGGGCCAGGCGGATGGGCTCGCCCTTGGGCTCTGCGGCAGTGGCGGCATGCGCCCAGGCAGGCCATGCCGCACAGGCTGCGAGCAGGCCGCCCAACAGCCAGCGCCGGGGGTTGGACTTCGGGGGGGAAATCTGTTGTGTCATTGCGTGTCCTTTGGCAAAGCATTCGACAAGATGGCGCATTATCCTTGGGCGTTTTTGCTCATTTGAAAGCATTCCATGTGCATGCACGCAATGAAAAAGAGGGGGATTTTCCGAACTTTTCAATGAGTTAAAGAAAGTTGCTGCAAGCAGCATCTTTCTACGCTGAAATCTCCACTCTGGGCCAAACTTTCCAGCCATGCCGCCACGCATTGGCAAAACTGCAGATGAACTGGGCCAATCCGCCATGCTTTGAACAGGCTTTTGCGGGCTGCCCTCAAAATCGCCTCGCATAGATTGGGATGGGCTGCAAGGCGCAGTGACGCTGCGATTCATGAAGACCTTCCCAAGGGCGCGGCATAAAATCCGGTTTGCGCCGGGCACTGCCCAGGCTTTTTTGTTTTGTCTGACCACCCCCTCTATGAGCCACGCATCCTCCTCTACTGCTTCCAGCGTCGAATTGCTGGCCAAGGACCTCAATGAAAACGGCGGTGTGTTCTGCCCCAGCCCGGTGGCTGGCATGCCGCTGTGGAACCACCACCCGCGCGTTTTCCTGGACATCGCCCACACCGGCCAGGCGCGCTGCCCTTATTGCGGCACGCACTACCACCTCAAGGCGGGCGAAGTGTTCCGCGGCCATTGAGCTGCGCCCTCCCCAGCCGCCGCGTGTGCGCCGCCCTTGCGGCGCGCCATGTTGGCATCTGGGGCTGCAGCGCCACCAGGGCTTTGCCGTGCCTGCAAGTAGTACAAGTATTTCCCCCTCCTGGCCCCAGCGCCTGAGCAGTGCGGCGGTCTTCTTGATCCCCGCACTGGCGCTGTGGCTGCCCTCGGGCTACTCCTGGGGCGCGGCGCTGCTGCTGCTGGGTGCGCTGTGCAGCCTGCAGCATTGGTCGCGCATGCCGGTCGATGCATCCACGCGCTGGCTGGCCGCAGCCATGGTGCTGATGGGGCTGGTGTGGATTTTCCTCTCCGACCCGGCCGAGGGCCTGGGCCGCTGGGATCGACCGATCAAATTCCTGCTGGCCCTGCCCTGCCTGTTCTTTGCCGCCGCCTACCCGGCCAATCCGCGCGCCTTGTTCTGGGGCGTGCTGCTGGGCTGCCTGGGCGCGGGCGGCATTGCCCTCTGGCAAGTGTTCTTACTGGATTACTGGCGCGCCACGGGCACGACCAATGCCATCCAATACGGCAATCTGGCTCTGCAGCTGGCGGTGATGCTGGCGGCGTTGAGCTGCGGCACGCTGCTCACGCGGGGCCGCTGGGCCAGGCCGCAGCAACGCGGCCTGATGGCTTTGGCGATGCTGGCCATACTGGCCGGTTGCATGGCCTCGGTGCTGTCGCTCTCGCGCGGCGGCTGGCTGGCCTTGCTGTTGGCGCTGCCGCTGGCCCTGGCGCTGGCCAAAAATGCCCGCCCGGCGCTGGCGCTGGGCCTGGGCGGCGCCTTTCTGGCGTCAATGACCATGGTGGTCGTGGCCAAGCCGCACATGCTCAACGAGCGCTGGCAGCGCACCGTGGGCGAGGTGGCCCAGTTCGAAGCCCGGCACGGGGCAGACAGCTCCATCGGTCAGCGTCTGGAACACTGGCGCCTGGCCTGGGACATGGGCCTGGAAAAACCGCTGCTGGGCTGGTCGTTGCCGGGCTACATGCAGGAGAAGCAGCTTCGCGTGCAGGCTGGGCAATACCGCCCCTCCATCCTGCAATACCAGCATGTGCACAACGAAGTGCTGGACGTGTTCGTCAAGACTGGGCTGGTGGGCGTGGCGGTGCTGGGCTTTTTCTATCTGGTGCCGCTGTGCGTGTTTTGGCCGCAGCGCGGCAACCAAGCGCACCATGACGACGGCGGGTCACGCCTGCAGGCGCTGCAGGCCCAGCAGCGGGCCCTGGAGCTGGCCGGGCTGAGCCTGCCGGTGATGTTTGCCGGCTACGGCATCACGCAGGTGTTCTATGCCCACAACAGCGGCATCATGTTCTACCTGTTCATGACCATTGCGGTCTGGAGTTGTCTGCGCGGCGTGCGCCAGCAGATCGTCCAGCTCACCGCCAGCGGGCCGGTCGCACCGGCAGCCACGCCGTGAGCACACCGCATCGCCCCAGCCCTGGCGTGCGCCCGCGCGTGCTGCACTTCGTCACCGGCGGCTTTTCCGGCGCCACGCAGGTGGCCATCGACCTGGTGCGCGCCCACCTGCACAGCGGCCAGTTCGAGCCCCGGCTGGTGCTGCGCCGCAAGCGCCAGACGCCGCCGGACAAGGTGGCCGCACTGCGCGCGCAAGGCCTGCCGGTGGACGTGGTCAGCGGCTGGAGCCACTGGGCCACGATCTGGCAGCTGCGGCGCATCTGCCTGCAGTGGCCGCCCGACATCCTGGTGGCGCACGGCTTCAGCGAACACCTGTGGGGCCGCTACGCCGGGCTGTGGGCCCAGGTGCCGCTGCTGGTGCACGTGGAGCACAACAGCCGCGAACGTTACACCCCCTGGCGGCTGGCCCAGGCGCGCTGGCTGGCGCGGCGCACGGCCTGCATCATCGGCTGCTCCCAAGGGGTGCGCGATAGCCTGCTGGCCCTGGGCTTCGCGCCGGAGAAAACCATCGCCATCCCCAATGGCATTGCGCTGCAGCCCTATGCCCAGGCCGATGCCCTGCCGCTGGCCCAACGCAGCCCAGGGCTGGTGATGGTGGCGCGCTTTGCCCGCCAGAAAGACCACGCCACCTTGCTGCACGCGCTGGCCGCGCTGCGCCAGCGTGGCCTGCAGCCTACGCTGTGGCTGGCCGGCGGCGGCAGTCAGCGACTGCAGCGCCGCGCCCGGGCCTTGGCGCAGCAGCTGGGCCTGGGTGAGCAAGTGCAGCTGCTGGGGCGCTGCGACGACGTGCCCAGCCTGCTGATGGGGCAGCGCATTTGCGTGCTCTCCAGCCACTACGAAGGCATGCCGCTGGCGCTGATCGAAGGCATGGCCGCCGGCTGCGCCGTGGTCGGCTCGCGCGTGCCAGGCATTCAGGAGGTCATCGCACATGAGCGCAACGGCCTGTTGGCCGCGCCCGGCGATCCGCTGGCGCTGGCCGATGCGCTCGAGCGCCTGTTGCGCGACCCCGCCTGGGCTGCCAGGCTGGCCGCACAAGGCCGCCACGATGCCCAGTCGCTCTACAGCCAGCAGCGCATGCAGGCCGCCTACGAAGCGCAGTTCCTGCAGCTGCTCACCCAAGGCAGGCCCGCACCATGAGAGAGCGCCCCTGGCTGAGTGTGCTGGTGCCTGTCTACAACGTGCAGGACTACCTGGGCGAGTGCATCGCATCGCTGATGGCGCAGCTTGAGGGCGTGCCCGGCGTGCAGGTGCTGCTGCTCGACGATGCCTCCAGTGACGGCTCGGCCGCGCTGGCCCAGCAGCTGCAGGCGCGTTGGCCCGGCGCGCTGCAACTGCTGCGGCACCCGCACAACCAGGGCCTGAGCGCGGCGCGCAACAGCCTGCTGGCCGCCAGCAGCGGCGCCTACATCTGGTTTCTCGACTCCGACGATTTCCTGCAGCCGGGCGCCATCGCCAGCCTGCACCAGGCCATCCAAAGCCACGCCCCGGACTTGGTGCTGTGCGACTTCAGCCTGTGGCGCGCCCAGCCGCGCCTGAAGCACCGCCTGCGCGGCGAAGCCCACCGGCGCAGCTTCCACGGCCCAGCGCGCACCCTGCTGCGCGATCGCACGGCCTTGCTGCAAGGCATGCTGCTGGGCGGGCAAATGCATGCCTGGTCCAAGATCGCCCGCCGTGAGCTGTGGCAGGGCCTGCAGTTCCCGCCCGGGGCCTATTTCGAGGACATGGCCACCATGCCCCGGTTGCTGCTGCGCGCGCGCAGCGCCATCCATGTGCCCGAGCCCTGGGTCGCCTACCGCCAGCGCGCCGGCAGCATTCTGGCGGGCATGAATGCCGCCAAGGCCGCCGACCTGTCGCGCGCGCTGCGCCCCTTCGTGCAGGACTGGCGCCACTGCGCCCAGGCCGAGCCGGAGCTGGCCAGCGACGCCATGCGCTTTGCCATCGCCCATCTGGCAGCACGCAACTACCTGGGTGCGCTGCGCGCCCTGCAGCGCGCCGCGCCGCCACCTGTCCAGGCCCAGGCACTGGCCAGGCAGTTCGCGCAGGACTACCTGGCCTGCAGCCCGCTGCCGCCTGCTGCCCTGCTGCGCGGCTACCTGCGCCGCGGCTGGCTGCTGCGCTACGCACGCACGCGCCAAGCCGTGCTGACCGCCCCAGCCGCTGCACAAGACGCCGCACGAACCACCGCATGAGCGCACCCACCCCCGCCACGCCGCCCAGCGGCCCCCCTGCCAACCAGCCAGCCCTGAGTTGGCGCGTGCGCGGCGAGCTGCTGCTGGCGCGCCTGCTCAAGCGCTGGTACGGCTGGCGCCGCCCGGCGCTGCCGCCCTGGCAGGCGCCGCCAGCCCAGCTCTGGCAGATCGGCGCGCCCGCACCGGTCGGGCCTGCGCCAATCCCACGCATTCTTTGGACCTATTGGGACAGCACAGCCCCACCGCCACTGATCGCCCGCTGCCTGGCCAGCTGGCGCCAGCACCACCCGCACTGGCGCATCGAAGTGCTGGACCTGGCCCGCGCCCGTGCGCTGCTGCCCCATTTGCCTGCGGTGCTGCTGGCCGATTCGCCCCAGAAACTGGCCGACTGGCTGCGCCTGGCGCTGCTGCAGCGCCATGGCGGCATCTGGCTGGATGCCAGCACCATCCTCACCGCGCCGCTGGACTGGGTGCTGCAATCCCAGCAAGCGCAAGGCAGCGAATACCTGGGCTTTTACCTGCAGCGCTTCACCACCTCGACCCAATACCCGGTGGTGGAAAACTGGTTCATGGCCGCCGCGCCAGGCAGCGCCTTCGTCACTGCCTGGCAGCGCGAGTTCGACGCTGAAGTCGTGCCGCGCGGCAATACCGGCTACCTGCAGCACCTGCAGGCCCTAGGCTTGTTGCCAGCGCTGCAACAGGCCATCGACGCGCCGGATTACTTGAGCATGCACCTGGCCGCCCAGCGCGTGCTGCAGCGCGACGATGCCCGCTACCGCCTGACGCTGTGGCCAGCAGAAGCCAGTGCCTTTGCCTATCACGTGCAAGCCGGCTGGCAGCGTGCCCGCCTGAAAAAACGCCTGTTTTTCATGCAGGCCGGCCCCGCCGTTGCGCCGCTGATCAAGCTGCGCGGGCCCGACAGGCGCAAGCTCGACCACTACCTGGCCGCCGGCCTGTACCTGCCAGGCAGCCTGGTTGGCCGCTATCTGATGGCGCCGCCTGCCAGCCCTACGCCCGACCACGACGCCCATGCCCGCTGACGCCTTGACCGCACTGCCCTCTGCCGCCCCAGTGGCCGCCGCTGCCCCTGATGCCCTTTGGGCCAGCGCACTGCTGCCAGGCCTGATCGGCTGCGCGCTGCTGCTGGCGCTGGGCGCGGCAGCGCTGGCCCTGTGGCTGCGCCGCCATGCCCGCCTCCAACCCCTGCCAACGCCGGCCGTGCAGCGCTGGCAGGCCGGCCCTGAGACGACGGCCGATGCGGCCCAGGGCCTGCCAGCGCCCATCCCGCGCGTGATCTGGACCTACTGGCACGACGCCCAGCCCCCGCTGGTGGTGCAGCGCTGCATCGACAGCTGGCGCCGCCTGAACCCGCAGCACACCGTGCACCTGCTGCATGCGGACAATGTGCGCCAGTTCCTGCCCGATCTGCCCGAGGCGCTGGCGCAGCTGAACATCGCCAAGCAGACCGACTGGATGCGCCTGGCGCTGTTACAGCGCCATGGCGGCATCTGGCTGGATGCCTCGATCATCCTCACGCGCCCGCTGGACGACTGGCTGCCGGCGCTGCAACAGGCGCAGCGCGCCGATTTCGTCGGCTTTTACCTGGACGGCTACACCACCGCGCCAGACTTCCCGGTGATCGAAAGCTGGTTCCTGGCCGCCCCGGCCGGCAACCCCTTCATCGCACAGTGGCTGGCGCGCTTTCATGCCGCAGTGGTCGAGCAGGGCACGGCCAGCTACCTGCAGACGCTGCGCCAGCAGGGGCGCTTTGCCCAGTACACGCAAAACATTGGCGAGCCCAGCTACCACACCATCCACGTGGTGGCGCAAGAGGTGCTGCACCAGGCCGTGGCCCTGCCCCCGGCGCAGCCCTGGCGGCTGGCGCTGCTGCGCGCCGAGGACAGCGCCTACTGGCTGCACCTGCAGGCGCGCTGGAAGCGCCGCCCGCTCTACGCCCGTCTACTGTGGGCGCGCGGCGATGCCAGTTGCTGGCCTGCGCTGGTCAAGCTGCGCGGCGGCGAACGCAACAAGCTCGAGCCCTGGCTGCGCCGCAGGCATTGGCGCGCCGGCAGCCTGGCCGGGCGCTTTCTGGCCGATTGAAGGCCCGCCGCGCCCCCGCACCGGGACGTGGGGCCTGTGCGTGGTGCCCGGCGGCCGCAGGCACAAAAAAGCACTGCCGCAGCGCACGCCCTGTGCAAAGGGCTGCGCGCTGCGGCAGTGCTGGCAGGCAAGCTGTGGGCCTGGCAAGGCGGCCCACAGTGCACAACGCAAATGGCCGATCAGGCGATCGAGGCCTGGTAGATGGATTCGATGGAGTCCTCCAGCGCCTGGTCGAACTGGTCATCGCCTTGCTGCGCCGACAGGCCTTCGGTCAGTGCGCGGCTGAAGCTGGCGATCACGCCGGGGTTGCGCGCCAGCTTGGCATTGGCCTCCTGGCGGCTGTAACCGCCCGAGAGCGCCACAACCTTGAGCACGCTGGGGTGCGCCACCAGCTCGTCGAAGAAGCCGTCCACCGTGGGCAGCGTCAGCTTGAGCATCACCGGCGTGGCGGCGGGGATCTTGTCCAGGCGCTGCAGCAGGCCTTGCTTGAGTTCGGCCTCGATGGCCTGCTTATCCGCTGCCTTGATGTCCACCTCCGGCTCGATGATGGGCACCAGGCCCGCGGCCAGCACCTGCTGCGCCAGCTCGAACTGCTGATCCAGCACCGCAGCAATGCCCGCCGGGTTGTTGGCCTTGATGACCGAGCGCTCCTTGGTGCCAAACACGCCCTTGGCCTTGGCGCGCGCCAGCAACTCGGCCAGGCCGGGGATGGGCTTCATCAGCTGCACGCCATCGGCCTCATCCTGCAGGCCCTTGTCGATCTTCAGAAAGGGCACAACGCGCTTGTCTTCCCACAGGTAGCTGGCCGCATTCTTGCCGTTGAAGTCGCGCTCGAGCGTCATCTCGAACAGGATCGCGCCCAGCACGCGCTGGCCATCGAAGGCCGGGCTGCTGACGATGCGGGTGCGCATCTGATGGACCAGATCGAACATCTGCGCCTCGCCGCTGTAGGCCGATTCCTCGATGCCGTAGAGCTTGAGCGCCTTGGGCGTGCTGCCGCCGCTTTGATCCAGCGCGGCGATGAAGCCCTGGCCGCTGGCGATGCGCTGCTGTTGTTCGGCTGTGGACATGGGTGCGTTTCTCCTTTGGTGCGAATGAATGACGACGGGCAGGCTTGGCGGCTCAGCGCGCGCAGGCCCAGGGCGGCTCATCCAGCCATGACGCTGCGTTGGTTGTGCTCACGCCAATGTGTGCTTGCGCCCGCGGCCGGTGACTGCGAAATCCAGCGCGCATTCTACCGGCCCACCCGCGCTGGACAGCGCCTGCGCTCTGCCAAGGCGCGGGCACTGTGCATGGAGTAAAAAAGCCGCCCTGTGCGGGCGGCGTCTTCAAGCGGCAGCGCTGCGGCAAAGCCTGCTCTGCCTTTGACGGTCTCAAGGGCGCTGCGGTTGCACCCACTCGGTGCCCACGGTCTCGTCCAACACGTAAACGTACGGACTGGCAACCCCCGGGCGGCCGCCCCGGGCCGGGTAGCGATGAATGCGCAGCAAGCTGCGCACGCCCGGCTCATGGGTAAAGCCTTCGATGGGCTCATGGAACAGCTCCCACGGCCCGGACGACTGGCGCAGGCCCTGAGCATCGAACTCAACGCGGCGCACCTCCAGGCACTGGCGCGTGCGGCCGGCCTCGCTGCAAGGCCGGGTGCGCGGCGCCACTTCCAGAAAAATGGTCTGCGGGGCCGCGCCATGGCGCGTGGCATGGGTGGGCGCGCCTTCAAGCTGCCACTGGCTGCCATTGGCAAACTCCAGCCGCAACTGCGGCGCGTGCGCCGGGCCGCTGATGCGCCAGCTGCGCACCTGCGGCAAGGCCGCTGCCAACTGCTGCTCCAGCGTCATCAAACGCTGATCGGCGCAGGCCTTCTTGGTCTGCATGGGCACATCCACACGCAGCTGATCCGGCCCTGCCAGGTAGGTGGCGCTCAACAGATTGCACAGGCCGCTGACGCCCAGGTACTGGCCGTCAAAGCGCAGCTGCACCGGCGTTCGCAAGGCGCGCTGGCCCCGGCCAAACCAGGCGCCGTCTCGCCCGGTGACCGTGCGCAGCTGCCAGTGGTACGCCGTCAGCGCATCCATGGCCTGCGCAGGCGCTGCAGCAGGCGCCATCGGGCTGCCGACATGGTCCGCTCTGGCCTGGGCAAACAGGTCACGCTGCGCAGGCTGATCCGGCTGGGCTGGCCCATTGTCGGGCGCGCCTGCCACCCCGGCGCCAGTGGCGCAGGCAGTCAACATGCCGCAGCACAGTGCAGCCAACATGGCATGGAATCCGTATCGCATCCAACAGCCCTTTCCTCGTTCAAGCTTGGTCGTGATGGCGGGCATGTACGCCCGCACGCCCTGCGCGCCAGGCCACCGCCCCAAAGGGTTTGCATCATAGCAAGGCCAAGGACATGGCCGTGCGCCAGGCGCTGGCCGCGCCCGCCTGCGCATACACTGCGGGCTTTGCCCATCCGCACACACCGCTGCCGCCATGTCCGACATCCTGGAAAAAATCATTGCCGTCAAGCATGAAGAGATCGCCGCCGCGCAAAAGCGCATGCCCTTGAACGCCGTGCGCGCCGATGCCGAAAGCCGTGTGCTGACGCGCGATTTCGAGGGCGCACTGCGTACCAAGATCGCCCAGGGCCAGGCCGGCGTCATTGCCGAGATCAAGAAGGCCAGCCCCAGCAAGGGCCTGTTGCGCGCCGATGCGCAGTTCATTCCTGCGGACATCGCACAAAGCTACGCCCAGGGCGATGGAACCACCAGCGCCGCCTGCCTGTCGGTGCTGACCGATCGGCAGTTCTTCCAGGGCAGCGTGGACTATCTGAAGCAAGCCCGCGCCAGCGTCGATCTGCCGGTGCTGCGCAAGGATTTCATGGTCGCGCCCTACCACATCTACGAATCACGGGCCATGGGCGCCGATGCCGTGCTGCTCATCGCCGCCGCGCTGGACGATGGATTGATGGCCGAGCTCGAAGCCATCGCCCTGTCGCTGGACATGGCCGTGCTGGTGGAGGTGCACGACGCCCATGAGCTTGAGCGCGCACTGCGCCTGAAAGCCCCGCTGCTGGGCATCAACAACCGCAACCTGCGCACATTCGAGACCCGCCTGCAGACCACGCTGGAGCTGCAAAAGCACGTCCCGCCCGAGCGCCTGCTGGTGACCGAATCGGGCATTGCCACGGCTGCGGACGTGCAGCTGCTGCGCGAGGCCGGCGTGCACGCCTTCCTGGTGGGCGAGGCCTTCATGCGCGCGCCCGAGCCTGGCCTGGCCCTGGCGCAGTTGTTCGGCTGAGGGGGCCGCAGGCGGAGGCCGGCGTTTCAGACGCCTGCTCAGTCGGAGGCTGGCCGCTGCGAATCGTCGGACTCAGGCAGCGCGCCGTCGGCCTGCATGGCCAGGCGCTGGCGGCGGGTGAATTCCTGGTAGGTGTCGATGCCGCGCAGCTGCAGGATGTAGTTGCGCACCGCCGCCTCGACCAGCACGGCGATGTTGCGCCCGGCCATGACTTGGATAATGGCCTTGCGCACCGGCACGCCCAGGATGGATTCGGTCAGCGGCTCGTGCGGCAGGCGCTCGTAGTCGCGCTCCATGGTTTCGCGGCGCACCAGATGCACGATCAGCCGCAGCCGCATGCGGCGGCGCACCGCGGTTTCGCCAAAGATGGCGCGGATGTCGAGCAGGCCAATGCCGCGCACCTCCAGCAAGTTCTGCAGCAGCTGCGGGCATTTGCCCTCCAGCGCGTTCTGGTTGATCTGCACCACATCAACGATGTCATCGGCCACCAGGCCATGGCCGCGCGTGATCAGCTCCAGGCCCAGCTCGCTCTTGCCCAGACCGGATTCGCCGGTGATGAGCACGCCCACGCCCAGAATGTCCATGAACACGCCGTGCAAGGTGGTGCTGGCCGCAAACAGCTTGAACAGGTAGCTGCGCATCACGTCGATGACGTAGGCCGAGGACTCGGCCGTGGCGAACATGGGGATTTGCGCCGTCTCGCACATGTCCAGCAGGGCCTGCGGCGCCTGCTGGCCATCGGCCAGGATCAGCACTGGCGGCTCCAGCTCCGTGATGCGCGCCACGCGGCGCACGCAATCGGCCTCGGTGGCATTGGTCAGATAGCGCACCTCGGACTCGCCCAGCACCTGCGCGCGGAATGGGTGGATGTAGTTCAGATAGCCGACCAGATCGGCACTGGCGCGCGCCGAGCGCAGCGCACGCTCATCGAAACGCCGCGCATAAGCGCTGCGCCCCGCAATCCAGCGCCATTGCAAGGCCTGCGCGAATTCGTCGAACAGGGCCTGAGCGCTGACGGTGTTGGGCATGATGGCCGGCCTTATTGCACCTCGGCGGGCAACTGGCTGGGGTGCCAATTGGCCACCAGGCTGTGCAGCTGCTGCGCATCATCGGCATGGATCATGGCCTCGCGCAGATCCACATCGCTGAGCATCTCGGCAATTTCCGAAAGGATTTCCAGGTGCTTTTCGGTGGCCGCCTCGGGCACCAGCAGGAAGATGAGCAGGCTGACGGGCTGCTCATCGGGCGCATCGAAACCGATGGGCTGCGCCAACTGGAAAATGGCCGCCATCGGCGCATTCAATCCTTTGATGCGACCATGCGGAATGGCCACGCGGTGCCCAAGGCCAGTGGAGCCCAGGCGCTCGCGCGCAAACAGGCTGTCGGTGACGACGGCGCGCGAGAGGCCATGCAGGGTTTCAAACAGCAGGCCAGCTTCTTCGAAAGCACGCTTCTTGCTCGTGACTTCGACGTGCACCAGCACGCGCTCGAGAGGCAGGATGGAGGCTAGACGGTTCATAAGTGGGGGAAGATTATGCCTATACAGTCCAGCACCCCTTCAATCTCTCGGTATTTCCCCTAGTTGGACTTGACATTCACGATGTATTGACAGTCAGGCCCAGTGTTTGGTATGGGGCGCAAGCAGCCCCGAGCAAACAACAAGCCCGCCAGGCAAAGCGCCAGGGCGGGCTTGTCATTGAGAGATTCGGCTCAAGGACGAATGCGCTTAAGCAGAAATGGTCTTCTTGTGGGCCTGATGGTCATGCTCCTTGAGCTTGTCCTTGAAGCGCACCACTTGGCGGTCGAGCTTGTCCACCATTTCATCGACGGCTGCGTACAAATCCTCATGCGCGGTCTTGATGTGGATGTCGCCGCCCTTGAGCAGCATGGTGCATTCGGCCGTCTGGCGCCCTTGCTTTTCCTTGGTGTTCTCCAGCCCCAGCACCACCCTCACATCGATCAACTGGTCGAAGCGCTTGGCCACGCGCGCGAGCTTGCTTGTGACGAATTCACGCAATGCAGGCGTGACTTCCAGATGGTGTCCGCTAATGGTCAGGTTCATAAGACTTGCTCCTTTCGTGATGATCGGCGCCAGCGCATTTTGCCCACTGAGCGTCAATGCACTGGCAGGCAAAAGCCCAAGCTGGCTTTTTGCTCAGCGCCTCGCGCGGGCTGGGCGCCCGGCCCGCACAAAAGCCTGAAGCTGCACTATGCGCCGCCGCTGCGTTTTCCGCAATAGAGGCTCACCCGCAGAGTCTGCCAAACCGCACCATGCAGGGTGCATCACTGCCGCGCGCGCACAGCGCCTGGCAGGCCAGGCGCTGTGGCGCAACTGCGTAATGCCCTTCATCGCGCCATGCGATCAAAAGCCATCGAGCGGCAGCTCGGTGACGCTGTGCGCACCGTTGACGATGGCGTCGCGCAAGGCCTTGGTGCGCGGCAGGATGTGCTCGGCGTAGAAGTGCGCGGTGGTGATCTTGGCGTCGCAGAAGGCCTGATCCTGGCCCTTGGCGCGCTCGGCCTGCGCGGCCAGCAGGGCGCGGCCCATGTTCCAGCCTGCCACCAGGTTGCCCGCCAGCATCAGGTAGGGCACGGAGCCGGCGTAGGCGGCATTGGGGTTTTCGCGGCTATTGGCGACGATGAAGTCCACCACGTCCAGATAGGCTTGGCGGGCAGCGGCCAGCTCACGCGCCACGGCCTGGGCTGGCTCCGTGCCCAGCGCAGCGAGCTCCTGCTCGGTCTTGGCGATGCGCTCGGCAATGGCTTTGGCGACCTGCCCACCGTCACGGCCGGTCTTGCGCCCAACCAAATCGTTGGCCTGGATGGCGGTCGTGCCTTCGTAGATCGTCAGGATCTTGCAATCGCGGTAGTGCTGGGCTGCACCCGTTTCCTCGATGAAGCCCATGCCGCCGTGCACCTGCACGCCCAGCGCCGTGACTTCCTGGCTGATCTCAGTGCTGTAACCCTTGACCAGCGGCACCATGAATTCGTAGAAGGCCTGGTTTTCCTGGCGCACCTGGGCGTCCGGGTGGCGGTGCGCAGCGTCGTAGGCGGCCGCGGCCGTCAGCGCCGTGGCGCGCGTGCCTTCGGTCAGGGCGCGCATGGTCATCAGCATGCGGCGCACATCCGGGTGGTGGATGATGGGCGCGCTGCCCTTGACCGAGCCATCGACCGGGCGGCTTTGCACGCGCTCGCGCGCATAGGCCACGGCCTGTTGGTAGGCACGCTCGGAGACGGCAATGCCCTGCACGCCCACGGCGTAGCGGGCGGCGTTCATCATGATGAACATGTACTCCAGGCCGCGGTTTTCCTCGCCCACCAGATAGCCGATGGCGCCGCCGTGATCGCCAAATTGCAGCACCGCCGTGGGGCTGGCCTTGATGCCCAGCTTGTGCTCAATACTCACGCAGTGCACGTCGTTGCGATCGCCCAGCGAACCGTCGGCATTGACCAGGAACTTGGGCACCACGAACAGGCTGATGCCCTTGACGCCCTCGGGCGCGCCGGCCACGCGTGCCAGCACCAGATGCACGATGTTCTCGGCCATGTCGTGCTCGCCGTAGGTGATGAAGATCTTGGTGCCAAAGACCTTGTAGGTGCCATCGGGCTGCGGCTCGGCGCGCGAGCGCACCAGCGCCAGATCGGAGCCGGCCTGCGGCTCGGTCAGGTTCATGGTGCCAGTCCACTGGCCGGAGATGAGCTTTTCCAGGTAGGTGGCCTTGAGCGCATCGCTGCCGGCTGTGATCAATGCCTCGATGGCGCCATCGGTCAGCAGCGGGCACAGCGCAAAGCTGAGGTTGGCGCTGTTGAGAATTTCCTGGCAGGCCGCGCCGATGGTCTTGGGCAGGCCCTGGCCGCCGAATTCGGCATCGTGCTGCAGGCCTTGCCAGCCGCCCTCGGCGTACTGTGCAAAGGCCTCTTTGAAGCCCGGCGAGGTGGTGACCTGGCCATCCTTCCAGCTCGAAGGCTGGGTGTCGCCCACCACGTTCAGCGGGGCCACGACATCCTCGTTGAACTTGGCGCACTCTTGCAACACGGCCTGGGCCGTGTCCAGGCCAGCTTCCTCAAAGCCGGGCAGCTGGGCCACGGCCTCGATGTTGGCCAGATGCTCGATGTTGAACAGCAAATCTTTGATGGGTGCTTGATAACTCATAATCGGATCTCCAGTGCTAATAATCCTCTATTCGAGAATACGAAAATTCTCTGCTACTCAGTACAGCACAACACATTACCTTCCGCTCAAAAAAACCAGCAGGAGGGAGATAAAGTCAAATATTTCTATTCAGAAAAACCTAACCCCACTCCACACCGTTACAGTTTCAAAAGACAACTACTTAGCAGACCAAGTAGGCTTCTTCAGAAACTCTTTCAAAACGCCATTCTTATAAACAAAGTCAAGACGTCCACGCCCCCCTTTAAAACCCGAACCATTTTCAAACTGAATTGCATGCAACACTACCGCACCATCTTTACGCTGATAATATCTAACGTAATCCGAACAACTACCGAACTCCTCAGTAACCCTTCGAACCCCTTTAGCATTAATTTCAATCAGCCTAAACAATGCAGGGCAGGCCGTACCCCCGACAACCTCAACCAGCGCTAAATCCAAATCACCGTCTTCAAAAACATGCCTGAGCTCCAAGCTATAGTTTCCCTCAACTTCTGGATGAACGAGCACTCCGTTGAACGTCAAACGATTCTCATCGTCCACACCGAGAACACCGTAGCGAGTTTCAAGCTTATCAGAGACATTATCGTAATCAATAGCAGATATTTCTACATTGACAACTTGTTGCACAACAAAGGCTGCAGAAAAATCAAATTCATCACTAATTTCACTAGGGACTTCCTCAGCGTCTTTAGCTTTCAATCTTACAGCACAATAGAGCTCAGGAACACATTTCGACAAAATACTTCGCCCCACCTTAGATTTATTCTTAAAGAAATAGATTATGAGATCACCGGATTCATCAGAGAATTTAGAGATGCTTGAATAAACCGAATTATTAACAAGCAGGCCAGAAACCTCCTCAACATCCGACTGCGCACGAGCCGACGCCCCCAACATCAAAAAACCAAAGAAAACCCAAGCAAAAAAACGGAAAGTCCTCATAGCTCACCTTGCTTCAAAATTGCTCAAGCAAGAACAGATTTATAGAAATCAGCTCATGCAACAAAGAGCACAAACAAACTCATAAAAAAGGCGCCTAAAGGACGCCTTTTTCCTCAACACCCTCTAAATGGACTTATCCATAAATTCACAGGGCTTTGATCAGGGCAGGCACAATCTCAAACAAATCGCCCACCAGACCATAATCGGCCACGGAGAAGATCGGCGCTTCCTCGTCCTTGTTCACAGCGACGATGACCTTGGAGTCCTTCATGCCGGCCAAGTGCTGGATGGCGCCGCTGATGCCCAGCGCGATGTACACCTCGGGCGCGACGATCTTGCCAGTCTGGCCGACCTGCAAATCGTTGGGCGCATAGCCCGCATCGACTGCGGCACGGCTGGCGCCGATGGCTGCGCCCAGCTTGTCGGCCAGCGGGGTGATGACTTCCTTGAACTTTTCCTCGCTGCCCAGCGCGCGACCACCGGAGACGATGATCTTGGCTGCCGTCAGGTCGGGGCGGTCGCTCTTGCTCACTTCGCGGCTGACGAAGCTGCTCTTGCCCGAGTCGGCCACGGCGGCCACGCTGTCCACTGCGGCAGAGCCGCCGCTGGCGGCAGCGGCGTCAAAGCCGGTGGCGCGCACGGTGATGACCTTCTTGGCATCGCCGCTTTGCACGGTGGCAATGGCGTTGCCGGCGTAGATCGGGCGCTCGAAGGTATCGGCGCTGACGACCTTGGTGATGTCGGAGATCTGCGCCACGTCCAGCTTGGCGGCCACGCGCGGCGCGGTGTTCTTGCCGCTGGAGGTGGCGGGGAACAGGATGTGGCTGTAAGCGTCGGCCACGGCCAGCACCTGCGCGGCCAGGTTCTCGGCCAGACCATTTTCCAGCGCTGCGCCATCGGCGTGCAGCACCTTGCTCACGCCAGCGATCTGCGCTGCGGCCTTGGCGGCCTCGCCCGCGTTGTGGCCAGCGACCAGCACATGCACCTCGCCACCGATGGCGGCCGCAGCGGTCACGGCGTTGAGCGTTGCTGCCTTCAGGCTGGCGTTGTCGTGTTCGGCAATTACGAGTGTCGTCATGGTGTTTTGTCTCCCGTCGATCAGATGACCTTGGCTTCGTTCTTGAGCTTGTCGACCAGCGTGGCCACGTCCGGCACCTTGATGCCGGCGCTGCGCTTGGGCGGCTCACTGACCTTGAGGGTCTTCAGGCGCGGCGCCACGTCCACGCCCAGGTCGGCGGGCTTGACGGTCTCCAGCGGCTTTTTCTTGGCCTTCATGATGTTGGGCAGCGTCACATAGCGCGGCTCGTTCAGGCGCAGGTCGGTGGTGACGACGGCCGGCAGGTTCACGGCAACAGTCTCCAGACCGCTGTCGACCTCGCGGGTGACGGTGGCCTTGCCATCGGCCAGCTCAACCTTGGAGGCAAAGGTGGCCTGCGGCAAATCGGCCAGCGCGGCCAGCATCTGGCCAGTCTGGTTGGAGTCGTCGTCGATGGCCTGCTTGCCCATGATGACCAGGCCGGGCTGCTCCTTGTCCACCAACGCCTTGAGCAGCTTGGCCACGGCCAGCGGCTGCACCTCGTCGGCGGTCTCGACCAGAATGGCGCGATCAGCGCCAATGGCCAGGGCAGTGCGCAGGGTTTCCTGGGCCTGGGTCACACCGATGGAGACGGCGATGACTTCGCTGACGGCGCCTTTTTCCTTCAGGCGCACGGCCTCTTCCACGGCGATTTCATCGAAGGGATTCATGCTGTGCTTGACATTGGCAATGTCCACACCGCTGTTGTCGGACTTCACGCGCACCTTGATGTCTTTATCGACCACGCGCTTGACGGGTACCAGGACCTTGGTCATTTCGTTGTCTCTCCTAATGGGGAAGCCCTGCCTTGGCGAGAGGATTTCGGCTTCAGGTTTTGAAAAATCGCAACGCGGGGCATTCTAGGGCCTGTTCACGGCTGCGCCGGCCAAACACGCCGTAGGCCGTGCAGAGCCTTTGAACAGGCTCTTATAAGTCCTGCCAACGCGGCGGGCGCTTTTGCGCGAAGGCCTGCGCGCCCTCCTGCGCGGCAGCGTCCATCATGTTGATGGCCATGGTCTGGGCGGCAAGCTGGTAGGCCGCCTCCAGTCCCATTTCTTGCTGAGCGTAGAGCAATTGCTTGCCACGCGCGATGGAAATGCGCGGCTTGGCGACGATGGCAGCCACCAAATCCTGCACCGCCGCATCAAGCTGCTCGGCCGGCACGACGCGGTTGAGCAGCCCGGCTTGCAGGGCCTGCTGCGCCGAGAGGAATTCGCCCGTGAGCAGCATTTCCATGGCCTTTTTCAGCGGCACGTTGCGCACCAGCGGTACGCTGGGCGTGGAGCAAAACAGGCCGTACTGGATGCCGCTGACGGCAAAGCGCGCACTGTCGCTGGCCACGGCCAGATCGCACTGCGCCACCAGTTGGCAGCCAGCCGCCGTGGCGATGCCATCGACCTTGGCGATGACCGGCACCGGCAGGCGGTGGATGGCCAGCATGAAGCGGCTGCACTGCGCAAACAGCGCCTGGTACCAGGCCAGCTCCGGGTGGGCGGCCATGTCCTTGAGGTTGTGGCCGGCGCAAAAGGCCTTGCCGTTGCCGGCGATGACCACGGCGCGCAGCTGCGCATCATCGGCCAGCGCCTGAAACTGGTTGATCAGCGCCTCCAACATCTGGCCGCCCAGCGCATTGAAGCGCCTCGGATCGTTGAGCGTGAGCTGCACCACGCCATGGGGCTGGCGCTCGACCAGCAGCAAATCCTGTGAGGCCATGCGATCCTCTCCTTCCATATGCGCGCCGTCCTGACTACAGACCGGCCAGCACGCGCACGTGCGCCTCGACGCAGCGCGCCAGTGCATCGGGCACATAGCCGCCTTCCAGGCTGGAGACGATGCGCCCCTTGGCATGGCGCTGGGCCACTTCGACGAGCTTTTGCGTGATCCAGCTGTAATCGCTCTCGTTGAGCATCAGCTGGCCCATGTCGTCCTCGTGGTGGGCGTCAAAGCCGGCGCTGATGAACAGCATCTCGGGCTGGAAGGCCTCCAGCCGCGGCAGCCACAGCATGTCGATGATCTCGCGCACGTCCATGCCCTTGGTGTAGGCCGGCACGGGCACGTTGAGCATGTTCTCGCCCTTGGGCGTTTCGCCGCTGTGCGGGTAAAACGGGTGCTGGAAAAAGCCCACCATCAGGGCCTTGGGCTCCTTGGCCAGGATGTCCTCGGTGCCGTTGCCGTGGTGCACGTCAAAATCCACCACCGCCACGCGCTTGAGTTGGCAGCGATGCAGCGCATACATGGCGCCCACGGCCACATTGTTGAAAAAGCAAAAACCCATGGCCTTGTCGTGCTCGGCATGGTGGCCGGGCGGGCGCACGGCGCAGAAGGCATTGTCCAGCTTGCCTTCAACCACCAACTCGGTGGCGGCCACCACCGCGCCGGCGGCACGCAGCGCCGCGTTCCAGGTGTGGGGGCTGAGCATGGTGTCCGTGTCGATCTGCGAGTAGCCGTCCCCGCCGGCCTGCAGCTCTTCCTGCATCAGCAAGTCCAGCCCGCGCATGGCCGCCACGTGCATGCGGCTGTGCGCCAGCTCCAGGTCGTAGATGGAGGCCTTGGGCGCATCGTGGCGCTGCAGCGCATCGAGCACGCCGCTCATCAGCAGCCGGTCCTCGATGGCGTCCAGCCGGGCCGCGCATTCCGGGTGCACCGGCCCCATATCGTGCAGCCAGCAATCGCGGTGGGTGAAATATCCTGTGGCCATTGCATTGTCTCCGCTGTTTCTTTTGTTTACCATCGTGCGCTTTGATGACAAATCGCTGCCGCACCGGGATGCGGCGTCGGCACTGTCACAAGCCCCCTGCCCCAATCCCATGGCACAGTTACTTTAACGTCAAAAATGCCCTACCAAGACCAAGTCGCCGCCGTGCTGGAGCAGCTCAACACGCTCATCGTCGGCAAGCCTGCCCAGGTGCTCGATGGCGTGACCTGCCTGCTGGCCGGCGGTCACCTGCTGATCGAGGACGTGCCCGGCGTGGGCAAGACCACACTGGCACACGGCCTGGCCGGCAGCTTCGGCCTGCAATTTGCACGCGTGCAGTTCACCGCCGATCTGATGCCCAGCGACCTGACCGGCGTCTCGGTCTACGACCGTGCGCAGGAAGGCTTCGTCTTTCACCCAGGGCCGATCTTTTCGCAAATCCTGCTGGCCGATGAAATCAACCGCGCCAGCCCCAAGTCGCAAAGCGCATTGCTCGAAGCCATGGAGGAGCAGCAGGTCTCGGCCGAAGGCGCCACCCGGCCCCTGCCCCAGCCCTTCTTCGTCATCGCCACGCAAAACCCGCGCGAGCAGCTGGGCACCTATCCGCTGCCCGAGTCGCAGCTGGATCGCTTTCTGATGCGTATCTCGCTGGGCTACCCCGACCGCGAGGCCGAGCGCCAGCTGCTGCAGGCCAATGGACACCGCCAGCAGGTGCGCCAGCTGCGCCCGCTGGTGGATGCGCAAGACCTGCTGGCCATGCAACAGGCCGTGCTGCAGGTGCATGCTGCCCCGGCGCTGCTGGACTATGTGCTGGATCTGGTCGAGGCCAGCCGCTCGGGGCAATGGTTCGTGCAGGGCTTGAGCCCGCGCGCGGCCATTGCGCTGCTGCGCGTGGCCAAGGCCCGCGCCTGGATCCTGGGGCATGCGCACGTCTCGCCCGATGACGTGCAGGCCACGCTGGTGCAAACCATTGCGCACCGCCTGGTGCCTGTGTCGCAGGCTGGCCGCAGCGCCGCCGAGCAAGTGCAGGCCATGCTGCAGGCCGTGCCGCTGCGTTAAGGCCTGCGATGCCCGCGCCTCGCCTGCTGCCTGGCTCGCTGCGCCAGCGCCTTAACGCCTGGATCGAGCGCCGCCTGCCGCGCACGATGCACTGGCAGCTGTCGCAGCGCAACCTGTACGTGCTGCCCAGCGGCGCCGGCTGGATGCTGGGCCTGACGGCCGCATTGCTGCTGATTGCCGCCATCAACTACCAGATCAACCTGGGCTTTCTGTTCACCTTCATGCTCGCGGGCGTGGGTTTTGTCAGCGTGCTGGTGGCGCATGGCAATCTGCGCGGCCTGCAACTGCACTGCCAGGAGCCGCCGCCCTGGTTTGCACACCAGCCAGCGCGCCTGCCGCTGGTGCTGCAACACCCTGGCAAGGGCACGCGCTTTGCAATCGCGCTGCGCGCGCAAGGCCAGCCCGAAGACCACGCCAGCATGGTGGACGTGCCCGCCGGGCAGCCGCTGGCCGTGGCGCTGGGCCTGCCGCCGCTGCCGCGCGGCCAGCACCCCTGCCCGGCGCTGAACATCGAAACGCGCTACCCCATCGGTGCCTTTCGGGTCTGGTCGATCTGGCGCCCCGCCGCCAGCTTGCTGGTCTATCCCGCGCCCGAGCCCAACGCCCCGGCGCTGCCAGCGCAGCACAGCGCCGGGCAGGCAGGCCTGGCCTCGGCGCGCACGCCCTCGTTCGAGATGGAGGGCTTTCGCAGCTACCAACGCGGCGACCCGATCAAATCCATTCTTTGGAAGAAAACCGCCACGGCTCTGGCCACCGGCAGCGGCGACTGGGTGCGCCGCGACCAAACCGAGCAGCAGGCCAGCGAGCTGTGGCTGGACCACGCCGCCACCGGCCTGCAGCACCCCGAGGCCATCCTCAGCCGCCTATGCGCCTGGGTGCTGGCCGCCCATGCGCAAGAGCTCGTCTACGGGCTGCGCCTGCCGCAACTCCAAATCCCGCCGGGCCAAGGCCCGGAGCACATGCACCAGTGCCTCAAGGCGCTGGCGCTGAGTTGAACGCCGCCCGCGGGCCTGGCGATGCCATGCCCGCACTCGGAGCGACACGATGAAGCACCGCCTCTCCCGCTGGCTCGACGCCCAGCCCCGCCAGACGCGCGACACCCTGTTCCTGCTGGCCGTGCTCAGCCTGCTGGCCCTGCAAATGGCGCGCGCGCTGCCCACCTGGGCCGGCGTGTTCGCGCTGGGCCTGCTGGGCTGGCGCTTTGCCCTGGCGCTGCGCCAGCGCCCCCTGCCCAAACGCTGGCAGCTGGCGCTGCTGCTGGCCCTGGCGCTGCTGGGCGCGGGCTGGGAAGTGCTCACGCAGCAGTCGATCTCGGGCGCGGCGCTGACGCTGCTGCTCATGCTGCTGGCCCTGAAGACGCTGGAGATGCACACCCGGCGCGATGCCCTGGTGCTGTTCTTCCTGGGTTTTTTCTGCATCGTCACCACGTTCTTGTTCAACCAGACCCTGCCCGTGGCCCTGTTGATGGTGCTGGTGTTCTGGGGCCTGCTGACGGCGCTGGTCAACGCCCACAAGCCCGTGGGCCGGCCGCCGCTGCGCGAGGCGGCACGCAGCGCGGCGCTGCTGGTGCTCATCGGCCTGCCGCTGATTGGCACGCTGTATGTGCTGTTTCCGCGCTTTGCGCCGCTGTGGGGCATCCCCAATGCACCCGGCCAGGGCCGCACCGGGCTGTCCGAATCCATGCAGGTGGGCACCATCAGCCAGCTGGCGCAAAGCCGCGAAATCGCACTGCGGCTGCGCTTTGCGCCCGGCTCGCCCGTCCCCAGCCAGGGGCAGATGTACTTTCGCGGCCCGGTGCTCTCGCACTTGCAGGGCCGCCACTGGACGGCGCGCGGCGACCTGCCCGTGCAACCCCAGGCCGAGCCGGGCACGGCCTACAACCCCTTCGAGCCCGCCGGCCAGGCCGTGCGCTACGAGACCGTGCTCGAACCGCACGGCCAGCGCTGGCTACTGCCGCTGGAATGGCTGCCCCAAGTCCAGCCACAGGCTGGCGGGCTGCGCAGCGCCCTCAGCCACGAGCTGGTCTGGAACAGCCATCGCCCGCTCAACAGTGCCACGCGCTACCAGGCCAGCAGCCATCTGGGCGGACAGTTCGCGCGGCTGGCCAAGCCCACCCAACTGCGCCAGTACCTGCAACTGCCGCAGGATGGCAACGCACGCACGCGCGCCTGGGCCGCGCAACTGCGCGAGCAACACCCGCGCCATGCAGGCCCAGCGCAAACACTGGCGGCCGATCAGGCCCTCATCGCGCAGGTGCTGCAGCAGCTGCGACAAGAGGAGTTTCACTACACCCTGCAGCCGCCGCTGTACGGCGAGGATACGGCCGACGAGTTCTGGTTCGTGCACCGCCGCGGCTTTTGCGAACACATCGCCTCAGCCTTCGCCATCCTGATGCGCGCAGCCGACATCCCGGCGCGCATCGTCACCGGCTACCAGGGCGGCGAGCCCAACCCCATCGACGGCGTCTGGACCGTGCGCCAGTCCGACGCCCACGCCTGGGTCGAGGTCTGGCTGCCCGAGCAAGGCTGGACGCGCATCGACCCCACCGGCGCCATCGCGCCCGAGCGCATTGAGCTGTCGCAGTCGCAGGCCCTGGACAGCGCCGGCGCCGACGCGCGCGCGCGCGGCTTTGGCGCCGGCGCGCGCTGGCTGCTGCGCCTACAGGCCCTGGGCGATGCCATCGACTACCGCTGGACGCAATGGGTGCTCAACTACGACCAAGGCCGCCAGCAATCGCTGCTGCAAACCCTGGGCCTGCAACGGCTGAATTGGTCGCAACTGGCCTTGCTCATCGTCGCCCTGGTGCTGATCATCGGCCTGGGCTATCTGGGCCTGCCGCAGCTGCTGCGCAGGCGGCAAGACCCCTGGCAGCGCCTGCTGGCGCAAACCCGCCAACGCCTGGCCCAGGCCGGCCTGCAGCTGCCCGAGCACCTGCCGCCGCGCCGCATGGCCCAGGAGATGCAAGCATTTTTTGGCGTCCAGGCCGCAGCCGATGCCGCACAATGGCTGCTGCTGATGGATGCGCAGCGCTATGCTGCCCAACCCCCGGCGTCCCTGGCCGAACTGGAACGCCGCTGGCGCCAGCTGCGCTGGCCCGCCCCGCCCCCACCGTGATTGCCCCCATCCCCGTGTCTGCTCCCTTGCCTGCCCGACTTCGCGCCCCCGCATTGCCTGCCCGCGCCCGCTGGCGCCATGCGCTGGCCTGCGCCGCCCTGGCCTGCCTCACATGGCTGGGCGCAGCAGGCGCGCCAGCCCAAGCCCAGGGCGCAGCGCAAGACAGCGCCTGGGCCACGCAGCTGCACGACCTGGCCGGCAGCTTTGCCGCCGATCAGGACATCTCCGCCGAATGGGCCTGGAAGGTGCTCTCGCAGGCGCGGCACAACGGCCGCGTCAAGCGGCTCATGACGCCCTCCACCCCCAAAGCCCCCACAGTGCGCGATTGGCAGGCCTACCGCGAGCGCCTGATCACCGCTGCGCGCATCGAGGCTGGCGTGGCCTTCTGGCGCCGCCACCAACAGCAGCTGCAAGACATTGAGGCGTTCAGCGGCGTGCCCGCCAGCGTCATCGTCGGCATCATTGGCATCGAGACCACCTATGGCCAGAACATGGGCAGCATCCGCGTGCTCGACGCCCTGGCCACACTGGCCTTCGACTACCCCAGCAACCACCCCCGCGCATTCGAGCGCAGCCAGTTCTTCCGCAAGGAGCTTGAGCAGTTTCTGCGCCTGTGCCACAGCAACGATCTGGACCCTTTGACCCTACAGGGCAGCTTCGCCGGCGCCATGGGCGTGCCGCAGTTCATGCCTTCGAGCTGGCGGCTCTACGGCCGTGACGGCAACGAAGACGGCGTGGTCGATCTGATCAGCAGCCCGCAGGACGCCATCGCCTCCGTGGCCAACTACCTGCTGGCGCACGGCTGGCGCGCCCATCAACCGGCCTATCTGGGCGTGGCCTTGCAGGCCCAGCCCGAGCAGCTGCGCGCTCTGCTAGCACCCGACATCCTGCCCACCTTCGACCAGGCCGCGCTGCAGCAACTGGGCGCGCTGCCGCAGCCGGCGGGCACGCAGTACGACGGCCTGATGGCGCTGGTCGAGCTGAAGAACGGCGCGCGCCCGCCCGAATACATCCTGGGCACGGAAAACTTCTACGCCGTCACGCGCTACAACCAGTCCAGCTACTACGCCCTGGCCGTGCTGCAGCTGGGCGAGGCCGTGCAGCAGCGCATGCAACAGCTGCAACCCCAGCGCCCGCCCGCGCCCAAGGTGGAGCCCTGAGAGCCTGTTCAAAATCTTTGCACGGCGGTCAAGAGAGCGGATTTGGGCGCTCTGCTGCGCCCGCAAAGCCTCGCCATAGCCCCAGCCATGGCTGCGTTTTGCGCCTTGCAGCCCACCCCAAACCGCTTCTTGCCCACTCACGCCGAGATTTTGAACAGACTCTGAGAACGAACTTGCTCGCGCCGCACTCATCCCAGAATCGGCCACTTGCTGCGCACACAGAACTTGCAGCCCATCCCAGCCTGGAGCGCACGGCAGCACAGCGAATGTGCATACAGGCATGACGCTTTGCGGCCGCCCGCATGGCTGCGGCACACACACAGCGCCCGCCTTTACCAGATCAGGGGCGGTTTTCGGCCAAAATAGCGCATTTGCCCGTTTTTCGGGCGATTCTGGCTGTGCCCGGCCCGGGCCATGCCCGCTGCGCCCTTCATGGAGAGACCAGGTGATTGTTTTCAAAGCCCCTCAGGACAAGGTACTGTCGGTCCTGCAATCCATTGCCGGCATCGTCGAGCGCAGGCACACCCTGCCGATCCTGGCCAATGTGCTGCTGCGCAAGAATGGCAACACCCTGCAGCTGACCACCAGCGACCTGGAGGTGCAGATCCGCACCACGGCCGACCTGGGCGGTGATGCCGCCGCCGATTTCGCCACCACCATCGGCGCGCGCAAGCTCATCGAGATCCTGCGCACCTTCCAGCCCGATCAGGTCGTGACGCTGGAGGCCTCGCAGGAGCGCTTCATCCTCAAGGGCGGCAAGAGCCGCTTCACCCTGCAATCGCTGCCGGCCAGCGACTTCCCGCTGGTGCAGGAGTCGCCCAACTTCGGCCCGGCGTTTTCCATCCCACAGGCGGTGCTCAAGAACCTGCTGGGCCAGGTGTCCTTTGCCATGGCGGTGCAGGACATCCGCTACTACCTCAACGGCATCTTGTTCGTGGCCGAGGGCCGCACGCTCAGTCTGGTGGCTACTGACGGCCACCGCTTGGCTTTTGCCAGCGCCACGCTGGACACCGACGTGCCCAAGCAAGAAGTCATCCTGCCGCGCAAGACCGTGTTGGAGCTGCAGCGCCTGCTGCGCGACGTCAAGGCCCCTGCCGCCCCGGCGGGCGAGGGCAAGGACGATGCCGGCCCGATGATCCAATTCCAGTTCGCCAACAACCAGGCCAAGCTCAGCTTCAACGGGCTGGAGTTCGTCACCAAGCTGGTCGAGGGCAAGTTCCCGGATTACAACCGCGTCATCCCCGTGGGCTACGGCAATGTCGTCACGCTGGGACGTCAGGCCCTGCAGGCCAGCCTGCAGCGCATGACCATCATGACCAGCGACAAATTCAAGGGCGTGCGCCTGAACTTCGAGCCCGGCATGCTGCGCATCAGCTCGGCCAACGCCGAGCAGGAGGAGGCTCAGGACGAGCTGGAAATCGATTACGGCGGAGGCAAGGTCGAGTCCGGCTTCAACGTCAGCTACCTGCTGGACGTGCTCTCCAACATGCAGCAGGACATGGTCAGCATCGCCTTCGAGGACGGCAACAGCTCGGCGCTCATCAGTATCCCGGGCGATGCCAACTTCAAGTACGTGGTGATGCCGATGCGCATTTGAGGGCTTGTGCAAGCCACCGCCACATTGCTGCTGCACCACACCCATGGTGCAGCAGGCGTTTTGGGCCCACCGCCGCGTGCCTGCCGCCAGAGAAAGGAATTTTCATGACCGACGCCAAGCGCCCCGATCCCGCCGACACACTCGAAGGCGTGCTGCCCCCGGCCCCGCCCTCGGACTACGACGCCGGCGCGATCCAGATCCTCGAAGGGCTGGAGGCCGTGCGCAAGCGCCCGGGCATGTACATCGGCGACACCTCCGATGGCACGGGCCTGCACCACCTGGTGTTCGAGGTGGTGGACAACTCCATCGACGAGGCCCTGGCAGGCCACTGCGACGACATCCTCATCACCATCCACGGCGATGGCTCGCTGAGCGTGCAGGACAACGGCCGCGGCATCCCCACGGCCATCAAGATGGACGACAAGCACGAGCCCAAGCGCTCGGCCACCGAGATCGCGCTGACCGAGCTGCACGCCGGCGGCAAGTTCAACCAGAACAGCTACAAAGTCTCCGGCGGCCTGCACGGCGTGGGCGTGAGCTGCGTGAACGCGCTGTCCTCCTCGCTGACCGTCACCGTCTCGCGCGAGGGCTTGCAGCACGAGCTGAGCTTCTCGCGCGGCAAGCTGCTCGATCGGCAGATCGAGGTCGTGGACGGCGTGCAGGTCTCACCCATGCGCATCATCGGCCCGGCCGAGCAGCGCGGCACGCGCGTGCATTTCCTGCCCGACACGGACATCTTTCAGCAGAACAACGAATTCCAGTACGAGGTGCTGGCCAAGCGCCTGCGCGAGCTGAGCTTTCTGAACAACGGCGTGCGCATCCGCCTGCTGGACGAGCGCACCGGCCAGGAGGACGACTTCGCCGGCAGCGGCGGCGTGCAGGGCTTTGTGGAGTTCATCAGCAAAGGCAAGCAGGTGCTGCACCCCACCACTTTCTATGCCAGCGGCAGCCGCCCGGCCGACAGCTACGGCGGCATCCCCGGCACGGAAATCGGCGTGGAAGTGGCCATGCAGTGGAACAGCAGCTACAACGAAACCGTGCTGTGCTTCACCAACAACATCCCGCAGCGCGATGGCGGCACGCACCTGACGGGCCTGCGCGCGGCCATGACCCGCGTCATCAACAAATACATCGAGGAAAACGGCCTGGCCAAGAAGGACAAGGTTGAAGTCAGCGGCGAGGACATGCGCGAGGGCCTGTCTTGCGTGCTCTCGGTCAAAGTGCCCGAGCCCAAGTTCAGCAGCCAGACCAAGGACAAGCTCGTCTCCAGCGAAGTGCGCGCCCCGGTGGAAGACATCGTGGCCCGCGCGCTGACCGACTTCCTGCTGGAAAAGCCCAACGACGCCAAGCTCATCTGCGGCAAGATCGTCGAGGCCGCCAAGGCCCGCGAAGCCGCGCGCAAGGCCCGCGAGATGACGCGCCGCAAGGGCGTGCTCGACGGCATGGGCCTGCCGGGCAAGCTGGCCGACTGCCAGGAGAAAGACCCCGCCCTGTGCGAGATCTACATCGTCGAGGGCGACAGCGCCGGCGGCAGCGCCAAGCAAGGGCGCGACCGCAAGTTCCAGGCCATCCTGCCACTGCGCGGCAAGATCCTCAACGTCGAGAAAGCGCGCTACGAGAAGCTGCTCTCCAGCAATGAAATCCTCACCCTCATCACCGCCCTGGGCACCGGCATTGGCCGCACCGTGGGCGAGGACGGCAAGGGCGGCGCAGACGACTTCGACGCTGCCAAACTGCGCTACCACCGCATCATCATCATGACCGATGCCGACGTGGACGGCGCCCACATCCGCACCCTGCTGCTGACCTTCTTCTACCGCCAGATGCCCGAGTTGGTCGAGCGCGGCCACATCTACATCGCCCAGCCGCCGCTGTACAAAGTCAAGGCAGGCAAAGAGGAGCTGTACCTCAAGGACGCCCAGGCGCTGGACCAGTTCCTCACCCGCATCGCGCTGCGCGACGCGCGCATCCTGCCGCGCGAAGGCGCCCAGCCCATCGAGGGCGAGGCGCTGGAAAAGCTGGCCGCCACCTACCAGAAAGCCCAGGGCGCCATCCTGCGCCTGTCCACCTACATGGACGGCCAGGCCTTGCAGGCCTTGGCCGACGGCGTGCCGCTGCGCGCCGACACCCTTCAGGACATGCAGCACACCGCCGCCGCGCTGCAGCAGCATTTGAGCGACCGCACCCGCGTCACCGAGCAGGCGCAAGTCGAAGCCCTGATCGACCCGCGCACCGAAAAACCCGTGCTGCGCATCAGCCGCCGCCATCACGGCAACATCAAAAGCAGCCTCATCCCGCAGGACTTCGCCAAAAGCGCCGACTACCACACCCTGGCCCAGGCCGCCCAGGCCCTCAGCGGCATGCTGGGCGAAGGCGCCAAAGTGCAGCGCGGCGAGGGCGAGCGCATGAAAGAGCAGGAGGTGGCCAGCTTCCACCAGGCCATGCAATGGCTGCTGGCCGAGGCCGAGCGCACCACCAGCCGCCAGCGCTACAAGGGCCTGGGCGAAATGAACGCCGAGCAGCTCTGGGAAACCACCATGGACCCGGCCGTGCGCCGCCTGCTGCGCGTGCAAATCCAGGACGCCATCGAGGCCGACCGCATCTTCACCATGCTCATGGGCGACGAGGTGGAGCCGCGCCGCGACTTCATCGAAGCCAACGCCCTGCGCGCGGCCAATATCGACGTGTAACTGGCTCAAGCGCCGCCGGCCGGCTCCTCGCCGTTGCGGTGGATGCGGTATTGCGCCAGTGGTCTGCCGTGTTGCAGGTGCTCGTCGACGATGTGAGCGATGGCGTCCTCGTCCAGGCGGCCGTACCAGATGCCATCCGGGTAGACGATCATCAGCGGGCCGTGGTTGCAGGGGTATTGGCAGCTGGTTTGCAGCGCCATGACACCGCGCTGCAGCTTGCCGCAGGCGCGCAGTCGCTCGGTCAGCTGCGGCCACAGCGCCGCCGCGCCCAGCGCGGTGCAGCGCGGGCCCAGGCACAGCAGCGCGTGGCGCTGGTGCGGCGGGATGGTGGACCAGGCCGCCGGGTCGTGCTGCCAGCGCTCGGGCGTAGTCTGGGTGACGTCGGGCAGGGCCTGGGCCTGGTCGATCTGGCGCGCCAACAGCTCAGGCAGGGCCGCTTGCTGCCAGATGCCGGGCGCAAAGACGATGGGCGGCAACGCCGCCAGGGCCTCTGCCCCGCTGCCCTGCTGGTGGCGCCAGCGCTGGGCGACTTTTTCCAGCCAGCGCAGCAAGGCGTTCTCGCCCGGCAGAAAGAGCGGCTGCACGATGATCTGGCGACAGGGCAGGCATTGCGTCAGGGCCTCGGGCAGTGAGGGGCTGGCGCGGTCGGCAAAGGCGATGGCGATGCGGGCCTCGGGCAGCAGCGCGCGCAGTGGTTCGGCCAGGGCCTGAAGTTGCTCGCGCGCGGCCGCGCCGCTGCTGCCACGGCCGAGCACGACGACGCCCAGCGGGCGCGGATCATGACTGGCAGCGCAGGCAACGCTGGCATGGCTGGCGGCCTGGGCCTCGGCCTGCGGCTCAGCATCAATCGGGGGCATGGGCTGGCGGTTCTGTGGGCTCATCGGATGGGGCGCCTGGCAAGTCATCAGGCAGGAATTCGATCAGCGGCTTGCCGGTGCGCGGGTTGGGCCGCACCTGGGCGGGCACGCCATAGACGCGGGCGATGGTGGCGGCATCCAGCACCTCGACCGGCCGGCCCTGGGCGGCAATGGCGCCACCCTGCAGCAGGTAGATGCGGTCGCAGTAGTGCGCGGCCAGTTGCAGATCGTGCAGCGCGGCCAGGGTGCTCAGCCGCAGGCTGCGCAGCAGGTTCATGAGCTCGAACTGGTGGCGCACGTCCAGGTGGTTGGTGGGTTCGTCCAGCACCAGCAGGCGCGGCTGCTGGGCCAGCGCGCGCGCCAGCAGCACGCGCTGCTGCTCGCCGCCGGAGAGGGTGTCGAAGCGCCGCTGCGCCAGCGCCTGGGCACCCACGCGCGCCAGGGCCTGGGCCACGATTTGCAGGTCCTGGGCGCTGTCGCGCGCCAGCGGGCGCTGGTGTGGGATGCGCCCCATGAGCACCACTTCGTGCACGCTCAGCGCAAAGGGCGGGCTGCCCTGCTGTGCCAGCACGGCCATGGTCTGGGCGGCGCGGCGCGGCGTTTGCTGCCACAGGTCGCAGCCGCCCAGCAGCACCTGGCCGCTGCTGGGCGGCAAGGTGCGGTAGATCATGCGCAGCAGCGTGGATTTGCCGCTGCCGTTGGGGCCGAGCAGGCCGACCATCTCGCCGCTGTGCACCTGCAGGCTGACCTCGCGCACGATGTGGCGCGCAGCGGCCTGCCAGCTCAGGCGCTGGGCGCTCAGCTCCATGGCGCCCCCTGTGCGCGGCGGCCATCGCGCTGCAGCATCCAGACGAAGAAGGGCCCGCCCAGCAACGCGGTGATGACGCCAGCGGGCACTTCGGTGGGCGCAAAGGCCAGGCGCGCAAAGGCATCGACCCAGATGAGAAACAGCGCGCCCAGCAGCGCCGCCACGGGCAACACGCGGCGGTGCTCGGCGCCCACGAGCATGCGCGTGATGTGCGGCACGACCAGGCCGACGAAGCCGATCGGGCCGCTGACGGCCACCATCACGCCTGTCAGCAGCGAGACGGCCACGAACAGCCGGCGCCGCAGCGCCGTGGTGTCGATGCCCAGCGTGGCTGCGGTTTCGTCGCCGGTGAGCAAGGCGTTCAAGGCCTTGGCCTGCAGCGCCAGCCACAGCGTGCCCAGCAGCAGCACCAGGCTGGGCAGGCCCAGCTCGTGCCATTGCGTGCCCGCCAGGCTGCCCAGCGTCCAGGCCATGACGGCGCCGGCCAGGTCGCGCTGGTCGGAAGTCAGCACGATCAGGCTGCTCAGGCCAGCCAGGCAGTAGCCGATGGCCACGCCGCCGAGCACCAGCCGCGTGGCCGAGAGCCGCCCTTGGGCATGGGCCAGCGCGTACACGGCCACGCAGGCGGCCAGCGCGCCGCCAAAGGCGCCCAGCGGCAGTGCCAGGCCGCCGGCCGCGCCCAGCAGGCCCAGCGCCAGCACGCCGACTGCGCCCAGCGAAGCACCCGAGGACACGCCCAGCAGATAAGGGTCGGCCAGCGGGTTGCGCACCATGGCCTGCATGCTCACGCCGACCACGGCCAGACCGGCGCCGACCACGCCGGCCAGCAGCACGCGCGGCATGCGCAGCTGCCAGACGATTTGGCGCTGCGCCTCGCTCCAGGCGCCGCGCGGCAGCTGAAGGCCCAGCGCGCGGCCGATTTCGTGCGCGGCGATGGCCCAGGCATCGGGCGCGGCAATGGGCACCGGGCCGAGCGTGACGGCCAGCGTCAGCGAGACGGGCAGCAGCGCGGCCAGCAACAGCAGCCAGCGGCTCCAGGCGCGGGGGCGCAGGCGGTGCAGAGCCATGGCCATCAAGGCCCAAACCGCTGCGGGTGCAGCGCCTGGGCCAGGGTGCGCACGCGCGCGACGTTGCGCGGCCCGGGCGTGGCCTCGGCGTAGTCGAGCACGATGAAGCGTTTGTGGCGGATGGCCGTGACGTGCTGCAGCTCGGGCTTGGCCAGCAGAAAGTCGATCTTGCCCTGGGCGTCGGGCTGGTCGTAGTCGATGACGACGATCCAGTCCGGGTTGCGCTGCACCACGTCCTCCCAGTTGGCCTTGGGCCAGTTGGCCGGGATGTCGGCAAACAGGTTGCGCCCGCCGGCGGCCTCGATCATGGCGTGGGGCATGCCGTAGCGGCCGGCGGTCTGCGGCACGTCCTGGCCGCTGTCGTAGACGAACACCAGCGGGCGCTGCGCCACGCCCTGCACGGCGGCGACGGTGGCGGCCAGCTCCTCGCGCTGGGCCTGCACCAGCGCCTGGGCCTGGGCCTCGATGCGGAAGATGCGCCCTAGGTTGAGCATGTCGGCAAAGGTGTCCTCCAGCGAGACGCGCTCGCGCGCGACCTTGCGGATGCACGATTCGGTGAGCACGTAGCTGGCAATGCCCAGCTCGGCCAGCAACTGCGGCGTGACGCCGCCATCGCGAAAGCCGTAGCTCCAGCCACCGAAGACGAAGTCGGCCTCGGCGGCAACGATGCGCTCCAGGTTCATGCCGCGCGGCGAGAGGTTGGGCGCCTGCGCCAGCGCAGCCTGGAACTGGGGCGCCACGCGCTTGCTGTCGCGCAGGCCGCTGTAGCCCACCAGGCGGTCGCCCAGGCCGAGGAACAGGAACATCTCGGTGAGGTTGACGTCGTGCGTCACCGCGCGCTGCGGCACCTTGTCGTAGGTCACGCTCTGGCCGCAGACCTGCACGGTCACTGGCGCCACGGCCGTGAGCGGCGCGGCGCTGGCTTGCGCGCCAGCCGGCGCGCTGGCCTGCACCTTGCTCTGCGCTTTTCCCTGTACTGGCCCCTGCGCCGCGCCGTCTGGCTGCTGGCCGCATGCGGCCAGCGCCAGCGCGCCCAGCAGCGCCAGGGTGCGCACGGCGCGCCGGGCGCACCCTGGCCTGGTTTTTTCAGCCGAAGGCGACATCAAAACATCCATTCGGCCGTCAGGTCAAAGCGGCGCGCGCCGCCGAGGAGGGCCTGCGAGCCGGAGATGGCGCGGTTGGTGTACTGCTTGTCGGCCAGGTTGCGCGCCTGCAGGCGCACGGTCGCGCCGGGCCGCAGTTGCCAGGCCAGCGCGGCATCCCAGACGGTGTGGCCGGGCGTGCGCACGGTGTTGGTGTTGTTGGCAAAGCGCGCGCCCACGTACCGCGTCCCCAGCGAGAGTTGCCACTGCCCATGCCATTGGCCCAGCCGCAGGTGGCTCCACAGGTTGGCGTTCTGGCGCGGCACGTTGGCCGGCTGCTTGCCGCTCAGATCCTCGCCGTTGGAGGCCCGCAGCTCGTCAAAGCGCGCGTCCACCCAGGCCCAGTTGCCCTCCAGCTGCCAACGCGGGTGCGGCCGCAGCACGGCCTGCAGCTCCAGGCCCTTGGCGCTTTGCCGCCCGCCCTGCACCGACAGGCGCGGGTTGTCGGCATCGCGCGTGATGATGTCCTTCTTCTCGATGCGGTAGGCTGCCGCCGTCCACTCGCCCAGGCCCTGGCCGAATTGCTGCTTCAGGCCCACTTCCAGCTGGCGCGCCGTGCTGAGCTTGAAGTCGCGGTTGGCCAGGTTCAGCGTCAGCATGCTGGTGATGGGGTCGTGCCCTTGTGAGAACTGGCCGTACAGGCTGGTGCCGGCGCCAAGCTGGTGCGTCAGGCCCAGGCGCCAGGCCGTGCCGCCCAGGGTCTTGTCAAACGGCGTGCCGCGCACGCGCTCATGGCGCGAATAGCGCGAGACGTCGCGGCGCAGCCCGGCCAGCACCAGCCAGCGCGGCTGCACCTGCCAGGCGTCCTCCAGGTAGAAGGCGTGAGCCGTGGTGCGGGTATCGAACTTGGGCAGCGTGGGATCGGGGCTGTGCCAGAAGCCGTGCTGCGGCCAGCGCGCCGGCACCGTGGAGCTGCCGCCATAGGGCGCGTTGTTGGTGTGCGTGAAGTCGGTGCGCGAGACCTCCCAGCCGGCCACGGCGCGGTGCGCGCCCAGTTCCAGAACGGCCTCCAGGCGGTTGCCCAGCTGGCCCATGTCGTGGCCGATTTCCAGGTAACTGCTGCGCGCCACCGTGTCCGTCTGCGGCTCGTAGCGGTAGCTCTCGATGTTCTTCCAGTGGCGGTGCGCGCTGAAGCGGTACAGCTCGTTGCGCAACGTCAGCCAGTCCTGGGCCTGCCACTGCGCACGGGCGCGCAGGCGGCGGTCCTCGTAGCGCACGATGCTGTCCTCGCTGTTGTAGTTGCGCTGCTCCAGGCCAGGAACAATGCGCCCATCGTGCACCGGGCTGCCGAAGTAGCGCTCGGGTTTGTCCATACTCAGATCGGCCAGCAAATCGACCTGCCAGCGCGCATCGGGCTGCCAGCGCAGCGTGCTCATTAACTTGCCGCCGCTGCTGCGGCCCAGCTCGCGCTGGCCGGTGGCGCGGTGGCCGTACACATCCAGGCGGTAGCTGAACTGCTCGCCCAGCGCGCCGGTAGCGCCCAGGCCGGCGCGCACCGCGCCATGCTGGCCAGCGCCCAGCAACAGCTCGTGGCCGCGCGTGCGGCTGGGCTGCTTGCGCACCGCGTTGATGGTGCCGCCCACGGTGCCGCCGCCATAGACGGTGGCGGCCGGGCCGCGCAGCACCTCAATGCGCTCATAGCCCCAGCTGTCGCTGGGATAAGTCACCGTGCCCGAGGCCACGCCCAGGCGCAGTCCATCCTCGGCCACGCCCACGCTGTTGACGCCGCTGAAGCCGCGCGTGGTGAAGGCCATGCCGCCATTGCCGGGCGCGCCCTGCGGCGTCATGCCCGGCGTGCGCGCCACGATGTCGGCCAGCGCATGATCGCCGCGCTGGCGCCAGGTTTGCTCATCCTGCGAAGCCAGGCTGGCAGGCAGCTGCTGGGCGTTCAGGCCCGTGCGGCTGCCCGACTCCGACGGTTGGGCCAGGCCCAGGGCGCTGGCAGGCAGCTGGGCCTGCACCTCGACGGTGGGCAAGGTCTGCTGCGCCCAGGCCGCGCAGCAAGCGCTGCCCAGCACAGCGGCTGCAGTCAGACGCAGACGCAGACGCGCGCGGGCGGGCGCGGGCGCGCAGCGCCCTCCTAGGGTCGGCCAGAGCGAGAGAAGAGAAAACGGTGTGTGAGTGCGATCAATCATGACAAAGCCAGAGCAAACCGCCTGCCTCGCATGCCGCACACGCCTGCAGGCGCCGCCGCGATCGCCACGGGGCCGCAGAACGCATGCACGCGCACCACGGGTCGCCGCCTCTGGCTGATCGCCCTTGCAGGGCCTGTCTGAGCGCCTCGGCTGCATCCCCGCAGACGGTGGTTGGGCGCAATGCCCCACGCCATCCCATGGGCGGCGCGGGGCGCTTGGAGCCTGCTCAAAACCTCTGCCCTACGGGCAAGACTTTGCGCAGGCTCTGACAGGCCGGTATCCGGGCTTGCAAGCGCGCCGCTGCATGACAGGCACACAGGGGCGCATTGTCTGGGCCTGGCCTTCCCAACGCCTTCGCACACCGCAGGATGCGGCCACGCAGGGCGCCAGTGGCTGGCCCGCCCCCCCCTTGTGACGAGGGCGGCGGGCCACGGCAACCGTGGCGGGCCTTGCAGGCCGGCCACGGATTTTTCAGAGAAACCAGACAATGGCAGGCAAGCCAGAAGCGCGCTTGGCGCAACCAAGGCAGAAGGCTTGCCCACGGTCACTTGCTGACCGTTGCGGGGGCAGCCAGGGCTTTGCACCCTGTTCCCGTTTAACCGGCGCGCTTACGCGCGTCGGCACCTGTTGGGTTCGCCCTGCCATGCAGGGCGGGCGCGAGTATAGCCGCAGCGCCTGCCCGGCCCAGCCGCCCAGCCCCTGTGAAACGCGCTCGGAGCCTGTTCAAAGTCTTGCTGCCGGCCGTGCAAGGACTTTGAACAGGCCCTCAGAACTGCGCCAGCAGATCGGACCAATCGGCCCGGCGGCCGGCATTGAGAAAGCGCTGTGGGTCTTGCTGCTGGCCGTTGTGCAGCACCTCGAAATGCAGGTGCGCGCCGGTGGAGCGCCCGGTGCTGCCGACCTCTGCGATGGTCTCGCCACGGCGCACCACGTCGCCGCGCTGCGCCAGCAATTTGGAGGCATGGGCATAGCGGGTCACCAAGCCATTGCCGTGGTCAATTTCCAGCAGATTGCCATAAGCGTGGTGGTATTCGTGCGTGATGACAATGCCGCCTGCGGCAGCCAGGATGGGCGTGCCGGTCGGGGCCTGGAAATCCAGCCCCATATGCTGGGCCTTGCGCCCGTTGAAGGGGTCAAGGCGCAGGCCAAAGCCCGAGCCCACCACGCGTCCGGGCACCGGCGCCTGGGTGGGGATCATGCGCTGGGCCAGATAGCGGGAAAACAGCTGCGCCTCCACGGCCGCGAGGAAGTCGGCCTGCGCCGTCAATCGCGTATCCAGCAGCTGCAGCAGCTGACGCAGCTCTTGAGCCTGCAGCGGCACTTCGCCCACCAGCGGGCCGCCCGCGCCGCCATCAAAAGCGCCCAGCAGCGCCGCCGGTGCAACCGGCTCGGGCGCGGGCAGACCCGCCAAATCGGCCACGCGCCCGGACAGCCCCTGCAGCTGCAGCAACCGGGCCTGCATCTGGCCCAACTGGCGTGCCATGTCGTCGATGCTCTGGCGCATCAGCGCCCGCTCAGCGGCAAAGGCCTCGCTGGCCTGGCTGGCCACGCCAAGAAAGCGATCGATGCTGCCGGCCTGCTCGCGCCAGCTGCTCTTGTGCAGCTGGTGCTGCAGCAGCAACAAACCGGCAGCCCCGGCCAGCAACAGCGCTGCCAAACCCAGCGCCAGCGCAGTCAGTGAGAAATTCAGGCAGTAGCTGCGCCGCAAACGGGCGTCGGTAATAATCAATTGCATGGGTGCGAACCGCCAAAAACCAAGTCAAGCCAGGCCGCAGCGCCTGGCTGTGGCGCGCCTGCCGGGCGAGCGAGGAAATTACGAAAACGGGGGCAGTCATGCCTGAGCAGAACGCCCGCCCGAAGCCGCGCGCCCAGCCTCCCCGGCATGAAGCCCAGACCGCAGGCCAGCGCGCGGCTGGCACGCACATCGGCGCGCTGGTGCAGCGCTCACCGCTGCTGGCGCAATTGACGCAGCAGGCCGAGCTGTCACACCGCCTGCTGCAATGCATTGCGCCCCATCTGCCCGCAGCGCTGCGCGCCGCCGTGCAGGCGGGGCCGGTGCTGGGCCAGGAATGGTGCCTGATTGTGCCAAACCCGGCCGCCGCCGCCAAATTGCGCCACCTCAGCCCGCTGCTGATCGATGCGCTGGCCCAGCCAGGGCCTGCCTTGCAGGAAGGCATGCCCCGCATCGAAAGCATCCGCGTGCGCGTCAGCAAATTGCCTGCGCCGGACGCTTGCAGATAACCGAGGCACCTACGTCCCCGAGACAATCAATTGCTAGGAGTTGTTGAGATTTAATGTTGCGGTGGTGTTTTCGGCCAAAACTCCACAGCTGCCATGTTGAAAACGTTTGCAAGGTATACAACCTTACGCTCGTTTTCGCCTTGCTTCTGCGGCCGTTACCTCGAAAAACCGCTTCGCAAACCCAATCTCAACAACCCCTAGCCCAAAAAAGTCAAAGATCCAAGATCAGCTTGGGAGACTTGGCCCTTGAGACGCAAATCATCATGACCTGATTCGACTCCTTTTCCTGCTTGGTCAGAATGCCATCAAAATGCTCAACTTCACCGTCGAGCACCCGGACCTCACAGGATCCGCATACACCTTCCTTGCAGGAATGCTCGCACTCGATACCCTCATCCAATAGCGTGTCGAGCAAGCTTTTACCTGCGGGTACCTGCACGGTTTTGCCAGAGCGCTCCAGGTACACCTCGAATGCACCATCCTGCGCATTGGGCGATAGTTCAGCGGCAACGAAGCGCTCTATATGAGTATGAGGATACCCCAGTTGCTCACACGTCCGCTCGAAAGCATCGAGCATAGGCGCCGGGCCGCAGCAATAGTAGTGGGTGTCGCCACCCTTGCCCTCCAGCAATTCGGCTAACTCGGGCGGGTGGCCAACTTCCTGATCAAAGTGCCAATGCACGTGCACTCCATGTGCTGAAGCCAAGCCTTCAATCTCCTCGACAAAGGCCGCCTCGTTGCGATTGCGCGCGCAATAGATCATTTCGACACTGCATCCCATGGCGCAAAGGTGGCGCAGCATGCACAGCAAAGGCGTCACGCCAATACCACCTGCAACCAGCACACTGTGCTGGGCACCATCGGCCAATGCAAAATGGTTGCGCGGTGCAGAAATTGTCAGGATCTGGCCGACCCGCAGGCTCTCGTGTACCCAGCGAGAACCGCCTCGGCTACCGCGATCTCGCAATATGCCAACGCGATAGAACGGATGACGGACATCAGCCGCGCTGACAGGCTGACACAACGAGTAGCTGCGCACCAGCCCATTGCCCAAGTGCAGGTCGATGTGCGCACCTGGTGTAAAGGAAGGGAAGACCACATCCGGGGCGGCCGGCCGCAACTCAACGCTAATGATGCCTTCCGCCTCGTACCGAATGGCAAACACCAGAGCCTGCAGAGTAATGGCTGTATTCATGCATTTACTCTTTCAGTCGAGGACTCAGAGGGCTTGGGCAGCCGGCTGCTCACGCGCCTGCAGCTGCTGCTTGGCCATCGAACGCAGATGACGCCGCAACCGCACCAAACCCATGTCATGCTGGTAGAGCGATTCGCGCAGATTGGCACCGGCTTCCATGTGCTCAACCAACACACGATCTTGTTCGAGCACGGCCCAGTGACGCGCCTCCAGGCGATTGCGGTAGAGAAAGCGCCAAGTGTCACGCTCCCAGCCTGGTGCCAATTTGCGCACGCGCCAAAAGAACACGGCCGACAACGCCTGACTAATGGGTGAGATGCCATAAATGATGGCGAAATTACCGCCCGGCCCGCCAGTCTTTGGGTATGGGATTTCCAGACGCATCCAGTGCGTGCCCGTATCACCAAACTCGGTCCAGTCGAAGTTGACGTTGCGCTGACCTTCTTTCTCGAATATGAAGCCGGTATCGGTGTCTCGGATGGCGAACTTGGCTTGCGTATCGCCGCTGTGCATGGTGTGCGACTGCTTGTGCAGGAAGGTACCGTGCATCGGATCCATGACGTTATCGTTGATGTAGCGCCAATCTCCCTTCCATTCAACGTAGCAGAGAAAGCGCGCATACTCATCGTCGTTAGCCAACTCCTCGGGCAACACCAGTTCGGGAGGGTTATCACAGTGTGCATCCCAAGCGTTATAGAGCCAGACCGCGCCAGCACGCTCGCGCACCGGATAGCTGCGTGTAGCACGCGACCCTTCTAGCTTGCAGCCAGGACTGCCGGGGACTTTAGTGACCGTTCCGTCACAGCGCACCTCGACACCATGGTAAGGACAGGCGATGGTGTCACCCAGCGCCACGCCCAGCGACAGCGGCGCGCCGCGATGCGGGCAATGATCTTCCAGTGCATGCAGCCGGCCATTGGTGGCATCGCGCCACAACACCAACTTAAGGCCCAGGCGGTACAGTGACACTGGCGCCTCTTTGATGAATTCGGATGGACAAATCGGGTACCAAAGGTCCTTGAGGCCGACTTCGAGCAACTGCTCAACAGGATCGATGGGGGGAATGGTTTGCATGGTCGTCACTCCTTGTCATGGGGCACCAGATGCGCCGATCACCGGCCAAGCACCTTGATCTCAACACGATAACTCTCTTCAGTCCAGGGTTTGCCGCTGGGGCTGACCGGACCTGCTTTGTTAAGGTAGTCGATCAGACTGGGTAAATCGTAGAGCCCCATGCCAAAGGCGCGCTCCAACGCATCGCCCAGCAAGTCTTCGTAGCTGGTTTGTGCACGGGTTCTGGCCTGATGGGGTTCTAAGTAACGATCGTGGACTTGCATGATGGGCTCCAGTTCTCAGTACTACGTGGGGAAAAAGCGTGCAACCAAATGAAGAGGTTTTTGATGCAGTCAGCGCTTCTCGGTCAGAAACTTACCCTGCGGATCTGTAGCGTCTTTCTGGCGACGCGTCTGGCCGTCAATGCCTCCTTCAATGGCCCATTCGGCGAACACCGTCGGGCCAGGCTTGAATTCCCGTGGCTGCCATGCAGCGGTCAGTTGATCCTCATCGGCGTAATACTCGATCAGCGCGCCGGCCGGGTTCTTGAAATACCAGAAATAGGCCGAAGAAACTGGGTGGCGGCCCGGGCCAAGCTGGGTTTCCCAGCCACAGCGCGAGACATGCATGCCGCCACCAAACACCTCATGGATGTCACGTACTGTGAAGGCAACGTGGTTCAAGCCACGCTTACCGTTGGGCAATTGCAGCAGGAATAAATCGTGGTGGCCACCTTCGGCGGCGCAGCGCATGAAGGCTCCGCGGTCGGGGTAGCGGTCGGACGAAACGAAACCGAATTTCTCGGCATAAAATTTTTCGACGGCCTGAACGTCCGCGACGAAAAATACTACGTGACCAACCTCAATGGGGTGAGCACGTTCGTAAATCGGCGCCGGCGAATCGACGCGCGGGCGCTCCTTCCAAGTATTCATAGCGGCACATTCCACGTCCACGTCACGCTTACGCGTGACTTGCAGACGCACAGCCATGCCGTTCGGGTCCACACAGCCGATACGGCGTACACCTTCAACCGGTGCGTCAAAAAACCCCGACTCGGTGGCAATGCGCTCGGCTATGGCGTCCAAATCACTTGCACTCTCAACACCCCATATGACTTCGCGCAATGTCGCCCCGTCCTCGATAGCAGGGGGCAGGTCTGACCTATTAGCGTCGGCAAGCACGACACGGCAGCCATTGAGACATTCAAACACCCTCTCGTCCGGATGGCTGTCAACCAGCGTCAGACCCCAATCGCTCATGAAGCGCTCGCAGGTGGCAATGTCTTCCACGCCGTACGTGATTTGGTCGATACCGAGCACGCTCATTGCTTTCCTCCTTGAATGCAGGCCCAGGCCAACGGCTGTTCATTCGTACCCCAGTACATGCTTTTTTGCTCCATGTACTGAAAGATGCCCTGGCGCCCTTTCTCGCGGCCCAGGCCAGAATCACGCCAGCCGCCAAACGGGGTGGCAATCGAAAACTGCTTGTAGGTGTTGATCCAGACGGTGCCCGCTTGTACCTCACGGCCTATGCGCCAAGCGCGTTTGAAGTCGCGGCTCCAGACGCCAGCAGCCAACGCATAGACACTATCATTGGCTTGCTCGATCAGTGACTCCTCGTCATCAAAGGGCATTGCCACCAGCACCGGGCCGAAGATTTCCTCCTGCGCTATGCGGGCTTGGTTACTCAACCCTTCAATGATGGTGGGCGTATAGAACCAACCGCGCTCAAATACGCCACCACTGGGACGCACACCCCCGGTGCGGATACTCCCTCCCTCCTCCACACCCATGGCCACATAGCGCTCAATACGATCACGATGGCTGGCCGTAATCAGTGGTCCCATCTGTGTGCTCTCCGCTGCTGGATCCCCAACGCGCAGCGCCTGTGCGCCAGCGACCAAGCGCTGAATGAACTCGTCATAGATACGCCGCGCGACGAACAAACGTGAGCCAGCAATGCAGGACTCACCCGAGCTGCTGAAAATGCCAAACAGCACACCAGCGACAGCATGATCGAGATCAGCATCTTCCAATACCATCGTCGCAGACTTGCCACCCAACTCCATCGACACAGGCATCATCTTGCTAGCGGCAATAGCAGCAATGTGCTTGCCAGTGCTTGTGCCACCGGTGAATGAGACTCTCTTGACCAGTGGATGGCGCGTGACCACATCGCCGATGACCGACCCCTTGCCAGGCAGCACGCTGACTAGCCCCTTGGGCAGGCCGGCCTGCTCACAGATACGGGCCAATTCCAGCGACAATAACGGAGTGACCTCGGCTGGCTTGAGAATTACTGCATTACCCGCCGCCAGCGCCGGTGCCAGCTTCTGCGCATCGCTAGCAATAGGCGAGTTCCACGGCGTAATGGCTGCAACCACCCCCATCGGCTCGTGCACACTCATGCTCACGTATTCACCCCGCGACGGAGTAATGATGTCCTCCAAGGTCTCACAAGCTGCACCGAAAAACTGGAAAGTGCCAGCCGCGCTGGCCACCAAAGCGCGGGTTTCGCTAATCGGCTTGCCGTTGTCCTGGCGCTGCAGCTGCGCCAACTCTTCCGCACGCTCGCGGATCAGATGAGCAACGCGGTAGAGCACGTCGGCGCGCTGATGTGGCAAACGCCGCGCCCAGTCGCTCTGCAAAAAAGCGTGGTGAGCGTGCTCAATGGCTTCCTGGACGTCCTCGACGCTGGCTGCACGCAGCCGCGCAACTTCTTCACCAGTGGCTGGGTAGGTAGTGGCGTATTCCTCGCCACGGCCATCGCGCCATTCACCAGCAATGTTGATTGGCAAACAGTTATTCATCGTGCTTGTCTTTGAGAAGTTCAAATAATCACTGGCTGCACCCGGTTCTGGATAGCCCGTATCAAGCTGTAGACGGTCTGTGCCGAGGTCTTGGGATTGCTCGCCAACGCCAAATTGCGCATGCTCAACTCGAAGTGGCCGAAAGAGCCCTCTGCCTCAATAGTGTGGACGTTATCCCGAACTGTTGGATCGACAATCAGTCGCACCTGCGTTGCATCCAGCCCCAGCCCGGCCAGCGACACAGTCGCTGCAACGTTGGCATTTTTCGGGAACTGCGCGGCCGCCTGTCGGGCCGTGCCCTCGAAAACCACTTGCGGTTCACACAACGCAGCCAGATCGACCCTCTGCTCTACCGGCGTTCCCATCCAAGCCTTCGGTGGTTTACGGCCGGTATAGCGAACCTGAGAGAGACCGCCTACCTTGGCAGCAGCCAGCGCATCAATGGCACCGATGGCACCGGCGATCAACTCCAGCTGTGTGCCGCCTTGGCAAGCCGCTTCTTCAAGTTGTTCGATCAAACCCGGCTCAGACAGCGCCCCTACTGAAGCCACAATGCATGGCAGGCCACGCCGCAACGCGGGCAGCACATGCTCAGCGATGGCGCCATGCCCTGCGGCCTCAACCAACAAGTCAATACCTTCCAAAGGCACAGCATCCGTCAGCACTGCCTCGGGAACCAAAGCAACAAGCCGCTTCTGTACCTCGGCCATTCGTGCTGTAGATGCCGCACCAGAAACGACCACAGTCCGAAGCTGTACCCCCGGCATATCTCGCAGCAGAACTGCAGCAGCACTACCAATGGCTCCCAGCCCTATCAAAGCTACGCGCAGCATAGCTACATGCTCCTCACACTACAGCTGGCTGCAAAGCCGGAATCTGCACGAGTTTGTTCACTGGCGGCCCAGCGAATTGCATTTTGAAATTGCCGATCGCCTGCATGTCCACCTCCAGAATGAACGGCCCTTGCTGCGAACATGCTCTCCGCAACAGTGTCGGCAAATCATCCAAACTAGACAAACGCGCATGAGGCAATTGCAGCGAAGCACACAGCTGCGCGTAATCGGGCGTGTGTAGATCGACGTAGCAGAGGCGGCCACCGTACTGCGCCACTTGAATATTCTTGATGACACCGTAGCCTCTGTCATTCATCAACACCACCACCACGTCGCAGCGCTCCTGCACCAGCGTGGCCAGCTCACCAAGATTCAAGATAAAGCCGCCATCGCCAGCCAGACAAAAAGTCTTGCGGCCCGATTGCGTTACCGCCGCCCCCACCGCTGCACCAATCGCCATCGGCATGCCCTGGCCAATTCCGCCGCCAGTGGCATGCACGCCCTGGTTAGGCTCAAAGACACGCAGCTCACGGTTACCCCAGGTGCTGTTGGAGATGGTCACGTCGCGTACCCAGTTGAACTCACGCCCTGCCATGGCCTGGATTTGCTTGACCAGTTCCTCATATGGGCCCAAACCATCGCGCAACGAAGCAACGGCATCACCATGTGCCCGGTGCAGATCGGATAACAACGCTGCATCAGCCTGCCACCGACGTGCCTCAAGGCGATCGGCCAGCCCTTGCAGCGCCAGCTTCGCATCACCCCAAACAAACAACTCATTGGGATAACAACGTCCATCGGCTGCCGCGTCCGCATCAATGCGCAGCAGCGGTTTGGGCAGCTTGAGTTCGTACTTCAGTGTCTCATTGCTGCGCAAACGCGAGCCAACTACCAGCATGGCATCACAGGTCTGGTAGAACGCCTCGACGGGCTTCTGGATGTTGTAGGCCCCCAGCGAACCTGGGGCATCCTCAGGCACAATGCCCCGCCCCTGCACACTGGTGACAATGCCAAACCCAAGCTTCTGCAGGCGGCGCACAGCCTCACCGGCATGGCGCGCACCACCACCCAACCACAACATTGGGCGCTTTGTCGAGGCCAGCCGATCAGCTAAAGCATCCAGCGCATCAGCGTCGGGTACGGCTTGTGCCACAGGCAGCGGCGTCAGATCAGCCGGCATCGGCACTAATGTCTGCTGCACATCGATGGGAATTTCAATACTGACCGGGCCCATCGGGGCCGTCATCGCAACCTGAACCGCCTTTTTGAACACGCCCAACGCATTCTCAGCGCTGTAGACACGAAACGCTGCCTTGGAGACGGCTTCCAGCATCTTGAGCTGTTCAGGCGCCTCATGGATGTAAGCCATCTTGCGATCCAAATACGGTAATTCGATCTGGCCCGTGATGTGCAACAGTGGCACGCCGGCCGTGCAGGCTTCGACCAAGCTTCCGGCAATATTGCCTGCAGCTGGCCCGGTGCTAGTGATGCACACGCCCAAACTGGAGGTAGAGCGCGCATACGCGTCGGCCATATTGCCCGCTCCAGCCTCGCCGCGCGCTGGCACGAAGCGCAGCTTGCCTCGCTGCGCAAGGGCATCAAGAATGGGCATGTTGTGGATCGAAATGACCCCGAATACGGCCCGTACGCCACATTGCTCCAAAAATGCGGCAACGACTGCACCAACGGTCACCATGGGAGAGTTTTGTGCTTGGCTGTCAGGCATGGCGGGAATGGCCTCCAGATATGTCGATATGGCTACCTGTCGTGTAACTGGACAGGGGTGATGCAAGAAAAACAATGGCTTGCGCGGCTTCTTCTGGCCGGCCTAGCCGCCGCATAGGGATATGTTTCTGAGCAGCCAACCGGGCAGTCCAAGCAGGCCAGTCGAGCAAGCGCTCCTCACGTGCCTCGAAGCGACGACGCCACTGCCCGGACTCGATCAGTCCAATCAGGATGCCGTTGACACGCACGCCTTGCGGCGCAAATTCAGTGGCCATGGAGCGCACTAGGTTGACCAGGCCCGCGCGTGCGGCGGAAGTAGCCACCATGTGTGGTTCGGGCTGGCGTGCCAGCAATGAGTTGGAGCAGACGATGGACGCATCGCCCAGCATGGCCGCTTGCGCCGCCAATTGCGGCAAAAAGGCACGTGTGGAGTAGATGACCGAGAAAAACTTCAGATTCAACTCCTCGCGCCATGCTTCGTCCTCAGTATCGGCAAAAGTTGAAATGCGCCCTTGACCGGCATTGTTGATTAGCATCGCCGCATCACCCAGGACGTTTTGCACACTGGCGGCGAAGGCCCGCACGCTGACGGCATCCAGCACGTCACAGGCCTGCACATACAGGGAGGCATCCGGGTAATCACGTAGCAGCTCAGCGCGCGCAGCATCCAGCCGCCCGACACTGCGGCCACAAATTGCTACTTTCGCACCACAAGCCAGCAATAGTCGTGCCGTCGCCAAGCCAATTCCTGAGCTGCCACCCGTGACCACTGCCGTGCGCCCTTGCAACGCCTTGGAATTCCAGAAGGCCACCGTCATGCCACACTCCTGCCCACTGCACGCAACGGCACATCCCAGTGACGCTGCATGGCCGGCGCATAGTCAAGCAGCGCCGACAACTCGCTGGCCACTTCGCACACGCTGTCGATCAGCATCTGTTTATGCTTCTGCTCAATCTGTGGCGCACCCAGCGTCACTCCCAGCGCCGCGACAACATGACCGCTGTGGTTGAACACCGGTGCGGCCACCGTAGAAATGTGCGATTCGTAAAAGCCTTCACCCGCTACGTAGCCCTGCTTGCTGATTTGCGTGGCCGACTGGTAGAGCTCACTGACATCAACCGGTGTCTGGCTGGAAAATCGTTCAAGCTCCACCTCAGGATACAGTTCCTTGAGCTGCGCCAGCGTCATCCCACCAAGCAGTACGTGACCAAGCACAGTACCGTGCGCAGGCAAGCGCGTGCCCACCGACACCGAGCCGATGAACGGCGCGGAGGAAGAAGTGGCCTTGGCAACATAGACAATGTGCCGCCCATCACGCACTACCAAGTTGGCCGGGTACCCCAATTGCTGGCACAACCGGTTGATCAGTGGAGTGCCCAGCTCTGTCAGATCCAACGACGCCAAATACTCGAAACCTAAACGGAGTACACCCAAACCCAGCTTGTATTCACGCCCGTTTTCAGTGCGCTCGACAAAGCCCATGCTTTCCAAGGTATTGAGCAAGCGAAATACGGTCGAGCGTGGCAGCTGCAAACGTTGCGAAAGCTCTGGGGCACCAATCTGGCGTCGCTCACGCGTGAACTGGCTAAGAATCAACAGCCCGCGCTCAAGCGCCGGAACAATGTAGCGACTGTCGTCAAGTTCGCTTTTGCTCGAATCAGCCATCGTCAAGTTCCTTTCGATGAAGACAGAGGCCCCTGTAACGTTTGCAGCACCTGCTCCAGACGTTGAGCCACAGCAACAGGCTGTTCCACATAACAAGCGTGAGCAGAGTCACCGATCAACTCCAAAGACACACCGAACACATCGGCAACTTGCTGGCAATCGGCTGGTGGCGTGATGTTGTCTTCACTGCCGCACCAAACATGCACTGACAATCCATGCAACAGCGACCCAGCGCGCTCACGCTCGGCCTGGATAGCGCGGCAGTACGCCAGCAAATCGTCACCACACAACAACTCAATGGCTTGCCGATAGCCCAGTGGTTTTAACCGCGCCATATTCCAGTGCACCCAAGCACGCACCACTTCACTAGCCTCGGAGCTAAGCAGCTTGTCGTGTCGCAATGCTGCGGTGGTCGCAATACCTGGATCTTCAATGCCTGCCAAACGCTGTGCACGCACCTGCTGGCCACGTGTCTGGCGTCCAACACCGCCATAACCCAGTGCAGGGCTGACCAAAACCAGCGCACGAGGCACAAAGCCTGGCACCTGCCAAGCTGTCAGAGCAGCTGCAACCAGCGCACCCAGCGAATGGCCGACGAGCACGAAATCATCAACAGCTAGGGACTGCAGCAGTCGCAACAGCGGCACGGCATAGTCGCTGGCAACAGGGGCTTGCTGCTTCAAAGGTGTGGAGTCGCCATAGCCTGGTGCATCCCAGGCCAACAGGCGGTGCTTCAGGTTGAAGATGCGCGCCACCTCCAGCCAAGAGGCAGCGCCAGACCCAATGCCATGCAAAGCTACCAGCACTGGCCTCTGCACCGGTCCAGCCACGGTGTCGCGTATCGAAATGCAATTGCCATCCACCAAACGAATATTGAACAGACCGAAGGTAGCTTCCAGATCGCTCAGTTGGGCTGGCGTAGGCAAAGGAACTCGAGCGCTGCTGGTCATGGGCTAACTCAACGAGATGGGCAGACTATCGCGCAGCGGCATTACTTCTGTAGATCGCGCTTGATCTTGGCCAAAGGGTGATCCTCTGGATAGGTCGGCGTAACTGGCTTTTTGGACCCCAGCATCACACACATCAGTGCATCCTCATCGCCGATGTTGATTTCCTCGCGGTACACGCCGGGCGGTACCGAAACCAAGTCCCGATCGGTCAGGATAGTTTCGTAGCGCTCATCACCCTGAGTAATGATGAGTTTGAGCTTGCCACGGATGACGAAGAAGACTTCCTCGACATCCACGTGGATGTGTGGCGGGCCTTCATGGCCAGCCGGGATGACCATGGTCGAAAACGTGAAGTGTTCGGCCGGTACGGTATTGGCGTCCTTGGCAACACCGGTGCCGCCTGTGCCCACATAGCGCATCTGCGCGCGGCGGTACTTAGGGTCGTAGTCGGCCTGGAACTTCAGCGCATCCCAGTCGTACTTTCTGGTGGCAAAACGCGCAATGCGACTATTGATCCACTCCTCAAAGCTGGCGCCCGCAGGGCGATCCCAGCTATGCGGCTCGGTGGCAGATTTTTCAGCTACTGCAGACATGCGTATCTCCTACTTCATGGATTGCGGGACAAAAATTGCACTGGGAGCAAGGCAATCAGTGCATGACGAAACCACCGTTGACAGGCAGCGTCTGGCCCGTCACGAAACGCGACAGATCTGACAGCGCAAACAGCACCGTGCCACAAACGTCGGCCACCTGCTGTTCACGCGGGATGGCCCGACCCTCAAGGTATTTTTGGTGCCGCGCCTGCGGCACGTACTCGGTTGCCTCGACCAGCGTCAGACCTGGCGCAATGGCATTAACTGTGATGCCATCGACACCCCATTCGCGCGCCAATGAATGCGTCATGGCCAGCACTGCACCCTTGCTAGCCACATAAGCCAACAAGTTCGGAGCCCCCCACAGTGCCGTGTCCGACGCCAAATTGACAATGGCTCCCCGACCACTGGCCGCCAATGCAGCATGACAGGCCCGGGCCATCAGCCAAGTGCCACGCACGTTGACATCTTGCACACGATCCCAGGTGTCTAGCGTTAGTTCGTGGGCGCTCTTGCCCCCGGAGTTTGTGATGGCCGCGTTGTTGACCAGGCCATCCAGCCCACCCAGCAAGTGCTGAGACTCTTGCGCCACCCGCCCAATAGCCTCGGGATCGGCCAAGTCCAACCACAGGCCATGTGCCCTTGCGCCGGCATCCTGCAAGCCCTGCACGGCAGCCTGCAATTCGGCTTCCAGGATATCGGCCAGGACTACGGCTGCGCCCGCCCGGGCAATGCAGCGAGCAAATGCCAGCCCAAGGCCACGCGCAGCTCCCGTTACCAGTACGCGGCGACCTGCCAACAAAGTCGTTGGAATATGTGTCAGCAACTGATCCAGCGATCCGTCCTGCCGCTGGCCTAACGCCTGTCGAGATGAGAATTCTCTCGCCATGGGTATCGCCTCCATCACACCGTTGCAACACTAGCGCGAGGGATGTAGTGCAGCACGCGTCGCTCCAACCACACTACTGCCCAGTAAGCTAGAAGTCCTACTAGGGTGAGCGCCGCAATTGACACGAACACAGCAGCGGTATTGCCCTGCCCCTCGCCATCTATGAGCAAAAAGCCCAACCCCTTGTTACCACCAACCAACTCGCCCACCGTCACACCAATCACTGCCAGAGTGGCCGCGATGCGCAAACCCGAAAACAGTGACGGCAGCGCCGATGGGAACTCCACCAAGCGAAAGATCTGCATGCGACTTGCATTGAACGCACGCACCAAGTTGACCATGTCGGGGTCGACCGTGCGCACAGCCGAGAGTACGTTGACCATCACCGGGAAAAACACGATCAAGATCGCTACCAAAACCTTGGGATAAATGGTGTAGCCCAACCACATCACAAACAGCGGGGCGAATGCCACCTTGGGCGCAATCTGCAAAGCCAGGATGTAGGGCGAAAGCACCGCTTCAGCCCTGGGGGAGAGCCCTAGCACAACGCCAAATAGGATGCCGAGCAACGAGCCTAAGATGAAGCCAACCACAACCTCCAAAGCGGTAATCCAAAAATGACCGAACAAATCACTGTTGCGCCACATGTGGACTGCCTCTTGCAGCACACGGGTCAATTTTGGAAATACGTATTCAGGCATGCCCAAGAGCCCCGGTGCCCATTGCCACAGAGCCAGAAACACCAGCAGCACCACACCACTGCTGACCCAGGCGGATACATTTGTTCTCATCGTGCTTCTCCTTGCGGGAGTGCAAACTCATTGACCGCCGACGAATTGGTTGGTATAGAGATCATCGAGCTTTTGAGCACGCGCGACGATTCCCTGAGCAACGTAAAAGTCCTGCACCATAGCCAAACGCTTGGGATCAATGAACCCGAGCACCTGCTGACCAGGATATACGTGCTCACGGTACAGTTCGAAGGTACGCTGAACCATAGCTTCCTGCCCCCTGTATGACGACACAGCCTCAACATAGGCGGTCGCTGCAGCCTGCGGATCCTGCACGATGTCATTCATGCCACGCAATGTGGCGCGCACCAGTTTGCCCACTAGCTCTGGGCTTTCTGCAATGGTTTTCTCGGATGCCAGAATCGCCTGCGCCATGCTCTGGAAAGTCTCTTCCCGGGGCAGGATGCGCACCTTAGTGCCGGTCTGCTCGACATTGACAATCCAATCGGGCACTGCCGCCATAGCGTCAGCGCGGCCACTGTTAAAGAGCTGCCAGACACCGGATGGGCCTGCCGCCTGAGCATTGACATCACTTTTATTCAGTCCGGCCTTTTCCAGGGAACCCAGAAAAGCGTAATAGGTAGTGTCGCTATAGGCCATCACAGTGGCTGTCCTGCCTTTGAGATCACGGACACTGCGGATGTCACTCTCCTCCTTCGTGGCAATCAGAGTCAGAGAGCCGCCACCCAGCAGCGCCACAGCCTTGACCGGGATACCGTTGGCACGCACGATGATGGGCGTATCACCGATTGCGCCACCGATTGGTGCATTGCCAGCACCCACCTGCTTGGCCACATCGACTCCCCCGCGGGCAGCGACGAATCGAACATTCAAGCCCTCTTCCTTGTAATAACCCTTGTGCTGCGCCAGCATCCAGGGCGCGAATGCCGTCAGCGTGGCCGGTGCAGGCAATAAATAGGTCACATCTTGGAGCTTCTGAGCTATGGCCTGCGACTGGCAACTCCAGGCGGCAGCAAGCACCAATGGCATCAGCAGTCTGCGGAAAGCGATCGTGGAGGCAAAAGCAGTCATCTCTGGGCTTCCTTTAATGGAGAGGAGAACAAGGAGAGGGCAGGTCAGTGCAATGTTTCTTCGCCGACCCTCAAAAGCTTCATCAGCCGGCTTTGGATCGGTGCCACTTCTGGCATACGGCGACGCTGCATTGGGTTGTTGCGGTGCGGCAATTCAACGATGATTTCCTCAATGATTCGGCCAGGTCGCTCACTCATCACCAGAATTCGATCCGACAGCGCAATTGCTTCAATCAAATCGTGCGTAATGAACAGCGCAGTCTTTTGCTCTTCCCAAAGAGTCGCAGCCAAATCCTGCTGTAGAACCATCTTGGTCTGTGCGTCCAGTGCAGAAAAAGGCTCATCAAGCATGAGTACATCTGGCTGCACCGCCAACGTGCGGGCCAGTGCAGCGCGTTGGCGCATACCACCCGAAAGCTGGTAAGGGTAATGATTCTCAAATCCAGCCAAATGACATTTCTTGAGCAGCGCCTCTGCCACAGGCTGACGCTTGTCCCTAGAAGCACCATTGATCTCCATGCCCAGCTCAACGTTTTGCCGAATCGTGCGCCAAGGCATCAGCAAATCTTTTTGCAGCATGAAAGCCACTTGCCTCACCGGGCCAGTAACACGCCGCCCCTCCACCAACACTTCCCCCTCGCTGGGCAGATACAGGCCCGACCCCATGTTCAGCAATGTGCTCTTACCACAACCAGATGGCCCGATCACAGAGACCACTTCGCCTTGCGCAATCTGTAGATTCAAATGCTGCACGGCATACGACGGGCGGGGATTGGCGCGAGTGGGAAAGCACTTAGCGACACTCTTGAACTCAATCTTTGGCACCATCACAGCTACCGCCTGTTTCATATATAAAACATTGATTCACTAATGAATAGGCGTATTTGACCAGTGATTTCTTTACGTCAACATCCGTAGAAACCCTCGTTTGTGGATAAGCAGCTGCCCATGCCCTGTGCTCCTGCAAACGGAGACAACTCAGTTGCGAAGCAAAACTTCCACAGCACTATCGAATCGGGAAATGGAATATGAAACGGCAGGCCTGAATGCTGCTCACGAGCAATTTGGACAACAAACTCTGCTAGCCAAAACATCAAGACGGCTACACCACGGGCAATGCTGAACCCAGAAGCTTTTCCAAAGCTTGTCAAGCTCTCACTCAAGAACCATCGCAGATTTGAAGCACATGCGATTAGACCTATGGGGATCAATGCTCACTCGTCTCCCCAGCATGGCTGCTGAAATACTGCTTTGCACTGCTGGCTACCGAAACTTCAACCTATTTAAACGCTCTACAAGCGATTTTTTAGTCCGGGGTAGGGGTCGTCGGATACCCCTTGAGAGGGAGCGAGTGCATCCTTGCGGAGGTATTTCAGCAGCCTGCTAAAGGACCGTGCCCCGCTCCTCTGGCGCCCAGTGCACTTGCACGTATTGCTCCAGCCAGTCCTGCAGCGGTTGCAGCCATTGCCTGGCCCAGTGTTCGAAGGCGCCGCTGGCCTGCAGCGCAGCAAAGTCCGGCCAGGCGCGGGCCAAGGCCGGCTGGCGTTGGGCCGCGCCAGTGCGCTGATAGCCGCCGTCGTAGGCCTGGCGGGCGGCGCTGCGGGCGGCGCGCTCGGCCTCTGGCTCAGGCGCTGACTGGCTTTGGGCCTGGTGCAGCGCATTCCACCAGGCCACGGCAGTGTCGAAATCCAGCGGCAGGGGCTGTGGCCCTGCCAGGGCTTGCGTGGCCATGGCCAGCACGGCGTTCAGCCAGGTCTGGGCCTGGCGGGCGGGGATGGGGGCGATGTCCAGCATGCCGTCCAGCGCCAGCACCCGCATGGCTGGGCCGCGCCCGCCTGCCTTGGCATTGGTTGAATCGTCTGGGCCGCTTGCGCCAGATGTGTCGGGCGCATCGGACGCGCAGGCGGCCAGCAGGCACGATTGCAGCCAGGGCCGCAGCAGGCGGTGCAGGCGCAGGCCGCCCGAGGAGGTTTGCAGCTGGCCAGGCTGCAGGTGCAGCACCAGCGCATCGCCAGCGGCATTGCGGCGCCAGGGCGGCGCCCAGTCCTCGATCCAGGGCTGCTGCGGCTGTGCTGGCCCGGCCGGCTCGGGCGGCCAGCGCAGGCGTCGCGCCGGGATCTGGGCCAGGGGCCAGTCGCGCACGCTGGATTGCCAGGCCTGCAGCAGCCATTGCCATTGCGCCAGCCATTGCTGCTGCAGTTGCCCGGCCCAAGCGCCCAGTGGCATGTCGCCCTGGCGCTGGATGCGCTCCAGCTCGTGCTGCAGCGCCTGCTGCAGCGTCTCAGGCTGGGAGGGCGGGCTCTGCTCGACCAGGGGCCGCAGCCGCTGCAGCAGTTGCTCGAAAATCTGCCAGCGTTGCAGGCCATCAATGGCCAGCGGCTCGCAATCGTCGGCCTGTTCGTCCAGCGGCGCAAAGCGGGTTTGCAGCCGGATGGCAAACCACTGCGGCACGGGGTGGCGCCAGATGGCCGCCAGCTCAGCCAGCGACCAGGGACCCACTGATGAGCCCACGGGCGTGGCGGCCGTTGGCACGGCGGACGGGTCGCCCTGGGCTTGCAACAGGCGCAGGCCGGGGTCTCTGGCCTGTGGCTGCGCCCCGGGCTGGGGATGCCACTCCCAGGCCCAGCTGGGCAGCGGCGGCTCGGCCAAGGGAAGCTCTTGCGCCTGGCCCGATGGTGGCTGCAGGAAGTAGCGCGGGTTGAAGGGTTGCAGCGGGTGTTCGGTGGTGCGCTCGGCCACGGCCTGGGCGCTCCAGCGGGCGCTGAGGTAATCGCGCAGCTGCGCCACCAGCACCGAGGGCGGGCGCGGGGTGTTGTCGCGCACGCTTTTGCCGACCCAGCTGATGAGCAGTTGCTGACGCGCCGAGAGCAGCGCCTCCAGCATGAGCTGGCGGTCGTCCTGCGTGCGGCTGCGATCGCCCGGGCGCTGCTGGCCGGGCAGGCGCATCAAGTCCATGGCGTTGGGCGTGGCGCGGCGCGGGTACACGCCTTCGTCCATGCCCAGCAGGCAGACGATGCGAAACGGGATGGCGCGCATGGGCAGCAAGGTGCAGAAGGTCACGCCGCCGGCGTGAAAGCGCTGCTGCGGCTCGGGCCCCTGCAGCCGCGCCAGCCAGGCGTGGCGCGCCACGGGCAGGGCCAGAGGCTGCTCGCAGCCGGCTTGCAGGCAGGCGTCCAGCCATTGCTGCAGCGCCTGCTCCAGCAGTTGCAGCGCGGCCTGGTCTGCCTCGCTGGCGGGCTGAAAGAAGTCGGCCAGCAGCGCGCGCCAGCGCTGGCCCCATTGCAGCGGCGTGGCGCTGTGGCCCAGCTCATGCTGCCAGTGCTGCAAGCGCTGCACCAGATGGGCCAGCGCGCCCACGTGGCCAGCGGCCAGGCCGCCGATTTCCTCATAGGGCGCCAGCCCCCGCCAACCTTGGTGGCTGGCATAGCCCAGCAGCATGCGCTGCAGGCCGAACCAGGCGCTGTTTTGCGCGCCCATGTGCGCCAACCCGAGCCGCTGGCGGTGGTCCCCGTCCAGCCCCCAACGGATGCCGCTGCCCTGCATCCAGGCCTGCAGTGCGGTCACGCCTTCATCGTCCAGGCCCAGGCGCTGCGCCACGGCCGGCACGGCCAGCAGGTCGCTCAGCTGCGACAGGCTGGCGCGCTGCTGCGGCAGCTGCGACAGCCACTCTACGGCCTGCACCAGCGGGCTGACGGCCTGCGCGCCCAGGTCGGCAATGGCAAAGGGGATGTGGCGCGCATCCTGCGGGCCGTATTGCCCGAACACGGCGCGGATCAGGGGCGCGTACTGGGCGATGTCGGGCACCATGACGACGATCTCACGCGGCGCCACGGGCTGTTGGGCTGAGCCAGCGGCTTCCGACGCAGCGCCCGGTGCCGCACCGCCGGGCAGCATGAGTTCGAGCAAGTGGGTGTGCAGGGCCTCCAGCTCGCGCACCGGGCTGTGCGCGATCTGAAAGCAGATGCTGCGGTCCTGCGGCGCCAGCGCCGCAGTGCGCAGCGGCTCGCTCAATGGCAGCAGATCGCGGATGTGCTGCTGCACCTGGCGCAACATGCTGGGAGCGGCTTCTGCGTCGGCTTCGGTATCGGCATCGGTGTCGTAGAGGTCGATGCGCGGCAGGCCCTGGCCCTGCTGCTGCGCCAGGGCCTGCTGTTCGTAGTGTTCGAGCAGGCGCACGAAATCGCGCACCTGCCGGCCCCAGGTGGTCAGCAGCGGGTTGGCATGGGCGTGCATGGCGCTGAGCTCGATGGCCGCCAGCTGCTGCTCAGGCCTGCGCTGGTCTGCAGTCTGGCGCAACAGGCGGGCAAACAGCTCGCGCCCCGGCACGGCATCGCTCCAGTACATCTGGCAGGGGTTGGGCACGGCCAGCAGCACCTGCGCATGCCGGCCCAGGGCGGTGAGCAATTCCAGCACTGGCACATGCAGGTGCGATGCGCCAAAGAGCATGATGCGGCGCGGCAGCGGCTGGGCCGGGCCGCCCTGCGCCAATTGCGCCAGCGCGCGCTGGTGCAGGCGCGGGCGGATGGCCTGCTGTTGGGCCGCATCCAGGCTGTGCAGCAGCGCGCGCCACAGCGCAGCTTGCCAGCGCTGCGCGGGCGGCAGCGGCTGGGCCTGGCTGCTCAGGAAGGGGGCCAGCTGCTCGCGCCCCTGGGCCCAGTCCTGCAGCCAATCGGGCCGATAGACCTGGTACTGGTCGAACAAATCGGCAATGCGCGAGGCCAGCTGGTACAGCGCGTGCTGGGCCAGCTCCGGATCGGGCGGCGCGGCAGGGCCGTCACCCTTCTGCGCCTGGCCGGCCAGCGCCCGCTGCGCAGCCTGCAGGCTTTGGCGCAGTGGCTGCCAGATCGGTTCATCAGGGGGCTCAGCAGGCAGCGCAGCAAGCGGCGCGGACGCCTCGCCCAGCAACGCCGGCAGGATGCGCATCAGCCGCCAAAGCATGTCGGCCTTGTCCAGCGGCGTGTGCTGTGGCACCTGCTGCGGGCCCAGGATGCGCCGGTACATGCGCCAGGCAAAGCGGCTGGGCAGCTCCATTTGCACAGCGGCGCTGATGCCCAGCTGGCGCGCCAGCGCCATCTTCAGCCATTCGCCCATGCCCTGGCTTTGCACCAGCACCACCTCTTGCTCCAGCGCCTGCAGCGGGTGCTGGCGCATCCAGGCCGCCAGGGCCTGGGCCAGCGCCTCGGTGCGGTTGCTGTGCAGGCTGACGATGCCGGGGGCGATGGGCGGGGTGGAGTCGGGGCTTTGGGGCACGGGCAGGCGGGGGCGATCGGGGCCATTGGGGCAATGGGCGCGAATATATCGGGGAACGGCCTGGCCGCGCGGCATGGCATTCAGGCCAAACGCTGCAGCCCCCTGCGGGGTCGGCGCGGGCCGCTATCATGGCGGCCCTTTGCGTGTGCCGCACCTGCGGCCACGCCTTTGTTTTTTCAGAGCGCCCCATGTCTGCTGGACTCAATCTTGCCCAAACCCAGGCCGTGCACCACATCCACGGCCCTTCGCTGGTGCTGGCCGGCGCAGGCTCTGGCAAGACGCGCGTCATCACGCACAAGATCGCCCACCTGATTCAAAGCGGGCTGGCGCCCAGCCGCATTGCCGCCATCACCTTCACCAACAAGGCCGCCGCCGAGATGCGCGAGCGCGCCCGCGGCCTGATCGGCAAGGCCGCGCGCGAGGTGCTGATCTGCACCTTCCACGCGCTGGGCGTGCGCATGGTGCGCGAGGACGGCGCGCTGCTGGGGCTCAAGCCGCAGTTCAGCATCCTCGACAGCGACGACGTGCTGTCCATCCTCAAGGAATGCGGCGGCACCACAGACAGCGCGCTGGCGCGCCAGTGGCAATGGACCATCAGCCGCTGGAAGAACGAGGGCCTGAATGCCGAGCAGGCCCTGCAGGCCGCGCAGGACGAGACCGAGAAAGTGGCCGCAGCCGTCATGGCGCGCTACCAGGAGCGCCTGAGCGCCTACCAGAGCGTGGACTTCGACGACCTGGTGGGCCTGCCGCTGACGCTGCTGCGCCAGCACGAGGCGGTGCGCGAAAAATGGCAGGCGCGCCTGGGCCACGTGCTGGTGGACGAATACCAGGACACCAACGCCACGCAGTACGAGCTGCTCAAGCTGCTGGTGGGCCAGCGCGGGCATTTCACCGCCGTGGGCGACGACGACCAGTCCATCTACGGCTGGCGCGGCGCGACACTGGAGAATCTGAAGAAGCTGCCGGTGGACTTCCCCGCGCTGTGCGTCATCAAGCTGGAGCAGAACTACCGCTCCACCAGCGCCATCCTGCGCGCGGCCAACCACGTCATCGGCCCCAACCCCAAGCTGTTCCCCAAGACGCTGTACTCCGAGCTGGGCGAGGGCGAGCCCGTACGCGTGATCGACTGCGACTCCGAAGAGCACGAGGCCGAGCGCATCGTCGCGCGGCTGCAAAGCCTGCGCGCGGCCAACCCCCTGCCCGAGTGGCGCGACTTCGCCATCCTCTACCGCGCCAACCACCAGGCCAAGCCGCTGGAGAAGGCGCTGCGCAAGGCCAGCATCCCCTACAAAGTCTCGGGCGGCACCAGCTTTTTCGACCGCGCCGAAATCAAGGATCTGTGCGCCTGGTTCCGGCTCTGGAGCAACGAGGACGACGACCCGGCTTTTGTGCGCGCCATCACCGCGCCGCGCCGCGGCATCGGCCACCAAAGCCTGGCGCAGCTGGGCGACTTCGCCGGGCAGATCAAGGCCAGCCTGCACGAGGCGCTGTTCAACCCCATGCTGCCGGCGCGCATCAGCGCGCGCGCGCTGGGCGGCCTGCAGGAATTCGGCCGTCAGCTCGGCGAGCTGCAATACCGCGCGCGCCACGCCATCGGGCGCGAGGCCGCGCGCCAGTTCCTGCGCGACTGGCTGGAGGAAATCCGCTTCGAGAACTACCTGCTGGACCAATCCGACACCCCCGCCGCTGCCGCCAACCGCTGGGCCAATGTGCAGGAATTTTGCGACTGGATGGCCCAGCGCGCCGGCGGCGAGCTGGACGCGCCGGACATGGCCAGCGGCGCTGGCGGCCTGGCCAGCCCGGCCAAAAGCCTGCTTGAAGTGGCCCAGACCATCGCCCTGCTCTCGACCCTGACCGAGCAGGAAAAGGAACAAAACGTCGTCACCCTCTCGACGCTGCACGCCGCCAAGGGCCTGGAATGGCCGCACGTGGTCATGGCCGGCGTCAACGAAGGCGTGCTGCCCTTCCAGCAGGGCGAGGACAGCCCCGCCGATCCGCGCCGCCTGGAAGAAGAGCGCCGCCTGATGTACGTAGGCATCACCCGCGCGCAGCGCACCCTGGCCGTGAGCTGGGCGCGACGACGCAAGAAAGGGCGCGACTGGGTGCCCGCCCAGCCCAGCCGCTTCATCGCCGAAATGCAGCTGGACCCCGGCACCGCCCGCGAGGACCCGCGCGCCAAACTGCGCGCGCTGCGCGAAGAATTCGCCCGCAAGGCCGCCGCCCCCAAGTGAACGACCACCGATAAGCGGCCAGCCTGCCCTGGCGCAAAGACCGCAAACGCTTCCTACAATCGCGCCCATGCCGCCCGCCGCCCCGCCATCGCCCGCCACCACAGCTACGCAAAGCACCAGCATCAACCGCATCTGGGCCCTGGTGCCCAGCGCCGGCATCGGCCAGCGCGCCAGCGCCGGCGCCCCGGGCCAGACGCCACAGGCCGCGCCGCAGGCCAAGCAATACCGCCGCCTGCTGGGCCAGAGCCTGCTGGCGCACACGCTGCAGGCCCTGCTGCAGGTGCCCGCCATCGAGCGCATCGCCGTGGTCATCGCGCCGGGCGATACGCAGTTTGAGCAACTGCCCGAGCACGCCCTGCCGCGCGTGCAGGCCCATGCCGTGGGCGGCGCCAGCCGCGCCGAATCGGTGCGCAACGGCCTGGCCGTGCTGCAGCAGGCCTACGGCGCGCAGCCGCAGGACTGGGTGCTGGTGCACGATGCGGCGCGCTGCCTGCTCACGCCCGCGCTGGTGCAGCGCCTGTTCGATGCCTGCCTGGGCGATGCCGTCGGCGGCCTGCTGGCCCTGCCGCTGCCCGATACCCTCAAGCAACAGGCCCAGGCGCAGCCCCCTGCCGCCCAAAACGGCGCAGCGCGCAGCGCGCAAACCGTGCCGCGCAGCGGCAAATGGCTGGCGCAGACGCCGCAGCTGTTTCGCCTGCAACTGCTCAGCCAGGCGCTGGCGCGCCCCGATCTGGACGCCATCACCGACGAGGCCAGCGCCATCGAGGCCCTGGGCCAGCAGCCGCTGCTGGTGCCCTCCAGCGCGCACAACATCAAGATCACCTACCCCGAGGACTTTGCCCTGGCCGAGGCCCTGCTGCGCGCGCGCCAGCAGGGTCAGGTCGCCCCCGCCGCGACCACCACGCCCGCCGCCGTGCGGCCATAGCCGCCCGCCCTCCAGCCAGCCCCCCCGCACCCTGCCCATGAACGCCCCATCCACGCCCACTGCCAACCCCGACAACGCAGCCAACGCCACGACGCCTGCACCCTTGCCTGCCCTGCCTGCCTTGCGCATCGGCCAAGGCTGGGACACCCACGCCTTGGTGCCGGGCCGCGCACTGATCCTCGGCGGCGTGCCCATCGCCCACAGCAAGGGCCTGCTGGGCCACTCCGACGCGGACGTGCTGCTGCACGCGCTGACCGACGCGCTGCTGGGCGGCGCGGGCCTGGGCGACATCGGCCGGCACTTCCCGGACACCGACCCGGCCTTCCGCTGCGCCGATTCGACCGTGTTGCTGCAAGAGGCCTATCGCCGCGTGCAGCAGCAGGGCTGGCGCATCGTCAACATCGACAGCACCATCATCGCCCAGGCCCCCAAGCTGGCGCCGCACATCGACGCCATGCGCCAGCACATCGCCGCCGCGCTGGGCCTGCAGGCCGCGCAGGTCAACATCAAGGCCAAGACGGCCGAAAAGCTCGGCCCCGTGGGCCAGGGCCAGGCCATGCAGGCCCAGGCGGTGGTGCTGCTGGCTGCCGCATCGGCCTGAAGCAGGCAGCAGGCACCGAGGCGCTGCCATGCTCGGCCACATTGCCCCGGTCTTTCTCATCCTGGCGCTGGGTGTGCTGCTGCGGCGGCTGCCGCAAGCGCCGGCGGCGCTGTTTCCGGCGCTGGAGTGGTTCAGCTTTTACGTGGCCTTCCCGGCGCTGCTGCTATTGCGCACCGCACAGCTGGAGCTGCACTGGCAGGCCGTGCATCAGCTGGCGCTGCTGGTGCTGGGCCCCAGCGCACTGGTGCTGCTGCTGTGCCTGCTGGGCCTGCGCCTGGCGCAGCAGCTGCCCGATGCGGCGCGCTCCTCGGTGGTGCAGGGCGCCATCCGGCCCAGCACCTATTTCGGCCTGGCCGTGGCGGGCTTTGTCTTTCCGGCCGATGTGGCGGCGCTGGTGATGCTGGCGCTGGCCATCGCGCTGCCGGTCGTGAATGTGGTGGCCATCGTCGCGCTGACCTGGTGGAGCGGGCAGCGCGCCACGGCCCGGCGCATTGCCGCCGGCCTGCTGCGCAACCCCATCATCCTGGCCACGCTGGCTGGCCTGCTCTACAACGCCGGCGGCTGGCCGCTGCCACAGGCGGCGGCCCAGACCTTGCTGTTTTTAGGCAATGCCGCCATGGCGCTGGGGCTGGTGTGCGTGGGCGGCGGGCTGGACTTTCGCCTGCAGGGCGCGCAGCCCTGGGCCGTGGTGGGCACCAACATCGCCAAGCTGCTGGCGCTGCCGGCCATCACCTGGCTGGCCTGCCAGGCCCTGCAAGCCAGCGCCGCCAGCACACTGGCGGCGTGCTTTTACGCGGCGCTGCCCACGGCCCCCAACGCCTACATCATGGCCCGGCAAATGGGCGGCGATGCGCGCCTGATGGCCACGCTCATCACCACGCAAACCCTGCTGGCCCTGTTGAGCTTGCCCCTGTGGCTGGCCTGGCTGCAAGGCCCCGGTTAGAGCGTGTTATGCACCCTTCGACCAGTGATAAGCTGGCCCACCCACAACCATGGCGCAGTGCCATGGTCGCCACTTTGGCTTCAAATTCACGGAGAACCGCCCCCATGTACCGTTTCATTGCCCGCTCCAGCGCCCCGCTGCAGTATCTGGATGCCGATGCCAAGCGCCTATTGAAAATCATCGGCAAGGACGATGCCGCCACGGGCATCATCACGCTGGCGCAGATCCCCGCTGCCCAGCAGGCCATTGAGCGGGCCATCGCCCAGGAGGAAGCCGCCGGCAGCGAAGCGCCCCCGGCCGACCAGGCAGCGCCCGCGCCCGATGATGAGCAGCCGCAAGACCGCGTGGCGCTGCGCCACCGCGCCCTGCCGCTGCTGCAGCTGCTGGCCGCCGCCGCCAGCGCGCAAGAGGATGTGATCTGGGAGCATTGAGCGCCTGCGGACAATCCCTGCAGCTGTGCAGGGATCATCCACAAACTCATGCCGCTGCAGTCTGCAAGCTGACGACGTACAGCTTGCGCTTGGCCCTGGTGGCGGCAATGTAGAGGCGCCGTTGGCGGTCCTCCATGCCTTCTTGGTTGGCCGGAACCTCAGCCGAATCGACGATCACCACCAGCTCGAACTCCAGCCCGGCGCAGGCCTGCAGGCTCATGAGCTTGACCGTATCGGCCGCTGGATCGAACTCGCCCGTGCCGCGGCGCATCTGGTGGGGGATGTGCTGGTAGCGCAGCGCGCCGTGGCAGACATCGAGCTGGAAGCGGTTGTCACACAGTACCGCCATCTGGCCCCAAGCGATGCCCGCCTCACGGCGCGCCTGCAGCAGCAGCTCGGCCACTTTACGCCCCTGGGCGCGCAGGCTTGGGGCCGGGAACAGCAGCACCGAATCGCCCGAGCGACCGCTGCTGCGCGGCTTCAGGCGCGGAATGCCTTGCGGCCCAGCCTCAATAGGCGCGGCCAGCGTGCCCGCCATGTGCAGTGCCGCATTGAAGATGGGCTCGGGGTTGCGCTGGTTCAGCGTCAAATGCTGCACTTGGCGCGTATCAATGCCATGCTGGTGCAACTGCACAAGCCCGGTGCGCTTGCGCTTGAGGATGCTTTGCGTGTCATCAAAGTAAAGCACCAAGTGGTTGGTCGCCGGCGTGGGCAGCTGCGTGAGCACGCCCAGCCAGCTGGCTGGAAAATCGTGCGCCTCGTCAACCAGCACCGCCGCATACTGCCCTGCAGGAATGGACCCGTCGGAGAGCGCACGCAGCACGCGCTCGACGATGTTCTTGATCTGCGCCGAGGCCGGCATGCTGCGCGGCGGCAACTCCAGATGGTAGGCAATCAACTGCTCGCGGCACCAGCGGTGGAAGTGCCGCACCACCACCTGCTGCGGCGACAGGCCCTGGCGCATCAGCTCGTATTGCAGCCAAACCGCCAGCGGCTCGTTGTAGCACAGCACCAGAATCGGCTCATGGATGCCACGCGCCGCATACTGCTGCACCAGATAGGCCAGATGGGCGCGCAGCATACGGGTCTTGCCGGAGCCGGCCACGCCGTGCACGATATGGTGGCCCGCATCCGGGCCAGTGGCATCGGGCATGTCCTGCAGCAGCGACGGGCTTTGCGACTCGAGCGAATCCAGCGCCGTGCCGGCATGCTGCCTGCGCGGCATCTGCGCCCTGCGCAACCAGGTCGGCAGCAAGGCCAGCGGGCCTGGGCGCTGCAGCTTGGCCATCGCACGCTCCAGCAGGGAGGTCGGCCCTTTGGACACAGGCCCTTGGCCGTCCTCATCATCGGGCGGGGAAACCGGTGTCATGGCCAGAATCGAACGAAGTGCGTGGGGACAAATGCAAAGCGGCACACGCCGCAGTATGAGCGGGGCTTGCAAACGATGCGCCGCCCAGAACCTGCGTATTTTATGGAGCGCTGCCAGACCTGGCGTGCCTGCGCAAGGCTGGCCCTACCCATGCCAGGGGCTGGGCTGACCTTGGCCACACCGCACGGCAGCCGCATTCAGCGCGTTGGCATCGCGCAGACAAAAAAAGCCCACATGCTTGGCATGTGGGCTTGTGGTTTGGTGCCGGTTGTCGGATTCGAACTGACGACCTACCGCTTACAAGGCGGGTGCTCTACCAGCTGAGCTAAACCGGCCAAGCGCGCATTGTAGCGTGCTTTTTACCACTTCAGGCTGCTGCCATTGGCACCGGTTTCAGCGCCGGCGGCGTTTGCTTTGCTGGCGCTGCTGCTCGGCCTGCTCCTTGCGCAGCTGGCGCTCGGCATCCAGGCGCTCGCCCGTGGCCTGCCAGGCTTCGAATTCGGCGGGCGTCTCGATCGTCACGCGGCCGATGGCGCCGCTGCGAAAGTCCTGCAAGATGATTTCGGCCGTTTTCTGCGCGTTGATGCGCCCGCCTGGCAGCAAGGCGCCGCGCTGGCGGCCGATGGCCTCGAACAGCGCGTGGTCGGGCAGCTGGGCCAGCGCATCTGCGCTGGGCGCGACGGCGTAGCGCGCCAGCAGCAGCGCGGCGTAATGGCGCTGCAGGTAGGCCAGCAGCTCCAACGCCACCAGCTCGTCGTCAAAGGCGTTGCGCCCGATGGAGCCGGCCGCCGCCAGGTTGTAGCCGCTTTGCGCCACGATGATGCGCGGCCACAGCACGCCGGGGGTGTCGAACAGGTAAAAGCCATCCTGCAGAGCAAAGCGCTGCTCGCGCCGCGTCACGCCCGGCTCGTTGGCGGCCTTGGCCGCGCGCTTGCCCACCATGGTGTTGATGAGCGTGGATTTGCCCACGTTGGGGATGCCGCAGATCAGCACGCGCATGGGCTTGTCCATGCTGCCGCGCCCGGGCGCCAGCGCCTGGCAGGCCTCGATGAGTGCGCGCGCCGGGGCGCTGTGGTGGCTGTCCATGGCCACGGCGCGGGTCTGCTGTTGCTGGCCGTACCACTGAAGCCATTGCTGCGTGCGCTCAGGGTCGGCCAAGTCGGCCTTGTTGAGCACTTTCAGATTGGGCTTGTGCTGCAGCAGCTCGCGCAGCATGGGGTTGGCGCTGGAGGCCGGCAGCCGCGCATCGACCATCTCAATGACCACGTCGATGGTCTTGACCCGCTCGCCAATGGCCTTGCGGGTCAGGTGCATGTGGCCAGGAAACCATTGGATGCTCATGGGCGCTCGCTGCTGCAACAGAGGATGTGTGGGGAGGGATGGGGCGAAGCGCGCGGGCTCAATGCCGCGCAGCGCGCGCCGCCAGGGCCTTTTGCACTTCCACCTCGCCCTGCTCATGGCCGCCGCTGGGCACGCGCTCGCCAGCGCGCTCGAGCACCTGCTCCAGGCGCTGGGCCAACTGGCTATCCACGTCCTCGCCCAGGCCAAGGTGGATGCCCTGCGTGAGGGTGATGTGCGCCGCCTCGAAGCTGCCTGCGCCGGCGCACAAGATGGTGCGCGTGGGCGCGTCCTCGTGCGCCAGCACCAGCATGGCCGGCACCACGGCTTCGGGGCTGAGCTGGGCCAGCACGTCCTCGGGCAGCAGGCCAGCCGTCATGCGCGTGGCCGCCGTGGGCGCCAGCGCATTGACGCGGATGCCGTGCTTGGCCCCTTCCAGCGCCAGGGTTTGCATCAGCCCGACCTGCGCCAGCTTGGCCGCGCCGTAGTTGGACTGGCCGAAGTTGCCATACAACCCGGTGGAGGAGGTCGTCATCACGATGCGGCCATATTGCTGCGCCACCATGTGCGGCCAGACGGCCTTGGCGCAGTGCACCGCGCCCATCAAATGCACGTCCAGCACCAGCCGGAAGTCGGCCAGGTCCATCTTGGCAAAGGTCTTGTCGCGCAAAATGCCGGCGTTGTTGACCAGCACATCGACACGGCCCCAGGCCTGCATGGCCTGCTCCACCATGGCCTGCACGGCCTCGAAATCCGTCACGGAAGCGCCATTGGCCAGCGCCTGCCCGCCGGCGGCGACGATCTCATCGACCACCTGCTGCGCGGCCGAGCCGCTGCCGCCCACGCCGTGCACGTCACCGCCCAGGTCGTTGACCAGCACCTTGGCGCCACGCCGCGCCAGCGCCAGCGCATGCGCGCCCCCCAGGCCGCCGCCCGCGCCCGTCACAATCGCCACGCGCCCTGCAAAATCCAATGCCATTGCCATTCCTTCGTCCGTATCATTCAGCGCCTGAAAAACAGGTTCTGAGCGCCTGAATCAAAAACGGGCGCGATCATACCCACAACCACTGCCATTGCCATGTCCGACCACGCCGCTGCGCCCCCGCCCGAAAACGCTCCCGCCACCATCCTGCCTGCGGCCAGCATGATCGTGCTGCGCCCCGGGCCTGGCGGCGGTTTCGAGGTGCTGCTGACCGAACGCGCTGCCGGGGTGCGCAACTTCGCTGGCGCACTGGTGTTCCCCGGCGGCAAGGTGGAGCCGGGCGACGAGGCCATTGCCGAGCACAGCGGCTTTGCCGCGCACTGGCCCAATCTGGCGCCGCGCCTGCCTGACGACGACCGCGATGCCACGCACATCGCCCGGCTGTACGGCGCGGCACTGCGCGAGACGCTGGAGGAAGTCGGCCTGCTGCACACCCCTGCAGCCCAGCCTGCCAGCGCACAGGCTGTGGCCAGCGCCCGCCAGGCCCTGGCTCAAGGCATGGCCTGGCGCGAGGCGCTGGCGCAGCAGGGCCTGCAGGCCTGCGTGCGGGATCTGCAACCGCTCTCGCGCTGGATCACCCCCACCACGCCCAACATGAGCCTCAAGCGCTTTGACACCTGGTTTTTCATTGCCGAGCTGATGCCCGGCCAAAGCCCCGAAGCCGATGGCCATGAGGCCCAGAGCCTGCACTGGGCCACGCCAGGCGATTTTCTGCAGCGCCACCAGCAGCGTGAAATCCTGCTGGCCCCGCCGCAGATCATGACCCTGGCTCACCTGGGCCGCTTTGCCAGCGCGGCCGAGCTGCTGGCCTATGCGCGGGCGCAAACGCCTTATTGCATTGCCCCCGTCAGCGTGGACGACGCCGGCCAGCGCATGATCTGCCTGCCGGGCGATCCGCTGCACCCCCAGCAGCAACGCCAAATGCCCGGCACCACCCGCCTGGTGCTGCGGGGCCGGCATTTTGAGCCGCTGAGCGAATTCGACGCGGCCTGAGCCGCACAGCCCTTGCGGCCGGCGCGAGGTTGTTTTGACTTGGCCTGCGGCACTCGGCCTGACTCAACCAATCCCTGGCGAACCCTGCGGCCCTGAATCGGGCAGGTCAGGGGCATCGGCTGGCGCAGCCGCCGCGCCGCCATCCTGCCGGTCCAGCACATCGATGGCCGCGCGCAGGCGCTGCCAGGCCAGGGCTTGCTGCTCATGGAAGGCGTTCCACAGCGTGTCCTCAGCCATCACGCTGTGCTCGCCCGGCGTTTCCAGCCGGAAGCTGGCGCCGCCCTCCATGGCGTTGACGCCGCGCATGTAATCGCCGTTGAAATAAAAATCCGCCAGCGCCCGCATGATCTGCTCGCCGCGCTGCCAATCGGCCTGCGCCTCTTGCAGACGCGGCAGCAGCTGGGTCCATTCACGAAACAGCGCTTGCGCCTGGTCGATGCGCGCCTGTAGCGCGCTGAGCTCGGCAGCGTCAAGGCCGCCGGGCCAATGAGGCAAATGGGGCGAGGAGGTGTCGGTCATGGCAGTTTCGGCAAGGGCAGTGGCCCGGGCATTGCCCGAGTGAGTGCCAGGCGGCAGCGATTGGGCCGCGCCTGGGCGCTGAATGTACACGGTGCGCGCGCCGCGCCCACCGCGCAGCAACCCACAAAAAAAAGCCCACCGCAACGAATGCGGTGGGCTGCACCATGGCTGGCGCGGCTGGCGGGGATCGAACCCACGACCCTTGGCTTCGGAGGCCAATACTCTATCCACTGAGCTACAGCCGCACGGGCATTTTTGACAATGCCACGCTTGTGCTTCTCCTCCTGCGAGGGGTTGAGATGCTCTTTTGACAAAAGCATCCCGGGAGGTCGAAAGCGCTTCTCTGCAAAGCGGGCGATTATGGCACGACTGGCGCGCGGCACTGCCTGTGCCAGCATCTGCGCGGGGCAGGCCGAATATAATGATCGGTTGTTATTGATAACCTTCTGTTGCTGGCCAGAATGCAGGCTGAATGTCGCCTGCTCATGCCATGGCCGCGCGCAGCGACACACTCTCAGCCTGGCCTGCTATGACATTGGGACAGATTTTGCTGGCCACGCTGTTGGCTGGCGTGGGCAGCGTATGGCTTGCGGCCCTGTTGATCCGGCTGGGCGTCATGGCCCAGGGCGCGCGCGTACAAGGCCACCATTTGCTGAGTTTTGCCGCCGGCTCTCTGCTGGCCACGGCTTTCGTGCACCTGCTGCCCGAGGCCATGGAAAGCCCATCGGCCGATCTGCACACCTTGTTCACGGTGCTGTTGGCCGGGCTGGTGGCTTTCTTCCTGCTGGACAAGGCCGAGCTCTGGCATCACGGGCACGAACATCACGCCCACGCTGGGCATGGGGCCCCATCCCATCATTCACATTCGCATCCACACCTGCCTGGGGCCGCACGCCAGCGCCAGCCCGGCGGCTGGTCGATCCTGGCCGGCGACAGCGTGCATTGCTTTGGCGATGGGGTGCTGATCGCTTCGGCCTTTCTGGTCGATTGGCGCGTGGGCCTGCTGGCGGCCTTTTCGGTGCTGGCGCACGAGGTGCCGCACCACATTGGCGATCTGATCGTGCTGGCCGAGCACAGCGAAGGCCCGGCGGCGCAGCGCCATCGGGCCGCGCGCATCAAGGTGTCCGTCGCTGGCTCCATGACGGCACTGGGCGGCCTGATGGGCTACGGGCTGCTGGGGCTGCTCGATGCGCAATGGCTGCCCTATTTGCTCGTGGTAGCAGCCAGCAGCTTTATTTACGTGGCCCTGGCCGATCTGGTGCCGCAATTGCAGCTGCAACTGACGGCGCGACAGACGGCGCTGCAGGTCAGTTGGCTGCTGGCAGGCATGCTGCTGGTGGCCGTGGTCAGCCACGTGCTGCATGCCGGGCACGAGCACGAGCACGAGCATGGCGCACATGGCGGGCACGATCACGCCGGCCACCGCCACGCGCATGAAGAGCCGCCCGCCGAGCTGGGGAGCTTTCGCCAGCACCCGCTGCACCTCGATCGCCTGCGCCCGCCGCCGGGTTCGAAGTAGGCTTTGATCCCGCCACCGCCAGCGCCGTGCGCCAGGCCAAGCGGGTAGACTTCGCACTTTTGTTTTGCGCCCCAGGCGCACGTGGCTGCGCTGCGCCATGCGCTGTGGGCGCGCTGCGTCAGTCCCGTATTGCACTCAGGTCTTGCCATGTCCATCCCCTCGCTGAACGAACCCACCTTGCTGCCCAACCTCGTGCAGGCCATCAACTGGAACCGCGTGCAGGACGAGAAGGATCTGGAGGTCTGGAACCGCCTGACCTCCAACTTCTGGCTGCCCGAGAAGGTACCGTTGTCCAACGACATTCCATCCTGGGCCACGCTGTCGCCGCAAGAGCAGCAGCTGACCATCCGCGTGTTCACCGGGTTGACGCTGCTCGATACGGTGCAGAACACGGTCGGGGCGCTGAGCCTGATCCCCGACGCCGTCACGCCGCACGAGGAGGCGGTTTACACCAACATCAGCTTCATGGAGGCCGTGCACGCCAAGTCCTACAGCTCGATCTTCTCGACGCTGTGCTCGATGAGCGACGTGGACGAGGCCTTCCGCTGGAGCCTGGAGAACGAATACCTGCAAAAAAAGGCCAAGATCGTCATCGGCCACTACCGCGGCGACGACCCGCTGATGCGCAAAGTCGCCAGCGTGTTTCTGGAGTCCTTTTTGTTCTACAGCGGCTTTTACCTGCCGATGTACTGGAGCAGCCGCGCCAAGCTCACCAACACGGCCGACCTGATCCGCCTGATCATCCGCGACGAGGCCGTGCACGGCTACTACATCGGCTACAAATTCCAGCAAGGCTATGCCCAGGCCGGCGCTGCGCGCCAGCAGGAGGTCAAAGACTATGCCTATGAGCTGCTGCACGACCTGTACGACAACGAGGTCAAGTACACCGAGGACCTGTACGACGGCGTGGGCTGGACCGAGGACGTGAAGAAATTCCTGCACTACAACGCCAACAAGGCGCTGATGAACCTGGGCTTCGAGGCGCTGTTTCCCAGCAGCATGACCGACGTGAACCCGGCCATCATGGCCAGCCTGAACCCCGGCTCGGACGAAAACCACGACTTCTTCAGCGGCAGCGGCTCCAGCTACGTGATGGGCAAGGCCGAGGCCACCGAGGACGACGACTGGGCCTTTTGAACCATTGCGCTTCTCCATCCACCCCGCGCCCCCGCCATGAACGACCACAGCACGCACGAACTCATGCAGGCCATCGGCGCCCAAGCGCGCCGCGCCAGCGCCCGCATGGCCACCGCCAGCGCCCGCGACAAGGCCCTGGCCCTGCATACCCTGGCCGACCTGCTGCGCCAGCAGGCGCCGGCCCTGCTGGAGGCCAACGAGAAGGATGTGCAACGCGCGCGCGGCAATGGCCTGGCCGGGCCGCTGCTCGATCGCCTGACGCTGAACGAGCAAATCACGGCCACGGCCGCGCAAGGCTGCGAGCAACTGGCGGCCATGCCCGATCCGATCGGCGAGATCACCGGCCTGCGCCAGCAGCCCAGCGGCATCCGCGTGGGGCAGATGCGCGTGCCCCTGGGCGTGTTCGGCATGATTTATGAAAGCCGCCCCAACGTCACCATCGAGGCGGCCAGCCTGGCCATCAAAAGCGGCAACGCCTGCATTCTGCGCGGCGGCTCCGAGGCCATCGAATCCAACAAGGCCCTGGCCGCCCTGGTGCGCCAGGCCCTGGCCGCCGCCGGCCTGCCCGAGGACGGCGTGCAGCTCGTGCCCACTACGGACCGCGCCGCCGTGGGCGTGCTCATCACCATGCCGCAGTTCGTCGACGTCATCATCCCGCGCGGCGGCCGGGGCCTGATCGAGCGCATCAGCGCCGAGGCGCGCGTGCCGGTCATCAAGCACCTGGACGGCATCTGCCACACCTACGTCGATGACCCCTGCGACATCGAGCAGGCCGTGCACGTGGCCGACAACGCCAAGACGCAGAAATACAGCCCCTGCAACGCCACCGAAACCCTGCTGGTGGCGCGCGGCGTGGCGCAAGAATTTCTGCCGCGCATCGCCGCCGTCTATGCCGCCAAGGGCGTGCAAATGCGCGTCACGCCCGAGGCCGAGCCGCTGGTGCGGCAGGCCGCGCCAGCGGCCCAGGTGGCACCGGCCAGCGAGGCCGACTGGCGCACCGAGCACCTGGCGCCCATCATCGGCATCAAGATCGTCGCCGGGCTGGACGAGGCCATCGCCCACATCAACGAATACGGCAGCCACCACACCGACGCCATCCTCACGCGCGACTATGTGCACGCGCAGCGCTTTCTGCGCGAGGTCGATTCGGCCAGCGTCGTCGTCAACGCCAGCACGCGCTTTGCCGATGGCTTCGAGTTCGGCCTGGGCGCCGAGATCGGCATCAGCACCGACAAATTCCACGCCCGCGGCCCGGTCGGCGTCGAGGGCCTGACCTCGCTCAAATACGTGGTGCTGGGCGATGGTGAAATCCGCCAGTAGCCGCCGCCAACCGGCCTGCGCCCGGGGTGCCACGCCAGCCGCGGCGGCCCCAGTGGGGCACCTCACAGGCTCTAAAATTCGCCCATGCTGAAAATCAAACAAGAACTGCTGGCCGGCCTGGCCCAGGCGCTGGCTGAGCTGGCGCCAGACGCAGCCGTCAAGCCCAGCTTCGAGCAACCCCGCCAGCCCGAGCACGGCGACCTGGCCATCACCGCGGCCATGCAACTGGCCAAACCCCTGAAGCAAAACCCCCGCGCCCTGGGCGAGCAGCTCAAGGCCGCGCTGCAGGCCCTGCCGGCCTATCAGCAATGGGTCGAGAGCCTGGAACTGGCCGGGCCGGGCTTTCTGAACCTGCGCCTGAAGCCTGCGGCCAAGCAAGGCATCGTGCGCGAAGTGCTGCAGGCCGGCGATGCCTTTGGCCTGCAGCCCGCAGCAGCCGGTCAGGCCGAGAAAGTCGTGGTCGAATTCGTCAGCGCCAACCCCACCGGCCCGCTGCACGTCGGCCATGGCCGCCAGGCGGCGCTGGGCGATGCCATCTGCAACCTGCTGGCCAGCCAGGGATGGGACGTCACGCGCGAGTTTTATTACAACGACGCCGGCGTGCAGATCGACACCCTGACCCAAAGCGTGCAACTGCGCGCCCAGGGCATCAAGCCCGGCGACGCTGCCTGGCCCGAGGCCGCCTACAACGGCGACTACATCCAGGACATCGCCGACGACTTTCTGGCCCGAAAAACCGTCCGCGCCGACGACCGCGAATTCACCGCCAACGGCAACCCGCAGGACGCGGGCAACGTGCGCCAGTTCGCCGTGGCCTATCTGCGCAACGAGCAGGACAAAGACTTGCAGGCCTTCCGCCTGAAGTTCGACAACTACTACCTGGAAAGCAGCCTGTACGCCGACGGTCGCGTGGCACGCACCGTGCAACGCCTGATCGACCAAGGCCACACCTACGAGGAAGGCGGCGCGCTGTGGCTGCGCACCACCGATTTCGGCGACGACAAAGACCGCGTCATGCGCAAGCAAGACGGCGGCTACACCTACTTCGTGCCCGACGTGGCCTACCACCAGGCCAAGTGGGAACGCGGTTTTGCCAAGGCCATCAACATCCAGGGCACCGACCACCACGGCACCATCGCCCGCGTGCGCGCCGGCCTGCAAGGGCTGGAGGCCGGCATCCCCAAAGGCTACCCCGACTACGTGCTGCACACCATGGTGCGCGTGGTGCGCGGCGGCGAAGAAGTCAAGATCAGCAAGCGCGCCGGCAGCTACGTCACGCTGCGCGACCTGATCGAGTGGACCAGCGCCGATGCCGTGCGCTTCTTCCTGCTCAGCCGCAAGCCCGACACCGAATACACCTTCGACGTCGATCTGGCCGTGCAGCAAAACAACGACAACCCGGTGTACTACGTGCAGTACGCGCACGCGCGCATCTGCTCCGTGCTGCAGGCCTGGGGCGGCGACGCGGCCACGCTGGCCCAGGCAGATCTGGCCCCGCTGGACACCCCCGCCGCCCAGGCGCTGATGCTGCAGCTGGCCAAGTACCCCGACATGCTCACCGCCGCCGCGCGCGGCTTTGCGCCGCACGACGTCAGCTTCTATCTGCGCGAGCTGGCCGCCAGCTACCACAGCTACTACGACGCCGAGCGCATTCTGGTCGAGGACGAAGCAGTTAAACTGGCCCGCCTGGCGCTGATCGCCGCCACCGCCCAGGTGCTGCGCAACGGCCTGGGCATGCTGGGCGTGAGCGCCCCGCAGCGCATGTGATTCAGCCCATGTGATTTAGGGCCTGTCACACCGAACACACGACGGCGTCAACTCCACTTGCACAGCTATGGCTATGGCAAACACCCCCCTGCGGCACGGCGGCCGCACCCCACAGCGCGGCGGCACCATCGCCGGGATCCTCATCGGCCTGCTCATCGGCTTTGCCATCGCCATTGCCGTGGCGCTGATGGTCTCGAAAATGCCGGTGCCCTTCATCAACACCCAGGCCAACACCCGCCCCTCCTCGCTGGACGCGACCGAGCAAGAACGCAACCGCAGCTGGAACCCCAACGCCTCGCTGGCCGGCAGCCGCCCCAGCGGCAGCAGCACGCCGCCAACACAGGCCCCATCGCGCACCCTGCCCCCGCCACCGCGCGAGGAAATCAAGCCCCCGGTGGAACCAGAGCCGCCCTCTGAAGTCGTGGCCGTCGCCCCCGTGGCCCAGCCCGGCTCCGACCCCCTGGGCGAACTGGCCGCCCGCGTCGGCAACCGCCCAACTCCTGCCACAGCACAGCCCGCGCCGGCCCCTGCCACAGCAGCCCCTGCGGCAGACAACTACCAATACTTCGTGCAAGCCGGCGCATTCCGCGCCCAGGCCGACGCCGACGCCCAACGCGCCCGCCTGGCCATGAACGGCTGGGACGCGCGCATCACCAGCCGCGAAAGCCAGGGCCAGACCATCTACCGCGTGCGCGTAGGCCCCTTCGGCAAAAGCCAGGACGCCGCCAACATCAAGCGCCAATTCGACCAACAAGGCATCGACGCCGCCGTAGTGCGCCAGCCGCGTTGAAACAAACTTAGCTGACTCCTAGCTGTAGTTTCTCAACACGTAGGTCAGTCGCTGGGTGCGCCGCAGTGCTACGGCGTGCTTGATCTTGCCGGCATCAGTGCGCCTGGGACTGCGCTGTGGGCACGAGCTGCAATCGCGCAAACCTGCTTCGCCCTAGCGAAGAAGCGGCGCTGCCACTTGGTGCAGTACGGCAACTAATATCGGCTGTCTGGGCCGCTGCGACCAAACACAATACGGCATCTGGGAGACCAGATGGGTTTGCCCTTTGGGTGTCAATGAGGCATTCTTGTGGGTGTTCATCCGGGGACTCCTGAAGCAGGTGGTTTGGCTTGAGAACCTCCATCTTGCTTCACCTCGGGTGGACAACCTGTTGGAAGCGACACGCTGGCAAGCTCTAAACGTGGCAGCACTCCAAATGGCGATGGGTGCTGCACTTGGAGATTGAGTTTTAGTACGTTACATTCGATCCGTAAGAAAAGTTAATTTGTAACAAATCGCCTTTTCATTGTTAGCCATCATATTCAATAACTTACAAATTTCTTCCCAACCCATGAGCGTCCTTCAACTTCTTCACCAACGCATAGCCGATAAAAGCATCCGTATAGGCATTTTTGGCCTTGGTTACGTGGGTCTGCCGCTTGCGCTGCGATTCAGCGAAGTCGGCATTCGCGTGATCGGCTTTGATATCGACGCCACGAAAGTCGCTCAGCTCAATGCAGGCCGCAGCTACATAGAGCGCCTCACCACAAAGCAAGTCGAAGCCGCCAGGAGACACGGCTTCGAGGCCACAACCGACTTCACGCGCACCCATGAGGCCGACGCCCTCATCATCTGTGTGCCCACACCCCTGACTCGCCATCGAGAGCCGGATCTGAGCTTCATCATCCACACCGTTGAAGCCATGCTCCCGTACATGCGCGAAGGCCAGTTGCTCAGCCTGGAAAGCACCACCTGGCCTGGCACTACCGAAGAGGTGTTGGCCCCACGCCTGCAAGCGCGGGGCCTGCTGCCTGGCCAAAACTGCGCCTTGGTGTTCAGCCCAGAGCGCGAAGACCCTGGCAATCCACACTACGGCACTGCGGATATCCCCAAAGTCATCGGCGGCGTCACCTCCAGTTGCCTGGAGTTGGGCCAAGCGCTGTACCAGCATGCCATCAAAACCATGGTGCCCGTCAGCAGCACCCGCGCCGCCGAAATGACCAAGCTGCTGGAAAACATCCACCGCAGCGTCAACATCGGTCTGGTCAACGAAATGAAAATCGTGGCCGATAAAATGGGCATCGATATCCACGAGGTGATCGATGCCGCTGCCACCAAGCCTTTCGGCTTTGTTCCCTATAAACCAGGCCCCGGCCTGGGTGGTCATTGCATTCCCATAGACCCCTTCTACCTGACCTGGAAGGCCCGCGAATACGGCATCAACACCCGCTTCATCGAGCTGGCGGGCGAGATCAACCACTACATGCCCCATTGGGTGGTGAGCAAAGTCGCAGACGCGCTCAACGAACGGGGCAAAGCCATCAAAGGCAGCCGCATCCTCATTCTCGGGCTGGCCTATAAAAAGAACATTGATGATTCGCGCGAATCACCCGCCATGGAGATCATAGACTTGCTGCAAACCAAGGGGGCGCATATTGATTACAGCGACCCACACATTCCCCGTTTTCCCAAAAAGCGCGACTATGCTTTCGATCTGCAATCCCTTGCCCTGACGCCGAAAGTCATTCGCGATCACGACTGCCTGATTCTGACTACAGACCATGACGCTTTTGACTACGGCATGCTACAGCAGCATGCGCGGCTGATTGTCGATACGCGGGGGCGCCTTGAATCTGGATCAAATATCATCCCAGCATAACCAAAGTTATGACTCACTCACTGGTTTCTTCATAATTTCGCATGCCAGCTCCCTCCGAAACTCGACCCTATGCGCTAGTATTCATTGGAACCAAAGCGCAATTTATCAAGACTGCTCCAGTTCTTTCGGAAATGGATCGTCAAGGACTGGCCTATCGGCTCATATATACCGGGCAGCATTCGGAAACCTTTGATTTACTGGAAAAATCGTTCCAGACCCAACCTCCCGATGAAACTATCGTTCCCAGCTTTGAAGCCGATACCCATGTCAGTTTTTTGCGCTGGACCTTGAGGTTCTGGAGTGCGGCTGTTCGGCGCATACGCTCGCCAGATTGGCGTCATGCCTCTGTAGCTTTGGTGCATGGTGATACTGCTTCCGCCCTGTTTGGTGCTTTGGCCGCACGCTTGGCAGGTGTGCCCGTGGCCCATATTGAAGCTGGACTGCGCTCAGCTCGCCTGCTTGAGCCTTTTCCCGAAGAGTTGATTCGAAGATGGGTAGCGTATTTAGTCCAGCTGCACTTTGCGCCAGATACCAGTGCCGTCGAGAACCTCCGTCATATCCGAAGCCATGTCGTTAATACAGAGGGTAACACTCTACGCGACGCGCTACGTATGACATTACAACAACACGCTTTACACCCTGAGGGCGGATATGGTGGGTATGGCGTGGTCTCCCTACATCGGAATGAAAATCTATCTCAGAAAAACACCTTCGAACAGCTAATGCGGGAAGTTGCCGAGACTGCAGCCATCACCCCATTGATTTTTGTTCTTCACCCCGCCACACGCGCCAAGCTCACCCGTACCGGCTGGGATCAGCGACTCTCTAGAGTTTCTGGCTTAAGGCTTGTGCCTCGTATGGATTATCCTGATTTCATTAAATTATTATTAGGGGCGTCATTTCTTTTGACAGACGGTGGCAGCAATCAAGAAGAAGCTGCCATGATGGGGCTGCCTACCTTTTTACTCAGGCGAGAAACTGAGCGCAGTGATGGATTGGGTGATGTTGTGAAAATTTCCGGTCTCGCGGCAGGTGAAATGACCGATTTTGCCAGAAAAAACTCCGGGAGGCGCTGGGTTTTGCGAAATATTCCTGAAGACTCTCCATCCAAAATCATAACCAATGAGTTAACAAAGATTTTTGGAATTACCAAAAAATAATAGGCACTTTCCATTGTCAATTTCCAAAAAACTTTTAATTTCCACGCTGCGTATCAATCCAATTTTTGGAGGCGACTCATTGGCCCGCAGCACACTCATCGTGCTGTGCTGGAACATGGCGCGCTTGGGTTTGCAACTGCTGTGGGTGATCTTGCTGGCCAGGTTGCTGGGTGTGGCCGGATACGGAGCATTTTCCGGCGCTGCCGGCCTGGCCATCGCTTTCAGCGGCTTTACTGGGGCGGGCCTGGGTTTACGCCTTTATCAGGATGTGTCGCGTGCCCCCGGGTTGCTGGGCGTACGCTGGGCGCAGGCGGTGCGCATGCAGGCAATCAGCAGCCTTCTGCTCGCCCTGCTTTTTCTGCTTGCTGGCGCCGTGTGGCTGCCGGATATTGCCTGGCCCGCCCTGCTGTGCATCGCCATTGCGGAACTGCTTTGTATGCCGGTAGTGAGCTTCGTGGCCTTTGCTTATGGCTCCCAAGGGCAAATGGGGCGGGTGGCTGCTGCCCCGGTACTGATGTCGCTGGCCAGAATCATGGCAATCTTGGCTATGCTGTTGAGCGGGCAGGCGATCAGTGTCACAGCGTATGCCGGCTGGCACGCAGCCGCCGCGATATTGGCCGCTGGCTGGCTGCTGTATCGCTGCCGCAAGCAACTGCGTCCCCCGCCTGATTCAGCAAAGATTGGCCTTGCGGACTTCAAGGAAGGCATGCGCCTGTCTTCCATCTGGGCCAGCAGCCTTGCCCTGGGGGCGGTGGACAAGGCCGCGGCACTGCGTTTTGCCGGTGCCGACGCAGCAGGCAATTACACGGCATCGCAGCGTTTTGCCAGCCTGTTGGCGGCACCGGTGGATGCGCTGGTTACGGCGGTCATGCCGCGCTTGTTCCGTCACGGTGCCGGGCAGATCGACAACACGCGCCTGATTGGCTTGCTGGCGCTGTGCGTGGCGGCCTATGGTTGCTTGAGTGGGGGCGTGTTGTGGCTTGGCGCAGACGGGCTGCCATGGATTCTCGGCGCCGATTTTGCTGCGGCGGTGCCAGCTTTGCAGGTCATGGCCTTTTATCTGCCAGCCTATTGCCTGAGAACCCTGGGCGCCAATATCTTGCTGGGATACGGGCAGGTAGTCTGGCGTTTTGGTTATGAGTTGCTGGCATTGCTGGTTTTGCTGATCCTGATGCTGGCATGGGCAGGTAACAGAGCTGCCGTCGGCGCCGCCTGGGCGCTGGTGGTGACCGAATCGCTGTTGGCGGCCTTGCTGTGGGGGCGGTTGTTGCTTGGCAGACGGAGGGGAGAGACAAGATGAGTCTGGAATGGTTGCGGGTGATACGCGAGCATGAATTCGAGCAAATACTCAAATTCATGCCGCCGGCAGATTCCGCTGCCAGGGTGCTTGAAATCGGTGCCGGTACCGGGCAACAGGCAGCGCAGCTTGAGGCATTGGGTTACCAAGTCACCGCGATCGACATTCCGGAAAGCGCCTATGCCCGGCAACGGGTATACCCGGTCAAGGATTACGATGGAAAGACCTTGCCGGTTTCGACGGCATCCATGGATGTCGTATTCAGTTCGAATGTCCTGGAGCATGTCGTGGCAATCGACGCCTTGCTGGAGGAAATGGCGAGGGTGCTCGTGCCGGGCGGGCTGGCTATCCATGTCCTGCCAACGCCGGCTTGGCGTTGTTTGACCACTTTTACCTACTATCCTTGGCTGCTCAAGCGCTTCTTGCAGATTGTCTTTCGATCAGGTGCAAAGCGGCATGACAGCTCTCCAGTCAGCCGTTCGATGCCGAATCCGGGATCAGCGCTCTCCATGCTCTGGCAGAAAAAGCACGGGGAACGGGGCAACTTGCTGACGGAGACCTGGTTTTTCTCCGAGGCCTGGTGGCGAAGGACTTTTTCCAGGGCCGGATTCAAGGTGGTCGAGGTCCGGCCGGCTGGCATCGTGTACTCCGGCAGTTTTCTTTTTTCGGAGTTGCTGCCGATGACGGTGCGCAAACCTCTGGCGAAGTTGCTGGGCTCGGCTACCAAGATATACATCCTGAGGCTTGATTGAGTGTGCTGGCGGGGTATGGGTTCATTGGGCGCTGGATTGTCTGATATCTGAAATTCGAGGTTTGGCAATGATGTTTTTGGGGACGATAAAAATGTTTCGTGCATTTCTCAGGGAGCAGCGGCTGGCCGATGTTCCTGCCTGGCAGAAGGACATTCTTTATCGGGTGCGACCATTCACGATGGCGGGGGTGGCAAGAACACTGGCAACCATCTCTACGGTGGAATATCTTGAAAAGAACAAAATAACGGGTTGCATAGTCGAGTGCGGGGTCTGGCGGGGCGGGCAAATGATGGCTGCGGCGCTTGCCTTGCAGCACATGGGGGCAAAGCGCGAGCTTTATCTTTTTGACACCTTTTCCGGGATGACGCCGCCAGAAGCCAGGGATGTCGATCATGAAAAAATATCTGCGAAGGGCACCTATCAATCTTCGCTGGCACGCCCGGAGGGGCAACGCTGGTGCGAGGCGGGCATTGAAGAAGTAAGAAAAAATCTGCGGACAACGGGGTATCCCGAGAGTTGCATGCATCTGATTCCCGGGGATGTCGAGAAGTCCATTCCCGCACAGGCGCCTGAGCAAATAGCCTATCTTCGCTTGGATACGGACTGGTATGCCTCCACGAAGCATGAGCTTGACCATCTTTTTCCTCGCGTGGTATCGCGAGGTGTGGTGGCGGTAGATGATTATGGCCACTGGCAAGGCGCGCGAGAGGCTACAGATGAATACTTGGCTGAGCACGGAATTTGCGCTCTGCTGCACCGCATTGATTACAGTGGGCGTCAGTTCGTCAAACTGTAATCGCACGGATTTCAAATAAAAGCGAGCATTGCTGATGTGCGGACTGGCTGGAATCCTTGGCCCGGGCGCGGATGATGCCCATAGGCTGGGGGCGGCGATGGGGCTGGCCCTGGCGCATCGGGGGCCGGATGCGCAGGGCATTTGGGCCGATGCCGAGGCGGGTGTGGCCCTGGTGCACAGGCGCCTGAGCATTCTGGAACTTTCCGCTGCCGGTGCCCAGCCCATGCATTCGGCGGATGGGCGCTGGGTTCTGGCCTTCAATGGCGAGATTTACAACCATCGCGCCTTGCGCGCTGAGCTCGAAAAATCGGGGGGGCGCCACTGGCGCGGGCATTCCGATACCGAAGTTTTGTTGGAAGCCATTGCGCAATGGGGCGTGAAAGAAGCTTTACAGCGGTGTACCGGCATGTTCGCGTTAGCCGCCTGGGATCGGCAAACGCGCATATTGACTTTGGCGCGGGACCGTTTAGGCGAAAAACCCCTATATGTTGGTCGGGTAGGAGGCGATATTGTTTTTGGCTCGGAGCTGCGTGCCTTTCGACAGCATCCTGCTTGGCGCCATGATGTGGAGCCGGCCGCCTTGACGTGGATGCTGGAAGTGGGCTACGTCCCTGCTCCTTGGAGTATCCATCCGGGGATTTTCAAGCTACCGGCAGCAAGCATGCTGCAATTGCGTCCTGCACAAGCCTGGTCAAAGGACGTCGGGGGCTTTTGCCAGCAGCTTCAACCATATTGGCAACTGGACAGCGAAATCGAGCAAGCACGTCAATCCCCTTGGACTGGTAGTGAAAGCGAAGCGCTGGAAACCTTGCAATCGCTGCTGGATGACGCAGTATGCGCACAAATGGATGCGGATGTGCCTGTCGCCGCCTTGCTTTCGGGCGGAATCGATTCCAGCCTGATCGTCGCCAGCATGGTCAAGCAGGCGCCCGGCAAAGTGCACGCATTCACTGTGGGTTTTGACGAGCCAACATTGGACGAAACCTCTGCGGCAACTGCCACCGCTCAATTTCTGGGAGTTCATCACACAGTCTTGCCGTTGCAATCCAATACAGCATTGGATTTGGTTGAAAGCCTGCCAGAAGTTTATGACGAACCGTTTGCCGATGCGGCGCAGTTACCCGCACTGATGGTTTGCCATGCCGCCAAAGGGATTGCTGGCGTCGTGCTGACAGGAGATGGCGGCGACGAGTTGTTTCATGGCTACCAGCGTTACTTGGATGCGGCTCGCCTATGGCCATGGATGACCCGCACTCCTGCACGCCTGCGGGGCTGGATATGTCGACGGGCGGAGACTCTGGCAGAGTGTTTGCCCCCTGGCAGGCTAGGCCGTGCGCTGATCCGGCAATCGACTCGCCTTACTTCAGGCGATGTGCCAAGTTATGCCATGTCTTTGTTGCGTTTTCCCAGCATGCGAACAAAAGCAGCGACGCTTTTTTTGCAAGACCCTGCTTGGCCACGTTTACCTGCCTGTCTTTTACAAGCCCCCATAGGCGAACAGTTACGTTACTTCGATCAAGCTTTTACCTTGCCGGAAGGTATTCACACCAAGCTTGATCGAGCCAGCATGCGGGCTGGCTTGGAGTTGCGGGTGCCAATGCTGGATCTGCGATTGCTTTCTTTTTCATGGCAACTACCTTTGCATTGGCTTGCCAATAAAGATCAAGGCAAGTGCCTGTTGCGCAAGCTGGCTGCAAGCCAGCTCCCCCCGGCGACGGCACACCGGCGCAAACACGGTTTCGATGTGCCTGTTTCTCAGTGGTTACGAGGGCCGTTGAAGAAATGGTCGGCGAGCTTGTTGGCACCACATGCTTTGGAAAACGAACCCCACTTAGACGCTAAGCGTATCCAAGTTTTATTCAAGGCGCATCAAAGTGGAAAAGCGGATTATGGTTATGCTTTGTGGGCAGTATTGATGTTTCGCTTGTGGAGTCTACGTTATGGTTGATCTGCGCTTACGTATCCTGGTACTGGCCAACTTGCCCCCCCACGTCATGGGAGGTGCAGAAAATCAGGTATCGCGTCTGGTGGCATGTTGGACACAGCAAAACACACATGTGGAAGTTGCCGGGCACCGCATCCCTAAAGGGCAGCAGCAAATAGGGGCAAGTCTTGTGCGCACCCATCACCTGCGCTCTTGGAAGACAGCTGGCAGAGCAGGGCGTGCGCTTGGTTATTTTTTTTCATTGCTCAAGCTGGTCTTGCAACGCAAAAAAGATTTTGATGTCGTATATTGCCGCGGGCTGGGCGATGGCGCCATTGCGATGGCATTGTTACGCTGGCTTGGTTTTTGTCGTTGGCCCTTGGTTGCTGTGCCTATTAATGCACGTGGTGCGGGGGATGCAAGCTTCATCCGCTCGATCCCGGGGTGGCGTTTTTTTTGCAGACGATTGAACCAGGAAATTTCAGCCATCAACCTGATTAACTTGGAAATAGCCCATGAATTGAATGCATTGGGCATTACCAAGCCACCTCGCAGCACAATTCCTAACGGAATTCCACTTCTGCCGAAACTGGAGCGCAGCTCGGTTGCTGCGACGCGCAGACTTGTGTGGACAGGCCGGTTGGAGCCACAAAAAGGAATTGATCTGCTGCTCACAGCCCTTGCTGCATGCCAAGCGGCAGGCAAGCACTTTCACCTTACGCTATGGGGTGATGGCGCGCTACTGCCACAATTACATTCGCAGGCGGTCGCGCTAGGCCTTATCGAACGAGTCAGTTTTGCAGGCGTATGTACGGCGGAACAGGTGCGCAGCGCTTTGCAAGATGCAGACATTTTCGTTCTTCCATCACTTTACGAGGGTATGTCCAACTCTGCTCTCGAAGCTATGGAAGCCAGCCTGCCTGTACTGTGCACCCGCTGCGGTGGCATTGACCAGAGCGTGGCGGAAGGCGCTGGCTGGGTATGCGAACCCAACGACTTGGCAACATTAGAAATAGCACTGCTGGACATATTTGATGCTTCAGATGAAGAAGTTTTGGCGCGTGGCCGATATGCTCGTGCTTTGGTTGAGTCTCGGTTCAATATTCAGCAGGTGGCCACGGACAATCTCCGTCTATTGAGAAGCGTGTCCAATCCGTCTGTATAAAGAACCATGCGTATTCTCGTTTTATGCAAGCGCCAATATACGGGACGTGATTTGCTTGAAGATCGATATGGCCGCTTGTGGGAAGTTCCCACGGGCTTGGCGCGGCTGGGGCATGAAGTCCAAGTTGTGGTGAGCTCTTACCGTCGGCGCGGGCCACTGAGAAATGTAGAAGAGGGCGTTACTTGGTATTCAACAGATGCTCTCTTTGGCGATGCGCTAGGAGCGCAGCGTTCCATTGCACGATCATGGCAGCCCGAAATCATGTTGGCCAGCTCCGATGCATTGCATCTAGTCGCAGGCGCGCGCTTGGCACGGCGCCGTAAGATTCCAGTGGTTTTGGATTTTTATGATGACTATGAGGCTTTTGGCCTGACAAACATTCCTGGTTTAAGGTGCGCATTGCGTAGGGCATGCGCCAGAGCGGAGGCAGTCATTTCAATCAGCGGTGTATTGGCAGATCTCCTGCAGAAGCGGGGCGTTTCAAAGCAGCGGATCAGTATCATTGGTAACGGGGTGCCGAAAAACTTCGCTATGGCTTGTAGTCAAACAGAAGCTCGACTTTTATTGAATCTCCCCATTGATGTGCCCTTGATTGGAACAGCTGGTGCGCTAGACGATTCGCGTGGCATTCAAGATTTATTTCAAGCCTATGCCCACTTGAAGAAAACCCACCCCGCGCTTCGGTTGGTTTTGGCTGGGCCTCGCGATCGTAAATTGGCTTACGCTTTTCCCTCTGATGCAATTGACTTAGGTCACTTGCCTCATAGCCAAGTTGCCTTGCTGTTCCGTGCCCTGAATGTGGGTGTGGTTTGTAACCGTGACAGCGCTTTTGCGCGCTCCTGCCATCCGATGAAGCTTGTCGAGATGACCGCATGCCGCTTACCTGTTGTTGTCGCAGCCGTTGGCGAAGCCGCTGCCTTGCTTGCAAAACGGCCAGATGCGTTGTTTTCACCCGGGGATGTGCATGCTTTGACATCCCGCATCGCTGCGCAAATCGATAATCCTCGCCCACTCCCGCAAGACTCCGTACAAGACTGGGGTGTGATCGCCCATAAATTTGATACGGTATTGCGACAGTCTGCTCGTCACTATTGGCAGACAGAGGTTTGATTTATTTTAATAACTCACACCCATGGTGCTCAAGCAAACACCCGTCATTTTTTGCACGAAATGGCAAATGCACATAAACCATCAACAACCAAGGTCGCCCCAACAATTAATCAAATGAAAAAAGTAATAGTAACAGGCTGCGCCGGATTTATTGGCATGCACTGCACTCAAACCCTTCTTGCGCAGGGCTATGAGGTTTTTGGAATTGATGACCTGAATGAATATTACGATCCTTCCCTTAAAATGGCCAGGTTATCCAATCTAAAAAATCACCAAAATTTCCAATTTGAAGAAATGGACATTTCTAACTGTGCGGCAGTTTCTCAAATATTCAAGAGGGCACGACCGGTGCGAGTGCTACACTTGGCAGCCCAAGCAGGCGTACGTTACTCTCTGGAGCAGCCCAAAAAATATACGGACAGCAACCTTATTGGTTTTGCAAATATTCTAGAAGGTTGTCGACTCTCACAAGTTGAACATCTCGTTTTTGCCAGCAGCTCTAGCGTATACGGCGGAAACACAAAAATGCCACTTTCAGAGTCTGATGCTGTAGATCATCCCATCAGTTATTATGCAGCAACAAAAAAAGCCAATGAAATCATGGCTCACACATATGCGCACCTTTATTCCATTCCATGTACGGGCTTGAGGTTTTTCACAGTTTATGGCCCATGGGGAAGACCTGACATGGCCTTGTTCAAATTCACACAGTCTATGCTGGCAGGCGAGCCCATAGAGCTTTATGGCAATGGCCAACTGGTACGTGACTTTACTTATATCGACGACATTGTTGAAGGCGTATTACGAATTTTGGCAAAACCAGCCACCTCAGACATGCTATTTGATCCCATGAATCCCAATCCCAGCACGTCATGCGCACCCTACCGAATCTTCAACATTGGCAACTCCAGACCAAAAACAATTATGGATTATGTCGCCGCATTAGAGTTGGCGCTAGGATTTGAAGCAAAAAAAATTTTTCTGCCACTGCAACCGGGCGACATGAAAAAAACGGCGGCTGATACCCATGCACTGAGCTCTTGGATTGGCTTTGTGCCGAACACTCCAATTCGTGTTGGCGTGAATCGCTTCGTTCAATGGTATCGCGAATACTACAAAAAATGAAGTCGCACCAATAAAATCATTAGACGATATGCTGGAGGTTTTGCAATCATGAAAGTAACTATTTTTGGCACTGGCTATGTTGGCTTGGTGCAAGCTGCCGTGTTAGCTGATGTTGGACACGATGTGTTTTGCGTAGACATCGATGCAAAAAAAATATCTTCCCTGCAAAAAGGACTGGTTCCGATTCATGAACCCAATCTGGTGCCTTTGGTGGTGGCAAATCAGGCTGCTCAGCGTTTGCACTTTACCACTGATGCTGCGACAGGCGTTGCCCATGGCGATATTATTTTTCTTGCTGTAGGGACGCCACCTGATGAGGATGGCAGTGCTGACCTTGAATATGTTTTATCTGCAGCAAAATCTATTGCGAGACATATGAAATCTCCAAAGATTATTGTCAACAAATCTACTGTCCCAGTAGGTACGGCAGATAAGGTTAGAGAAGTCGTATGCAGCATACTACGTGAGCGGGGTGTCTCCATTGATTTTGAGGTCGTGAGCAATCCTGAATTTTTAAAAGAAGGCTGCGCTGTCGCCGACTGCCAGCGCCCTGATCGAATTATTATTGGCAGTTCTAGTGAAAAAGCGATTCGCACGCTTCGAGAACTCTATGCCCCCTTCAATAGAAATCACGATCGAATCATCTTAATGGATGTTCGCAGCGCTGAGCTAACAAAATATGCCGCCAATGCCATGCTTGCCACGAAAATCAGCTTTATAAACGAAATTTCAGGCTTGGCAGAGCGTCTAGGAGCAGACATTGAAGCTGTACGGCGCGGGATCGGCTCGGACCCGCGTATTGGCTATCACTTTATCTACCCTGGAGCAGGCTATGGGGGGAGTTGCTTTCCAAAAGATATCAAGGCCCTCATCAGCACCGCGAAATCAAGCAATTTCGACCCCAAGATACTAATCGCAGTAGAACAAAGAAATAATGAGCAGCGCCACGTATTAGGCGACCGAATCTTGAGTTTCTACAAACACAACATAAAAGGCAAGAAAATTTCCTTATGGGGCTTGGCCTTCAAGCCTGAGACCGATGACATGCGCGAGGCGCCGAGTTGTATTCTTTTAAAAACCCTATTAGATGCGGGAGCGCACGTACAAGCATTTGATCCCGCAGCCATGCATGAAGCCCGCCGGATCTTCGGAAATCATGCCGCCTTCAGTTTTTGCGAAAACCCCATGCAGGCTCTTGAGGGCGCAGATGCATTGGCTATCGTGACCGAGTGGAAGCAGTTCCGCGCACCAAACTTCGTACGCATGGCAAACTTATTAAAAGACCGTATTGTTTTTGACGGACGCAACATATACGACCCTGAAATGATGCGTCGTCATGGACTAAACTACTTCAGCATTGGACGACCACCCGTAATCATTAAAACCTGACAATCACATTTCCTACCCGCAATAGCAAAATAATCTAATCATTGATTTTTTATGCAAAGAGCAAACATCAAGCATCCCGACGATAGGTTAAAGCCGTAATCTGCTCCGAAATCAGCCCAATTAGAAAGATGATTACAGCCGCGCTGAGCAAAAGCAAGCTCATATTGGTAAACCTGCCAGCCGCATGGAAAGTCCATCCATAATAGATAAGCCCTGTCACGAAGAAAAATGTGGCAATCGGCGCAAACAGTTTGAGCGGGGAAAATAGCGTGGCAATCTTGAAAATGATGAGCAAAAAGCGGATGCCGTCGCGAAAAATGCGGATATGGCTGGTGGTTCCCACCCGTTGATGCACGGGGATCGGTAGATAGGCCACCGAATACCCGCTGCGAAAGAAGGCCATGGTGCAGGTGGTGGGGTAGCTGAAGCCGTTGGGCAGCAGGTGCAGGAACTCGCGAAACTTATCGGCGCGTACCGCACGAAAGCCAGAGGTCAGATCGTCGATGCGGTGCCCCGTCATCCAACTGGCCAACCGGTTGTAGAACGCATTGGCCATGCCGCGGTGCCGGCTGGCTTGGCCTGCGGCATCGCGTGCGCCTACGACCATGTCGTAGCCTTCTTCCAGTTTGTCCAGCAAGGCCTGGATGTGCGCAGGGTCGTGCTGGCCATCTGCGTCCATGAACACGATGATGTCGCCTCGCGCGGCACGCGCGCCAGTCTTAATGGCGGCACCATTGCCCTTGGAGTAGGGGTGGCGGATGACGCGCGCGCGCGCCGCCTCGGCCACTTGGGCCGTTGCGTCGCTGGAGCCGTCGTCAACCACGATCACCTCGGCCTGGGGCCAGGCACGCACGATGCGCTCGACCGTCTGGCCAACGGCTTCCTGTTCGTTCTTGGCGGGCAGCACCACGCTGAGTGTGAGTGCGTGCGGGCCCGCAGTGAGCGTGATTGGCTTCGTCATGGCAATGTCTCCCTAAATGCATGGCGATGGTGCGCACCGCACACCATCGGTCTGTCTTGTACGTCTTTCAGAGGCCTCTTTAAGCAGCAGTGAAAGCGCTGCGTGCCGGGCATGGTTTCCTTTAGGCATGGGGTGGTTGTGGCGACAGGCGGGGGCATCACATCCCGTCATTTACGCGATCTGCAACGTGGCGGTTCATTGGGAGGCTTCTTGCATTTTTCCCTGCCGCGGCTCACCGTCGGCCATGGCCAGCAACAGCATGCGCGTGGCCAAGTAGGCGCCGCTGGACTCCACCTTCGCCCCCAGGCTTTGTTCGGCTTCGCTCAGACCTTGCCAGTCGCCCTCGCGCGCCTTGTGCAGCAGCACGGCCGACAGGGCCACGTCGTCGAAATGGCTTTTCCATGTGGCTCCGCCGGGCGGGACTGCGAGCCAGTCTGCGCCCAACGCACTGGCCTGCGCCCACTCGCGCCGCGCCAGTGCGTCGAGCAAGGCCAGCACGCGGGTCAGGTCGGGCGAGATGCGTTCGGGTGCGCAGGGCAGCCACGCCGGAGCGATCAGCACGCCGCGCTGGACATCGGCAGGCAGCAAGGGCATGGTGAGGTCTGTCACTTCGCGCAAGCGGCTGGCCAACCCTTCTTCCCACACCGCTGCCGGTTCGTGGCAGACCTGTTGCGCCACGGCATGCAGCAACTGCGCGGGCGCCAGTTCTGCGGCCGGCACCGCAACCGCTTCTGCCGTCGCCTCCGCCGCTTCACCGCGCAGCAAGCGGGCCATGGCGCGAGCGCGCCGCGTGGCGCCATCGGCGGTGAAGTGATTGAGCCGGGAGGGGGCAGTCGACGCGGGCAGCGGCGAGCGTACCGACAGCGCTTCCAGTAACAGCGCGGGCCTGTAGGGTAGGTCGGCCAATGACCAGGCTACGGCATTGGTAAAGCGCGTCTTGGGCGCCTCCAGACTCAGCAACGGGTGGTAATACGAATTGGGCCTGGTGCCATAAAGCCGTCCGTACGCCCGCAGCATCCGGCCATCGGCCACTTGCCGGAATGCCAGGTGTTCCGGCACATCCAGGCCCAGGCGGCGCATTTCCCCGCCCAGCATGCCTTGCAGCACGCGCTCGGCCTTGACGGGCGGCAGCTTGCCATCGTGCGCTGCCACGATGATGAGATCCGCATGGTTGGTCAGGTAGGCTTGGTAGTCGGTGAAGGTCGCTGTCAGCCCGTTCAGGATGGAGGCCACCAACGCGTCGTCGATTTCGTACAGCTGCACCCACTGCACGAACAAGCCGCCCGGCTTGAGGTGGCGCGGCACGAAGGCATAGAACTCCTTGGCAAACAACGCCCCGATGCCGCTGACCCAAGGGTTGGATGGCTCCGACACGATGATGTCGTATCTGGCCTGACGGCCGGAGAAATAGGCCTTGGCATCATCGATCACGATGTGCGAACGCGGGTCTTCGTAGGCGCGGGCCACACGCGGGCCGAAAGCCCGGGCGCCATCGACCATGACCTGCTCGATCTCAATGGTGTCCACGCGCCGCACGCGTGCGTCGCCCAGCAGCGTATGGGTGGTCATGCCCGAGCCAAAGCCGATCACGCCCACCTCCTGCGGGTCGCCATGCATCGCGAGCGGCAGAGTGGCCAGCAGCCCCATCGTCGCTTCATCCGACATGGGCGCGCTCGCATCAGTCATAGTGATGGAGGCGTCGGGCTTGCCATTGGTGGCAATACTCAATTGCCCGCCGGGCAAGCCGCGCACCGAAATGCTGGCCGTTTTACCATCACGGTAGAAGAGCATGTGCGTTCCCTGCGGCACGCTGGTTTCCCCTGTACGGAACACGCCGCTGGCAAGCCGCTCCGGCTCAAACGGCACGCGCAGCACAGCCAGCGCCGTGGCCAGCAGCACGGCAAAGCCGGCTGCGGCCACCCGCCACAGCGCCGGGCGGCTTTGTACCTGCTGCCGCAGCAGAAACAGGCCGATGCCCATGTCCACCAGCGCGGCCGCCACCAGTGCCAGCTTCAGCCCCAGGCCGGGAATGAGCACGTGCACGGCGACGAACACGCCCATGATGGAGCCCACGGTGTTCCAGGCATACACCTGCCCGATGGCGCGTTCGCCCTGCCGCGCACGCAGCAGGGCCACCGTGAACAACGGCAGCGTGGTCCCCGCGAAGAAGGCCGCCGGCAACATGATCAGGATGGCGATGGCCGCCGTGCCCAGGGTATAGAGGCTGTAGCCGTGCTCCGTCTTGCCCAGCGCCGACATCAGCCAGCCTACCCATTCGAAGGCATTGCCATACAGCGCCAGCGAAGCCAGCGCGGCCAGCCCCATGCACACCTGCATCCAGCCCACCAGGCGCAGCGGCGCGGGGTGCGCATCAGCCCGCTTGCGCACCCACAGGCCGCCAAAGGCAATGCCAGCAATGAACGAGGCCAGCATCAGCTCGAAGGCATGCAAGGTGCTGCCCACTGCCATGACCAGCATGCGTACCCACACGATTTCGTACACGAACGAGGCCGCGCCCGACAGCGCCGTGCTGCACAGCACTAGCCATAGCAGGCGCTGGCTGGCCGGGCGCCCGGGCGCCGGTGTGCCCTGAGCCCGGGTTTCAGGCACCGCTGGCGTGGCCCGCGCCAACTCCGGCCCAAGCGACAGCCACCAAGCCAGGGCCGCCACCAGCAGATTCAGCACACCCGCCGTCACCATGGCGCCGGGCAGACCCACCCAGGGCAGCAGTACGAACACCGACACCAGCGCCCCCAGCGCCGCGCCAATACTGTTGGTGAAATACAGGCCGCCCAGCAAGCGGCCATCGTGATGAGGAAAGCGCCGCGTCAGCCCGCCGCTCATCAACGGGAAAGTCATGCCCAGCAGCACCGTTTGCGGCACGATCAGCAGCGCCGCCACCGTCCAGCGCAGGACATCCGTGGCCCAGGGCGAGCCTATGGACGGAATCAGCACGTCGTAGCTGAACCCCGCCACGGCCGTGAAAATGAGGTGGAAACCCAGGCCCAGCAGCCCGATCAAAGCCTCAATGAGCGCGTAAGCCCGGATCAAATTGCGCCAGCGCTCGCCCACGTGGGCGATCCACATCGCGCCAGCGGCCATGCCGCCCATGAAAATCGCCAGCACCAAGGCCTGTGCATAGGCCGCGTGCCCCAGAAACAAACCCAGGTAGTGCGACCATATGGACTGATAAACCAAGCCAGAAAAACCGGACAGAACGAATACGCCCAGCAACAATGCCTTGGGAGAGCGCAGGAGATTTTTCATAGATATGAAATTTGGAATGGGTGAATATTGAAAATATTTCCAAACCGTGGCCTTGGCACCCATCAGCCCATGCCTTTCTCACCCCCAGAATTCAATGGAACGCCTTCTGAGGTCATGGCTTCAGACTGTCAAATGCAGCATAGCCCATAGGATTGGCCTCAGCATCCAAAAAAACCGTCCAGACCACAAAATTACGCCCAACAACAGGCAAATAGCGTATGGCTGTTTTGGCCACATTGAACTCTTTAGCAAGCTGCTCAAGCATAGGGGACAACTCAGGAAACTGCTGTGCCAGCGCCTGCGCGGGGTGCGCTGCGGCCAGCACCTCCTCGCGACTTTCCGCGTAAGGCACCCACAGCTGCGGCTGGAAGGCTTCATACGTGCCCATCAAGGCGCGGGTCAGTACCTGGTCGCGCTGCATCGGGTCTGAAGGCATGCGCACCGCCAGCCAGCTTGGCCCGTTCCACGGCAAAGGAACGACTCCTGGGTGTAATTTGCCCAGCGCCCGCGCATCGACATCAGCCGCATGCACCACCCTGAACAAATCCTTTTCAAACACCATGTGCACAGGCCTGGCCTGCGCCAAGGTCCACATGCCATAGCCAAGGGCCATGAATTGAACGAATGCAATGACGCCATAATCGAAACGGATCGCGCGTCGGGATTTTTTCTCGTTGTAAATGACCAAAGTCACCAGTGGCCCGACAATGACGTCGATCGCCATGATCATCAGGAAAAGCTCCAGCCCGCCCGACAAGCTGCGATACGGGTGGGGATACCAACAGAAAAATGTAAATGCCGCCACCCCCAGCGCGATGACGCAACTGATGGCCAGGTGTATGGCAAAGGCATGAATGCGCTGCTTCATGGGCGTCTTTTAGTCTGTCAGGGGGAAATATCGGTGTAGCCGCGCGCGGTGTGACCTGAAGTTATCGCAGGGAATCCGAGGGGCTGAGCCTTGCGCGCAACTCGTTCATGCGCCGCACCTGGCTTCGACTCAAGGATGCACCTGTCATTTCATTTAAAACAGTTTGCGCTTCGTCTTGCATGCCCAAGTCGGCCAGTATGACAGCGAAATTCAGGGCTATGGTCAGATTCTGGGCATCGGCTCGGTAGGCCTCCTGAAGAAAGGCTGCCGCCGTGGGCAAATCGTCGCGGTCAATGAACAACTGCCCCAGCATGGTGTTGACCCTGGCCTGGTCGATGGGTCTGATTTGGGGGTTGGCCAGCAAACCATGCGCCAACTCCAAAATGACATCCATCTCGAAGCGGCAATGGCCCCGGTGCTGGCATTGCATCAGGCTGACGATGACCTCCGGCGTGGCAGCGGCCAGGGGCGGAGTGGCCAGTAACTGTGCCACTTGCGTCACCGCCTGCGGGTCGCTGTCTCGGCCCAGCCGATTGTGGGCCACGAGCTGCCCCACGGCCGACTGGGGCGTTCCCCGCACGGCATCGGCCCTGGCGTAAAAATCCAGCGTCGCCTGGAGCAACTGGCGCTGGCTGGATTCATCCGGTGCATGCAAGGCCCTGGTCCCCAGCAGGGCGGCCACGTCAGTCAGCGCACGCACGGAGCGGGGGTGGTGCTCAGCCTCCATCAGGGCACGCCGCAAATCATCGCTCCACTCGACCGCGCGCCAGGCAGTCAGCGCCGTCAGGCACAGCAGGGCCAGCGTACAGGCTGCCGCCAGCCGTCTACGGCGCACAGCCTGGCCACGCTGCCATGCCAGGCCCGCCCCATAGGCCACCGCAAAGGCCAGCCCGAAGCTGGGCAAATAGTTGCGGTGCTCATGCACCATTTCCAGGCCCAACACGCTGGACTCGAGGGCGTGCCCGATCAGAAAGAAAAAGACGGCAAAGGCCAGCACCGGCCAGTGCCGACGCAGCCGCCATGCCAGCCATACCAGCATCAGCAAGCCGATGATCGCCGGCAGGGTGGACCATGGCGCCCACAGACTGCGCGAAATCTCGAAATCATCGTGGTAAAGGCCCATCTGGCGGATGTCGGGCAGCGCCAGCAGACGCAAATAAAACCAAAGCACCCGCGCTTGGGTGTACAAGCGCTCCTCCCAAGTGAAATCGCGAATGCGGTAGCTGCCCAGAATCCACTGGGGATGCAAGGCTAGATAGGCCAGCACCGCCAAGGCCGGCAGAACGCACAAGGTCAGATGCAACCCCTGCAAGGCGCGACGACCCTTGGGTGCCAGGCCCTGCCAGCGGAAGAACAGCCACTCGGTCAACAGCAGCAGCGGACTCAGCAGCACGCCGTTCTCCTTGCTCAGGGCCGCCAGCGGCAAAAAAACGCCCCAGGCCGAGGCAATCATCAGCCACGCGCCCCAGCCGGCATGCCCCTGTACCTGCCGCTGGCGGCCCAGGGCATACAGTGCCAATCCCCAGGCCATGAACAGGGCCGCCAGGCTGGCCATGCGCTGCACCACATACAGCACGCTGGTCAGCTGCAACGGATGGAGCAACCACAGCGCCACCGCCAGCAGCGCCAGCGGTCTGGCCCAGTGGCGGCTGCAAGTCGCTGAGCTTGCCGTTCCCACATCACGCCGCGCCAGCACGCCAGCCAAGGCCAGCGCATAAACGTAAAAGCCCATGCCCGCCAGCAGGTGGATGACGAGGTTGCTCAGCTTCATCGGCCATGGGGCCATGCCGCTGACCGCATGGTTGAGCGCGAAAGTCAGCATGCTGACCGGGCGCTTGAGCGCCCCGGCGTCGCCGGACCAAGCTGCATCTTGGATGGCCCGCCAATCCCACCCACTGATATTTTGCAAGGCTACATTTTCCCTAATATTGGGAATATCATCAAATACGAAACCGCCAGGCAGGCCTTGCCAATAAATAATCACGCAAAACAATAGAGGCAGCAGCACGATTCCGCCATTCATCTGCTTGCCAAGCCATCCTGCACCCATACTCTTAATACAATAAATTAATTGCAGCTAGATGGCAAATACACTTTATCTGCCGTACTACTGCATGCCCAAACATAGGAGCCATTCGGATGGACAGAGGTCGTCAATGTCAATGTCTTGCCAGCGAGGCCTGCTGTCACGTTTGAACTTCGCATCTGAGCCACAATATTTGGCCCACTGATTGTCACTGAAGCCACGTATTTTCCAGAAATACTTCCAGGGGAAGCCAAGCCCGCACTCATATTGCTGGAGGGCCAAGCTCCCGCGCGATCATGAAATTCATGCATGGCTGAACGTGCGCTACTGGCCAAAGAGAAAGCCTCTGCAAGCTGTGCGCGTCCCACGTAGGACTGGTATGCAGGAATGGCCACCGAGGCCAAGATGCCTACAATAGCCACCACAACCATCAGTTCTATCAAGCTAAAACCATTCTTCTTCATGCGCACATTACCTTTAAAAGTTTCGCCTCAAACGCCCCGCTTGGAATTCAGCCGAATATGTTGATCGATATGCTCCAATTCATTCTGATACGTAGTGCGGCCGTATTCCAATTGCGTTTCAGGAATACGCTTCATCACCATCTTTGCAAGAGGCATCAACTCCAATGCTTTGGCATACTGCCCAAACTCAACTAATTCTCTCAAGATTCGCAAAACGAGATCTGGATGCGCGGCCTCTTGCATAGCCCTCTCCATATAATTGTTTGCCTGCTCAAATCTTCCCAATGATAATTCCAGCAAACCTTTTTGAAAATTGGCGTAGCGAGCGATTTCACTACGCTGGTAGCCTGGATTTTCCTGAAGACCGGTCAATACCTTTTGCATGCCTACTATTTGGCTTGATTCAACAGGCGCTTGCCGTACTGCATCAACCAGTATGGTGATGCCATTGGCCAACTGGGCGTCCATACGTGCTTTTGAAAAAACTTGTGCAGCCTGCTCAAAATCCCCAGCGCTCGCCCTGTTTTCACTGATTGCCATCAGCAATCTACGAATGTGCAGCAGGCTACTTTGCGGTTTTTGCTGCAATGCGTCTTCTAGAACCTTTCTTGCTTGCGTTGCTTCTCCATGTGCAAGCAGATAACTGATCAGGGCCTCTTGGGCGCGTGCAGATTGTGGCTGTCGCAAGGCCCAATGCAGCTGCAAATGCTCAACATCACTCCACAGGGCAGCTCGCGCATACAGCAGACTACACAAAACTGTAAATATTACCAAACCAGGCGCCGCAGCCAAATAACCCGCATTGCGCTCATACAATCCAAACAATGCCTGGCCGAGGGGCAAAAACATAAACGCAGCGGGCAGGTAATTTCGATGCTCAAAATACAACTCCAACCCCACGGTCGTGGATTCCAAAAGGTGCCCTGCCAAAAAAAACAGTAAGCCCACGCTCCACAAAGGATATTTTTTTCGTACGAACACACCCAACGCCACCACTCCGATCAGGCCTATGGCAGCCATCAAGGTACTGACGGGCTCTAACCAACCAGTAGAAAGAGGGTATGCATCTTGGAAAAGGCCCCATGCCTCTACACGCGGAAGCCAAAGCAAACCCAGATAGCCCCATAAGATGCGACTTTCAGTCCACAGTCTTTGCGGCTGAGTAAAATCTCGGTGAGGCCATGCATCTTCCGAGAAGTCTACCAAAGACAGCAAATATCCAATCACCAATATGCTTGGCAAATATAAAAAAATTACGCGCCAAAACAGAGAGGGCCTGGCGGCATGAGTCACTTCATGCTGGCTCGCCAGTACCCACTCCACCACGCCAATCAATACTGGCAATAAGATTCCGTTTTCCTTGGAGAGGACGGCCAGTACCGTGCCGAACAGGACGGCCAAGCTCATCCATACATAAGCTCGCCGAGGCGAAGATGGCAAGTATTGACGGCCATGCAACCACGCCCATAGCCCCAGTAGCACAAACAATGCCGCGAGCTGCGCCATGCGCTGTACGGCGTATAAAGTTGTAGAAATCCACAACGGATGCAACAGCCATAGAGCCGCCCCCAATAGCGCAACCGGCCACACTCGATTTTCAGGCCACGACAGAGCACGCAACATGACCACACTGCATGCCAGTATCATTGTGGCACACAGGGCATGCAAGATTAAATTGGTACGTTTGAATGAAAATGGATCGGCAGGCCAGTCGCGCGCATCCAGCAAAAAGCTCAGCAACGATATGGGGCGCCCTGTGGGGCCTGCAAACCCTGACTGAAGATAAGCGCGCAGCGTGTCAAAATTATGCACACCCCCGTCGCTCTTACCCAATGGGGCAAGGTTGGCAAAATCATCAAATAAAAAGCCGCCGTGCAAGCCAGGCGCATAACAGAGGCCTGCACAGGCAAGCAACGCCAGCCAGAGCAGCAGCCAGCGAACAACGGAGTACTTACTACAACCCATATAATGAATAAAAGCCCGCACAAGGCGGGCTTTAAGGCTACTGCGCCCAAGCAACCAAATTAACGGCAGGAAGAAGGCAGAAACTTGGCCAAGGCGTTAGAGCTGCACCGCCAGTCATAGGAGCCAGCAGTAGCGCCAGCAATACCACTCAAAGTCAAAGTCTTACCTTGGATGCCTTGAGAAACACCAGTAGCCTGCATCGTAGCAGTAATCCTACCACCAGTAGTCGCAACCTGAGCCACATACTTGCCCTTGATAGAAGCAGGCGCCGCCATACCAGCAGATGCATTATTGGATGGCCAATTACCCGTATTGGTGTGGAACTCAGACACTGTTCCCTTCTGGCCGCCAGCCAGACTGAAGGCTTCAGCCATCTGCGAGCGAGCGGTGTAATCCTGATATGCAGGCAATGCCACAGCAGCCAAAATACCGATGATGGCCACAACGATCATCAGTTCGATCAGCGTGAAGCCTTTTTGCAGAGATGCTTTCATGTCAAAACTCCTAAGTTGATTGATTTATTGAACCCCTCGTTCAACGCCGATGATGAACGCAAGCGGCGTGCCAGGGTGCGGCGCCCTAGGGAAAGCCCTGATTTGTCAGCTTTCTGTTAGGCTATTGTCAACTCTGGCAAAGCTTACTTGCAATTTGTGTCACCTGCTGACGTTTTGGGCTGGCAAGACAAATTTTGTCAGCCCAAAGATACAAAAAAGCGGCATATCAGATCTGACATGCCGCTTTTTGAATGGATGCTTGGTATGAGCGTGTGGGGTTGATGGGGTGCCTTGTGCTGCCCAAGCCCCGCTGCAAAGCCTCTGAGGTTCAGGCTGCCGGAGGCAGCAGGCGAAACACCATCTCGATGGCGGCCATGCGGATGCGGTCGCCGTCCTTGAGCTGGATGGGCTTGTTGGCGCCAATGGGCTGGTCGTTGACGAAGGCCTCTTGCGCGCCTTCGAGCTTGGTCAGGGTGTAGTGGTTGGGCCGGTGCGTGAAGGACAGCACGCCCACGGCGGGCGAGCCGATGGTGGTGACGATTTTGTTGAGCATCAAGCGGCGGCCGGCGTTGGCGCCAGTGGCGATGTCGATGGCCGCGGGCAGGCTGCGCGCCACGAGGGCTGAGGCGGGCTGGGTTTCCTCGAAGTGGCTGGCCGTCAACGTCGGGGTGATGCTTTGGCCGGTATCCCAGCTGCCTTCCATCTGCAGTTGCACGCTGATGCGGTAGGGGCCGATGACGATGCGGTCACCCAACTGCAGATCCTGGCGCACTTTGGCGGGAATAGGGTCGCCATTGACGTAGGTGCCGTTGGTGCTGCCCACATCCTCAATGTCCAGCTGCGTGCCATTGATGCGCACGACAGCATGCTTGCCACTGACGGTGGAGTCTTCCAGCACCAGGTCGTTGTGCTGGCGGCGGCCGATGTGTGTCAGCGGGGCGACCAGGGCGTGCTCACGCATCACCTGGTCTTCCTTGGTGACGATGAGCTTGTAGGCCATGGGGGAGAGCGCAGAGGTAAGCCGTTTCACACGTGGGCCTCGTAGTCAAAGAGAGGAGATTGCAGCTGCAGCTACCACTGGATAAAGCGGGTGCCGCTGCACCGGGCCTTCACCTTGGGTATCGGCGTCAGCCATGCGGTTGCATCATAGCGGAAGTTACTCGCTTTCCGCTTTTTGCATAGGTTGCAAAGCCTTGCTGGATAAGGGTTTGCGCACATTTTGCAGGGTCAGATGTTGCTTTCGTGCTGCAGTTTCCAGGCTTCGCTGCGCAAGCCCGCGAAACATTTGATTGATATTTCCTTATCAAATTGGGGGCTATTCATCCTTCCATTCAAGCGCTATAGGCATGCAAACTGACTAAAAAATTGATTCTTTTAAAGGATCGTTCTTCTACACTGGCACTCCATTGAGCACAGCATTGTTGCTCCGTCCATTGACTCAAAGGGATCACACCATGAACGCAAGTACCGCGAATTCAGAGAAGGCCAAGGCGCTGCAGGCGGCGCTGGCGCAGATTGAGAAACAGTTCGGCAAGGGCACCATCATGCGCTTGGGCGAAGAAGAAGCCTCGCAGGACATCCAGGTTGTCTCCACCGGCTCGCTGGGCCTGGACGTGGCGCTGGGCGTGGGCGGATTGCCGCGCGGGCGCGTGATCGAGATTTACGGGCCCGAGTCTTCAGGTAAGACCACGCTGACGCTGCAAGTCATTGCCGAGATGCAAAAGCTCGGCGGCACCTGCGCCTTCGTCGATGCCGAGCACGCGCTGGATGTGCAGTACGCGGGCAAGCTGGGCGTGCAAGTCAAGGACTTGCTGATTTCCCAGCCGGACACGGGCGAGCAGGCGCTGGAGGTGGTGGACAGCCTGGTGCGCTCAGGCGCGGTCGATCTGGTGGTGGTCGATTCGGTGGCCGCACTGACGCCCAAGGCCGAGATCGAGGGCGACATGGGCGATGCGCTGCCCGGCCTGCAAGCGCGGCTGATGAGCCAGGCGCTGCGCAAGCTCACGGCCACCATCAAGAAGACCAACTGCATGGTGATCTTCATCAACCAGATCCGCATGAAGATTGGCGTGATGTTTGGCAGCCCCGAGACCACCACCGGCGGCAATGCGCTGAAGTTCTATGCCAGCGTGCGCCTGGACATCCGCCGCACCGGCGCCATCAAGAAGGGCGATGAGGTCATCGGCAATGAAACCAAGGTCAAGGTGGTGAAGAACAAGGTCTCGCCGCCGTTCAAGACGGCGCAGTTCGACATCATGTTCGGCAGCGGCATCTCACGCGAAGGCGAGATCATCGACATGGGCGTGTTGGGCCGCATCGTGGACAAATCCGGCGCCTGGTATTCCTATAACGGCGAGAAGATCGGCCAGGGGCGCGACAACGCCAAAGAGTTCCTGAAAGAAAACCCGGAGCTGGCGCGCGAGATCGAGAACAAGATCCGTGCCAATCTGGGCGTCGTGGCCGCCACCATGGCCGAGCTGCCCGATGGCGTGGACGAAGACGGCGTGCTGCAAGACGAGTGATGCCCAAGCCCACGACACGACGTGCGGCGCAAGGCCAAGCGGCCCAACCCAAATCCGTGGCCGACTGGCTGCGCCAGGCCAAGCCCGATGCCCCTTCGCTACAATCGCCTGAGGCCACAGCGCCGCCGCGCACGGCGCGCGGCGCAGCCCGTGCCACACCTGCCATGGCTCCGGCTGCACCCGCCGAATCCAGCCCCGCAGGCGGCCGCGCCAGCCGCCGCACCACGCCATCACTGGGCGCACGCGCCTTGCGTGCCTTGGCACGGCGCGAGTACGGCACGCAAGAGCTGCGCCGCAAGCTGGCCCCCCATGCCGAGCACGCCGCAGAGCTGGATGCGCTGCTGCAATCGCTGCAGGCCAAGGGTTTGCTCAGCGATGCCCGCGCGGCAGCCTCCATCGCGCGGCAAAAGGCGGCGCGCTATGGCAGTGCCCGCATCCAGCGCGATCTGCTGGCCAAGGGGCTGGACCGAGAGCTGGTGCAAAGCACGCTGGCGGATTTGCAGCAGGACGAATGGCAGCGCGCGCAAGCCATCTGGCAAGCCAGATTCGGCGCACAGGATATGCGCGCACTGGATGCGCCACAGCGCCAGAAGCTGCGCGCCAAACAAGCCCGCTTCATGCTGGCGCGGGGCTTTCCCATGGACATGGTGCGCAAGCTGCTGGATCGGCATGATTCAGGCCAGCTCCAGTAGCCGCTGCCGTACACTGCACAGCAGCCGCTTCGGGAGCAGTCTGCTCGGATCGCAGCGGCCGATTTCAACGCACTTTCATTGAGGGACTTTTCATGCGCATTCGCCTTTTTTCCATCGCCCTGGCATTGGCTGGGGCCGCTGCTGTAACCGCCTGCGGCGAAAAAAATGTCATGCCCGCAGAATGCCAGGCTTATCTGGACAAAACCCAGGCCTGCATGAGCAAACTCGGCACTGATCCACAGCAGGCTGCGATGCAAAAGCAACTGCAACAGCAAATGGAAGAGCAGAAAAAACAGCTCAATGAAGAGCTGAAGAAGCTGAACAAGCAAGAGCTGGAGAACATGCGCCAGTCCTGCCAGCAGCTCAACAACCAGTTCAGCGCCATCTTCAACCAGCTCGGTTGCTGAGAACCTGCCCTGAGCAGGCCACATCCGCACAAATTAAAGCCCGGCATTGATAAAGCCCGGCATTGACAATGCCGGGCATTTTTAATGCCTTTAGGCTCTGGCGAAGAACTGAGGCTGGCTGGCGAAGGCCAGCGCCCATTCACGATCTCCGCGCGGTAAAGCGCTGCACGATGACTTCGTTGAAGAACCGGCGGTCCAACCACAGCCAGACCAGAATTGGCACCAATGTCGGCACGATCAGGGTGCCCAGTTGAAAGCCGTACACGATGGCCTCGACCTGCCAGGGGCTGACGCGCAGCAGCGCATAGTCGATCTGCGCGGCCACGATGATCTCTTTGAGGATGTAAAAAACCACTGTGAAAGCCTGGAACGGCAACAGCAGGCAATAACCCGCCAAGGCCTTGCGCCACAAGCCAGGCTGACGCGCAGCCAGCAGCAGAGCCAGGAAAATGGCCAGGCCATAGGCGTAGCGCGAGGGGTCGGCCTCCAGCAAAACCTGCGCGTGGCGGCCCTGTGATTCGGGCACAGGCACGGCAATGCCGGTCTCCACCAGCACATGCCCAGCTCCGCCATCGCCTTGCTCGGCCTGGGCATGGCCGATGACCTGCGCCTTGCTCACCCAGACCGGCGCACCCAACTCCAGGGCCGTGGCGGCCATGAAACTGACGGGGTAGGACGTCCAGGGCTTGACGAACATCCACACGGCAATGAGCACGGCCATCCAGGCGAATGCCGTGGCCGCAAACACGGGCATGCGCACCGGCTTGCTGTGCACCACCCTTGGCTGGGCCACAGGCGGCGGCGCAGTTGCAACCGCAGGCTCTGCGGCGGCTGCAGGCGCTGGCGACCGGGGCGGGCGCACCGGTCGCTCGGGCAAGGTGGCTGCCGAGGAGGTAGAAATCTGCGCAGCCGCTTGCGCAGCTGGCGAGGACGGGGGTGTCGTGGTCTCAGGCATGGACAAGCTCACCAGGGCTGCCACCGCCGCCCGGGGGCGGTGTGGTGCTGCCCACATCATCGCTGGCATCGTCCGCCGGGCGCTGCAGGCTGCGCACCCACAGCAGCCAGACGATGAGCACGTCGATCATGATCAGCGCCTGCCACAGGTATTCGTGCGCAAACTTGAACACCGCCTCATCCCACTGCCCCAGGTAGAACAGGCTGATGACGCGCACCACATTGACCGCTTGAACGGCCACAAAGCCCAGCACGATGCCCACCAGCTTGGCCCGCCAGCTCGAAGGGTAGGCCATGATGGCGGAGAACAGCACGATGCAAGCCTCAACACCGTTGCAGCCGGGTTCGATGGAGACGCCAAAGCCTGTGCTGGGGTTCCACAGCACCTTGCCAGAGGCCATTGCAGTGGCATCAAACGTCGTCACCAAATAGGCGCACATCTGCGCCAGCAGTGAAGTCCACGGCAAAACCACAGATTGCTGTACGCTGTTGAGCATGTTCAGGCCGAACAGCAGCAACTGCAAAAGGACGAAGATCAAAAAGAAACGCTTCATGGTGTGAGAGCCCGCCCCATTGTCGCGAGCTGCTGGGCTGAAATTGCAGCAAAAAAGCGCCTCCATCCTAGCGCAAGATGCAGGGCTCAGCCATGAGGACCTGCCCCACGGTCAGCAATGAAAAACCGGCCCAAAGGCCGGTTGGTTCATCAGGGGCTGAAGCGATCAGTAGCCGCTGTCATGGCCGCCACCACGCGGACCGCTGCCGTAGGGGCTGCGCAGACCGCCTTCGCGGCGGTTGCCGCCAAAGCCATTGCGCGGCGGGCGCGGCTCCAGCGGGCGGGCCTCATTGACGACCACGCTGCGGCCACCCATGGATTGACCATTCATGGCGTTGATGGCGGCCTGGGCTTCGGCGTCGCTGCCCATTTCCACAAAGCCAAAGCCTTTGGAGCGGCCTGTGTCGCGCTCCATCATCACCTTGGCACTGACGACCGTGCCGTATGGGCTGAAAGTCTGTTCGAGCTCCTCATCACGAACAGAATACGGCAGATTGCCAACATAAAGTTTGTTGCCCATTACGGACTCCTTCAAAAGATTTTCTCAAGCGATGGGGCCCCGGAGCCGCATGAGCGAACATCTCTTGAACTGCGCACGAAACCATCAAACACCGCATACCGATTCAGGCTTTGCAGCCTGCGGCCATTATCACTGACAAACACTTGAAGGACCTTGGCCGCAGCACTGCACCAATCAGTAAAAACACTGCTTTTTCGCACTTGCAGCAGGTTTTTTGGTAACCATGCGTATCAGCCGCAGTCAGTTAAAAATTGATTGCCAATTGCCGCTGCGATTCGTGCAGGGCATCCGCAATCGTTTCACAGCGTCCCACAGCCTGGCGGGCAGGTGCAAAGCTGCTATAGTTGCCTTTCGATGCGCTGATTTGCAACGCTTGCGGGCGCTTTACAAATACTGCTAAAGACATGGCCCGTGCAATGTGAGCGCATCCCAACGGCAGCCGGCTTGTTTTTAGCAAGCCGGCTTTTTGTTTTCTTGCACCATGACCTTCATCGCCCAGCCGCAGTCCATGGCGTTTGCCCGGCCGCTGCCGCTCCAAAGCGGGCAGCGCCTGGAGCGCTACACCCTGGCTTATGAGACCTACGGCCAGCTCAACGCCCAGCGCAGCAATGCGGTGCTGATCTGCCACGCGCTCAATGCCTCGCACCATGTGGCGGGCATGTACGAGGGCCAGCCCAAAAGCGCAGGCTGGTGGGACAACATGATCGGCCCGGGCAAGCCCGTCGATACCAATCGCTTTTTCGTCATCGGCATCAACAACCTGGGCTCGTGCTTTGGCTCGACCGGGCCGATGCACACCAACCCGGCCACGGGCAAGGCCTGGGGCGCGGATTTTCCCGTCGTCACGGTGGAGGACTGGGTCGATGCGCAGGCGCGCCTGCTCGACGCGCTGGGCATTGAGCAGCTGGCCGCCGTCATGGGCGGCAGCCTGGGGGGCATGCAGGCGCTGTCGTGGACTCTGCAATATCCGCAGCGCATGCGCCATGCAGTGGTCATCGCCAGCGCGCCGAACCTGACGGCCGAAAACATCGCCTTTAACGAGGTGGCGCGCCGCGCCATCGTCACCGACCCGGACTTCCACGGCGGGCATTTCTACGAACACGGCGTCGTGCCAAGGCGCGGGCTGCGCATTGCGCGCATGGTCGGGCACATCACCTATCTGTCCGACGACGTGATGAACCAGAAATTCGGTCGCCAGCTACTGAGCGGGCTGGACGTGCGCTACAGCACGCAGGACATCGAGTTCCAGATCGAAAGCTACTTGCGCCACCAGGCCGACAAGTTCAGCGAATACTTCGACGCCAACACCTATTTGCTCATCACCCGCGCGCTGGACTATTTCGACCCGGCGCGCGCCTTCAATGGCCAGCTCAGCGCCGCCTTGGCACGCGCGCAGGCCAAGTTCCTGGTCATCAGCTTCACGACCGACTGGCGCTTCTCGCCTGCGCGCAGTCGCGAGATCGTGAAGGCCCTGCTGGACAACCAACGCGATGTGAGCTACGCCAAGATCAACGCGCCACACGGCCACGATGCCTTTTTGCTAGACGACCCGCGCTACCACAACCTGGTGGCGGCCTATTTCAACCGCATCGCGGGCGAGCTCGCGCAGGAGGGGCAGCCATGAGCGACAACCAAACCATGGCCGCCATTGCCGCGCTGGTGCCGGCTGGCTCGCGCGTGCTGGACCTGGGCTGCGGCGACGGCGCGCTGCTCGAGTACCTGCAGAAAGAGCGCAACTGCAGTGGCTACGGCGTCGAGCTCGACGACGCCAAGCTGCTGGCCTGCGCGCGCCGTGGCGTGAACGTGCTGCAGATGAACCTCGACCGCGGCCTGTCCATCTTCGCCGATGACAGCTTCGACGTGGTGCTGCAAATCGACACCTTCCAGCACCTGCACAATGCCGAGACCATGCTGCAGGAGACCGTGCGCGTAGGCCGCGCTGGCATCATCGCCTTCCCCAATTTTGCGCACTGGGCCAACCGCCTCTCAGTGCTGCGCGGGCGCATGCCGGTGACGCGGCGCATGCCCTACCAGTGGTACGACACGCCCAACATCCGCGTGGGCACTTTCAAGGATTTCGAGATCCTGGCGCGCAAACACCAGCTGCGCATCCGCGACGCCTTTGGCCTGCGCGCTGGCCAGCCGGTGCGCAGGCTGATCAACCTGCGCGCCACCACCGCCGTATTCCACCTGGAGCGCTGAACGCACCCACACCGGGCCACAGCGCAAGAGACAAAACCACCACGCCCACATGCCCCGCCTGGCTGCCAATCTGAGCTTTCTGTACCAAGAGCTACCCTTCGAGGCGCGCCTGGCCGCCGCTGCACAGGATGGCTTTGGCGGGGTGGAGTTTTTGTCCCCCTACGAGTGGGAGCCCGGCTGGCTGGCCGAGCAACTGCGCGCGCATGGGCTGCAGCAGGTGCTCTTCAACGCCCCTGCCGGCGGCGGCACGCTGGCGGCGGTGCGCAGCGCCTGGGCCGCAGGCTCGCGCGGCACGGCCAGCCTGCCGGGCGTGCAGCGCGAGTTCGAATACGGCATTGAGCTGGCGCTGGATTACGCCCAGGCGCTGGGCTGCAGCCGCATCCACGTCATGTCCGGCACGCACCCGGGCCAGCTGGCGCATGGCGGCAACCTGCGCCAGCAATGGCTGCACCGGCTGAGTTGGGCCGCCGAACGCGCCGCCAGACGGCACAGCCCGGGCGCAGCGCCCATCGTGCTGTTGATTGAGGCCATCAACCGCCAGGACATGCCCGGCTACTGGCTGCACACCCAACAGCAAGCGCTGGCAGCGCTGCAAGAGATCGGCCACCCCCTGCTGGGCCTGCAGCTGGATCTCTACCACTGCCAGATGACCGAGGGTCATGCCCAGGCAGAGCTGCAACGCGGCCTGAGCAGCGGCCTGCTGCACCATGTGCAAATCGCCGCAGTACCCGGCCGCTGCGAGCCCGATGCCGGCGCAGTCGATGGACCGGCGCTGCTGCGCCAGCTCGATGCAGCTGGCTATAGCGGCTGGGTCGGGCTGGAATACCGCCCGCGCAGCAGCACGCGCGCCGGGCTGGGCTGGGCCGCGCCATGGCTGCGGCCCGGCGGCGGCGCAGCGGGGCCGCGGCCATGACAGCAGGGCGCGCCAAGCCCGCACCGCACCCCAGCCAGGCATCGGCCGCGCCGCGCATGCCAGCGGCGCCTGCGGCCTCGCACGCCATGCAGGTCGAGCTGGTGGCGGTGCTGGTGGCCGTGGCCAACGGCCAGCCGCGCATCATGACCACGGGCCACGGCCAGTCACTGCCCTGCGGGCCGTTCACCGTCACGCACCGCTCGCTGCAACAGGGCATGCGCGCCTGGATCGAATCCGAAACCCACCACCCCATCGGCTACATCGAGCAGCTCTACACCTTTGCCGACCTGGGCCGGCTGCAACACGAAGCTCACGCGCCCGGTGATATGGCAGCTGCCATGCCCGAAGCCCGGCACATAGCCATCAGCTACCTGGGGCTGACGCGCGAGCAGGCCACGCAGGCCGACTCGCTCAACACCGCAGCCGAACACGCCGCCTGGCGCAACTGGTACGACTACTTTCCCTGGGAAGACTGCCGCAGCGAATGGGCGCTGGCGCTGCAGCAGCGCATCGCCGCGGCGTTGCACGCCTGGTGCGGCAATACGCCCGATGGCACGGTGCGGCAGGCGCGCCAGCAACGCGCGGACAGCGCCTTTGGCCTGGGGGCCATGCCGTGGAATGAGGATTTCGTGCTGCACCGCTATGAACTGCTCTACGAAGCCGGTCTGGTGGCCGAGGCGCAGCGCAGCGGCCAGTCACGGGCCGACAACGCACCGCTGCCGGGCCTGGCGATGCGCTTTGACCACCGGCGCATCCTGGCCACCGGCATGGCGCGGCTGCGCGCCAAGCTCAAATATCGGCCTGTGGTGTTCGAGCTCATGCCCGAGCACTTCACGCTGCTGCAGTTGCAGCAAGCGGCCGAAGCCATCACCGGTCGCTTGCTGCACAAACAGAACTTCCGCCGCCTGGTCGAGCAGCAGCAGCTGATTGAGGAAACCGGCGCCATGGCCCTGGGCCATGCCGGGCGGCCGGCCAAGCTGTTTCGCTTTCGCAGTGGCGTCACCCTTGAGCGCGCCATTGCCGGCACCAAGTTGCCGGTGGCGTCCAGCCTGCCCTGAGGGCCTGTCCTCAAAACCCTGCGCCGCGCACACCCCCACGCTCGGGCGGCCTGGTGCAAGCGCTGCTCACGGCGACTTTGAGGGCAGACTCTGAGAGCCTCTTCTGGTCGCCGGCCAGGCCATCAGGCCGGCAGCGGGCTGGCCGCGTCGAGCTGGTGCGGCTTTTCCTTGGTGTCGGCGATGAACTGCGGCATCAGCGAGCCCACGACCATCGCCACAGCCGCGCCAACCACGCCCGCCAGCTGCTGCGGCACCAGCTCGCCAAAAGCCGCCAGGGCGGCGATCGCGGCATTGGCGCCCCAAGTCTCGGGGTAGCTGGCCGCCAGCAGGCCCGACAGTGCAATCGCCCCCCAGACCAGGATGCCGAACACCACCGACAGCACCGCCCCTTGCGTGGTGGCGCGCTGCCAGTACAGGCCGAAAACCAGCGGCACGAAGGCGCCTACCAGCGGCAGTTGGTAGGCCTCGGCCACCAGCTCATAGATCGACTTGCCCTCCATGGTCAGCGCATAGACCAGCACCATGGCGGTGAACACCGGCACGCTCAAGCGCATGGCCTTGAGGGTTTGCGCATCGCTCATGCCCGGCTTGATGTTGCGCAGGATGTTTTCCACGAAGGTGGTCGAAGGCGCCAGCAGCGTGGAGGCCGTGGTGGAGGTAATGGCCGAGAGCAGCGCGCCAAAAAACGCCACCTGCAGCAGCATCGGCATGTGCTGCAGCACCAGCGTGGGCAGCACGTACTGCACGTCCTTGTCGATGATGGCTTGCACATTGGGCAGGATCAGCACCGCCGCAGTGGCGATGAACATGGGCACAAAACCAAAGACGATGTAGAACGTGCCGCCGATGATGGGCCCGCGCACGGCCGCATCGGCATTGTTGGCCGCCATGACGCGCTGGAACACGTCCTGCTGCGGAATCGAGCCCAGCATCATGGTGATCAGCGAGGCAATGAAGAACAGCCAGCCGCGCCCGTCGCCCCAGTCTGGGAACATCTTGAACTTGCCCTCGCTGGCGGCATAGTCGATCACGCGCCCCGCGCCGCCGGCCAAATCGGCGGCATACCAGGCCACGGCCAGCAGGCCCACCACGATGACGATCATCTGGATGGTATCGGTCAGCGCCACCGACCACATGCCGCCGTACATGGTGTAGACCAGCACCACAGCCGTGCCAATCACCATGCCCCAGAAAAAGCTGATCGCGCCCGCCGAGAGCATGTTGAACACCAGGCCCAGCGCCGTGATCTGCGCCGCCACCCAGCCCAGATAGCTGAAGATGATGATCAGCGAGCACACCACCTCGATGCCCTTGCCAAAGCGCTGGCGGTAGTAATCGGCCAGCGTCAGCAGGGTTTTCTGGTAGAGCTTGCGGGCAAAGAACATGCCCACCAGCACCAGGCACAGGCCCGCGCCAAACGGGTCTTTCACCACGGCGGCCAGGCCGCCATCGACGAACTCGGCCGACACGCCCAGCACCAGCTCCGAGCCAAACCAAGTGGCAAAGGTCACGATGGCCACCATGCTCAGCGGCAAGTGGCGCCCGGCCAGGGCGTAGTCCGTGGTGTTGTTCACGCGCCGCGCAGCCCACAGGCCAATGCCGACCGAGACCAACAGATACAGAACGATGAAGGTGATCAGCATGGTGCAGCACTCCCAAGCGGTTCACAAATCTGCACGGACTGCCCCCATCGGCGGCCGCGCAAGACAGCAAAAAGGCCGGCTGCGCCCTCTGACCGCGCCCCATGGCGCCGGCCCAGCCGCCCCGACCATCCCCACCCATCCCTGCCCGGCCCTGCGCTTGGCGGGGATGGAATACTGCGCACGGGCCGAGCGGCCCATGCCGCTGCGGCCCGTGCGCAGAGGGCGGCATTATCAAGCAATTTGTTTGCTCGGCGCAGACAAAATTCGCCTTGGCCCGGCACGGGCTGTGCCGCATGGCCCAAGGCCCAGCCAGGCGCCTGTACAAACACGCTCTAATGACAAGCCATCACTGAACCACCGGAAAAACCGCCATGCACATCTTCACCGCCGAAGCCACCGCAGCCGCCCTGCCCTTTGAGCGTCTGGTGCCTGCCTTGCGAGCCGCCTTTTGTGGGCCGATCACCGTGCCGCAGCGCCATATCCACCCCATCGGCGAGCCAGCCCAGGGCACGACGCTGATCATGCCCGCCTGGGATCTGCAGGCCGGCTTTATGGGCATCAAGATCGTCAATGTCTTTGCCGGCAACGCCCAGCGCGGCCTGCCCGGGCTGCACGCCAATTACCTGCTCTACGACGCCCATACCGGCGTGCCGCTGGCGCTGATGGATGGCGATGTCATCACCGCGCGGCGTACGGCAGCGGCCGCAGCGCTGGGCGCAGCCTTTCTGGCGCGTGAGGACGCCGCGCACCTCTTGGTGCTGGGCGCTGGCCGCGTGGCCAGCATGTTGCCGGCAGCCTTTGCCGCCGTGCGCCCGATTGCCCGCGTCAGCGTCTGGAACCACCGCCCCGAGGGCGCGCAGCGCCTGGCCGCACAGTGGCGCGAGCAGGGCTGGGACGCCCAGGCCGTGACCGAACTGGCGCAGGCCGTGCCCGCGGCCGACATCATCAGCTGCGCCACGCTCTCGCAGCAGGCGCTGGTTGAGCCGCAATGGCTGGCGCCGGGCGCACACCTGGACCTGATTGGCAGCTTCACGCCTGCCATGCAAGAGGCCGCACCAGGCTGCTTGGCCCAGGCGCGGGTGTTTGTCGATACCGACGAGGCGCTGCAAAAAGCCGGCGATTTGCTGCGCGCCATCGAGGCCGGCGCCTGGCAGCGCGAGGCCCTGCAGGGCGATTTGTTTCAGCTCTGCCGCGGCAGCCGCACGGGCCGCGCCAACGCCAGCGAGCGCACCGTCTTCAAGGCCGTGGGCAATGCGCTTGAAGACCTGGCCGCAGCGCAACTGGTCTGGGCAGCGCGACCTGCATCCGCCAGCGCCTGATGGCCCGCAAGCGCCCCGCCGCAGCGTGGCGATGAAAAATACCCAAGCTGAGGCAGAGGCGCGCCCAACGCCTTGGGCTGAGGCTGGGGGCTGGCCGCCTCAACAGCGGCTGCAGCCCGCTGAGCTGTCGGCTTTTTGCCCTTCACAAAAGATCAGGCGCTTCCAGGCCTTTCGGTGGTCGGCCTCGCGTGCTTGCAGCTGGGACCGATTCATGTACTGCACGCTCATGCCCCAGTCGCGCAGCTGCTGGGCCACCTCTGGCAGGGCCAGCACCTGCTGCACGGCCTGCTCCCACTGCGCCACCGTGGCCGTGGGCAGGTCGTGCGGGGCGTACAGGCCGTAAAACGATGCCTGCTCAAAGCCTGGCAAGCCCAGCTCGGCAAAGGTCGGCACTTCGGGCAGCACCGCCTGGCGCTGCGCGCCCAACACGGCCAACACGCGGATGCGCTGGGCGCGGTGCAGTTCCATGAGTTCATGCATGGCGGCCACGGCCGATTGGATGCGCCCGTGTACCAGTTCGGCCAGCATGGGCGCGCTGCCGCGAAAGGGCACGGCCTGCAGGGGCAGGCCATGGTTGCGCTGCAGGCACTGGACGAGAAACTCCGGGATCGAGCCCGTCGCAGGCACGCCCACGGCCAGTTGCTGCGGCTGCGCGCGCAGCCATTCGAGGTATTCGGCCCAGTTGCGGGCCGGGTGGCTGGCAGAGACAGCCAGCGCTTCGACAAAGCCAGCTAGCCCGGCCACGGGCGTGAAATCCTGCTGCGGATCAAAGCCCGGCTCAGGCATGGTCATGGGCAGGATGTTGATGGTGTGGGTGTGCGAAAGCAGCAGCGTCTGGCCATCGGCCGGGGCCGCCTTGAGGGCCAGCGCGGCGCGCTGCCCGCCAGAGCCCGGCTGGTTGTCGACCAGCACCTGGCATTGCAGCGCCATGCCCAGATGCACAGCCAGCAGCCGCGCCAGCAAGTCGGTACCGCCGCCCGAGGGAAAGCCCACCAGCAAGCGCACTGGCGCTGGCTGATCGATCGGCCCATGCGCCCAGGCTGGCTGCCGCAGCATCGCCGGCCCGGCCAGCGCCAGGCCCAGTGCGGCCAGGCTGCGCCGGCGCGTGAGTGGCGCTGCCTTGGCAGGGGGGTGATGGCAGCGGTGGCTCATCGCCTTCCCTTGCCGCCGCCCAGCAGGCCACCGAGCACGCCGCGCAGCAGCTCACGGCCCATGCGGTTGGCCTGCGAGCGCACCGAGGACTTGATGACCGATTGCACCAACCCGTCCTTTTTGCCGCCGCGCGGGCCCGTGCTGCCGAACAGGAATTCGTTGACCATGCCGGCCACGCCGCCGCCTTGCTGCGCTGCGGCCTCGGCGGCCTGTTGGGCCTGCTCGGCGCGCTGCTTGAGCACCTCGTAGGCCGATTCGCGGTCCACGGCCTGCTCATAGACGCCAGCGACCAGCGATTGCGCCATGAGCTGCTGGCGCTGCACCGGCGTGATGGGGCCCAGCTGGCTGCCTGGCGGCACGACAAAGGCGCGCTCGGTGATGCCCGGGCTGCCCTTGGCGTCGAGCAGGCTCACCAGCGCCTCGCCCACGGCCAGCTCGGTAATGGCCTTTTCGATGTCCAGCCCTGGCTTGGCGCGCATGGTCTGTGCCGTGGCGCGCACGGCCTTTTGATCGCGCGGCGTGAAGGCGCGCAGCGCATGCTGCACGCGGTTGCCCAGCTGCGCCAGCACGCTGTCGGGGATGTCGGCCGGGTTTTGCGTCACGAAGTACACGCCCACGCCTTTGGAGCGAATCAGCCGCACCACCAGCTCGATGCGTTCGAGCAGCACCTTGGGCGCATCGTTGAACAGCAGGTGCGCCTCATCGAAGAAGAACACCAGCTTGGGCTTGTCGGCATCGCCCACCTCGGGCAGGTGCTCGAACAGCTCCGAGAGCATCCACAGCAAAAAGGTCGCATACAGGCGCGGCGCGTTCATCAGCTGCTCGGCCGCCAGGATGTTCACGTAGCCATGGCCGTTGGCATCGGTCTGCATGAAATCGGCAATGTCCAGCATGGGCTCGCCGAAGAACTGGTCGGCGCCTTGCTCCTCGACCTGCAGCAGCGCGCGCTGGATGGCGCCCACGCTGGCGGCGCTGATGTTGCCGTAGGTGGTGCGGTATTGCGCGGCGTTGTCGCTGAGGTGCTGCAGCATGGCGCGCAGATCCTTCAAGTCCAGCAGCAACAAGCCGGCCTCGTCGGCCACGCGGAAGGCAATACTCAGAATGCCGCTTTGCGTCTCGTTCAAGCCCAACATGCGCGCCAGCAACAGCGGCCCCATGTCCGAGATCGTCGCCCGCACCGGGTGGCCGTTGCGGCCAAATACATCCCAGAACATCACTGGCGCGGCCTGAGGCTGGGGCGGCGCGATGCCGCGCTGCGCCAAGATGGCGGCCATTTTCTCGCCCACCTGGCCCGGCTGGCTGATGCCCGAAAGATCACCTTTGACATCGGCCATGAACACCGGCACGCCAATCTGCGAAAACTGCTCGGCCAGCGCCTGCAGCGTGACGGTCTTGCCCGTGCCCGTAGCGCCGGTGATCAGGCCGTGGCGGTTGGCCAGCGCAGGCAGCAGCAGGCACTCAGTCTGGGCATTCTTGGCAATCAAGAGCGGCTCGCTCATGCGGTACTCCAAAGTGGATGGAAAAGGCCAGCCAATTGTATGTATGCAGGCCAGACACAGGACGCAATAGAAAAAACGCTGCGCTTAACCCTGTGCCGCACACTTGAACGTATAAACCTCCATCGAGCAGGCTTTGGCAGACCGTCATGGGATGTGGCACGCCTGCCCACAATGCATTTTGACCAACCACAGACCTAGGAGTGAGACACCATGCCTACCCCCGCACCGCACCTCAAATGGCTGGGCCTGCCGGCCTGCATGTTAGGCCTGGCCGCCAGCGCGGCCGCAGCGCCCGCCGATGAAATTCAGAGCACGGCCAAAGACCGCGAATCGCTGGCAGTGACGATCTACAACGATGCGCTGGCGCTGGTGCGCGACACGCGGCGCGTCACGCTCGGCCAGGGCAGCAACCGTGTGGCGCTGCGCGAGGTCTCGGCCAAGATCATGCCGGAGACGGCCAGCCTGCGCGCCAGCGATGGCAGCGCGCTGGCGCTGCTGGAGCAGAACTTCGACTACGACCTGCTCAGCGACCAATCGCTGCTGAACAAATACATCGGGCGCAGCGTGCAGGTCATCCGCACCCATCCGGCCACGGGGCAGGAGCAGCGCGAGAGCGCCACTGTGTTGTCCAACAACGGCATGCCCGTGCTGCAGTACGCCGACCGGGTCGAGACTGGCCTGCCGGCCAACGCCCGCCTGGCTTTCGACGGCGTGCCCGCGCAGCTGCGCGACCAGCCCACGCTGGTGCTGACGCTGCAGGCACCGCAGGCCGGCGCGCAGCTGCTGGATCTGTCCTACCTCACGCAGGGCATCGGCTGGCGGGCCGACTACGTGGCCACGCTGGCGCACGATGAGAACAGCCTGGGCCTGTCTGGCTGGGTGACGCTGGACAACCAAAGCGGCGTGGCCTACGAGAACGCGCAGCTACAGCTGGTGGCCGGCGACGTGGGCCGCGCCCCGCCCGAGCGGTACCGCGCTAAGAACATGGAAGTCGTCGGCCTCTCGGCCATGGCCGCCCCCGCGCCGATGCAGCAGGAGGCCTTGTTCGAATACCACCTCTACACCCTGCCGCGCCCCACGACGATTGCCAGCCAGCAGACCAAGCAGGTGGCGCTGCTTTCGGCCAACGGCGTGCCGCTGCGCAAGGAATACCGCCTGCAGGGCGAGCCGCATTGGTACTCGGTGTATGGCACCGACACCAACCACAGCCCCGAGCTGGGCGAGCCGCGCAAGGTGGATGTGTTCGTCGAGTTCGACAACAAGGGTGGCGACCTGGGCGTGCCCCTGCCCAAGGGCGTGGTGCGCGTGTACAAGGCCGACAGCAAGGGTCGCGCGCTGTTCATCGGCGAGGACCGCATCGACCATAAGGCCAAGGATGAGCAGGTGCGCCTGAAGCTGGGCAGCGCCTTCGACCTGAACGGCACCTGGAAGCGCCTGTCGGTGGACAAGCTCAGCGACAAGCTCTACGAAATCCGCGTGCAGATCGAGCTGCGCAACGCCAAGGAAGTGCCAGCCACCATCAAGGTGGTCGAGCCCATCCACGGCCACTGGACCATGCAAAAGGAAAGCCACCCGCACAGCAAGGCCGCAAGCGGCCTGGCGCAATGGAGCGTGGAAGTGCCCGCCGGCGGCAAGACGGTGCTGGACTACACCGTGCGCATGCAGTACTGATGCGCTTGGAGATGCGCCTGGATGAACGCACCCCGCGCCGGCCACTGCGGCCACTGCAGCCGGGGCGCAGCTTGGGACAGGCTCTTACAGAATGTCGAGCAGCGCATCCACCGGCCTGGCCAAGCGCGTGCCCTTGGCGGTGACGACGAAGGGGCGGTTGAGCAGCACCGGATGCGCGGCCATGGCGTCGAGCAACGCCGCGTCATCGGCCTGGGCCAGTTGCAGCTCTTCATACAACGGCTCCTTGGTGCGCACGGCCTCGCGCACCGTCAGGCCGCTGGCGGCAATCAGCTGCGCCAGTTGCTGGCGCGTCAGCGGTGTCTTGAGGTATTCCACCACCTGCGGCTGCAGGCCATGCGCCTGCAGCAGCTCCAGCGCCTTGCGCGAGGTGCTGCAGCGGCTGTTGTGGTAGATGGTGGCCGCGGCGGCGGCGCTGGCATTGGGTTTTGGTGTCGTCATGGGCAAACTCAATACAAGGAGTCCACCGCGCTGGGCGGCCTGCCAGGCGCTGCGGGCTGCGCAATCGGCCCCAGCGGCGTGACGCCGGTGCGGATGGCGTCGCTCAGCAGGCTGCCCGCGCCATCCCAGAAGATCTGCACCCCCAGGCACAGCAGGATGAAGGCCGAGAGGCGCAAGAATACCACGGTGCCCGTCTCCCCCAGCAGGCGCAGCAAATACTCCGCATAGCGGTAGCTCAGGAAAATCAGCATGGCAATGCCCGCCAGGCCCAGCACCGCGCCAGCCGTGCGCACAGCCGCCAGCGCAATGGACGGCGAGGCCAGGCTGACCCCGACAGTGATCGCCGCAGAGATGGTGCCCGGTCCGCAGGTGATGGGAAACGAGAGCGGGAAGAACGCCTGCGAGCGCACCATCTCGGGCGTGTAGTTCTCCGCGATCTTGGCCGCTCGGGGCGACTCGGCGCTGTTGGTGGTCAGCAGCCGCCAACCGATATTGGTCACGATCAGGCCGCCGGCCGTGCGCACGATGTCCAGCGAGATGCCGAACACGTCCAACACCAGCGAGCCCAGCAGCGTGGCGCCCACCATCAGCAAGAAGACATTGCGTGCAATGCGGCGCGCCAGTTCCTGGCGCATCTTGTCGGAGGCGCCTTCGGTCAGCGACAGAAAGATCGGCGCCGTGCTGGTCGGGTTGGCGATGGGCAGCAGCGTGGCCAGCGCCAGCAGGGCGCTGGTGCCAAAGGCAACGAGATAACTGACGATGTCCATGGCGAAAACGTGCGGGAGCGTTCGGCTGTGGCAGCGGCAAGAGGCCGACGACTCAAGCCAGCCCCAGCATCAGCTTGAGGTTTTGCACCGCCGCGCCGCTGGCGCCCTTGCCCAGGTTGTCCAGCCGCGCCACGCACACGGCCTGGCGGTGCTGCGGGTTGCCGAACACGCGGATTTCCAGCCGGTTCGTGTCCTTCAGCGCCAGGGCGTCGAGCTTGCCGTTGTCGGTGGCAGGCTCGGCCGTGACCCATTCGCTGCCCGCGTAGTGCGCGGCGTAGATTTCGGCCAGGCGCTCGGGCGTGGGCTGGCCGGGCAGCACGTCCAGGTGCAGCGGCAGCTCCACCAGCATGCCCTGCGGGAAATTGGCCACGGCGGGCATGAAGATGGGCCGGCGCGTGATGCGGCCGTATTGCATGATTTCCGGAATGTGCTTGTGCGCCAGGCCCAGCGCGTACAGCTCATAGGCGGGTGCCTGACCGGCCTCGTAGGCCTCGATCATCTGACGACCGCCGCCCGTGTAGCCGCTGACGGCGGGCAGGGCCACAGGGTGGTCGGCCGGCAGCACGCCAGCCTCCACCAGCGGGCGCAGCAGCGCGATGGCGCCAGTGGCGTAGCAACCGGGGTTGGCCACGCGCTGGGCCTGCTGCACGGCGGCGCGCTGCGCCGGCGACAGCTCGGGAAAGCCGTAGGTCCAGCCCTCTGCCACGCGGTGCGCGGTGCTGGCGTCGATGATGCGCGGTTTGTGGCCGGGCAGCGCGTCGATCATGGCCACGGATTCGCGCGCCGCATCGTCGTGCAGGCACAGGATAACCAGATCCACCCCAGCCATGATGGCGCGCTTGGCCTCGGGATCCTTGCGCAGCGCCGGGTCGATGCTGACCAGCTCCACGCCCGCCATGCCCTGCAGGCGCTCGCGGATTTGCAGACCGGTGGTGCCAGCCTCGCCATCGATGAAGATTTTCGCCATGGGCTTTCCTCTCTTGTGAACAGGCTCTTGGAAGGGCCTCCAGGGGGGTGAACAGGGGTGGCATGGAGCCATGCCACGGCACGGCCAATGCCCAGGCATACAAAAACGCAGCGCCGCCCAATTGGGAAGGTCTGCTGACGCGCGGCCAACAGCCCCGACTCTGCGTTGCGCGCGCGCCAGCGGGCGGCGTACAATGCGCGCGCCCGGCACTCATGCCCGGCCGGCACAGCCAATGGCTGCTGCGCATCGGCCGGGCATGATACATGAGCATGTTGCACATTGGCGGGCTGCAGCGCACATGCTTTCTCGCCATTTCCCCATCTCCGGCGGCACTTGCTGGCCGGGCCTGACTGGGCCGCGGCGGAGTGCAGCATGGCTGCTGCGCACTGGCCGCATTCATTCTTTCCACTTCCCCTCCCTAAGAGATCTCTCATGAAGATTCACGAGTACCAAGGCAAGGAAATCTTGCGCAAGTTCGGGGTGCCTGTGCCCCGTGGCATCCCCGCATTCACCGTGCAAGAGGCCGTCGAGGCCGCGCAAAAGCTCGGCGGCCCGGTGTGGGTGGTCAAGGCGCAAATCCACGCTGGCGGTCGCGGCAAAGGCGGCGGCGTGAAAGTGGCCAAGACCTTGGACGACGTGAAAACCCTGGCTGGCCAGATTCTGGGCATGCAACTGGTTACGCACCAAACCGGCGCCGAGGGCCAGAAGGTGCGCCGCCTTTATATTGAAGAAGGCGCCGACATCCAGCAGGAGTACTACCTCTCGGTCGTGACCGACCGCGCCAGCCAGAAGGTGGCCTTCATTGCCTCCAGCGAAGGCGGCATGGACATTGAGGAAGTGGCCCACAAGACACCCGAGAAAATCGTCAAGGTCTTCGTCGATCCGCTCGCTGGCATGAGCGACGCCCAGGCCCAGGAGTTGGCCAAGGGCGTGGGCATGCCCGAAGACTCCGTGCCCCAGTTCGTGGACGTGTGCAAGAAGCTCTACCAGTGCTACATGGACACCGACGCCAGCCTGGTCGAAATCAACCCGCTCAACCGCGACAGCAAGGGCAACATCATCGCGCTGGACGCCAAGTTCAACTTTGACTCCAACGCCCTGTTCCGCCATGAGGAAATCGTCGCCCTGCGCGACCTGGACGAGGAAGACCCGGCCGAGGTCGAAGCCAGCAAGTTCGATCTGGCCTACATCAGCCTGGACGGCAACATCGGCTGCCTGGTCAACGGCGCGGGCCTGGCCATGGCCACCATGGACACCATCAAGCTCTTCGGCGGCGAGCCGGCCAACTTCCTCGACGTGGGCGGCGGCGCCACCCCCGAGAAGGTCACCGAAGCCTTCAAGATCATGCTGCAAAACCCCAAGGTCAAGGCCATCCTGGTCAACATCTTCGGCGGCATCATGAAGTGCGACACCATCGCCACCGGCGTCATCACCGCCAGCAAGGCCGTGAACCTGCAAGTGCCGCTGGTCGTGCGCATGAAGGGCACCAACGAAGAGCTGGGCAAGAAGATGCTGGCCGACAGCGGCCTGCCCATCATCAGCGCCGACACCATGGCCGAAGCGGCCGAAAAAGTCGTGGCCGCCGTCAAGAAGTAAGGAATTGCCATGTCGATCTACATCAACAAAGACACCAAAGTCATCACCCAAGGCATCACCGGCAAGACCGGCCAGTTCCACACCGAGAAGTGCATCGAATACGCCAACGGCAAGAACTGCTTCGTCGCTGGCGTCAACCCCAAAAAGGCCGGCGAGAAGATTTTTGACGTGCCCATCTACGCCTCCGTCAAAGAAGCGGCCAAGGAAACCGGCGCCACGGTGAGCGTGATCTACGTGCCGCCCGCTGGCGCAGCCGCCGCGATTTGGGAAGCCGTGGAAGCCGACCTGGACCTGGCCATCTGCATCACCGAAGGCATCCCCGTCAAGGACATGCTGGAAGTGCGCAACCGCATGAAAGCCAAGGAGGCCGCTGGCGGCAAGAAAACCCTGCTGCTGGGCCCCAACTGCCCCGGCCTGATCACGCCCGACGAGATCAAGATCGGCATCATGCCCGGTCACATCCACAAGAAAGGCCGCGTGGGCGTGGTCTCGCGCTCGGGCACGCTGACCTATGAAGCCGTGGCGCAGCTCACCGAGCTGGGCATCGGCCAATCCAGCGCCGTGGGCATTGGCGGCGACCCGATCAACGGCCTGAAGCACATCGACGTGATGAAGGCCTTCAACGACGACCCGGACACCGACGCCGTGATCATGATCGGCGAGATCGGCGGCCCCGACGAGGCCGAAGCCGCGCGCTGGTGCAAGGAGCACATGAAAAAGCCCGTGGTCGGCTTCATCGCTGGCGTGACCGCCCCTCCGGGCAAGCGCATGGGCCACGCTGGCGCTCTGATCTCTGGCGGCGAGGACACCGCCGAGGCCAAGCTGGCCGTGATGGAAGAGTGTGGCTTCAAGGTCACGCGCAACCCATCGGAAATGGGCAAGCTGCTCAAGAGCCTGCTGTAACACCCGCTCCAAGCCATGCCGCAGGCCGACGCACTGGCGGCATGGCACAAAAAAACCTGCACTGGCCTGGGCCAGCGCAGATTTTTTTATCGGCCCGCATGCAATTTGGCCCATTGCGCCCGGCACACACGAAAAAAGATGGTATAGTGCGCGCTTGCCTTGAGGGGCACACGAATTCAAATGCTTTGGGCGGTTAGCTCAGCGGTAGAGCACTGCCTTCACACGGCAGGGGTCACTGGTTCGAACCCAGTATCGCCCACCAAAGCCTAAAGGGGTTGGACGAAAGTCCAACCCCTTTTTTATTGTCTTTGATCTTTGCGGTGGGCAAGACAGGCTTGCCCCTTCAGAAACCGTACAGAGCAGCGCTGCACACTTTGGACTTGGGACTGCCCCGCCCTCTCGGCTGCGCGACTCGGACGCATAAAGGCGGGATTGGGCAGGCATTCAAGCCTGCCCACCGGGTTTATGTGCGCTTTGCCGCCGTGCGGGCCTTGCTGCGCGGCGCTGCGGTTTTCTTGCTGGCCTTGCTGGTCTGGCCGCCCGGCGATGCGGGCTTGCGCTGCGGCGCGGTCTGGGCTGCCTGGGGCATGGCCAGGCCCAGCAGATAGTGCATCAGCAGGCCCACGGGGCGGCCTGTGGCGCCCTTGGCGTTGCCGCTTTTCCAGGCTGTGCCGGCGATGTCCAGGTGCGCCCAGGGCCAGTCGCCAGCGAACTTCTGCAGGAACTTGGCCGCTGTCACCGCCCCGGCTTCGCGCCCAGCGACGTTGGCCATGTCGGCAAAGGCACTCTTGAGGCCCTGGCCGTAATCGTCGTCCAGCGGCATGCGCCAGCCCAGATCCTGGGCAGCCTCGCCAGCCTGCAGCAGGGCCTGGGCCAGCGCGTCGTCGCTGGCGAACACGCCGCTGCGCACGCCGCCCAGCGCGATCACGCAGGCGCCGGTGAGGGTGGCGATGTCGATCACCGCGCTGGGCTTGAAGCGCGCCGCATAGCTCAGCGCATCGCACAGGATCAGCCGGCCCTCGGCGTCGGTGTTGAGCACTTCGATGGTCTGCCCACTCATGCTGGTGACCACGTCGCCGGGCTTGACGGCCTTGCCGCCAGGCATGTTCTCCGTGGCTGGCACCAGGCCGACGACGTTGATGCGCGGTTGCAGCCGTGCCAAGGCTTGGAAAACGCCCAACACGCTGGCGGCGCCACACATGTCGAACTTCATTTCGTCCATGCCGGCGGCGGGCTTGATGGAGATGCCGCCGGTGTCGAAGGTCACGCCCTTGCCCACCAGCACCACTGGCGGCTGCGTCTTGGGCGCGCCCTGGTAGTGCAGCTCGATGAGCTGCGGCGGCTGGGCCGAGCCCTGCGCAACGGCCAGGAAAGCGCCCATCTTCAGGCGTTCGAGCTCACGCTGCGCATGCACTTTGACGCTGATGCCCTTGGCCTTGGCCAACTCGCGCGCGGTCTGCGCCAGGCGCGTAGGTGTGGCGTGATTGGCTGGCAAATTGCCCAGCTCGCGCGCCAGCGCGATGCCGGCGGCCACGCCCAGCGCCTGTTCGAACGCGGCTTGGGCGCGGGCCTTGCTGGCCACGCCGAGCACGATTTTCTGCAGCGACACTTCAGGCTTGCTGGGCTTGGTATGGCGGTAGCAGTAGGCGGCCGCGCTCAGGGCCCGCGCCAGGGCCTGCACGGCGGCATCGTCCTGCGCGGCATCGCCCAACGCCAGCACCACGGCTTTCTTCACGCCTTTTTGGCGCAGCTGCGCCGCCACGCCTTCAATGGCCTTGCACAGCTGTGCGGGCCTAGCCTGGGCCACGCCCAGCAGCAGGACTTTGCGCGCAGCGACTTGTGCGACACTGTAGAGCGCCAGTTGGTTGCCAAGCTTGGCCGGCTCGAAATCGCCGCTTTGCTGCGCTTGCTGCAGCAATTGCCGCAACGCTGCAGCGCCTTCGTTTTCTGCCGCCTGGGTCTTTGGCTCCTGCTGCTGCCCAGCCTCGGCCTGGGGCACCAGCACCAGCAACAGGTCGGCCTTTTCCTGGGCTGCGCTTTGCAGGCTCAGGGTCTTCAATTCCAGCGTCATCGCCATGGCGTGTCTTTCTCCAATCGTTGCCTTGTTCGAGAGTTTTCTCATTCCGTCCTGAGCCATGCTGTTCGATGCCGCCTTGCGCAAGGATTTGTCGCGCACTTTTCTGGGGACGCTGACGGTGCTGTTGACCGTGGTCGTCACGCTGATGCTGATTCGCACTTTGGGCCAGGCCAGCAAGGGCTCGGTCAGTCCGTCCGACATTATGCTGGTGATGGGCTACACCGTTTTGGGCTACATGCCCATCGTGCTCAGCCTGAGCCTGTTTGTGGCCATCATCGGCACGCTGGCGCGCATGTATCAGGACAGCGAGATGGTGATCTGGTTCGCCAGCGGCCAGGGGCTGGCTGGTTTTCTCGCACCGCTGCTGCGTTTTGCCTGGCCGCTGTTGCTGGCCATTGCTGCGCTCTCGCTGCTGGGCTGGCCCTGGTCGCAGGCGCGCATTCTGGATTTGCGCCACCAGTTCCAGCAGCGCAGCGATCTGGACCGCATTGCGCCCGGTGAGTTTCAGATTTCCTCCAACGGCGAGAGCGTGTTCTTCGTCGATCGCGACAGCAGCTCGCTGGAGCAGGCGCGGCAGATTTTCTTCGCCCAGCAGGGCGAGGAGCACAGCGCCGTGACCACGGCGCGCCACGCCAGTCTGGTGCAAGGCCAGGGCCAGAGCCGCATCGTGCTGGAGACTGGCCAACGCACCGAGCAGCTGCGCGGCCAGCGCCCGGCGCTGCGCGTGGCCGAGTTCGCACAGTACGAGGCGCTGCTGCAGCGCGACCCGATCGGCACGGCGCAGGCCACGATCCGCTCCACCCCCACGCTGGAGCTGCTGGCGCGCATTCGCGGCGCGGCCCCGCCCGTGTCACTGGCCGGGCCCGATGCCCCGCCGCCCAGCGCGCACGAGGCCCAGCAACTGCGCCGCGCCTACACAGCTGAGCTGGTCTGGCGCGCTGGCTTGGTGCTGGCGGCCATCAACTACGTGCTGCTGGCGCTGGCGCTGACCAGCAGCAACCCGCGCTCGGGCCGCATGGGCCACATCGTCACAGCGCTGCTGGTATTCGTGGTCTATTTCAACCTGCTCACGCTGGGGCAGAACTGGGTGGCGCGCGGCAGCATACACGGCGGCGTCTGGCTGCTGGGGTTGCACGGCAGCGTGTTGTTGATTGGCATTTGCTGGCTATGGGCGCGCAATGCGCAGTGGTCGGTGCAGCAACTGTGGCGCCGCCGGGAGGCCATGGCATGAAGATCGTTACCCGCATGCTGCAAAAGGAGATCATCGCCACCGTGGCGATGACCACCGCCGCCTTTTTGGCGCTGTTGCTGTTTTTTGACCTAATCAGCGAAAGCCGCTTTGTCAGTCGCAGCGGCGTGCAAAGCAGCTACGGCATGCTGCAGGCGCTCACGCACATGGCGTTCTCCGCGCCGATGCACGTTTATGAGCTGCTGCCCATCTGCGTGCTGATCGGCACCGTGTTCGTGATGGCGCGCTACGCCAAGACCTCACAGTTCACCATCCTGCGCACCGGCGGTCTGGGGCCGGGCCAGGCGCTGGGCATTCTGCTGGGCGTGGGCCTGCTGTTCACCGCCGTGACCTTTGTCATGGGCGACTACATCGCCCCCTGGGCCGAGCGCTCGGCGCAGCTGCTGCGCGCGCAGCACCTGGGCGGGCGCATCGTCGCTGGCGGCGGCGCGGGCGCCTGGCTGCGCGAGCGCCACAGCGATGGCTCACGCATCGTCAGCGTCACGGCGCTGCAGGCCGATGGTCAGCAGATGCAGGGCATTCGCATCTTCGAGTTCGCCGCCGATGGCCGCCTCAGCCGCCAGATCCACGCCAGCAGCGCCCAGGTGCGCCCCGGCCTCTGGCAACTGCAGCAGGCGCAGGAGGAAACCCTGCCCGCGCAGACCGACACGCCAACGCTGCAGGCCGACGGCAGCCTGGATGCCTCGCTCACCCCCATGCAAGTGCAGCGGCATGACGAGCTGGCCTGGCCCACCGGCATCACCAGCGCCATGGTCAATGCCGCCATCCTCAAGTCCGATGGCATGTCCACCATGCAGTTGCTGGACTACGTGCGCCACCTGCGCGCCAACGACCAATCCACCCAGCGCTTCGAGCTGGAGCTGTGGCGCAAAGTGTTCTACCCGCTGGGTTGCCTGGTGATGGTGGTGCTGGCCCTGCCCTTTGCCTACCTGCACTTTCGCTCCGGCGGCATCGTCGGCTACATGTTCATCGGCATCCTGGTGGGCATCAGCTATTTGATGCTCAACAACGTGCTGGGCTACATGGGCAATCTGCGCGGCTGGCCGCCGCTGCCCACGGCAGCCGCCCCGGCCGTGGCCTACACCCTGCTGGCGCTGGGGGTGTTCACATGGATGGTGCGCCAGCGCTGAACCCCACCTTGGCGCCGCCAGGCTCTGCGGTCGTGCGCGGCTGGTGCCCAGGCGCCTGGCAACCCATGGCCAGTGGCGACGGGCTGGTGCTGCGCGTGCGCCCGCCACTGGGCCGCCTGAGCGCGCGCCAGGGCCTGCGCCTGGCGCGTCTGGCCCAGTCGCACGGCGCGGGCGTGATTGAGCTCTCGCGCCGCGCCAACCTGCAGTTGCGCGGCCTGCAGGCCGCGCGCCATCCGGCCGTGTTGCGCGCCCTGGCCGGAGCCGGACTGCTCGATGCCGATGCGCGCCAGGAGCGCCTGCGCAACCTCGTCATTGACCCGCTGTGGCAGCCCGGCGACGGCCTGCTGGCCATGGCCCAGGCCCTGCAGCAGGCGCTGGCGCACAGCCCCGGCCTCGATGGGCTGCCAGCCAAGTTCGGCTGGGCCATCGGCCATGCCCCGGCAGGCGGCAGGGCCGGCTCGGCGGCGCTGCCGGGCGACCTGCAATTGCTGCGCCTGGCGCCCGCGCCCGGCCAGCGCGAGGCCGCCTGGTGGCTGCAAATCGACGGCCAGCCCTGGGCGCTGACCGCGCCCAATGCCGCCGCCGCACTGGACAGCGCCCTGGTGTTGGCGCAATGGTGTGCGGCCCAGGCCCAGCAGCGCCGCGCCCAGGGACAGCACCCCGGCCGCATGGCCAGCCTGCTGGCGCACTGGCAAGCCCGCCACGGCCAGCGCCTGCCGCCCTGGCCGCTGCCGCTGGCGGTGCAATTGCCGCCGCCCTCAGCGCTGAACACCGCACCGAGCAATGCACAGACCACGGCGCCTGCAGCTCCGCCCAAGCCGGGCTGGCTGCCCGGCCACGGCCTTTTGCTGGCCGCGCCGCTGGGGCGCATCGACGCGCTGGCGCTCTCGCGCCTGGCCCAGGCCCTGCCCCTGCTGGCAACAGCCGCCAGCGCGGGCGCGCCCATGCTGCGCATCACGCCATGGCGCATGCTGTTGATCGAGGCGGCGCAGCCGCCCAGCGCGCACTGGCTGCGCCTGGCCGGGCTGGATGACGCCCGTCACTGGATCGGCCATGCAGGCGATGCCCGCCTGCGCGTCTCGGCCTGCGCCGGGGCGCCAGGTTGCCGGCAGGCCCTGGCCCCCACCCAGCCGCTGGCGCTGGCGCTGGCGCCGCAGGTGCCGCCGGGCCGGCACCTGCACGTCAGCGGCTGCGCCAAGGACTGCGCCCGCCCCAAGCAGGCCGCGCTCACGCTGCGCGCCGTGCAAGGCTCAGGCCAGAGCCGCTTTGCCCTGCTGCCCCAAGGGGCCGCGCAAGCGCCCGGCCAGCCGATGGATACAGCGGCGCTGCGCGACAATAGCGCCCTGTTTTTCCAGCAAGATTCCGATTCAGGCTCCCCATGCCGCACATCTACGAAACCGACGGCGCCGCCATCTACCGGCAGTCCTTTGCCATCATCCGCAGCGAGGCGCAGCTGAGCCGCTTCGACGCCGACGAAGAGCCCGTGGTGGTGCGCATGGTGCATGCCGCAGGCCTGGTCGAGTTGGCCGAGCAGGTGCAGTTCTCCCCCGGCATGGCGCGCGCCGCGCGGCAGGCGCTGCAGGCCGGCGCGCCTATCCTGTGCGATGCGCGCATGGTCAGCGAAGGCATCACGCGCGCACGCCTTCCAGCTTCCAACCGCATCGTCTGCACGCTGCACGAGCCCGGCGTGGCCGAACTGGCCCAGCGTCTGGGCACCACGCGCAGCGCCGCAGCATTGGAGCTGTGGCGGCCGCAGCTGGCCGGCGCGGTAGTGGCCATCGGCAATGCGCCCACGGCCTTGTTCCACCTGCTGAACATGCTGCAGCAGCCCGGCTGCCCGCGCCCGGCGGCCATCATCGGCTGCCCGGTGGGCTTCGTCGGCGCGGCCGAATCCAAGCAGGCGCTGCTGCAAGAGCTGCCTGCGCCCGCGCTGGTGGTGCGCGGCCGGCTGGGCGGCTCGGCCGTCACCGTGGCCGCCATCAATGCCCTGGCCAGCCATGCAGAGTAAGCCGCTGCCTGCCGCCGCGCCGGGCGTGGTCTGCGTCGGTCTGGGCCCGGGCGACCCGGAGCTGATGAGCGTCAAGGCCCAGCGCCTGGTGTGCCAGGCCCAGCACGTGGCCTACTTCCGCAAAAAGGGCCGCCCCGGCCAGGCGCGCCAAATCGTTCAAGGTCTGCTGGCGCCCGGCGTGCAGGAGTACCCGATGGAGTACCCCGTCACCACTGAAATTGCGCTGCACAGCCCAGCCTACACGCAAGCGCTGGCCAGCTTTTACGACCACTGGTGCCAGCGCCTGGCGCAGCTGGCGCGCGATGCGCAGGTGGTGGTGCTGTGCGAGGGCGACCCGTTCTTCTACGGCTCCTTCATGCACCTGTACACGCGGCTGCGCGCGCGCGGCGACGTGGCGCTGCAGGTCGTGCCCGGCATCCCCGGCATGGTGGGCTGCTGGCACGCCACGGGCCAGCCCATGACCTGGGGCGACGACGCCCTGGCCGTGCTGGCCGGCACCCTGCCCGAAGACGAGCTGGCGCGGCGCATGCGCGGCGCTGAGGCGCTGGTGGTGATGAAGGTCGGCCGCAACCTGCCGCGCATCCGCCGCGCGCTGGCGCGCGCCGGCCGCCTGAGCGATGCCTGGCTGGTGCAGCACGGCACCATGGCCAATCAGCAGGTGGCGCGGCTGAGCGATGTGCCCGGCGACGCCTGCCCCTACTTCGCCATCGTGCTGGTGCACGGCCAGGGCCGCCGGCCGGAGGCCGCGCCATGCTGAACAACGCCAACGCCAGCAACGACCACGGCTGCAACAACGGCGCGGCAGCCGCTGCCGCTGCGGCTGCTACAGGCCGCCTGTGCATCGTTGGCCTGGGCCCGGGCGATGCGGCCCATACCACGGGCGCGGCGCTGCAAGCGCTGCAGGCCGCCAGCGACGTGGTGGGCTACCTGCCCTATGTGCAGCGGGCGCGCCAACTGCTGCAGGCCCAGCCCGGCGCACAGACCCCAGCCTGGCACGCCAGCGACAACCGCGAGGAGCTGGCCCGCGCACGCCATGCGCTGGCGCTGGCCGCCCAGGGCCGGCAGGTGGCCGTGGTGTCCTCAGGCGATCCAGGCGTGTTCGCCATGGCTTCGGCGGTGTTCGAGGCCATCGAATGCGCCGCCGCGCCCGAGCGCGCGCAGTGGCTGGCGCTACACATCGAGGTACTGCCCGGCATCACCGCCATGCTGGCCGCCGCCGCGCGCGCCGGCGCGCCGCTGGGCCATGATTTTTGCTGCATCAACCTGTCGGACAACCTCAAGCCCTGGGCTGTGATCGAGCAGCGCGTGCGCCTGGCATTGCAGGCGGACTTTGCGCTGGCGCTGTACAACCCGCGCTCACGCAGCCGCCCCGAGGGCTTTGTGCGGCTGCTGCAACTGCTGCGCGCGCACTGCGAGCCCGAGCGCCTGCTGATCTTCGCGCGCGCCGTGTGCACGCCCGATGAGCAATTGCTTTGCTGCCCATTGCAGCAGGCCGAGCCGGAAATGGCCGACATGCGCACCGTGGTGCTGGTGGGCAACAGCCAGACGCGCCGCATCGGCGCAGCGCAGCGGCACTGGATCTACACGCCGCGCCACTACCCCGGCGCGCCCGGCCAAAGCGCCAATCAGCCAGCCGATCAGCCCTCCGCCCCGCTCGCAGGCAGCGCGCCATGAGCCAGCCAGTGCAGCACCGCCTCCACCTGCTCGGTGCGCGCGCGCTCGGGCAGTGCCGGGCGCTGCACCATCACCACCGGCAGGCCCAGCGCGCGCGCCGCATCCAGCTTGCCGCGCGTGGCATCGCCGCCGGCGTTCTTGGCCACCACCCAGCCGATGCCGTGCGCGCGCAGCAGCTGCAAATCCTGCTCGGCGCTGAACGGCCCGCGCCCCAGCACCACCTGGGCGTGCGGCAGCGGCAGGCTGCCCGGCTGCGGGGCATCGACCAGGCGCAGCAAATAAAAATGCTGCGGCTTGGCCGCAAAGGCCGCCAGCTGCTTGCGGCCAATGGCCAGGAAGACCCGCGCAGCTGCAGCGGGCAGGGCCTGCGCGGCGGCGGCCATGTCCGGCACCTCGATCCAGGCATCGCCCGGCTGCGGCCGCCAAGGCGCGCGCTCCAGTGCCAGCAGCGGCGTGCCCGTGGCGGCGCAGGCCGCGCAGGCATTGCGGCTCATCTGCGCGGCAAACGGGTGCGTGGCATCGACCACATGGCTGATGCCCTGGGCGCGGATGAATTGCGCCAGCCCCTCGGCCCCGCCAAAGCCGCCGCAGCGCGTGGGCAGCGGCTGGGCCAGCGGCGCGCGCGTGGCGCCCGCGTAAGAAAACAGCGCCGCAATGCCGCTGGCGTGCAACCGCTGCGCCAGCGCACTGGCGCCGCTGGTGCCGCCCAGCAGGAGCACATGCATCATGGCCGATTCCATTGACTCTCCTTGGTTGACTCTGGTGGGCCTGCACGAGGACGGCCTGCAAGGCCTGTGCCCGGCCGCGCAGCAGGCGCTGGCCCAGGCCCAGACCGTCTTTGGCGCGCCGCGCCACCTCGCGCTGGCCCAGGTGGCGCTACAGCCGAACGGGCGCGGTAAGCCCTGGCCCGTGCCCTTCGCCCTCGACGAGCTGCTGGCGCTGCGCGGCCGGCAACAGGTCCTGGCGCTGGTCTCGGGCGACCCATTTTGGTTCGGCGCCGGCGGCAGCCTGGCCGAGCACCTGGCGCCGCACGAATGGCGCAGCCTGGGCCAAAGCCCCACATTCTCGCTGGTGGCCGCGCAGCTGGGCTGGCGGCTGGAGCACACCGACTGCCTGGGCCTGCACGCCAGCGCGCACCAGCAACTGCTGCCGCTGCTGGCGCCGGGCCGCCAGTGCATTGCGCTGCTGCGCGACGGCGCGGCGGCGCTGGCGCTGGCGCAATGGCTGCAGGCCGAAGGCTGGGGCGCCAGCCCTTACTGGGTGCTGCAAGCCCTGGGCGGGCCGCAGGCGCGCTGCCGCCACTGGCCTGCGGCGCAGCAGGCCATTGCCGCGTTGCAGGCCGAGCCGGCCCAGGCCCCGGTGGCCGTGGCGCTGCGCGCCGCCGGCGGCTGCGCCCTGCCCGCCGTGCCCGGCCGCAGCGAGCACTGGTTCGCCCACGACGGCCAGATCAGCAAGGCCCCGGTGCGCGCGCTGACGCTGGCCGCGCTGGCGCCGGTGCGCGGCGCGCATCTGTGGGACATCGGCGGCGGCTCGGGCGCCGTGGCGGTGGAATGGTGCCTGGCTGGCGGCAGCGCCACCAGCATCGAAGCCCTGCCCGCGCGCGCTGCCAACATCCGCGCCAATGCCCAGCGCTTTGGCCTGCAACAGCGCCTGCAGGTGCTGCAGGGCAAGGCGCCCGATGCCCTGCAGCCGCAGGATGGCGCGCCGCCCTTGCCCACGCCGCAGGCGGTGTTCGTCGGTGGGGGCTTTGATGCTGCGCTGTTCGCCTGGCTGCAGGCGCAGCTGCCGCCCAGCTGCCGACTGGTGGTCAACGCCGTGACGCTGCAGACCCAGGCCCTGCTGACGCAGCTGCACGGCCAGCACGGCGGCCAATTGCTGAAAATCGACATCGCCAGCGCCGCCCCGCTGGGGCGCATGCACGGCTGGCAAGCCGCGCGCACGCTGCTGCAATGGTGCTGGCAGCGCGGCAGCTGAGTATGAGTACAGGCCCTGAAGCTGCTTTTCAACGATTGTTCCGCAACAGCAAATCCTGCAAAAACTCCGATTCCGGCGCCACCGCCGAGACATGCAAAAAGTCGCGCGCCCGGGTACAGGCCACGTAGAGCAGGTGGCGCTCGGTGTCGTAGATCTCGCCCAGCGCCACTTCGTCGGCGGCGGTGTTGATGCGCGCTTGGGAGGGGATGACTTCATCGTCACAGGCCATCACTGCCACGGCTCGAAACTCCATGCCCTTGGCCAGGTGCATGGTGGCCAGGCTGACGCAGCCTTCCTCGGTCGCCATGTGCTGGTCCAGCACCTTGGCGGCAAGGCCAGCGGCGGCCACAGCCGCTTGCGCACGCGGCATTTCAGCCTGGGAGCGCACGAACACCGCCATTTCATGCGCCTGCATGCCTTGCTCGGCGCACTGCCGCAACCACTGCCCCACAGCGCGGCTTTCAGCCTCGGCGCTGGGGTAGCTGCGGATGACGGGCGCGGGGCCGTTGAACACCGAGATCGTGCCCTTGCGGGTTTCCACATTGCCGTCCAGATCGGACACTTCCGGCCCCAGCAGGCGGTCGGCCTGGGCGCGGATCTGGTGCGAGGTGCGGTAGTTGATGGTGAGCATGCGCGAGCGTCCGCTGATGTCCACCCCCTGCGACTTCCACGAAAACGGTTGTTGGAAGATGCGCTGGCCCAGATCGCCAGCAAAGAACAGCGCATTGGGCCGGTCCCCGGCCAGCGCGGCCAGAAAGCGCAGTTGCTGCACGCCAATGTCCTGCGCCTCGTCCACCACAATGTGGCTGAACACCGGATGCGCTCGCTCAGGTATGGCCTCGGCCAGTTGCCGAAACAGGCCCGCCCAAGTCAGTTGCCCGGCCTGTTCCAGCCGTGCCTGCACCTGTTCAAACACCTGCCAGCACAAGGCCCGTTGCGCTTCGGGCAGGCGGGTTCTGCGGCCCAGCCGCTTGGCATCGCGGTAGGCCTCCCAGTGGTTGATCTGCCAGGCATCCACCACCTCCTGCCACTCGGCCAGCAAAAACGCCTGACCTTGCTTCAGGCCAGCTACCGTGGCCGCCGCTTCTTGCAGCCAGGCGGCGATCTGCGCTTGGTCGGCCAGCTTGGACGGCTTACCGAACTGCCCCCGGTACAGGCGCAACGCCATGGCGTCCATCGACGCCACGTCGATGCGCTCGGCCACGCGCGGCGTGTTGCAAAGCAGGCGAAACAACGCGCCTTGCAGCACTTTCGCCAGCGGGGCGGAAAAGGTGGTGAGCCACACCCGAGCATCCTCGTCTTGACGCGCCAGATGCGCCGCCCGGTGCAGCGCCACCACCGTCTTGCCCGTGCCGGCCGAGCCGGACACCCGCGCCGGGCCGTTGTAATCGCGCGCCACCATCTGCCGCTGCGCCGGATGCAGGAACACCGTCCACTTGTCCCACGGGTATTCCAGCGCCTGTGCCAGCTCCTCGGCATTGTCCAGCGTGCGGAAGCGCCGCTGCGCATCCGGATGCAGGAAGGGATCGGCATCGGCGTCAGCAGGCACGGGCAGCGTGGGTGTGCCACCCGTGGCCAGCTCCAGCAAAGCCTCGCCGGCCTCGGCCGGTAGATGCGTGACCAGCTCCAGCAGCCCGTCCTCATCGGCGGTGCGCACATCGTCCAGCCATTCCAACGGCACGCCATAGGCCAGCAGCGCATCGTCGCTGTAAGCGGCAAACAGCGCCGGGCCAGCGGCAGCGGGCGTGACCGTGGCAGCGGATACCGGCGGCGCGATGGCCACGCTGGCCGCCGCACCTCCTCCCGCGTTGGCATCGGTGCTGGCTTCGGCACGACGCGGCGGCGCCACCTCCTGCACGCTTTCGCGAATTTCCACCAGTTGCGCCGCGCCCGTGGCGGGATGCGTTTGTAGCTTGCGCCGCTCGGCCCACTGGTAGGCCTTGTCGTGGTGATCGACGTAGCACAGCAGCAGGCTGCTGACCATGCGGTGCACGATCAAGCGAATGTCGCGGCTAACCCGCACCGACCAGAAATTGGGATCCTTCGCGCGATCGAGCTTGTGGAAACTGTGCCCCTTGCCGCTGGGATCCATTTGCAGGTCAAAGGCGGTGGTCTTGACCAGCTTTTGCTCGTCGCGGGTCAAGCGCGCCAGGCTGGCGGTAAAGGTGTCGGCAATGCGGAAGTGCATGGGTTTACTCTTTGGGATAAAGCCGTCCACGGCTTAAGGCATATTCCACGAGCCGCTTGGCAAGTTTTCTGCACTCTTTATTCGTGCGCTGGCCAAATTCAATCAGGGCATGCGCCGAATTGCCCTCAACAGGATCAGCGCAATAGCTCAAGTCAAGGGACTTCACCTCCTCACCCGAAACGCCCCAGACGCCTGCGGATAGCAAATGCTGCTCCTCGGTGTAATGCCGATAAGCCTCTTGCGGCGACACCTGATCTCCATCGTAGACTGAAAGACCGCCTTGATCTTTTGGGAAAGGTGTGAAAGCTTGACTTGTTAGCACGCCCTCAACCAAAAAATTAGGATTTACTTGGCGAAAAAACAGGGTTTGATCATTCATGCCAACTCCCCTTTGATGTGTTCGCCAAGGAATCGGAAAAGCAATCTCCAATCATCTTCACCCTTCAAATCAAAGTCTCTCTCAACGTCCTCGCCAGTCTCGTCAAATACATGGAAACTCGCCTGCATGTTGGCAAGATCAATATCTAACGACGGGAAGCCTTTCGCCTGCCACTCCAACAGCAGATTGCCGTCTTGTGTCGGGACAATCAGTGGCAAAGGCACATCATCAGGGTAATCCGCCAAGTGATCGGCAATCTGTTCCAAATACTCTTTATTCAGGGAAAATCCGCCGCCTTCAAACCAGCCATCTTCCAGTTTCGCTATTTCGTCCAGGCGCGATGAAATCGCATGATTTTTAATGACTTCAAGAGAATCGACGGTGATCACGCTTTTCAAGCGATCCCAGGAGTCATAGGCGGCAACCCCTTTAAGAACCACCTGATGACGTTCACGCCCGCCAAATTTTCTCACCGTTTCCCGAGTTGATTCCGGCATGGTCACAGTACACTGGCCACCATCGATCAGATGCAGTCTGAAGGTGGACTTGGCCCAGTCCACTTCCATAATAACGCCCGACAGCTTTGCTTCTTTTTCGTAGGTTTTTTCAGCTGCCAATACCAGTTCTTTTCGCTTTGTCGGTGTTAAGACTGCACCATCTTGCCTGTGGCGGCGCGGCAGCTCCATTGCTTCACCCTCACGCAGTGAACGTCCCAGCTGGTTGAAGTGACTCAGCAGCTCTTTTGGAAAACTCTCGGGCAATGCGTTGGCAGGGGCCGCAATACATTCAGCCACCAGATCGCGCGCCTGCCCAAAATATCCTTGGGCTTCACCCAGATAACCAAACAGTCCGCCCGCTACCGCCATGGCAACCAAATGTGGCTTTGTGCTGCCTTTTTCTATTCTTTCTATATCCAGTCGGAAATTATCCGAAAATCCGCGCGGCACGCGTTTTCTTTTTGGGTTGGCTTGCAAATACAAATGCTTTGCCAAGTCCACGATCAGCGCCTCGTAAGCGGCCAAGTCGCGCGCCACATCCACCGGAAGCGTGTGCGCATCAAATCGCGCTCCGGTGAATCGGGGTATTGCGAACGCTTCTTTCAAGTCGGTTTGCATATGCAGCTCCTTGGGGCTTATCCACTTGTGTGAACACCTAGTTAGTTCTAGCCAGTTCTAGCAACTTTCTGCTAGAACTGGCTAGAACCTCATCCCACCTTGAACACCTTCATCACCTCATCGCCCAAATGGTTGATAACCTTGACGGCAAAGCGGCCGGTCTCGGGCCGGGGGAAGGGGCGGGAGGTGTCGGAATTGAGGCTGGCCCAGGCTTCGGGGTTGATGTCGGCCTTGAGGGTGGTTTTCAGGGCCTTGTAGGGGTCGCCCGCGCCGAGGAAGTAGGCGTGGCGCACGAAGAAGGATTCTTCGTTGTAGTTGGTGTCCAGAAACCAGCAGGCAATGCCGTCGGCGCTGTCGCTGCGCACTTCGCCGCTGGCGGGGTCGAACACGTCCACGCCGCGGATTTTCACCACCAGTTCCTCGCCTGCGGGCAGGTCGATGATGTCCTGCTGGCCGTCGTAGCGGCGGATGCTGCGGCCTTGCGTATCCTGCACATCCACATCCGGCTCGCCGAAGATCACGAACAGATTGCCCTTGCCGGTGTTTTTCAGGTCTTCGGCCATGTGCAGGTCGGCGTTCATGCGGGCCTTGAGCACGCGCACGCGGCCGAGTTTGTCGAACTCGCTGGCCTGCGCGTCGTAGTTGAAGGCACAGGCGATCAGCACGTCGAAACCGGCTTCGCCCGCCTCGCGCGCGGCGTCGGCCAGGTCCACGCGGGTGACGGTGCCAAATTCCGGGCCGATGAAGATGCCCGCCCGCTTGCTGGCGCCGGTTTCGTCGTCATAGCGCCCTTCGGCGCAGACCATCTGCCCCGGCCAGGGGGTGAGCGCGGTGAATGCGATCTTGCCCGACTTGTGCGCCTGCTGCACGCCGGCGCTGCGCAGGTTTTCCAGAATCAAACCGGCAAAGTCTTGCCCGTATTCGGCGCGGCTTGCTTCCACGGGGTCAATCAGGCGGTCTTCTTCATCCACGCCCAGCTCGCGGTGCGGATTGAGCGATTCCACGGTAAACGGCCCGGCCACGCGCACGCGCTTTTTGTCTTCATAGGGCTTGTCGTACAGGGTTTCAAAATCGGCCTTGGCGGCAATGCTGGCGTCGATGTCTTTTTGCCTTGCGATGCGCTGTTGCCAGAACGCCTCATGCAGGGCGCGTGCCGATGCCGGCCAGCTGTCGGGGCAGTCGCGCGGCACCTCCCATTCCTGAATGTCGGCGGGCACTTCGGCAGTGTATTTTTGCGCTTTGCGATGCGCGGCCAGCCAGCCTTTGGGCAAAACGTCTGTCAATTGCGCGCGCAGCGGGGCCAGCGCGGCCTCGTATTGGTCCCAGATCACGTCGATCTCGGCATTGTTGGCGATGGCTTTGAGCGTGATATGCGGCACGCGCTGGCAGACAAAGCCGTGGGCGATATTGCCGTAGGCGGGCTGGTTGGACGGGGCACGTTGGCTGATTTCGGCCTCTTTCAACTGCCCCTCGCGGCTGTCGGCCAGCAGGTAGTACGGATAGCGCGCGCCCATGATGCGCGCCCGCGCCAAGGCCAGCGCCACGCGCGAGGTGTCGATGGTGATCCAGCGCCGCCCCCATTGCTCGGCCACATAGGCGGTGGTGCCGCTGCCGCAGGTGGGGTCAAGCACCAGATCGCCGGGGTCAGAGGCCATCAGGAGGCAGCGTTGGATGACTGATTGCGAGGTCTGAACAACATAAATTTTGTCAGACATAAAGCTTGCGCCAACGTCATCCCAACGATTATTTATTTGAACAGCCGGAAAATCATCCAAATATCTAACGTAACCAATCCTGCTTGCTGTAGCCTCCAGGCGGCCCGCAATCTTTAAGCGAGACATGCCTTCTTCATTTGTTTTCCATCGAACGGTTAGCGAAGGCTTATATGTTTTCCCGCCCAAACTAACACCAAACCATGAAGCGGCTCCTTCCCCTTTATCCCTTCCTGCGCTTTGCGATGTAAGGTTATCGAGTGAATATATTTTCAAATCTCCCGAATTTACCCGTTCATCGCTCAGTAATTCATCCGTCAGTGAAAAACTTTCGCCAAAACCATTCCTGAGGCGATTGTAGTTTGTCCCTCCCTTTTCTCCGGGCTTTTTTATTTTTAATGATTTTCTAAATTTTACTTGCCGTTTACTCTTCGCATACCAAATCAAGTAATCTGTTGTCTGCCCCAGGTAGTCATCTGTTGATCCAGTGGTTTTTGCGACACCTATTTGAGAAACAAAATTCCCCTCCCCAAACACCTCATCCATCACCGCCCGCACGCGGTGCACGTTTTCATCGCCAATCTGCACGAATATGGAGCCGGTGTCGCTCAACAAATCGCGCGCCACCATCAGGCGGTCGCGCAGATAGCTCAAATACGAGTGGATGCCGTCGCGCCAGGTGTCGCGGAAGGCCTTGACCTGCTCCGGCTCGCGGGTGATGTGGCTGGCGTTGCCGTCTTTCACGTCGCGGCTGGTGGTGCTCCACTGGAAGTTGCTGTTGAATTTGATGCCGTAGGGCGGGTCGAAATAAATGCATTGCACCTTGCCGCGCAGGCCCTCGCGCTCGGCCAGCGATGCCATCACTTGCAGGCTGTCGCCCAGAATCAGGCGGTTTTGCCAGTGGCCTTCGTGCTGGTAGAAGTCGGTGCGCTCGGCGCCTTCGGGCAGGCCGTTGAAGTCGCCAAACAGCTCGGCCTGTTGCATGTCAGCGCTGGCGGCGCTGTTGTCGGCCGTCTGGCTCAGGCGACGCAGGTCGTCGATCAGGGCCTTGGGCTTGACCTTTTCCTGGATGTACAGCGGCGGGGCGTTGACCACCAGATCGCTCCAATCCTGCTGGTCCTTGCCGCGCCAGATGAGCTGCGGGTCCAGCTCGCGGTTGAGGCGCGGCTGGGGCGGCAGCATGGCTTCGTCCGCTCCGCTCCCGTTGGTTTCGTGCAGGGCGCACAGCGCCTCCAGCCACTGCGCATTGGCGCGCGGGTAGCGGGCCTGCCTGGGCGCGCGCTGCGTCGCGTCCATGATGGATTGGTGCTCGGCGGTGGGGATGTTCTTGCGCGTGGCCGTGGCGTGGACGAGGTCTTCCACGCCGATGGGGGGTTTTTGAGAGGCTTTGCTCGCGGCTTGGGATGCGCCGGTGGACTTGGGTTGACGGGCCATGAGGAGTGGTGATCTTTAATCAGGAAGGCAGCTAAGTTAAGGGAAACGCGTTTGCCTTAACTTAGCAGGCGGGCAAGTTAAGGTTTTTGCATTTGCCCTAACTTGGCGTGGCTGCAAGTCAAGGCTGTTCCAACATCTCAGTTGTCATCCAGCGCATCGGGCTTGGCCAGCGATTTGCGGTTTTCCGAAGCCAGGCGACGCTCAACCTTTTTAATGTCCTCGGCGGGCGGCAAATTTTCCGGCTGGATTCCGCGATCAAGCAATGTCTTGCGCACGGCCTTGTTGTTGGTGACATGCTCGCTGGAGATAGCCGTTTCGGTCCGCATCTGGTGCTGCCGGGCGTTGTGGATGGTGATCTCGGCGGCAAAGTCCTTGGCCTTCAGAATCAGGGTGGGGGCGAAGTCTGCCAATGGGCGATTGGCTGGCACCTTCCAGCGACTTTTCATGCCCTGCGTGTTGACACCAAACAGGGCATGGTCTCCCTTGCTGCGGATCAGTGCGAAGTCCTGATTGCCACCGGTTTGCTGATAGATGACACTGGAGAGCTCTTTTTCGGTCTCAACCAGCTTCTGGCGCGCCTGCAAGCGCTCGTTCTCCAGCAGACGCTGCTCAATCAGCTCAGCACGGCGAGTCTGCAGGGCGAAGTAGGTTTGCGCAAAGGCAATTTCCTGCTTGCGCGGGTCGCCGTTTTGCGCGAGCAGGTAGCAGGCGTAGCGGGTGAGCATGATGTCATCCACCTCGCGCTGGCTGCCGGAGCCAAGACCGACCATCTTCCCGACGTCGGCAAAATGGTCGGCAATGTCATGCCCCGAGACTTCGCACGCAGTTTTGGCTTTGTTGATCACGTTGACGAAGTTGTCCCACTTGCTGTAGCCCAACAGGTGCTGCAAATCGCGCGCCAGCCAGAACTCCACACCAGATTCAGTTTGGTGCGCATGGGCTTCAAAACTGTGCGTGAGGCTATGGATGAGGTCGGTTTTCATGGCTTTTCTCCAGCGGCTTGCAGCATCTTGTCAAACTCGGCCTGCACTTTCTGGGCAAAGTCGCTTTGCATTTCGTACACGTCGCCAAATTCGGCAAAGGCCCAGCGCCCGTGGGTGCCCAGGTGATTGACGGCGGGCAGCCAGTAACTTTGCATGGCGGCTTTCTTGAAGTCGGCATCCTCGCGGCGGTAGCCCTTGATTTCGACGATGAGGTATAGCGGGTCGTCTGTGCCGTGGCCGTCGTCCACCAACACGATGAAGTCGGGCCGGTACAGGCGGTTGTCCGGGCCGAACTGGTAGGGCACTTCCAGCCCCAGGTTGTGGTTTTTGGTGTAGGCGATCACGCGCGGGTGTTGCTCGGCCACGCGGCAAAACTCGGCTTCCCAGTCGCTGTCGGTGACGACCCAGTTGACGTGGTTCTTGGGCGGCGGGCCCAGGGTTTCAAAGCGGCCTTCGCGCGCGGTGGCAAAGCGCACGTGCGCGGTGCTGCCGGTGGGGTTGTAAGGGTCGAGGATGGCCTTGATTTGCGCGCCGTTTTCCAGCGCCTCGCGGGTGATGGCGGCGGTGATTTTCTGGCAGGCTTTTTCGGTCAGTTCGCCGTACATGAGTTGCGCCGGATGAGTGTCGCCATCGCAATGCAGGCAGCTTTCCAGCCATTGACGAACGATGCGTTTGAGCTGCCCGAACAGGTGGATGGGCGGCTCCTGCCCCGGCTCGCGCCAGTGCTGGATCAGGTGGCGCGTCAGCTCCATCAGCAGGGTGGACTGGCGCACATCGCCCAGGTGCTGCAAGGTAAGGTTGACGGCCTCACCGATGATGCCGGCGTTCTGGGTTTGCGTGGGGCCGCCCATGTCGGGGGTGAGCGTCATGTGGTGCTCGGGTTCAAAGCGCGCCTGCAATCCGGCTTGCGGCCGCTCGACGCGGTAGCCCAGCACGCGCGGGAAGCGGATTTCCAAATGGTCGCGCTCGGGTCGCAGCGCCTTGACGGTGACGGTTTCGCGCGGCGTGGGTGGGGCGGTGACGACAGGCTTGGCAGTGAAGTCGAAGGGGATGCCGAAGACGTCGGCGTATTCCACGTCAAACAGCCCCTGGGCATTGAGTTCGTAGGACTGGCGGCGCAGCGCGCGGCCGATGACCTGCTCGCACAAGAGCTGGGTGCCAAAGGCACGCACGCCAAGGATGTGGGTAACGGTGTTGGCGTCCCAGCCCTCGGTGAGCATGGACACCGACACCACGCAGCGGATGGATTCGCCCAGCCGGCCGGGTTTTCCGACGGTGTTCATGACTTCGCGCAGCAGGTCCTGGTCGCTCAGGTCGTCGGCACGGGTGCGATCGCCGGTGCGTTCGATGATTTCACGCCGAAAGCGCTCGATTTCATCGCCGGCCATGCGGCGGAAGTTGTCGTCCAACGCCTCGCCCGATTCCAGTTGCTCGCTGTCGATCAGCAGGGTATTGGGACGCGCCAGCGGGTTGCCGTAGTCATCGTGGTTGCGGAACAGCTCCAAGCGGCCAGGGATGGGGGTGGTGTTGCCGTCGTCATCGGTGCGCTCGAAGCCAGCGATGTAGTCGTACACCAGCTTGGAGGTGGCAGTGTTGTTGCACACCACGATGAAGCAGGGCGGCACTTTGATGCCAGCCTTTTTCCAGGCATCGAAGGTTTGCACGTAGTGGCCGTACAGCGCCTCCAGAGCGGTTTGCAGCTCCACAGGGATGGCGTGCGGATCCAGCGCGCCGCCCTTGCCGCGGCCTTTTTTGGGCATTTTCTTGCCGATGTGCTTCCACAGTTCGCGGTAGATGGGCATTTCCGCACCGGGGATGTTGTCCACCACCGGCACACGCGGCAGTTTGACGATGCCGCATTCGATGGCATCCATCAGCGAAAAATCGCTCATCGTCCACGGAAACAGCGTGCCTTCGGCATAGCCGGAGCCGGCCAGAAAGAACGGCGTGGCCGAGAGGTCAATGACGCGCTGCACACCCAAATGACGCTGCACGGTTTCAAGGCCGGAAATCCACAGGCGGGCGGCTTCGTTTTCGCTTTGGGCATGTTCCTTGGCCGCCTTGAGGTCATCGCCTGTGAGCGGGTTGCCCTTGCCGTCGATGTAATCCTCATCAGACGCGGGCTTTTCGCGGTAGCAGTGGTGGGCCTCGTCGTTGAGCACGAGGATGTTTTTCATGCCCATCAAGGCTGGCATGACGCGCTGGAGCATCTGGCCTTCGGTTTCCAGCGTGTCCGGCGCGCTGCCGGCGCGCCCTTGCAGCAGGCGGCGGCCGCCTTTGGATATTTCCATGCGCTCGCGCCGCTTGAAGGCGTGGTAGTTGGTGATGACGATCTTGGCCCTGTCCAAGTCGGCCAGCATGTCGCGCGGCACGATCTCGCGGCTGGCGTAATAGCTGTCCGGATCGTTGGGCAGGAGCACACGCAGGCGGTCGCGGATGGTCAGGCCCGGAGCCACGAGCAAAAAGCCGCGGGTGAACTTCTTGTTGCGCGGATGGCGCACGGCGTTGACGGTTTGCCAGGCAATCAGCATCGCCATAACAGTGGTCTTGCCCGCACCGGTGGCGAGCTTGAGCGCCAGCCGCATCAGGCCGGGGTTGGCGTCATCGTTGACTTTGGCAAGGTGCTCCAGAAAACGCTGGCCGCGCTGGCCCAGTTGCGGCGCCACCTCGGTCAGCCAGATGGCGGTTTCGGCAGCCTCGACCTGGCAGAAAAACGGGCGCACACCGGCAAAGTCATGCGTGCGCCAGTGTTGCAGCAGGCGCGCGGTTTCCGACGTGACCCGCCACTGCGAGGGCGGCAACTGGCGCCAGGCATCCACCTCCTGCCGCACGGCATTGATAAGGTCTCTGTGGTAGAGCTGGTTGTCGCTGCCGTGCTGGCTGCCCAGCGCCAGTTCAGACTGCGCGCCACGCGCCTTGCGCGGCCTGGGAATGGGGGTGATGAAGTCCGCGCGGCGGCGGCTGTCGATGACCTGCCCGGTGGGCTGCCCGGCCTCGTCCAGCGCCCAGTGCCGGGCGGGGTAGGCATAGGGTGAGTTGAGAATGGGCTGCTGAAAAAACTGTTCGCTCATGGCATGTCTGGAACTGGGTCACAGCAGCGCGCTGGGCTTTTCGCCGCGCTCGTAGACCACGTGGGCGCGGCCGACGATCAGCGGGTCGAGCTTGCCGATTTGCTCCAGGCTCTTGCCGGTGTAGGGCAGCTTGTGCAGCACGTAGCGCATGGCGTTCAGGCGCGCGCGCTTCTTGCAATCGCTCTTGACCACCGTCCAGGGGCTGTCGGCGGTGTCGGTTTCGAAGAACATCGCTTCCTTGGCGCGGGTGTAGTCGTCCCACTTGTCCAGGCTGGCCTTGTCGATGGGGCTGAGCTTCCACTGCTTGAGCGGGTGGCCTTCGCGCTCCTTGAAGCGACGGCGCTGCTCGGCCTGGCTGACGCTGAACCAGAACTTGATCAGGTGCACGCCGCTGCTGACCAGGTGGCGCTCGAACTCGGGCGCCTGGCGCATGAAGTCCTGGTATTCCTTCTCGCTGCAAAAGCCCATGACGCGCTCGACGCCGGCGCGGTTGTACCAGCTGCGGTCAAACAGCACGATCTCGCCGGCAGTGGGCAGGTGCTGCACGTAGCGCTGGAAGTACCACTGGCCGCGCTCGGTGTCGGTGGGCTTTTCCAGCGCCACCACGCGCGCGCCGCGCGGGTTGAGGTGCTCCATGAAGCGCTTGATGGTGCCGCCCTTGCCGGCTGCGTCACGGCCTTCGAACAGGATGACCACGCGCTGGCCCGTTTCCTTGACCCAGGCCTGCAGCTTGAGCAGCTCGACCTGCAGCTTGAATTTGTCTTTCTCGTAAACGCTGCGGCGCAGCAGGTTTTTGTAGGGGTAGGCGCCATCGCGCCAGCCCTCGGAGAGCTCCTCATCCGGGTTGGGCTTGTCGGCCGAGCCCTTGCCGCTCTTGGCCAGCAGGGCCTTGCGCAGGGCTTCGCGGTCGTCCTGAGAAGCGCCGTCGATCAGCGCGCGAAGCGCATGGGCGCGCTGCTCGATCGGGCTGGTGCCGCCGATGATGGTGGTGGCCGCCTCGGCCAGCTCGACATGGCGCGCCTGCGCGGCCTTGCCGGCCACGTGCTCGGCCGTGGCTTTGCGGCTGCTGGTCGGGGCCACGTCGCCCAGGCTGGCCTTGCGGGTTGCGGGGGTTTTCTTGGGGCTGGCGACGGCGCGCTGGGCTGCACCGGCTTTGGAGGTCTCGGCCATGAAAGCTGCTTTCTGTGTGGGTGGTGAATGGAAATGTCGTGTTGAACACGGCGTCGCCACACGGCGACGCAGCCAAAGCGCATTATCCCGCCGCCCAAGCCTTGAGCGCCTCTGGTTGGGGGAGGGGTCAAACGAAGTGCTGAGTGCTCGCGGCCTGCGGCCCTGGCTGCGGTGCAGGCAGCTCATCCAGATGCGCCACGTCGCCCCAGGCCAGCAGGCGCAGGCCTTGCGGCGTCCACAGCAGGCGGTGGATGGAGGTGTTTTCGATGCTCCAACTGCGCGCGGCCTGCAAATCCAGGCCGGTGGCCTGGCGGTACAGCGCATCGAGTACCCCGCCATGCGTGACCAGCGCGATGTGCTGGCCGGCATGGGCTGCGGCCAGGCGGGCGACGCAGGCCCAGGCGCGCTGTGCGAACTGGCGCAGCGATTCGCCTTGTGGCGGCTGGTAGTCGGGGTCGCGGCTCTGGAAGGCGCGGGCGCGCTGCGGGTCTTGCGCGCAGATTTGCGCCACGCTCAGGCCTTGCAACTGGCCAAAGCAGCGCTCGCGCAGGCCTTCCTCGGCCTGCAGCGGCTTGCCCAGCCGCGCCTGCAGGGCCTGGGCCGTCTGCCAGGCGCGCGCCAGATCGCTGCTGTAGATGCAGGCGATGTCGGCCTCATCGGCCAGCGCCTGCGCCATGGCCTGTGCCTGGCGCAGGCCATGGGCGTTGAGTGCAATGTCGATGTGGCCCTGGATGCGACCGTCCTGATTCCAGGCCGTCTGGCCATGCCGGATCAGGGTCAGGCGGGTGCTGCGCTGCCCGCCCGGCAAGTCGAAATCATCGGCAGCGGCGCTGGCCTGTTCGGGCGCGATCACGGCGCCAGCTCGCGGCGGATGCGGCGCGGCCCTTCGGGCGGCGTGGGAAAGCCATCGAGCGCGGCATCGAACAGCGAGCGGAAGATGGCCTCGTCGTCGCGCCAGATGTCGTCGTAGCGCGCGCTGCTTTCATAGACCACGCGGCCCTGGGCATCGCGCAGCAGCAGGCGCACTTCGCGCAGGTACAGCGTGGGCGGGCGCTCGCGCCAGCTGCCGTAATAGCCATAGCCGCCCCACAGCGGGCCGGGCCACCAGCCCCAGGGGTCGGGCCAGCCTGGGCCGTAATGGGGCCAGTCGGGCAGGTAGCGCTGCGAGTGCGCGCCCAGCTCCAGGCGCAGCGCGCCGTGCGCATCGTCGCGCTGCAGGCCTACGCGCGCCAGCGCCTCTGTGGCTTGGCGCTCGATCATGCGGCGGTAGGGCGTGTCCTGCTGCTGCGAGGGCAGGCGCTCGATGCGGTAGCTGGCCGGCTGGGGCATGGCCGCCAGCGTGGAATAGGCGCGCACTTCCTGATCGATCACGCGCGTGCTGGCACAGCCGCCCAACGCCAGGGCGCTGACCGCCAGCATGGCCGCCGCCAGCGCCGCGCCGGCGCGCCGGGGGGCGCGCCACGCAACAAGGCTTTTCAGGAGGAACATGCCGTCCAGGCCTCCGCTTGGGACGCCGCTGGGGCTGCAGGGGCGACGCTGACGCGGATGCCCAACGTGTCGCCCGCAGCCGCAGGGGCAAAGGTTTCAGTGAAGGTGTCGGGGTCGAAGGCGGTGTCGCCCTCGGGGCTGGCCACGCCGGTGGCCCTGGCATGGCGAAAGTCGTGCAGCTTGGGGTCCATCATGTGCGTGGTGACGACGTGCTGCATGGCGCGGAACATGCTCTCCAGGCGGCCGGGGTATTGCCGGTCCCAGTCGCGCAGCATGTCGCCCACGATCTGGCGCTGCAGATTGTCCTGGCTGCCGCAAAGGTTGCAGGGGATGATGGGGAACTGTTGATACTCGGCCCACTGGCGCGTGTCTTTTTCCGGGATGTAGGCCAGCGGGCGGATCACCACGTGCTTGCCATCGTCGCTGACCAGTTTGGGCGGCATGCCCTTCATGCGCCCGCCGAAGAACATGTTCAGCATCAGCGTCTGCAGGATGTCGTCGCGGTGGTGGCCCAGCGCGATCTTGGTGCAGCCCAGGCGCTCGGCCACGCTGTAGAGGATGGCGCGGCGCAGGCGGCTGCACAGGCCGCAGGTGGTCTTGCCCTCGGGGATGACGCGCTTGACCACGCTGTAGGTGTCCTGCGTCTCGATGTGGAAGTCCACCCCTTGAGCGCGCAGGTACTCGGGCAGTACGTGATCGGGAAAGCCCGGCTGCTTCTGATCCAGGTTCACGGCCACCAGCGAAAAGCGCACCGGGGCGCGCTTTTGCAGGCGGCGCAGAATGTCCAGCAGGGTGTAGCTGTCCTTGCCGCCGGACATGCAGACCATGACCTTATCGCCCTCCTCGATCATGTTGAAGTCCAGGATGGCGCGGCCCACCTCGCGGCACAGGCGCTTTTCCAGCTTGATGGCTTCGCGCCGCGCCTTGTCGGCGGCCTTGGCGCTGCTCACGGGTTGTTCGGCAATCGTGTTCATGGGGGCGGTGCGCAAATAGAAAGCGCCACCTGGGCGGCGGCAATGGGCGGATTCTACCCAGAGCGCGCGCAAGGGCCTGCCCCTTGGGTCTGCCCAGCGGCTGGGCAGACGGTTTCAGAGCCTGTTCAGAAGTTCACCGACATGGCCGGAATGTCCACCTTGATGGCCGGCTTGCCCAACGCCGCGATGGTGGCGGCGGCGAAGCGCTCGCTCCAGGCCGGGTCGCGCAGCAAGGAAGCGCCGGCCGTGGCGGCAATGGCCAGCACCTTGTCGGCGATCAGCACCTTGCCGCTGGCGCGCATGGGCTCGCAGTCAAGTTCGACGAACTGCGCGTCCAGCCACTGCCGCGCCTCCTGGGGCGAAAGCTCCTGATGCGCCGGCAGGCGGAACTCCTGGCCAGCGGCCAAAACGACGTTGACTTCTCTTTGCACAGTCGGTCTCCTTTCATGGGTGGCAGCGCGCCGCAGCAGCAGCGCTGAAAAAATTGCCAAGTGTAGGCGAGCTTGGCAGCCGTGCAACGCTGGCGCAGACCGGGGAAAACCCATATCGAGCGCCACCGCAGGCGATGGCGCCCAATGGCCGCAGCGCACGCCATAGGGCCTACACTGCGCGCTCTGCACGCCCGCGCTGCCTCATTTGATGTGATGACGCCACCTTGCCCCCCCGATGCCGCCCCGGCCCGCCTGGTTTTGGGCATTGGCCTGCGCGCCAGCGCCCAGGCCGCGGCCCTGCATGCGCTGTGGCAGCGGGCGCAGGCGCTGCTGCCTGCGTTGACGCCTGCTGCCGTGCAGGCCGTGGCAGCGCTGCCGCACAGGGCGGCGCACCCGGCGCTGGCGCAATGGTTGGCCGAATGCGGCCTGGGCCGGGCGCACACCGTGGCCGTGCCGCCCCAGATGCTGGCGGCCCAGCCCACGCACACGGCCTCGCCGCAGTCGCTGGCGCGCTATGGCTGCGGCAGCGTGGCCGAGGCCTGCGCGCTGTGGGCCGCCGCCGGCACGCAAGGCCGCTCCAGCCTGTTGCTGCCGCGCCTGGTGGCCGCCTGCGGCAGCGCCACCCTGGCCGTAGCCATTCCATCAGGCCTATCAAGACTTCAACGATGACCGTACATTTCATCGGCGCCGGCCCTGGCGCTGCCGACCTGATCACCGTGCGTGGGCGAGACCTTCTGGCGCGCTGCCCGGTGTGCCTGTACGCCGGCTCGCTGGTGCCCAGTGCGCTGCTGGCGCACTGCCCGCCGGGCGCGCGCATCGTCAACACCGCGCCGCTGAGCCTGGATGACATCGTCGCCGAGATGGCCACCGCCCACGCCCGCGGGCAAGACGTGGCGCGCCTGCACTCGGGCGATCTGTCCGTCTGGTCGGCCATGGGCGAGCAACTGCGCCGCCTGCGCGCGCTGGGCATCGACTACAGCGTCACCCCCGGCGTGCCGGCCTTCGCCGCCGCCACCGCGGCTCTGCAGGCCGAGCTGACCCTGCCCGGCCTGTGCCAATCGGTGGTGCTCACGCGCACCCCGGGCCGCGCCAGCGCCATGCCCGAAGGCGAGCGCCTGGCCGCCTTTGCCGCCACGGGCGCGGTGCTGGCCATCCATTTGTCCATCCACATGGCGCAGCAGGTGCGGGACGAACTGCTGCCGCACTACGGCGCCGACTGCCCGGCGGCCATCGTCTGGCGCGCCAGCTGGCCGGATGAGGCCATCGTGCGCACCACCGTTGGCCAACTGGCGCAGGCCGTGGCCAGCCACATGGAGCGCACCGCCATCATCTTGGTCGGGCGCAGCCTGCAGGCCGAGCACTTTGCCGAAAGCCGCCTGTACGCCGCCGACTACGACCGCCGCTACCGCCCGGTGGGCGATGCGCCGCGCTTTGCGCACGACGCGCAGGCGCTGGACACGGCCACCGACCGGCCCCGCCGGTGATTGCCCCCCAAGGAGAGTCCCCATGGAGATGCACACCTTCGCACAGCAAGTCTTTGCCGCTCAGCCGTTCAGCCAATTCATCGGCGCACGGCTCGAAAGCGTCACGCCGCAATCGGCCACCATTGCCCTCGACCTGCAGCCCCACCTGCTGCAGCAGCATGGCTTTGCACATGGTGGCGTGCTCAGCTACCTGGCCGACAACGCCATCACATTCGCTGGCGGCCTGGCACTGGGCGGCAATGCCCTGACCTCCGAATTCAAGATCAACTACCTGCGCCCGGCACAAGGCGCCCAGCTGCTGGCCCGCGCCACCGCCAGAAGCGCCGGCAAGCGGCAAGCCGTCTGCCAATGCGACATCCTGGCTCTGCGTGATGGGCAGGAGGTGCTGTGCGCCATTGCCCAAGGCACTGTGGTGGCTGCCGGCGATCAAGCATGAGATCCCGCCATCCAATGACCGCGCTGCCGCCACTGGAGCTGACGCTCATCGGCATCGGCACCGGCAACCCCGGGCACCTGACGCGCCAGGCCGAGGCAGCCATGCGCGCGGCCGATCTGATCCTGTTGCCGCACAAGGGCGAGGACAAGGCCGAGCTGGCCGCCCTGCGCCAGGCGCTGTGCGATGCCGTGCTCGGCGCCGATGCCGCCCGGGCCTGCATCGCCGGCTTCGACATGCCGCTGCGTCGCAGCGAGGGCAGCGATTACCTGAACCAGGTCGATGAGTGGCATGCCGCCATCACCCAATGCTGGCAGGCCGCCATCGCCCAGGCCCTGGCGCAGCAGCCAACACTGCGCCAGGGCAAGGCCGCACTGCAGGTGGCGCTGTTGGTCTGGGGCGATCCGGCGCTGTACGACAGCACGCTGCGCATTGCCGCGCGGCTGCGCCCTGCGCCGCAGCGCGTGCAGGTCGTGGCCGGCATCACCGCCATGCAGGCGCTGACGGCTGCGCACGCCCTGGCGCTCAATGACATCGGCCAACCCTTTCTGGTCACCACCGGGCGGCAGTTGCGCGAGCATGGCTGGCCCCTGGGCGTGGACACGCTGGTGGTGATGCTCGATGGCCAGTGCAGCTTTGAAGCCCTCCCTGCCGCGCTGGCGCAGCAGCTGCACATTTGGTGGGGCGCCTACCTGGGCATGCCGCAGCAATTGCTCGACAGCGGCCCGCTGCCCCAGGCTGGGCCGCGCATTGTGCAAACCCGCGCCGCCGCCCGGGCACGGCACGGCTGGATCATGGACACCTACCTGCTGCGCCGCCAGCCGCAGGGCTAGGAGCCTGTTCAAAATCTTTGCACGGCGGTCAAGAGAGCGGATTTGGGTGCTCTGCCGCGTTGCAAAGCCTCGCCATAGCCCCAGCTATGGCTGCGTTTTGCGCCTTGCAGCCCATCCCAAACCGCTTCTTGCCCACTCGCGCCGAGATTTTGAACAGGCTCTAAGCGCCCGGCCGAAAAGACCCGCACCAACGCAACAGCGGCCCATGGCTTTGCGCCATGGGCCGCTGTTTTTCATACCGCGCGGCGGGCCTTTTGCTCAGGCCTTGCGCTCGGGCATTGTGCTCAATGCCCTGACAGGCCCTTATTTGGATTGGGACTTGGCCTGCTCTGGCGCTGCTGTCGCAGCCTGCTTCCCAGGCGCGGCATCGCCCGCGTCACGCTGGGCCACCTTGACCGGCAGGCCCTTGAGCTGGTTGATGGCCTGCTGCAGCTGGAAGTCCTCAGGCGAGCCAAATTGCGGCAGGCGGCGCAGGGGCTTGCCGTCGTTGTCCTGAGTTTCTTTCTCCAGGCGCTTGAGGGCCTGCTCACGCTCTTTTTCCTTGCGTGCGGATTCTTCCGGATCGTCGTCGTTGCCCAGGTGCTTGTGCAGATCGGCCTCGCGCACGCGCAGCGAGGCGTAGGGGCTGCCCTCGGCGGTCTCATCCAGCTCGATGTCCGGCGCAATGCCCTTGGCCTGGATGGAGCGGCCCAGCGGCGTGTAGTACAGCGCGGTGGTGAGCTTGATGCCCGAGTCCGGGCCGAGCTGGCGCACGGTCTGCACCGAGCCCTTGCCAAAGGTCTGGCTGCCCATGATGGTGGCGCGCTTGTGGTCCTGCAGCGCGCCGGCGACGATCTCGCTGGCCGAGGCCGAGCCTTCGTTGACCAACACCACCAGCGGCACTTTCTTCACGCCTGCGGGCAGGCGCTTGAGCGGGTCGTTGCCGCCGATGGGGAAGCGCCGGGGCATGTAATCGGCCGGGCTGGTGGTGAAGGTGGCCTTGCTCTCGGCCAGCTGGCCGTTGGTGGTGACCACGGTCACATCCGGCGGCAAGAAGGCGGCCGAGACGGCGATGGCCGCGTCGAGCAGGCCGCCCGGGTCGTTGCGCAGATCCAGCACCAAGCCCTTGAGCTGGGGCTCCTTGGCGTAGAGCTCGGCGAGCTTGTTGACGAAATCGTCCACGGTGCGATCCTGGAACTGCGACAGGCGCAGCCAAGCGTAGCCCGGCTCGATGATCTCGCCCTTGACCGAGCGCGTCTTGATCTCCTCGCGGGTGATGGTGACGGTGAAGCTGCGGCTTTCGTCCTTGCGGAAGATGGTCAGCACCACCTGGGTGTTGGGCTCGCCGCGCATGCGCTTGACAGCCTCTGTCAGGCTCAGGCCCTTGACAGCGGTATCGTCGATCTTGGTGATCAGGTCATTGGTCATCAAGCCGGCGCGGTCGGCCGGCGAGCCCTCGATGGGCGAGACGATGCGGATCAGCCCGTCTTCCTGCGAGATTTCGATGCCCACGCCCACGAAGCGGCCGGTCGTGCCTTCGCGAAATTCCTTGAAGCTGGATTTGTCGAAGTACTGCGAGTGCGGATCCAGGCTGGCCACCATGCCGGAGATGGCATCGGTGATGAGCTTCTTGTCATCGACCGGCTCGACATAGTCCGTCTTGATCAGGCCATACACGGCCGCCAGTTGCTGGATTTCCTCCAGCGGCAGCGGCGCCACGGCATTGCGCGCCAGCGGCTGCAGCGAGAAAGTGGCCAGCGCGCCGGTGAGTATCCCGACGCCCACCCACGCTGCGGTTTGCATTTTTTGTCTCATAACACCGATTTCCAGAATTTGCTCTTCTCAAGCCCTACGGCCTGCGGCGTTCACTGCAGGGGCTTCTCGCCCGAGGGCTCCAGGTAATAGCGCCGCAGTGGCTTGAGCTGTTCATCGAGCTCATAAACCAGCGGCGTGCCGTTGGGGATGTTGAGCGAGACGATGTCCGCATCCGAGATGCCATCCAGGTACTTGACCAGCGCGCGCAACGAGTTGCCATGCGCGGCAATCACCAAGCGCTTGCCGGCGCGGATGTCCGGCGCGATGTGCGACTCCCAGTACGGCAGCACGCGCGCCACCGTGTCCTTGAGGCACTCAGTCAGCGGAATCTGCTCGGGCGCCAGCGCGCTGTAGCGGCGGTCGCCGCGCTCGCTTCGCGCATCGCCCGCTTCCAGCGGCGGCGGCGGCGTGTCGTAGCTGCGGCGCCAGATCAGCACCTGCTCATCGCCGTATTGCTTGGCCATGTCGGCCTTGTTCAGCCCCTGCAGGCCGCCGTAGTGGCGCTCGTTCAGACGCCAGGATTTTTCTACCGGCAACCAAGTCGCATCCATGGCATCCAAGCAATGCCAGAGCGTGTGGATGGCGCGCTTGAGCACGCTGGTGTAGGCCTTGTCGAATTCCAGACCCGCTGCCTGCAAACGGCGCCCAGCCTCCTGGGCCTGGGCAATGCCGGTGGCCGTCAGCTCCACGTCGGTCCAGCCGGTGAAGCGGTTTTCAAGATTCCAGGTGGATTCGCCGTGGCGGATCAGTACGAGCTTGTGCATGGGGCAAGGGCTACAGGGAAGCGACAGGGAGGGGAAAACTCTGCCATGCTGGTGTGCCGTCCGCAGGCCATCTGCAAGCATCTGAACGCTAGGGGTCAAACGATTGGGCAACGCCAGCGCACCAGCAAAACAAAAAGCCCGTCATTTTAAAACCTGTTGCCCAATCGTGCTTGCCCCGCAACGACCGCCGCTGAACAGCACCCCCCAGGGGCGGGGCATTGCCGCCGCCCCTGCCATATGGCGGCGCGCGCCGTATTGCGGCTGCACGGTTTTGGGCCAGCGCGGGAGGCGAAAAGTGCACAACACGCTCTGGGGTTGTTGAGATCGGGTTTGCGAAGCGGTTTCTCGAGTCAACAGCCGCAGATGCAAGGCGCAAGGCGAAAACGCACACAAGGCCTGGACACCTTGCCAGCGCTCTCAACGCAGCAGTTGCGGGTTTTGACCGAAAACACCGCCGCAACACTCAATCTCAACAACCCCTAGAATGCGCGCTTTTGTATTTTTCCTGCCCCTGATCGCCCAGCTGCAACGGCGCGGCGAGCTGTTTTTTGACGAGTTGTTGTCGTGAGTTTTTTCCTGGAAAACTGGTATTTGTTCGTGCTGGCCATTGGCTCTGGCGCCATGCTGTTTCTGCCCGCCCTGGCCCGCCAGGGCACAGCCAGCATCACACCGGCGCAGGCCGTGCAAAAAATGAATGCCGAAAAGGCCGTGGTGATCGACGTGCGCAGCAGCGACGAATACGCCAGCGGCCACGTCAAGGGCGCCAAGCACATTACCGGGGACGCGCTGGAGCAGCAGCTGCCGCAGGCCGTGAAGAACAAGGCCGCGCCCGTGCTGTTCATCTGTGCCAGCGGCCCACGCGCCCAGCGCGCACTGCTGCAGGCCAAAAAGCTCGGCTACGAAAATGGTTTCGTCATCGCTGGCGGCACCAAGGCCTGGCGCGATGCCGGCCTGCCACTGGCCACCGGCGCCAAGGCCGGTTAAGAACCTGCTCGCCGCGCCCCCCTTTCCCCGAACCGATTCGCCAACACGCCATCCATCGCCCTATGCAAACCGTCACCATGTACACCACGGCCGTCTGCCCCTACTGCCTGCGCGCCAAGCAGCTGCTCAAGGCACGCGGCGTGCAAGCCATCGAGGAGATCCGCGTCGATCTGGACCCTGGCCTGCGCACGCAAATGATGGAGCGCACCGGCCGCCGCACCGTGCCGCAAATCTACATCGGCAGCACCCACGTGGGCGGCTACGACGACCTGGCCGCGCTGGACGCTCAAGGCCAGCTGGTGCCGCTGCTGGGCTGAGATACCCTCTCCCAGGAGCTGCGCCAATTGCCTGCATAATGCGCGGGCCTTGGCGCCAGGCGGGGCCACAGCGCCTTGCCTTTTCCGATTGCACAGATCCATATGAAAGAGCCCAGCATGGCTGAAGAAACCAACAACCAACCCGTGTTCCAGATCCAGCGCGTCTACCTCAAAGACTTGTCGCTGGAGCAGCCCAATTCGCCCGCCATCCTGCTGGAGCAGGCCCAGCCCAACGTGGACATCCAGCTGGCCGTGGCCGCCAACAACATCGACGAAGGCATCTTCGAGATCGTCGTCACAGGCACGGTGCACACCAAGGTCAACGACAAGACGCTGTTCCTGGTCGAGGCCAAGCAAGCGGGCATCTTCGAGATCCGCAACATCCCGCAAGAACAAATGGGCGCCGTGGTCGGCGTGGCCTGCCCGCAAATCGTCTATCCCTATCTGCGCGGCAATATTGCCGATCTGATCAACCGCGCCGGCTTCCCGCCCGTGCATCTGGCTGAAATCAACTTCCAGGCCATGTACGAGCAACAGGCACAGCAGGCGGCCGCCTCCAACGGCGGCAACCCGGCCCCCGTGCAGTAAGAGCCTGTTCAAAGTCTCGGCGCGGCGCGCTAGCACACTGGCATGCCTGTGACATGCCACCAAACAGGGGCCTTTCAGGGCCCCTTTTTTGCGGCCATCCGCGCAGGCTGCCAATGCACAGGGGAAGGAGAGACAGCATGCTTGACACACAGGCTTTGCGCATTCTGATCATCGGCGGCGGCGCCTGGGGCACGGCAATGGCCCTGGCTGCGGCCCGGCACCCGGCAGGCCATGCTGTCAGCCTATGGCTGCGCGATGCGGCCCAGGCCGCGCAGCTGCGCGAGCAAGGCAGCAATGAGCGCTACCTGCCGGGCGTCGCACTGCCGCCAGCGTTGCGCGTTGCCAGCGGCGAGCAGGCGCTGCAGGCGGAGGTCGCCCAGGCGCAGCTGGTCATACTGGGCACCCCAGTGGCCGCGATGCAGGCCATGCTGGGCCAGCTCGCACCCAGCCTCCGTGCAGATACCCCGCTGGTCTGGCTGTGCAAAGGCTTTGCCCCCACGCCACAGCAGGCCTGGCACGGCCAGTTGCCGCATGAGCTGCAACAGCGCATCCTGCCGCAAGCGCTGTGCGGCGCGCTCAGCGGCCCCAGCTTCGCGCAGGAGGTGGCGCGCGGCCAGCCCACGGCCCTGGTCGCGGCCTCGGCCCATCAGGCTGTGCGCCAAACGCTGATGCAGGCCTTCCATGCCCATGCGCTGCGCCTGTACAGCAATGACGACCTGGTGGGCGTGGAGGTCGGCGGCGCGGTCAAGAACGTGTTGGCCATCGCCACGGGCATTTGCGACGGCCTGGAGCTGGGCCTGAACGCCCGTGCGGCCCTGATCACGCGCGGCCTGGCCGAGATGACGCGCCTGGGCGTGGCCATGGGCGCGCGCGCGGCCACCTTCACGGGCCTGTCCGGCATGGGCGATCTGGTGCTCACCGCCACCGGCAATCTGTCGCGCAACCGCAAGGTCGGGCTGCTGCTCGCACAGGGCCAGCGCCTGCCGGACATCCTCACCACACTGGGCCATGTGGCCGAAGGCGTGCATTGCGCCCAGGCGGTCGTGGCGCGCGCTGCGCAGCTGGGGGTGCACATGCCCATCAGCGAGGCCGTGGTGCGCCTGCTCGATGGCCAGGAGCAAGCCGCGCACGCCGTGCAAAGCCTGCTGCGGCGCGACCCGGCTGCCGAGGCCGGCCACGAAGACATCACGCCATGAGAGCCGGCCACGCAACCAGCCACACTTGCCTGAGCCCATGCCCAGCCTCGACACCCTGCTGCAGTTCTTCGGCCTGACTGTGCTGCTGGCCCTCAGCCCCGGCCCAGACAACCTGTTTGTGCTGATGCAGTCCATCCAGCACGGCTGGCGCACCGGCTTGCTGGTGGTGCTGGGGCTATGCCTGGGCGTGTGCCTGCACACCCTGGCTGTGGCCATGGGCTTGGCCGCGCTGCTGGCCGCCTCGCCTCAGCTGCTGACGCTGCTCAAGCTGCTGGGCGCGGCTTACCTGCTCTGGCTGGCCTGGGGCGCCTGGCATGCGCCCGTGGCAGCGCGCACGCCCGATGCAGCGCCCCAGGCGCCACAGGCGCCCCAGATCGCCCAAAGGCCAAACCTGCGTCAGGCCCTGCGCCGCATTGGCCGGGGCCTGGTGATGAACCTGAGCAATCCCAAGGTGCTGCTGTTCTTTCTGGCCTTTCTGCCACAGTTCGCCCATCCGGCGCGCGGGCCTGTGGCTGCGCAAGTCGTGGTGCTGGGCGCGGTGTTTGCCTTGAGCACGCTACTCGTGTTTGGCTCCATCGCCTTTTTCTCCGGCAGCTTTGGCCAGGCTCTGCAGCGCTCGGCGCGCATGCAGCGCGTGCTCAACCGCAGCGCCAGCATCGTCTTCGCCGCCCTGGCGCTGCGCCTGCTGATTGCGCAGGTGCAGTGAGCGCCTGCCATCGCGTCAGCGCAATAGTTCAAAACACAACACGCCGACCTGGTTTTTCACCAGAGCGGCGTGTGTGCAGGCCGATCAAGGCAGGCGCTTATCGAAACTCAAACACCCCCGGCGCCTTGATCGGATCGACGCTGACCTCGATCGTGCTCTTGGGCGGGAACTGCCCTTGCAGCAGCGCCTTGGACAGCGGGTTTTCGATGCGCTGCTGAATCGCCCGCTTGAGCGGCCGCGCGCCGAACACCGGATCGAAGCCGACCTTGGCCAGCTCGGCCAGGGCCGCGTCCGAGACTTGCAGGTGCAGCTCCATCTTCTCCAGCCGCTTTTGCAGCGTGGCCAGTTGGATCTTGGCGATCTCGCCGATGTGCTTGGCATCCAGGCCGTGGAAGACCACCGTCTCGTCGATGCGGTTGAGGAACTCGGGGCGGAAGTGGTTTTTCAGCTCCTCCCACACCGCGTCCTTGACCTCTTCATACGGCTTGCCCGCCATCTCCTGGATGCGGTGCGAGCCGATGTTGCTGGTCATGATGATGACGGTGTTCTTGAAGTCCACGGTGCGGCCCTGGCCGTCGGTCAGGCGGCCGTCGTCCAGCACTTGCAGCAGCACGTTGAACACATCCGGGTGGGCTTTTTCCACCTCGTCGAGCAGCACCACGCTGTAGGGCTTGCGGCGCACGGCCTCGGTCAGGTAGCCACCCTCGTCATAGCCCACGTAGCCGGGCGGCGCGCCGATGAGCCTGGCCACGGAGTGCTTCTCCATGAACTCGCTCATGTCGATGCGGATGAGGTGGTCTTCGCTGTCGAACAAAAAGCCCGCCAGCGCCTTGCTCAGCTCGGTCTTGCCCACGCCTGTGGGGCCCAGGAACAAAAAGCTGCCCAGCGGCCGGTTGGGGTCAGACAGGCCCGAGCGCGAGCGGCGGATGGCGTCGGCCACGGCGTCAACGGCCTCGTTCTGGCCCACCACGCGCTGGTGCAGCGCATCTTCCATATGCAGCAGCTTCTCGCGCTCGCCCTGCATCATCTTGCTGACGGGGATGCCGGTGGCGCGGCTGACGACTTCGGCAATCTCCTCCGCACCCACTTGGGTGCGCAGCAATTGCGGCGCGGTTTTCTCGCGCGCGCCCTCGCTGGCCTGGGCTTCTTTCAACTGCTTTTCCAGCGCGGGCAGCTTGCCGTATTGCAGCTCGGCCACCTGGTTGAAGTCGCCCTTGCGGGTGAATTCCTCGATCTGGAACTTGATCTGGTCGATCTCCTTACGCAGTTGCTCGCCGCCTTGGGCGCTGGCTTTTTCGCTTTTCCAGATTTCTTCCAGGTCGGCGTATTCCTTCTCCAGCTTGGCCAGGTCGTCCTCAATGAGTTGCAGGCGCTTTTTGGAAGCCTCGTCGGTTTCCTTCTTCATGGCCTCGCGCTCGATCTTGAGCTGGATGATGCGGCGGTCGAGCTTGTCCATGGCCTCCGGCTTGGAGTCGATCTCGATCTTGATCTTGGCCGCGGCCTCGTCGATCAGGTCAATCGCCTTGTCGGGCAGGAAGCGGTCGGTGATGTAGCGCGCTGACAGTTCTGCCGCAGCCACGATGGCCGGGTCGGTGATGTCCACGCCGTGGTGCACCTCGTACTTCTCTTGCAGGCCGCGCAGGATGGCGATGGTGGCCTCCACCGTCGGCTCTTCCACCAGCACTTTCTGGAAGCGCCGCTCCAGCGCCGCGTCTTTTTCGATGTACTTGCGGTACTCGTCCAGCGTGGTCGCGCCAATGCAGTGCAGCTCACCGCGCGAGAGCGCGGGCTTGAGCATGTTGCCCGCGTCCATCGCGCCCTCGGCCTTGCCCGCGCCCACCATGGTGTGGATTTCGTCGATGAACAGGATGATGCGGCCCTCGTCCTGCGCCACTTCTTTCAGCACGGACTTGAGGCGCTCTTCAAACTCGCCACGGTACTTGGCCCCGGCCAGCAGGCCGGCCATGTCCAGCACCAGCACGCGCTTGTCTTTCAGCGTATCGGGCACTTCGCCAGCGACGATGCGCTGGGCCAGCCCTTCGACGATGGCGGTCTTGCCCACGCCCGGCTCGCCGATGAGCACGGGGTTGTTCTTGCTGCGCCGTTGCAGCACCTGGATGGCGCGGCGAATCTCGTCGTCGCGGCCAATCACCGGGTCGAGCTTGCCTTGGGCGGCGCGCTCGGTCAGGTCCAGCGTGTATTTTTTCAGCGCCTCGCGCTGGCTTTCGCCCTCGGCGCTGTCCATGGTCTGGCCGCCGCGCACAGCGTCGATGGCGGTTTCCAGGCTCTTGCGGCTCAGGCCGCTTTCCTTGGCGATGCGCGCGGCCTCGCCTTTGGCGTCGGCCAGCGCCAGCAGGAACATCTCGCTGGGGATGAACTGGTCGCCGCGCTTGATGGCCTCCTTCTCCGTGGCCTGCAACAGCTTCATCAGATCGGGGTTGGGCTGCACCTGCTCCTGGCCCTGCACCTGCGGCAAGCGCTTGATGGCCGCTTCCGCCTCCTGCGCCAGCCGCGCCGTGTTCACGCCCGCGCGCTGCAACAGCGACTTGGGGCCGTCCTCCTGGCGCAGCATGGCCGCCAGCAAATGCTCGGGCTGGATGTAGGCATGGTCGTTGCCCAAAGCCAGCGACTGCGCATCGCCCAGCGCTTCCTGGAATTTGGTGGTGAGTTTGTCGAATCGCATGTCGAAAATCCCTCTGCAATGGTGTTTACTGCATCGCACATAAGGTTGGCCCAGCGGGCATTCAAGAGGGAGCAACAGGCTTTTTGCCATGCGGTTTACCAATAAGGGCTCGTGCATTTTTGCCTCTTGCTGGAGAGGCTTTCTGCACAGCAGCAACGGCCTGTGCCTTACGGCACAGGAACTCAATCAGCGTCTTCTGGGTTTTGGTCTGATAGCGCGATGGCAGATGCAGCAAATACAGGTTTGAACGCAAAAAGTCCAGATCCCGCTGAGGTATGGGCAATTGGTACAACTGGCCAGACGAGATTTCGCTAGCCACCATGTACACAGGCACCAAACCAGCCCCCAGGCCTTGCAGGACAGCATCACGCAAAAAGAAAAAATTTGCCGACATCAAGCGTGTGCGAATGCTCTCACTCTGACCCGCCAGCTTGAGCTTTTCGCCTGTCAGCTCCGAAGTAATCAGTGGCAAGCGCCGCAGCTGCGACAGCGTCCGCACAGCGTCTTGGCCTTTCAACAAGTCAGGGGCCGCACAAGCTACATACTCCACAGCGCCCAGGTTATGCGCCACCAGGTTGCTGGGGGCATCGCCCATGACGCGGATCGAAAAATCCACCGCCCCTTTGATCAGATCCTCAATGGCGTTGTCAAAAATCACCTCTAAGGTCACCTGTGGATACAAGCGCATGAACTCCATCAGCCACGTCGCCATAGTGTGTTGACCGTAGCCAATGGGCACGCTCAGGCGCACCGTACCACCCAAGTCCTTGCCCAGGCTCTGCAATGACTCTTCAGCCGCCATCAGTTCATGGCGGATCTTCTTGCCATGGGCGTACAACTGCCGCCCGAGCGCCGTGGCCTCAAGTTGGCGCGTGCTGCGCTTGAGCAGCTCAACCCCCAAGCTTTTCTCGAAATGGTTCAACCGCTTACTGATGTTGGCACGGCTCATGCCCAGCTTGCGCGCCGCGCGGCTGAGGTTGCCACTATCAATGATGTCCACCAGCAAGCTCAGCCCGTTTAAGTCCATTGTCAACCTCAAGTTAATTAATCTGTTGAATATTAATTGCAATTGTCAAGATTGAGTACCTAGTCAACAATGGCCTCCATCACAAGAAGGCCCCATTGATCGAAGGGCCGCTGCCGATGGAGACAAAACCACATGCCTGCAAGCCTTCCCCCAGCTGCGCTGCCCCTGGCAGGGGTTCAGGTGCTTGACCTGTCCCGCGTACTGGCAGGGCCCATGTGCGCCATGGCCCTGGCCGATCTGGGGGCAGACGTGATCAAGGTCGAGCATCCGGCGCGAGGCGACGACACCCGCGATTGGGGCGTGCGCATCGGCACGCACAACACCTCTTACTTCAACTGCTTCAACCGCAACAAACGCTCCATCACCCTGAATCTGCAAAGCCCGCAAGGTGCGCAGATCGCCAGGGATCTGGCTGCGCGTTGCGACGTCGTGATTCAGAATTTCAAGGTCGGCGGCGCCGAAAAGCTAGGCCTGGGCTATGAGCAGCTCAAGACCCTGAATCCACGGCTGGTGTACTGCTCCATCTCGGGCTATGCGCGCTTCACGCCCGATGCCCAGCGCCCCGGCTACGACCTGGTGGTCCAGGGTGAGGCCGGGGTCATGGCCACCAATGGTGAACATGGCCAGGGCCCGTTGAAATTCGGTGTGGCGGCCGTGGACATGTTCACGGGCATGTATTCCGCGCAAGCCATTTTGGCAGCCTTGTACGCCCGCCAATCCAACGGTCAGGGGCGTCACGTGCAAATGGCGCTGTACGACTGCGGCCTGATGATCACCTCCTACTACGGCATGGAGGCCTTGCTCAGGGGCAGCGACCCGCCAAAGTTCGGCAACTCCCATCCGTCCATCGTGCCCTACGGGGTGTTCGAAGCCGCCGATGGCCCATTGGTCATCACCGTGGGCAACAACGGGCAATTCCAGCGCTTCTGCCAGGATGTGATCCAGCGCCCCGAATGGGCCAGCGATGCCCGCTTTGCCACCAATACGGGCCGCTCAGCCCATCGCGAACTGCTCCTGCCACAAATCTGTCAGGCATTGCGCAGCTTCACGCGTGCCGAATTGTTGCAGCGGCTGACACGGGCCGAGATCCCGTGTGGCGAGGTACTGGGCATGCTGCAAGCGCTGCAGTCGGAACGTACGGCCCAAGCCGGTCTTCTGCACCACTACGAAGACCCCGAAGCCGGCATGCAGGCCGTGCTGGCACCGCCCTATGCCATGGACGGTCAGCGCGCACCTGTGCGCCACCCACCCCCGCATCTGGGCGAGCACACCGACAGCGTGCTGCAGGAGTTGCTCAAGCTGGACGCATCGGCCCTGGCCGCACTGCGGGAAAACGGTGTCGTTTGACACCCATATTGACCAATAAGGAGACATCGCATGCACCCCTCATCCATTCGTCGCCGTCAATTGCTGGCCTGGGGCGCCATCGCCCCAATGTTCGGCTGGGCCCATGGCAGCCTGGCGCAGACGGCATGGCCCAGCAAGATCATCAAGATCATCGTCGCCTTCCCTGCCGGCGGCCCGACCGACACAGTTGCCCGCATCATGGCGCACAAGCTGGGCGAGCGCCTGAGCCAACAGATCATCATCGAGAACAAGCCCGGCGCGTCGGGCTCGATCGGCACCACCGCGCTCATCAAAAGCCCGGCCGATGGCCACCACCTGTCCATGTTCGGCATGCCTGCATTGCTGGCCCCGCTGATGTACAAGAACGACGCATACGATGTGACGCGGGATTTTGCTGCCGTGGCTGCCATCTACGACCTGCCCATGGCCATCATCATCAACCCGGCAGTCATTGAGGGCGTGGACGATCTGCCCGGCCTGATCCGCTTCATCAAGGCCAGCAAGCAACCGCTGAGCTTCACCAGCGCAGGCACGGGCAGCTTTGGGCACCTGGCCATGGAGCAGCTCAAAGGCATGGGCCAATTCGAGCTTATGCACGTGCCCTACCGCGGCAGCGCACCGGCCGTGGCCGACTTGCTGGGCGGCCAGGTCGGGATCATGTTTGCCGATGTGGTTGCAGCTCTGCAATACATCCGCAACGGCAAGCTCAAGGCCATCGCCCTGAGCTCCCCCAATGCCAAGGCGCTGCTGCCAGGCACGGGCACCATCTCCGAGCAGGGCTTCCCAGGATTCGACTTCGACTCCTGGGGCGGCCTGATTGCCCCCTTGGGCACCCCCCAGGCCATCATCGACCGGATTGCTGGCGAAACCAGTCAGATCGTGCGCCAGGACGAAGAGCTGCGGCAAAAACTGCTGTCCGTGGGCGCCATCGCATCCTTTCAAGACGGCAAACAGATGCACGAGCGCCTGAAAAAAGACTTCGCCCGCTGGAGCGCCATCGTCAAGGAGAAAGGCATCAGCGCTGCTTGAGTGCGAACAGGCTCCGGGAGCTTCATCCTTCCTCTTGCAACCCAGTCAAGACTGGACTGAGGCCGCCGCCCAGGCTGACGAACACAATGACGCGCTTGTCGCAAGAAAGGATTCGCCCATGGGCGATTACGCCCAGTGGCTGGACGTCGCAACCCAGGCCAGAGCCCTGTTGCCAGCGCATGCGGCCGGCCGACTGCGCGCCCCAGACCAGCCGCTGGCTGTGTGCGACGCCTGCCCAGGGCTGACGAGGCCCCACTCCTAGGCTGAATCGACATTCACCCCACCCACAAGGGAATCGATGCGAGGTAGAGGAAGGCCAGGAAGTGGGAGGGCTTGCGGTCGAAGCGAGTGGCGATGCGGCGGAACTGTTTGAGCCTGGCAAAGCAACGCTCGATGCGATTGCGTAGCCGGTAGAGTGCCTTGTCGTAGGCGCGCGGTTGCTGGCAGCTGCGAGGCGGGATCACCGGCTGGGCGCCGAGCGAGTGGATCAGCGCCACCAGCTGCCGGCTGCCATAGCCTTTGTCGGCCAAGACGTACTTGGGCTTGAACCCGGCCAGCAGCGCTGGGGCTTGCGTGATGTCGTTACGCTGGCCGCCAGTGAGGATGAATCGCACCGGTCGACCCTGGCCATCTGTCGCCATGTGGATCTTCGTGCTCAGACCTCCTCGGCTACGCCCCAGAGCCGGGTGCGCTGCCCCCTTTTCCAGTCGCCGCCTGTGCGTGCGCCCGGACAATGCTGCTGTCGATCATCAGATACTTGTTGCTTCGATCCTGAATCAGGGACTGGAACACCAGCTCCCAGATACCCTTGGCCGCCCAGCGGGTGAAGCGCTTGTGCACGCTCTTGTAGGCTCCGTAGCGCGTGGGCAGATCGCTCCAGCGCGCCCCGGAGCGCAACACCCACAGCACGCCATTGACGAAGCTGCGGTTGTCCGCTGCCGTACGCCCGGGGTCACCGGCCTTGCCTGGGAGCAGATCTTCGATCCGCTCCCATTGGGTTTGGGTCAATTCGTAGCGGCTGGGCCGCGGATGCTTGGTCTTGGACATCCGCCGAAGATACCGGATGAATGTCGATTCGGCCTAGCACCGCCTGTGCGCTCACTGCTTGAGCAATGGGCACTGCGATTCGGCCAGCGGCAAAAAGGCCTTGTCGCCAGGGATGGTGGCCAGCAGCTTGTAGTAGTCCCACGGTGCGCGGGATTCGCTGGGCTTCTTGACCTCGAACAAATGCATGTCGTGCACCATGCGGCAGTCGCGGCGGCATTGCAAAGGTTTGCGGTTACCGCAGGACCATCCGAATTCGCAGATGCACACAGCGCTGCAATTTGTGCAGCGCCTTTCTTGATCGCTGCCCCACGCGACAACGGCCAGGCCTGCAAACACAGACCTGGCCGTTGTCGTTGCACAGGGATTCTTACTTCACGATGCGCAGCGAGCGCACGTCGATTTCCGGCGCTTGCAGGGTGTCTTTTTCCACCTCGCCAATGATTTCCACGACGGTGCTGGCATCGAATGGTGTGGCCGGCAGCAGGTGCTGGTCGATCTCCACCCGGATTTCGGCCTTGCCGTCGGAGAAGATGTATTCGTCGCTCTTGACCTGGCGCACGATTTTGCCGCGCAGTGTGACGTGCTGATCGTCCACTGGCTTGTCCAGAATGGCCTGCACACTGGTGGCTGCGGGCTGCACGCCGGGGCCGGCGTATTGGGCCAGGGCCGGAGTGGCCAACACGGCGGCCGTCAGCATCAGGGCGGAAGCAGTTTTTTTCATGAGATCAATCCCTTTCAAGTTTGGATAAGGTTCAGCCCAATGGCATGCGTTGGCCACAGGCTTGGCCGCCAGCATAGCCAGCGCGGCTTAAACACGGGATGAATCAACGAAAGGCAACCGCTTCAAGGCTGGCGCGGCCTGACTTGTGCGACGGCCTGTTTGGCGTGTTGGCGGGCCGTGTCCAGATCGTCGTGCCAGGCCAGGGCCACGCCCATGCGGCGCTTGGCAAAGCCCTCGGGCTTGCCGAACAGGCGCAGGCTGGTTTGCGGCACAGCCAGGGCCTGGGCCACGCCGTCGAAGACCAGGCCGGCGGCGTCCACGCCGCCGTAGATCACGGCGCTGGCGCCGGGCGATTGCAGCGCCGTGTCCACCGGCAGGCCGAGGATGGCCCTCGCGTGCAGCTCGAATTCGCTTTGGCGCTGCGTGGCCATGGTGACCATGCCTGTGTCGTGCGGCCTGGGGCTGACTTCGCTGAACCAGACCTGCTCGCCCTTGACAAACAGCTCGACGCCAAACAGGCCCAGCCCGCCCAGCTCGTCGGTGATGGTTTTGGCAATGTGCCGCGCCCGCTGGCGCGCCGCGGCCTGCATGGGGTGCGGCTGCCAGCTTTCGACGTAGTCGCCGTTGCGCTGGATGTGGCCAATGGGTTCGCAAAAGTGCGTCTGCACCTGGCCGTCGCTGCCTTGTGCGCGCACGGTCAGCTGGGTGATTTCGTAGTCGAAGTCGATGAAGCCTTCGACAATGACGCGACCATGGCCAACGCGCCCGCCGGTCATGGCGCAGTCCCAGGCAGCGGCCACGTCCTGCGGGCCGTCGATCTTGCTCTGGCCCTTGCCGGAGCTGCTCATGACGGGCTTGACGATGCAGGGGTAGCCAATGGGCGGCTGGCCGTCCGCGCCGTCGATGGCGGCCTGCAGGGCAGGCAGCGAATCGCAGAAGCGGTAGGCGCTGGTGGGCAGGCCCAGGGTTTCGGCGGCCAGGCGGCGGATGCCTTCGCGGTCCATGGTCAGGCGCGCGGCGCGCGCCGTGGGGATGACGCGCACCAGGCCTTCGGCCTCCAGGCGTTCGAGCTCGGCGGTGGCGATGGCCTCGATCTCGGGCACGACCAGCTGGGGCTTTTGCGCTTCGATCAGCGCGCGCAACGCAGCCGCGTCGCTCATGGCGATGGTGTGCGCGTGGTGCGCCACCTGCTGTGCGGGCGCGCCGTCGTAGCGATCCACAGCGATGGTTTCGACGCCCAGGCGCTGCAGCTCGATGACAACTTCCTTGCCCAGCTCACCGCTGCCCAGCAGCATGACGCGGGTGGCATGCGGGGTGTTGGGGGTGCCCAGTGTGTCCATGGCGGATGTCCTTGTCGTGAGGCTGCGTGCGCCCGGCCTGTGTGCAGTGGCTGGGCGCGCTGAGGGTGTGATGGGGATAGAGGCTCTTAGCCGCGCGGCGCAGCGGATGCGGCGGGCGCAGCGGTTGCCTCGGCGGCATCCAGCTTCAGGCCCTTGGGCAGCGGAAAGCGCATGGTCTCCTGCACGCCGTCCATCTTGCGCACGGCGATGATGCCCAGCTGGCGCAGGCGCTCGATCACGCCCTGCACCAGCAGCTCGGGCGCGGAAGCGCCGGCCGTCAGGCCCACGGTGTGCTTGCCTTGCAGCCATTCGGGGCGGATCTCGCTGGCGTCATCGACCATGTAGCCGGGCGTGCCGAGCTTTTCGGCCAGATCGCGCAGGCGGTTGCTGTTGGAGCTGCTGGGGCTGCCCACGACGATGAGCACGTCCACCTGGCGGCTGAGCTGCTTGACCGCATCCTGGCGGTTTTGCGTGGCATAGCAAATGTCCTGCTGCTTGGGCTGGCGGATCTGCGGAAAGCGCGCCTTGACGGCGGCAGTGATCTCGGCGGCGTCGTCCACCGACAGCGTGGTTTGCGTCACCACGGCCAGGCGCTCGGTCTGCGCCGGCTGCACGCGCGCCACGTCGGCCACGTCCTCGACCAGGTGGATGCCCTCGCTGAGCTGGCCCATGGTGCCCTCGACCTCGGGGTGGCCCTTGTGGCCGATCATGATGAATTCGTAGCCTTCCCTGGCCAGCTTGGCGACCTCGACGTGCACCTTGGTCACCAGCGGGCAGGTGGCATCGAAGACCTGAAAGCCCCTCTCGCGCGCCTCGTTCTGCACGGCCTTGCTCACGCCATGGGCGCTGAACACCAGCGTCGCACCCGGCGGCACCTCGGCCAAGTCCTCGATGAAGATTGCGCCCTTCTCGCGCAGCGTGTTGACCACGTGCGTGTTGTGCACGATCTCATGGCGCACGTAGATGGGCGCGCCGAACTTCTGCAGGGCCCGCTCGACGATGTCGATGGCGCGGTCCACGCCGGCGCAAAAGCCGCGCGGCTCGGCCAGCACAATGCTGCGCTGCTCGCCCATGTCAGAGCACCCCGATCAAGAGCACCTCGAAGGTCACGGGCTGGCCGGCCAACGGGTGATTGAAGTCAAACAGCACAGCGCCATCCTCGCGCACCTGCAACACCGTGCCGGCATAGCTGCCCATGCCGCTGGGGGTGGGGAACTGCACCACATCGCCCAGGCGGTAGTCCTCATCCGGGTCGCCCAATTCTTCGAGCAGCTTGCGCGCCACCCATTGCTGCATTTGAGGGTTCTTATCGCCAAAGGCCTCGCCAGCGGGCAGCTCATAGGTGGCGCGCTCGCCCTCTTGCATGCCCAGCAGGCGCGTCTCCAGCGCCGGCGACAGCTCGCCCGAGCCCAGGGTCAGCGTCGAGGGCTGGCCGTCAAAGGTGTTGATGATGTCGCCCTGCGGCCCGGCCAGGCGGTAGTGCAGGGTCAGAAAGGCGCCGGGCCGCACCTGGGGGGCGCCCGCATTGGAAGAAGGGGTAGAGGCCGGCATGGCTGGCAGTCGTCGATGGGCTTTGAATACACTCGGGGCGATTCTAGAGCCATGCCCATGTCCTTCAAAGATGTACCGCCCGAGGCCCGCCCGCGCGAGAAGCTGCTGGCGCGGGGCGCGGCCGCGCTATCGGACACCGAGCTGCTGGCCATTGTGCTGCGCACCGGCACGGCCGGGCGCGGCGTGCTGGCGCTGGCCAGCGATCTGCTGCAACTGCCGCAGGCCACAGGCATCGGCGGCCTGGCCGGCCTGCTGCAGGCGCAGCGCGAAGACCTGCGGCGCATCAAGGGCCTGGGGCCGGCCAAGCAAGCGGAGCTGCTGGCCATCATGGAGCTGGCGCGGCGCGCGCTGGCGCAGCAGCTGGCGCTGGGCGATGCGCTGCAATCGCCCGCTGCCGTGCGCCAATACCTTCAGGCGCAACTGGCACACCGCCCCCAGGAGGTCTTTGCCGTGCTGTTTCTCGACAGTCAGCTGCGGCTGATCGCTTTTGAGGAGCTGTCCCACGGCACGCTGACCGCCGCCAGCGTATTCCCGCGCGAGATCGCGCGGCGCGCGCTGCTGTGCAATGCGCACAGCCTGATCCTGGCGCACAACCACCCCAGCGGCACGCCCACGCCGTCGGCGGCCGACATCGACAGCACGCGGCGCGTGCGCGAGGCGCTGGCGCTGCTGGACGTACAGGTGCTGGACCACATCATCGTCGCGCAAGGCCAGAGCCTGTCGCTGGCCGAGCAAGGGCTGCTGTGAGCACCAAAAGCAAAAAACCCGGCGCGGCATCGGCAGCGCGAGCAGCCCAGCAAGCGCCAAAGGCCGCGCCCAAGCCAACGCGGGGCGCGGCGCTGAGCCTGCATGCGCTCTCGGACCTGCGCCAAGTCTCGGCCCTGCTGCGCCTGCAGCGCGAAGCCGCGCAACAGCAGGCGTTGCGCGAGCAGCAGCGCCGCGAAGCCGCCGAGCGCGAGCGCAACCTGTTCCGTCACAGCGTCGGCGCGGTGCAGCCGCTCAAGCACGCGCCGCGCGTGCACCAGGGGCCGCCGCCTGCGCCACCCCTGCCGCTGCAGCTGCAGCGCGACGAACAGCGCGCGCTGCTCGAATCGCTCAGCGATGAGTTCGACGTCGCCTCGCTGCTGGACACCGACGAGGCGCTGAGCTATCGCCAGCCCGGCGTGGTGCCGGATGTGGCGCGCAAGCTGCGCCTGGGGCACTGGAGCATCCAGGCCACGCTGGATTTGCACGGCCTGCGCCTGGACGAGGCGCGCGAGGCGCTGGGCCAGTTCATCCGCCAGGCGCACCGCCAAGGGCTGCGCTGCGTGCGCGTGGTGCATGGCAAGGGCCACGGCTCGCCCGGCCACATCCCGGTGCTCAAAAGCCGCGTGCAGCGCTGGCTGGTGCAGAAAAGCGAGGTCATGGCCTTCGTGCAGGCTCGCGCCAGCGAAGGCGGCGCCGGCGCCGTGGTGGTGCTGCTCGACCGCGCGCGGCGCGGCCCCTCCTCCTGATGGGAGCCCAGGGTTTTCCCCAGGCCTCAAAACCGTGACAAGGCCAGCTTATCGGGCACCATTCGCGCCTGTCCAGACTATTGACCACACCACTGACGCAAGGAGATTGTCATGCGCCGCTTTGCACCGATTCGCCTGGCCACGGCCGCCGTACTGGCCAGCGCCGCCCTGGGCCTGGGCGCCCAAGCCGGCACCGTCACCGTCATCACGTCCTTTCCCAAGGAGCTGACCGGGGCCTACAAGGCCGCGTTCGAGAAGGCCCACCCGGACATCAAGCTGGAAATCCTCAACAAGAACACCGTGGCCGGCATCGCCTACGTGCGCGAGTCGGCCGCGGGCAAGCGCCCCGAGGTGTTCTGGGCCAGCGCGCCCGATGCCTTCGAAGTGCTGGCGCAAGGCGAGCTGCTGGAGAAGATCGACGGCATCGCCAATGCAGACGTGCCGGCCAGCATCGGCAGCTTCCCGGTCAACGACCCCAAGGGCCTGTTCCTCGGCCAGGCGCTGGCCGGCTACGGCATCATGTACAACCAGCGCGTGCTCAAGGCCAGAAAGCTCGATGCGCCCAAGACCTGGGCCGACCTGCTGGGGCCGCAGTGGTTCGGCCTGGTGGGGCTGACCTCGCCCTCGCGCTCGGGCACCACGCACCTGACGGTGGAAACCATCCTGCAGGGCCAGGGCTGGCAGCAGGGCTGGAACACCATGCTGCGCATGAGCGGCAATGCCGCCGCACTGACCGACCGATCCTTCGGCGTGCCCGATGGCATCAACAACGGCCAGTTCGGCGCCGGGCCAGTGATCGACTTCTTTGGCCTGTCGAGCAAGTATTCCAAGTTCCCGGTGGAGTTTGTCTATCCCGAAGAAACGGCCATCGTGCCAGCCAACATCGGCCTGATCTCCGGCGCTGCCAATGCCGAGGAAGGCAAGAAGTTCATCGCCTATGCGCTGAGCCAGCAAGGCCAGCAGCTGCTGCTCAAGCCGGAGATCTCGCGCCTGCCAGTGCTGCCGTATGACAAGCTCTCGGGCGTGCCCGAGGGCTACCCCGACCCGCAGCAAATTGCCGCGCGCAGCAAGGTGCAGTTCGACGTCAATCTTTCCAAGAGCCGCTATTTCATCGTGCAGTCGCTGTTCGACCAGACCATCACCTTCCGCCTGGACGATTTGCGCAACGCCACCAAGGCCATCCACGAGGCCGAGGCCAGGCTACAGAAAGCGCCCAGCGAGCAGGGCCAGAAACTGCTCGACGAGGCCAAGCAGTTGGCCTTCTCGCCGGTCATCAGCGCCGAGCAGGCCGCCGACAAGGAGCTGCAGGCGCTGTTTGCCGCCGACAAGAAGGACGCGCAAGTCAACCAGCAGCTGTCCAAACTGCAGGGCGAGTGGAACAGCCAGGCCAAGGCCAACTACGAAAAAGCCACGGAACTGGCCAAACAGGCGGGCCGCTGAGAGGCCCAGAGCGGTTTGAGCCATGCCTGGGGCGCTGGCTGCCTGCGCCCCAGGCATGGCCACCTGAACCCACTGTGCGCAGACCTTGCCCGCCGCGCACCTTTTTCACTTTCCTCTCCCTATGTCTTCTACTGCATCGGCCCCCTGGCCCAAAGGGGTAGCGCTGGCGGCATTGCTGGTGCTGGCCTTTCTGGGCCTGTTCCTGGTGGTGCCCGTGGGCACGGTGTTCTACACCGCGTTCGTCGATGGCAATGGCGCGCCCACGCTGGGGCATTTCAACGCCTTCATGCAGCAGCCGCTGCTCAAGGAGTCTTTTTTCAACAGCCTGTACGTGGCGCTGGCGGCCACGCTGGTGGCCTCGCTGATTGCCGTGCCGCTGGCCTATCTGACGGTGCGCTTTCGCTTCCGGGGGGCGCTGGCCATCCAGACGCTGGGCGTGCTGCCACTGATCATGCCGCCCTTCGTCGGCGCAGTGGCCATGCAGCTGATCTTCGGGCGCGCGGGCTCCATGAACCTGTTGCTCGATGAGCACTTGGGCTTCACCATCCCCGTGATGGAGGGGCTCACGGGCATCATCTTCGTGGAGTCACTGCACTACTTTCCCTTCATCCTGATGAACCTGACCATGGCGCTGCGCAACATCGACGGCGCCATGGAAGAAGCTGCCGTGAACTTGGGCGCCAAAGGCTGGCGCCTGTTCTGGCGCGTGATCTTCCCGCTGGGGTTGCCGGGCTACATCGCCGGGGCCTCGCTGGTGTTCGTGAAGGTGTTCGACGATCTGGGCACGCCGCTGGTCATGGGCGTGACCAACATGCTGGCGCCGCAGGCCTACCTGCGCATCACCCAGGTGGGGCTGGACGACCCGCTGGGCTACGTCATCAGCGTCATCATGATCGCCTTTTCCATCCTGGCGCTGTGGCTCTCGGCGCGGGTCATGAAGGGGCGCGATTACTCCACGCTGCAAAAGGGCGGCAGCGCCATCGAGCAGCGCCGGCTCACGCGCTGGCAAAGCGTGCTGGCCTATGCCTGGATTGCGCTGGTGCTGCTGCTGGTGCTCTCGCCACACCTGGGCGTGCTGCTGTTGTCGCTGGCCACGGTGTGGAGCTATGCGCCGCTGCCCGATGGCTACACGCTGGCGCACTATGCGGCAGTGTTCAGCGAATCCAGGGGCATGATCGGCAACACCCTGCTGTACTGCGGCCTGGCCGCCGGGCTGGACGTGGTGCTGGGCACGGCCATCGCCTACATCATGCTGCGCAGCAAGCTGCCGGCGCGCCAGTGGCTCGATTGGATCGCATCGGCCGCGCTGGCCGTGCCTGGCATCGTGCTGGCCATTGGCTACATGCGCACCTTCCGCAACGTGGAGATCCCCTTCACCGACGTTGGCCTGACCAGCACCTGGCTGCTGATCATGATCGCCTACGCCGTGCGCCGCCTGCCGTATGCGCTGCGCTCGTGCGTGGCGGCGCTGCAGCAGGTGCACATCTCGCTGGAGGAGGCCGCCGCCAGCGTGGGCGCCAGCCGCATGCGCACCATCGGGCGCGTGGTCGTGCCGCTGATGGCCGGGGGCATTCTGGCCGGCTTCGTCACCAGCTTCATCACCGCCGCCGTGGAGCTCTCGGCCACCATCATGCTGGTCACCAAGGACAGCGATGCGCCCATGAGCTACGGCATCTACCTGTACATGCAAAGCGCCTCGGGCCGCGGCCCCGGCGCCGCCCTGGGCGTGCTGGCCGTGCTGGCCGTGGCCGTGGGCACGTATGCATCGCACCTCATCGTCGAGCGGGCCTCATCGCGCTTTCGGCCTGCGCGCAGCCAGGAGTCTTGAGCCATGAATAAAGTCAGCGTCGAGTGCCGCAACATCCGCCTTGCCTATGGCAAGACCGAGGTGCTCAAGGACATCAACCTGCACATCGAGGCCGGGGAATTCTTCGCCCTGCTCGGGCCATCGGGCTCGGGCAAATCCACGCTGCTGCGGCTGATTGCCGGCTTCAACCAGCACCAGAGCGGCCAGCTGCTGGTCGATGGTCAGGACATCAGCCGCGTGCCGCCGCACAAGCGCAACATCGGCATGGTGTTCCAAAGCTACGCGCTGTGGCCGCACATGACGGTGTGGGACAACGTGGCCTTCGGCCTGGTCGAGCGCCGCGCCAGCCGCGACGAAATCCGCCGCAAGGTCGGCGCCGCGCTGGACACCGTGGGCCTGCAACACCTGGCCAAGCGCCGCCCCAATGAGCTCTCTGGCGGGCAGCAGCAGCGCGTGGCGCTGGCGCGCACCATCGTCATCGAGCCGCAGGTGCTGCTGCTGGACGAGCCGCTGTCCAACCTGGACAAAAACCTGCGCGTGCAAATGCGCCAGGAGCTGCTGTCGCTGCAGCGCCGCCTGGGCATCACCACCATCTTCGTCACCCACGACCAGGAGGAGGCCATGACCACTGCCGACCGCATGGCCGTGATGGACCAGGGCGTGGTGCAGCAAGTGGGCAGCCCGGCGGCGCTGTACGACTACCCGGTCAACCGCTTCGTGGCCGATTTCGTCGGCACCATGAACGTGCTGCCCGGTCAGGTGCGCCAGCGCAGCGCCGAGCGCATCGTGCTGGGCATCGACGGCCTGGGCGAGCTGGCCCTGCCTGCCACCGCCGAGACCAGCAGCGGCCAGGATGCGCTGGTGCTGAGCTTTCGCCCGCACACCGTGCGCATCCAGGCCGAGGGCAGCGATGGCGATGCCGGCTGCATCTGGATTGCCGGCGTGGTCGAGCGCAGCGAGTTCCTGGGCGAATTCACCCGCTACGAAGTGCGCGTGGGCGATCAGCTCACCGTCACGGCCGACCAATCGCACCGCGCCGGCGCCAGCCCCTTCGCCCCCGGCGCAGCCGTGCGCATGGGGCTGGAGCCCTCGCAAATCCGGCTGCTGCCGGTGTAAGCGCCTGTTCAAAGAACATCCGCTTCACAGCCTGCGGCGCGGGGCCGCGGCCGTCACAGCAGCACCAGGTTGTCTCGGTGCACCATCTCGGGCTCGGCCACGTAGCCCAGCAGGGCCTCGATGGCTTCGGAGGGCTGGCGGCAGAGCTTGCGCGCCTCCTGGTCGCTGTAGTTGGCCAGGCCGCGCGCCACCTGCTGGCCTTGCTCGTCCTCGATGGCGATGACCTCGCCGCGCGTGAAGCGGCCCTTGACCTGCACCATGCCCACTGGCAACAGGCTTTTGCCTTCGTGGCGCAGCTTGCGCGCTGCACCCGCGTCGATGACCACGCTGCCGTGCCATTGCAGGTGGTCGGCAATCCACTGCTTGCGCGCCTGCAGCTTGTGCATGGGCGCATACAGCAGCGAGCCGATGCCGTGCTCGCCGGCCATGAGGCGCGGCAGGATGTCCGGCTCGCGGCCCCAGGCGATGATGGTCGAGGCGCCCGAGCGCGCGGCGCGCTTGGCCGCCAGGATTTTGGTGAGCATGCCGCCAGTGCCAATGGCGCTGCCAGCGCCGCCGGCCATGGCCTCCAGCGCAGGATCGCCGGCCTGGGCCAGCTGCACCTTGGTGGCCTCGGGGTGCTTGCGCGGATCGGCGGTGTAAAAGCCGTTCTGGTCGGTGAGGATGATGAGCAGGTCGGCCACCACCAGGTTGGCCACCAGCGCGCCCAGCGTGTCGTTGTCGCCAAAGCGGATTTCGTCGTTGACCACCGTGTCGTTCTCGTTGATGACCGGCACGATGCCGCGCTTGAGCAGCGTCAGCAGCGTCACGCGCGCGTTCAGGTAGCGCTCGCGGTCGGCCATGTCGGCATGCGTAAGCAACACCTGGGCGCTGCCCAACTGGTATTGGCGCAGCATGGTTTCGTACATCTGCACCAGGCCCATCTGGCCCACGGCGGCTGCGGCCTGCAGCTCGTGCAGCTCGCGCGGGCGCTTGCTCATGCCCATGCGTTTCATGCCTTCGGCAATGGCGCCGCTGGAGACCATGATGACCTCGCGCCGCTCCTGCCCGGGCGCGCCATGCACGATATGGCTGAGCTGACGCGCCCATTCGCTGATGGCTTCGGCATCCAGGCCCTGGCCCTGGTTGGTCACCAGGCTGGAGCCAACCTTGACGACGATGCGCCGGGCGCGGCGCACGCTGTCCCAAGGGGAAGAGGAGATCTCGGCGGAAGAAGCCATGGCAAGAGGGCAGAAGAAGCAAAAGCTGGAAATTGTGGCACAAAGCCCACCGTCGATTGGCCGCCAGTTGGCCGCCAGTTGGCATGTGATCGAGCGCGGATTGCCAGCCCCCCATGCGCCTCAACCAGCCTGGCGTTGCAAGCGCCGCAGGCCGCCCCGCGCGCTGGCACAGCCACTTGGATGGGCAGCGCTACGCCTCGCTGGCCAGAATGGCCGCGCCAGCCGCCGCCAGCGCAGCGGGCGAGCGCTGTGGCAGCACCACGGCCTGCGCACTGTCAAAACGCGTGAAGTTGCGCCGGGTGGAGCGCTCATAGCCTGGGTCGTAGTGCTGCGCCAGCAGCGCGCGCACCACGGCCTCAATCTGGCCGGCGCGCACCTGGGCCTGCCAGGCCTCGACGGTGGCGCGCCCGCGCAGGGCGGTGAGCGTTTGCAGACGGCGGCAGAAAAATTCCGGGTCCTGCACGAAGAAGGGATAGTCCTCCAGCAGCAGGGCCACGCGTTCGTGCTCGGCCAGCTGCACGTGCAGGCAATCGCTGGCGCGCATGGCCTGCATCAGCGCATCGGGCAGGGTGCAGTTGCCCACTTTCTTGCTTTCGGCCTCCACGTACACGGGCCGTGCGGCGTCAAAGCCGCGCAGCGCTTGCCAGACGCGCATCTCGAACTGCTTTTGCGAAGGCTGGGGCTGCCCAGGAATCAGCCCCAGCACCGAGGCGCGATGGCTGGCCAGCGCCTCCAGATCCAACACCTGCGCGCCTTGCGCGGCCAGCGCCTGCAGCAGCCGCGTCTTGCCCGAACCGGTGGGGCCGCACAGCACGCGGTAGCGCAGGCGCGCCGCCTGCTGCGGCAGATCGGCCAGCATGGCCTGACGGAAGGCCTTGTAGCCGCCCTCGATGCGCTGCACGTGAAAGCCGATCTGCCCCAGCACCAGCGCCAGCGCGCCGCTGCGCTGGCCGCCGCGCCAGCAGTACACCAGCGGCCGCCAGTGCTTGGGCAGGGCCTGCACATGCTGCTCGATGTGGCGCGCGATGTTGGCCGCCGTCAGGCCCGCACCCAGCTTGCGCGCCTCGAACGCGCCGACCTGCTTGAACATGGTGCCCACGCGGGCGCGCTGCTCGTCGTCCAGTGAGGGCCAGTTCACCGCGCCAGGCAGGCGATCGTGGGCAAACTCGCTGGGGCTGCGCGCATCGATGATGGCGCTGAACTCGCCCAGGCGGGCCAAGGCCTGGGCAGCGGAAATTTCTTGAACACTCATGGATGGGACAAAACAAACCGGGCTGGCGCGCAAGACAGGCCGCGCAGCGGTCGCGGCAAAAAGGCCGGGGGCTGTTGAGATTGGGTTGGCGAAGCGACTTTCGAGGCAAAAGCCGCAGATGCAAGGCGAAAATGCGCGCAAGGTTGTGCATACCGTACAAGCATTTTCAACGCAGCAGCTGCGCAGTTTTGACCGAAAACACCGCCGCAACACTGAATCTCAACAACCCCTACAGTGACGCCAGCCTGTGCGACACGGCCCGGATCACCAACCCACAAACAATCAACATGAAGCATACGACGAGCGGCCCGCGCCACCGGCCGACCACAGCCTTCGACCCGGCCCGCCGCCATGCGCTGCGCTGGGCCGCTGCCGCAGCGGCCGCCCCGGCGCTGCTGGCTGCGCTGGCCGCCTGCGGACGGCGGCGCGCCAAGGCCCAGCCCGTGCCCACCGGCGCCACCGTGCTGGCGCTGGGCGATTCGCTCACCCAGGGCGTGGGCGCCAGCGCCGAACAGGCCTTCCCGCCCCTGCTGGCGCAGGCCACCGGCTGGCAGGTCGTCAATGCCGGCGTCTCGGGCGACACCAGCGCTCAGGCGCTGGCCCGCCTGCCCGAGTTGCTGCAGCAGCACCGCCCGCAGCTGGTCATCGTCGGCATTGGCGGCAACGATTTTCTGCGCCGCCAATCCACCAGCCAAACCAAGCAGAACATCACACGCATCGTCCAGGCCTGCCTGGATGCCGACGCGCAGGTGCTGCTGGTGGCCATCCCCGGCCTGGGGCTGCTGGCCACGGCCGGCCTGCTCAGCGACCATGCCATGTACGAAGAGATTGCCGACGAACTGGGCGTGCCACTGCTGGCCGATGCCTGGGCGCAGGTGCTCTCCGAGCCGCAGTTGCGCTCGGACCAAATCCACGCCAATGCACAGGGCTACGCCGCATTCACCGACAAGCTGCTGGCCGGCCTGCACGCCCACGGGCTGCTGCGTTGAACAGGTTCTGAAACCACCCGCCATGCATGCCACCTTCACCCTAGGCCCCCTGGTCTTCCCAGCGCAATTGCTGCTGCTGGCACTGTGTGTTGCCGCCGGCCTGGCCTGGGCGCGCTGGCGCAGCCGCCGCCACCCGTGCCAGGAACAGCAGGCCCTATCGCGCACATTGCACCAAGCGCTCTGGATGGGCTTGCTGGCAGCTCGGCTGGGCTTCGTGTTGCAGTACCACCAAGCCTACCTGGCCCACCCCTGGAGCGTGATCGACATCCGCGATGGCGGCTGGTCGCCCTGGGTGGGGCTGATGGCCGCCTGGTTCTACGCCATGCTGGCCACGGCCCAAACCCGCCAACGCCAGCGCCAGCTCATCGCGCCCATGGCCGCTGCAAGCCTGCTGTGGGTGGGTGGCCAGGCCGCGTTGCTGTGGCAGCAGGCCCCCGGGCTGGGCCGCCTGCCGGCGTTCACCGCCCCATCCCTGCAGGGGCCGATGCAATCGCTGCAATGCCTGCAGGGCCGACCGGCCGTGGTCAACCTCTGGGCCACCTGGTGCCCACATTGCCGCAACGAAATGCCGCTACTGGCCCAGGCCCAGGCCGAGCACCCTCAGGTGCAGTTCGTCTTCGTCAATCAAGGCGAATCTGCGCAGACCATCACCCGCTTTCTGCGCAACCACCGCCTGCCCATTGCCCCCGTCTGGCTGGACGCCAAAGGTGAGCTGGCCCGCCACTACGGTCAACCGGGCCTGCCGCTGACGCTGTTTTTCGATGCCAACGGCCAACTGGCCAGCACCCGCGTCGGCGCCCTGTCCGCCGCCAGCCTGCAGCAGCGCATCCAGGCGCTGCGCCACAGCGCCCCGCCCGGCCCAGCCAGGCCCGCGCAAGACAAGGACTGCTGATGCCGCGCAGTGCCGCGCCGCGCTTCATCGAGCACCGCAGCGAGCGGCTGCACCTGCTGGTGCGCGGCGCCGAGCACGCGCCGCAGGCGCCACGCTACATGGGCGGCAGCGGGCACTGCGTGCAGGCCGGGCTGTACGTCACGCTGCTGGTGCACGGCAGCCTGCAACTGCGTTGCGGCGACTGCGCCAGCGCGCCACGCAGCGGCGGCATGCAGGTGCTGGCCGTGCGCGAGCCCCTGCCCTGGAGCGCACAGGGCCAGGCCTGCGCGCTGTGCGCCGTGGGCGTGAGCATGCTGCGCGCCGATCTGCGTGCGCGGGCGCTGGAGGGTTGGTTTGACGACCTGTTCGCCCCGCACCAGGCGCTGCGCCAGGTGCAGGTGGCGGCCGAGCCGCGCTGCCTGGCATTGGCGCAAGACATTCTGGGCAGCGACCCGCGCCAGCCCTTGGCGCTGATGCGGCTGGAGGCCGCCGCGCAAACCATCTTCCTGCGTGGCATTGCGGCGCTGGAGCAGGCGCGCGCGCCTGCGCCGCACGAGCGCCTGTTGCACCTGGCCGATGCGCTGGAGGCCGACCTGGCCCGCGCCTGGACGCTGGACGACATGGCGCGCCTGGCCGGCATGAGCGCGCGCAGCCTAAGAGCCTGTTCAAAATCTCGGCGCGAGTGGGCAAGAAGCGGTTTGGGGTGGGCTGCAAGGCGCAAAACGCAGCCATAGCTGGGGCTATGGCGAGGCTTTGCAACGCAGCAGAGCGCCCAAATCCGCTCTCTTGACCGCCGTGCAAAGATTTTGAACAGGCTCTAAGCGCGGCCTTTCGCCGCGAGCTGGGTGCCTCGCCCTTTGGCTGGCTGCGCCAGCGTCGCCTGCTGCGCGGCCGGCACATGGTGCTGGACGAGGGCCTGCCCATCGCCCTGGCGGCCGAGCGTCTGGGCTTCAGCAGCGCGGCGCACTTCAGCACCGCCTTTCGCGCCCATTTCGGCCAAACGCCCAGCCAGATGCGCCGTCAGGGCGGGCTTGCGCCGGGCCAGCAAGGGGGCGGCTAAAAGCCTGTTGAAGGCTCGCCAGGCAAACGCCTGCCAGTGGGCAACGATCAACATGCTGGCAAATGCAAATCATTCGTCACTAGAGCGTGTTATGCACTTTTCGCCCTCCGCGAGAGCACCCCGGCGTGTGCAGTGCAAGACGCCGTTTCCGCCGCAGCCCGGTGGGCTGCAAGGAAACGGCAACGCCGCAATGCGCAGGCCGGGGCGCTCTCCCTTCGGGCTGGCCCCAAAGCCATGCACTCGCCGCGTTGGCCCGCTTGCCAAGGCAGCCAGCCTTGGCCGCGCGCGCCGCCTTGCGATTACACGGCTTTGGGGCCAGCGCGGGGGGCGAAAAGTGCATAACACGCTCTAATGAAAGTGCACGGATGACCGGCAGCCTAGATTCCTCCATCACACACATCGCAGCATGGAGGCATCGCAATGACAGCGCAGTTCGTTTCGCGGCCGTGGCAGCGCCGCGTTTTTTCTTCTCTTTCTTCCTCTCCGGCAAGCCCGCCCGGGTGGGCGCATGGCGTGCTGGCGACGGCGGCGCTGGCTTGCCTGGCGGTGGCAAGCCCCGGCTGGGCGGCGCAGCCTGCCACCCAGCCGGGCCAGCCGGTGGTCGGCGAGCTGCCCACCGTGACCGTGCGCGGCGATGTGCTTGATGCGCCCGATGCGCCTGGCGAGGCCGCTGCCGATGAAGGGCGCAGCGGCAAGCTGGCACAGCGCGCGCAGGGCGCGACCAAGACGGATACGCCGCTGCTGCGCACTCCGCAGTCGGTGTCCGTCATCACCGAGACGGCGCTGCGCGACAGCGGCGCCACCAGCCTTGACCAGGCGCTGGCCTACCTGCCGGGCCTGTACGCGCCGGTGAGCGGCGGCAACGATTCCAGCCGCTACGACTTCGTCAGCCTGCGCGGGCAGAGCTACAACGGGGCAATGTTTTTCGATGGCATGCGCGCCAGCTTCGGCATTGGCAACCTGAGCCTGCCGCAGTTCGACCCCTGGCTGATCGAGCGCGTGGAGGTGCTGCGCGGCCCGGCCTCGGCGCTGTACGGGCAGGGCTTGCCCGGCGGCCTGGTCAACGTGCGCGCCAAGCGCCCCAGTGCTCAAGCGTCCCAAGATGGCCGGGCGCAGCGCGCGGCCGGACTGACGCTGGGCAGCCACGGCCAGCGCGCCCTGCGGCTGGATGTGGGCGGCCCGGCGGGCCAAGGCGCGCTGGACTGGCGGCTGGCGGCGCTGGCGCGCGAGGCAGGCAACCAGATCGCGCATGTGCGCGAGCAGCGTGTGGCGCTGGCGCCTTCGCTGCGCTGGCGCATCGCGCCGGGCACGGCGCTGACGCTGCTGGCCAGCCATCAGCGCGACCCCAAGGGCGGCTACTACCACAGCGCGCTGCCCATGCAGGGCACGCTCACGCCGCTGCCCGATGGCGGGTACATCCCGCGCCGCTTTTTCGTGGGCGAGCCGGCCTTCGACCGCTTTACGCGCCGCCAAAGCACGCTGGGCTACGACTTTGAACACGCCCTGGGCCAAAGCTGGCAATTGCGCCACGCGCTGCGCGCCATCGACTCCCAGGCCGAGGTGCAGGCGCTCTCGGCCATTGCGCTGGCGCCACCGGCCACGCTGATGCGCTCGGCCATGGCAGTGGATTCGCACACCCGCGCGCTGCTGAGCGACACCACGCTGCAAGGCCGGGTGCAAACCGGCGCTGCGCAGCACCACCTGCTGCTGGGGCTGGATGCCATGCGCAGCCGCACGCACCAGCGCCTGGGCATGAACCTGCAAGGATTGCCGCCCATCGACATCTGGCAGCCCGGCTACGGCCAGGCCATCGCCGCGCCCAATGGGCCAGACCGCGCCTTCTCCGGCCGCGCCGCGCTGGGCTACCGCTTGGGCGATGCACTGGCCGCCTACCTCAGCCACGGAAGCTCTTTCCTGCCGCAAACCGGGCTGGATGCGCGTGGCCAGGGCTATCGCCCGCTGACGGCCCGGCAATGGGAGGCGGTCCTCAAATACGCGCCGCCGCAAGGCGGTCTGCAACTGGCCGCCGCCATCTTCCAGATCCAGCAAAAGAACGCCCTCACGCCCGACCCAGAACCCAGCCACGTCTGCCCCGGCCTGACCGGCCCCGGTGCCTGCATGGTGCAAACCGGCCGCCAGCGCACCCGTGGGCTGGAGCTGGAGGCCAAGGCCGAGCTGGGCCGCGCCAGCTTCGTGCACGCCAGCCTCACCCTGCTGGACGCGCGCATCACCGCCAGCAATGGCCCCGAGCTGGGCCAGCGCCCCGTCAATATCCCCGGGCGCACGGCCTCGCTCTGGCTCGACCACGCCCTCAGCCCCCAATGGCGCGTGAGCCTGGGCCTGCGCCACACCGGCAGCACCCATGCCGACCCCGCCAACACCGTGCGCGTGCCCGGCCACACGCTGATGGATGCCGCGCTGCGCTACCGCTTTGGCAACGGCGGCAGCCATGACAGCGCCAGCGGCGAGCGCCCCAGCCTCACACTGCGCGCCAGCAACCTGGCCGACCGCCGCTACGTCAGCTGCGCCAGCGCCAGTTACTGCAACTGGGGCCGGGGCCGCACATTCAGCGTTGAACTGCATTACCCTTGGTGAGCCGCATGCAACACGCCAACCCCACACCCCCCGCAACGGGCCTGGACGCCGACCTGGCCCGCCAAGTGCAGCAGCGCATGGACTTCAGCCACTGGCCCGCACTCATCGTGCGCATGCCGGGCGCGGATCAGGCCCCCATCCTGTTCGGCATGATCGAAGCCGCGCTGCGACGCGGCCAGCCCTTTGCCCTGGTAGCCGACATGGCCGAGTACCTCAGCGGCCCGCCCGAGACGCCCGAGCAGCGCAAGAGCGCCGCGCTGTGGCTCAAGCAGCACCGCCAAGCCTTTTTCGGCCTGTGTTGTGGCAACGTTTACGTGCTGGCCGACGAGCGCGCCCGCGCCGCCTTGTTGGCTTCAGGCCGCCAGCAGGCCAGCGCCAGCGGCCTGCCCATCGAAGCCGCCGCCACGCTGGAGGAGGCGCTGGCGCTGGCGCAACAGCTGCTGAATAAAGCAGGCCCGCTGCCGCAGCAAAATGCTCAGGAAACAAAAAATAACCAAATGTGAGCAAAAAATGGGCATTTTGAGGCCGAATATCCGAATAAATAAGTAGATATTTGAAAAATAATGGCCTTCGAGCCTTTCCTTTGCTTATGATGGCCGAAAGGTGAGGGGGACAGCAGAAGCCCAAATTGAAGAGCGCAGCAAAGCCATTTTTGATGGCCTGATGTTGTAGATGTTGTGCGCGGACTGGGGAGGTTTGTTGCACACACAGACCATGGCAGCGCTCAAATGGCATTGCCATGGTCTGTGCTTACATCCCATATATATCAAAATCACGCATTCGGCTTTTCTGAGCAAACCATGAACAGGCTTTCGGGCCATGTGGTTCATCAGGTTATGGGCGGTAATACTCGCATGCTGGCAGATTTTCTGTTTGAGGCTCTCTGAAAACCCTTCTTGATGGGTGCAGCCTGTATGGGCAGTGTGGCACTTGGCTCTTTCAGTGGCGCTTTTTTCGTTCAGTGATTGGCAATTGCTGCAGGTTCTTTGAGCAGCAGGCATGGGATGTGCGGCTGCTGCATGCCCCATCGTGATTCGAGGAAGGAGATCAAGCCATGGCACAGGAAGGCAAATTGCGGCTGGGCGCACTCACGGCGCTGGTGGTCGGCTCCATGATCGGGGGCGGCATATTTTCCATCCCGCAGAACATGGCCGCCGGCGCTGCGGCTGGCGCCGTGCTGATTGGCTGGGGGATAACGGCCATTGGCATGCTGATGCTGGCTTTCGTGTTCCAGACTCTGGCCAACCGCAAGCCTGAGCTGGACAACGGGGTTTATGCCTATGCCAAAGCGGGTTTTGGCAATTACTTGGGCTTTTCATCGGCCTGGGGCTATTGGATCAGCGCCTGGTTGGGCAATGTCAGTTATCTGGTGCTGCTGTTTGGCACTCTGGGCTATTTCTTCCCAGCCTTTGGCGAAGGCAATACCACGGCGGCCATCATCGGTGCCTCGCTGGTGCTGTGGTTTGTGCACGCCCTGGTGCTGCGCGGTATCAAGGAGGCTGCCTTCATCAATTTGGTCACCACCATCACCAAGGTGGTGCCGCTGCTGACCTTCATCGCTCTGGTGGGCCTGGCCTTCAAGATGGATGTGTTTACAGCCGATTTCTGGGGCCAGGGCAATGCCGAGCTGGGCAGCGTGCTGACGCAGGTCAAGAGCATGATGCTGGTGACGGTGTGGGTGTTCATTGGCATTGAAGGCGCCAGTGTGTATTCAGCCCGCGCGCAAACGCGCAGCGACGTGGGCAAGGCCACGGTGCTGGGCTTCATCGGTGTGCTGCTGCTGCTGGTGATGGTCAATGTGCTCTCGGCAGGGGTGATGAGCCAGCCGGAGTTGGCCAAGCTGAAAAACCCGTCCATGGCCTATGTGCTAGCGCACGTGGTGGGCGGCTGGGGCGCGGCGTTCATTTCCATCGGCCTGGTCATTTCCCTGGCCGGCGCGCTGCTGTCATGGACTTTGCTCAGCGGCGAGATTTTGTATTCAGCCGCCAAGGATCAAACCATGCCGGCATTTTTCCGCCGGGAGAACCGCAATGGCGTGCCAGCCAATGCGCTGTGGGTGTCCAATGGCTCCATCCAGATCTTTTTGATTCTCGCGCTGCTGTATGGTCAGTCCTATCTCGACCTGATTTATCTGGCCACGTCGATGATTCTGATTCCGTACTTTTTCTCTGCCATTTATGCCGTCATGATTGCCGTGCGCGGCGAAGGTTATGGCCAGGCCGACCCCCAGCGCAATTGGGACATGCTCATCGGCGCGCTGGCCGTGGCATACAGCGTCTGGCTGCTGTATGCAGCGGGATTGAAATATTTGCTGCTGTCTGCACTGCTGTATGCACCAGGCGCTATTGTCTATGCCAAGGCGCGCATTGAAAATGGCCAGCCGGTATTTAACGACATTGAAAAAATGTATTTTGCTGCAGCCCTGATCGGTGCCGCATATGCTGGATATGGGCTTTACAAGGGCACATTGACAATTTGAATTACCCTGTATCTGCCGCTTTCAATCCCCGAATGATTTTGAATCGGCAGGCAGGCAGCGATGCCGCTATCGAGGCGGCGCGCCAGTGATTTTTTACGAAGAGGAAGGGCCAATCCATGCAATCGACAAGCCCACTGGGCGTTTTCTCTGAAGTTGGCAAGCTGCGCCGCGTCATGGTGTGCTCCCCAGGCTTGGCGCACACCCGGCTGACGCCGGACAACTGCGACGAGCTGCTGTTCGACGATGTGCTGTGGGTCAGCCAGGCCAAGCGCGACCATTTCGATTTCGTCACCAAGATGCGCGAGCATGGCGTGGAAGTGCTGGAGATGCACAACCTGCTGACCGAGGCCATCAGCCAGCCCGAGGGCCTGCGCTGGGTGCTCGATCGCAAGATCACGGCCAACACTGTGGGCGCCACCGTCATGCACGAGCTGCGCGCCTGGCTGGAGGGGCTGGAGCCGCGCCGCCAGGCCGAGTTTCTGATCGGCGGCGTCAGCGTCAATGACTTGCCCAAGGAGTTCAATCCCGATGGCATGGCCTTCATCAAGGCGGCCAAGGGGCATGGCGGCTTTGCCATTGCGCCGCTGCCCAACACCCAGTTCACCCGCGACACCACCAGCTGGATCTACGGCGGGGTGACGCTCAACCCAATGTACTGGCCCGCGCGCCAGCAGGAGACTCTGCTGGCTGCGGCCATCTACAAGTTCCACCCAATGTTTGCCGGCCAGGTCAAGGTCTGGTGGGGCGACCCGGATCAATCCTTTGGCAATGCCACGCTGGAAGGTGGCGATGTCTTCCCCATCGGCAAGGGCGTGGTGCTCATCGGCATGGGCGAGCGCAGCTCCATCCAGGGCATTTCGCAGGTGGCGCGCCAACTGTTCGAACAGGGCGCGGCCGAGCGCGTCATCGTCGCCGCGCTGCCCAAGACGCGCTCGGCCATGCACCTGGACACGGTCTTCACTTTCTGCGATCGGGATTTGGTCAGCGCCTTCCCTGGCGTGGTGGATCGCATTGCCTCTTTCAGCCTGCGCCCCAGCGACAGCCACCCCAGCGGGCTGGACGTGCGCCAGGAGCGCAAGCCCTTCGTGGACGTGGTGGCAGAGGCGCTGGGTCTGAAAAAACTGCGGGTCGTGCACACCGGCGGCGACGACTACGCCGCCGAGCGCGAGCAATGGGACGATGGCAACAACGTCATCGCACTGGAGCCCGGCGTGGTCGTGGGCTACGACCGCAACACCTACACCAACACCTTGCTGCGCAAGGCCGGGGTGGAAGTCATCACCATCAGCTCGGCCGAGCTGGGCCGTGGCCGTGGCGGCGGGCGCTGCATGACCTGCCCCATCGTGCGCGATGCCGTGGACTACTGAACCGCCCGAAGAAAGGACTGCACCATGGCCTACAACCTGCACAACCGCCACCTGCTCAGCCTGCTGCATCACAGCCCAGTGGACTTGCGCTATTTGCTCGATCTGGCCCGCGACCTCAAGCGGGCCAAGTACAGCGGCACGGAAATGCAGCACCTGCGCGGCAAGAACATCGCGCTGATCTTCGAGAAAACCTCCACCCGCACACGCTGCGCCTTCGAGGTGGCTGCTTACGACCAGGGCGCCAACGTCACCTACATCGACCCCAGCTCCTCGCAGATCGGCCACAAGGAAACCATGAAGGACACGGCCCGCGTGCTCGGGCGCATGTACGACGGCATCGAGTACCGAGGCTTTCACCAAGAAGTCGTACAGGAGCTGGCCCAATACGCAGGCGTGCCCATCTTCAACGGCCTGACCGACGAATACCACCCCACGCAGATGCTGGCCGACGTGCTGACCATGCGCGAGCACAGCGACAAGCCGCTGCACGCCATCAGCTACGCCTACCTGGGCGATGCGCGCAACAACATGGGCAACTCGCTGCTGCTGGTGGGCGCCAAGCTGGGCATGGACGTGCGCATTGCCGCGCCCAAGGCCCTGCAGCCCAGCCAGGAGCTGGTTGAGCAATGCCGCGCCTTTGCCGCCGAAAGCGGCGCGCGCCTGCTGCTGACCGAAGACCCGCGCCAGGCCGTGCAGGGCGTGGACTTCATCCACACCGATGTGTGGGTTTCCATGGGCGAGCCCATCGAGGCCTGGAACGAGCGCATCGAGCTGCTGCTGCCCTACCAAGTCAATCTGGAGATGATCAAGGCCAGCGGCAACGCGCGCGTCAAATTCATGCACTGCCTGCCCGCCTTCCACAACAGCGACACCAAGGTGGGCCAGCAAATCGCCGCGCAATACCCCAACCTGGCCAATGGCATCGAGGTGACCGAGGAGGTCTTCGAATCGCCCTACAACATCGCCTTCGACCAGGCCGAAAACCGCATGCACACCATCAAGGCCGTGCTGGTGGCGGCCCTGGGCGGCCTGTGATCCTGTCGTGAACAGGCCTGCGCCCTGCCCGGCCGCAGCCACCGCCCACCTCAACGCACGCCACAGCACCATCCAACAAGGAGACCCAGCCCATGCGCATCGTCATCGCCCTGGGCGGCAACGCACTGCTCAAACGCGGCCAGCCCATGAGCGCTGAAAACCAGCGCGACAACGTGCGCCAGGCCGTGGCGCAAATCGCCAAAATCCATGCTGGCAACGAACTCGTCATCGCCCACGGCAACGGCCCGCAGGTGGGCCTGCTGGCCCTGCAGGGGGCGGCCTACACCGAGGTGGACACCTACCCGCTGGACGTGCTGGGCGCCCAGACCGAAGGCATGATCGGCTACATGATCGAGCAGGAACTGGGCAATCTGCTGCCCAAGCAGGTGCCGCTGGCCACCATCCTGACCCAGGTCGAGGTGGACTTGGCCGACCCGGCCTTCCAGCACCCCACCAAGCCCATCGGCCCCATCTACGAAGCGGCCCAGGCGCAGCAGCTGGCGGCTGAGAAAGGCTGGCACATCGCGCCAGACGGCCCGCATTACCGCCGCGTCGTGCCCAGCCCGCGCCCGCAGCGCATCTTTGAAATCCGCCCCGTGCAATGGCTGCTGCAACAAGGCACGGTAGTGATCTGCGCCGGCGGCGGCGGCATCCCCACCTGCTACGACCAGCAAGGGCGTTTGTGCGGCGTCGAGGCCGTGATCGACAAGGACCTGTGCTCGGCCCTGCTAGCGCAGCAGCTACAGGCCGAGCTGCTGGTCATCGCCACCGATGTGGATGCGGCCTACGTCAACTGGGGCCAGCCCGGCAGCAAGGCCATCGCCCAGGCCCACCCCGATGCGCTGCGCACGCTGACCTTCCCGGCCGGCTCCATGGGCCCGAAGATCGAGGCCGCCTGCGAATTTGCCGAACACACCGGCCACACCGCCGTCATCGGCGCGCTGCAGGACATCGAAGCCATCGTGCGCGGCCAGGCCGGCACCCGCGTCAGCACCGCCGCGCCCGGCATTCGCTACCACTGAATGCCCACCGTTGCAAGGCTTCTGCGCAGAGAACGTCCCTTTGCGAAGGGTCTGCACAGACCGAGCGACTGCAGCGTGCGTTGGTCGTGCTGTGCCCGACTGTAAATATCAGCCTAGCGTTGTGAAAAACGGGATTGAAATCAGAAGAAGATCGGCCAACAGCTGACAGACTACACAAAGAAAAACGCCCAACCGTGAATGGTTGGGCGTTTGTGTTTGGTGGTGTAGTTCTCTACAAGAGGAGGCTTTTCTGCCACACGGGCGTTGCCGTCGTCGGCGTGGTTTTATATTGATCGCGCATCCAAGGGCAAATGCGGCACTACCGCGCATTTGCTCGCTGCCACAGGCAACGCACGATCAGTGGTTTGATCCCGGCCCGGGGAATCGCACAGGCGTGCCATCGCGCCATGAATGGGCGGAAACTGGCGTCGCAATGGCGCATGTCAGTCGTCACATGGCTGGACGGCAGAAGTTCCGTTTTATCGTCAAAATGTTGTATTAAACGAATAAACGGAGCAAACTCTCACCATGCTCGCTGATACCCACACCCGACGCGTTCTCGAGCTGGCCAGCCAGAAAGGACTGCTGCGCGCCAGCGATCTAGACGCCATCAATGCGCCCAGGGTTGTCCTGACGCGCCTGATCGCCACTGGCGTTCTGGACAGGGTGGGGCGTGGCCTGTACCGCCTATCAGATGCGCAGGGATCGGAATTCGAAAGTCTCGCAGCCGTCGCCACCAAGGCGCCGCAGGCCGTGTTCTGCCTGCTCACGGCGTTGCAATTTCACGAGCTGACCACACAACTGCCGCGCCAGATCTGGATCGCCATGCCACGCGGCAGCCACGTGCCACGGATCGACTATCCGCCAATCAAGATGGTTCAGATGATCGACAGCGTCTACACGGTGGGTGTCGAGGAACACCTGCGCGAGGGCGTGAAGCTGAGGGTATACGGCGCGGCCAAGACGGTCGTGGACTGCTTCAAGCACCGCAACAAGATCGGCCTAGACGTGGCATTGGAGGCACTGAAAGACGCTCGGCGCAGCGCCAAAGCAACGGCGGATGACCTGTGGCGCTATGCAAAGATTTGTCGCGTGGCCAACGTGATGCGCCCCTATCTGGAGGCTGTCGAATGAGCAACATGGCCGCCTCCGTCCGCGCACGCCTGCTGGGCATCGCCAAGGCACAGGAATCGGATTTCAATCAGGTGCTGGTGCGCTTCGCACTGGAGCGCATCCTCTATCGCCTGAGCCAATCCGAGCATGCGGGTCGTTTTTTGCTCAAGGGTGCGCTGCTGTTCACGCTTTGGTACGACATGCCGCACCGGGCCACGCGCGATGCCGACCTGTTGGGTTTCGGCGCAAGCGATTTGGAATCCGTCGCGCAAGTCTTCCGCGAGATCGCTGCCATCTCGGTGAACGATGGCATCGTGTTCGATCCGGCCTCAGTCGCCGCTGAGGAAATCCGCAAAGAAGCAGGCTACGGCGGCGTGCGGGTGACTATCGCAGGCGAGCTGGCGAAAGCGCGCTGCAAGACGCAGATCGACGTCGGCTTCGGTGACGCCGTTACGCCTGGGCCGGTGGATTCGGTCTACCCTGTGTTGCTGAACGACTTGCCCGCGCCGCGTCTGCGCGGTCTATCCGACCTACACCGTGGTCGCGGAAAAGCTCCACGCCATCGCCCTGCTAGGCATGACGAACAGCCGCGTGAAGGACTACTTTGACCTGTCGGTGCTGCTGGAGCGCGAAACTCTCGACGCCGATCTACTCGCCCAGGCGATCAAGGCCACCTTCGAGCGTCGCGGCATGGCCGTACCTACCGAGCTGCCGGTCGGTCTCACGGACGAGTTCGCCCACGATACGTCGCGGCAGGCGCTGTGGCAGTCGTTCGTCAAGAAGAATGAACTCGCCTCCGAGCCCCTGGCTGCCATCGTGGTTCGGCTAAGGACAGCCTTGGAATCGGCATTGAACCGCGCCGTGCGATGACTGCGCACGTCCTGGGCGCTACCTGCTCGCGCTCATGGCCACAGTCGGTCCAGTTCCCATGCAGATTTGCATGGGGGCTCCAATGACTCCCCGGTCATCCCCCGTATTTCTTGACGCCCCGTGCTATTGCTTTGCCTGATCCTGTTCATCCTGCTCGTGTATTTTTGGCTCGCCCAAATCCAGCGACGCAAGAAGACATTCCGGTATCGCCGCGCACCTCTCGCCCCCGCTGACAGCGAAGCGGCTGCGCAAAACCAGGGGCAAGTGCGCATCGGCCAACCCAAGCCCCAGTGGGTAGTGAAAGAGGTGTTGCGCATCAAAGCCCTGATGGGCAAGCAAGCCGGATGCCGTACGGTGGCGCACACATTCAACCGTTTGCACGCACCGCAAAGCGTGGGCAAAACCTACGTCCATGAGGTCATCCAGACGCATCAGTTGGAGTTGCTGAACCTCACGCGTAATCTGCGCAGCCAAACACCCAAAGTACTGCCCATCCATGCCGTCTGGGCCATGGACGTGACCCATGTTGCCGCGTGCGGCAAACCGCAAGCATTCCTGGGCATTCTCGATCACGGCTCGCGGCTGTGCATTCGGCTCACAACGCTGATCAACAAACGCAGCTGGACGCTGCTGGGGCATCTGTGCCTGGCCATCGGTCAGCATGGTAAGCCCCGAGCGGTACGCACGGACAACGAAGCCATCTTCAACAGCTTCGTGTTCACGACATTTTTAAAACTGGTGGGCATTCGCAAGCAAACCACGCCTGTTTGTGCACCCTGGTGCAATGGACGGATAGAGCGATTTTTCGGCACTATCAAGCCTTGGCTGCGGCAGCTGGTTCATCAAAGCGCAGCGGACGTGCAAAACGCCCTTCAGGAAGCCGCCTGGTTTTACAACCATGTGCGTCCGCACCAAAACCTCAAGGGCTTGACGCCCAAAGAAGCCTGGGATGGGCTGGCGCCGGAAGACCTCCATCGGGGTGCACGGGACACGCTGCTTGTGCAAACCCTGGATGGCGTGCTTTGCGGTTATTGGATCAGGCGTTAAAGCATCCCAACACTTTTCACAGAACTGTCCGCTGGGTTTGTGCGTAGCGCAAGGGATCAACGCGCCTGTTGGGGCGGGATCGAGCAAGAAATAGCGCGAAAAGAGAAGAAATCACACGTGCGGATGCTGTGATGGTGCGCTCAACTGCGAGTTTCAGCCCTGTTTTGTGAAAAAACGGGGTTGAAAGTAGGTTAAGAAGTGTCGGCGGACAGCGGACGGGACAACGGTACAGACAACCACGGGAGGATCATTCAACATAAATCAACTCAACCGAATCACCTGAAGCCAGCGCACACAAATCACTCCAAGAGTCCACTTCGAATACAGAATATGTTAGCTCAATCATGCTTTGATTGGCGCAAAAATTGCCGAGCCTTAAGTTATTTTCTAGAGATATTACTTTTCTAACTCCTTTGTATAGATATTTGGCTTTTTCGTCATCAACAAGTAGAGTTCCTCGCTCATTGAAGTCTTGGAGGGATTTTGCAAACCTATCTATTTTTTTTTCAGCCAGTTCGCTATTAATTGCCCTCACTAGATAAACGTTTTCATAAATCAAATATGAGTCCTGAGTATCCTTCATTAACTCAAAATAAAATATCGCATGGACACAATACCAGCTCTTTTCCATTTGCTATTTCCTTCTCTTTTGTTTATTTCGAACTCCTCTTCCTTTCTGCTCTTTTTGTAGTCGCCTTTTTTCTTTGGGGTCAATTTTGGGGTCATTGATTCGATCTTGAATTTCCTCGTCAGTCATTCCCTCTAATCCAGTATCCCTAACACGTTGGCGGCCACCTTTGGCCCATAATAAATTCTTTCCTAGCCAATTATTGAGCAGAAATCAAACAACTTGAACAAATAAATCCTTCAAGCCGCATATTTGACGCTGTCCTTTTGAAAGAACTGCTTGACCTTTTGAGGTGACTTCTGCAGGTGTCTCATGTGGCTGACTGCG
>NZ_NTBH01000004.1:0-299379 GCF_002288875.1 Vandammella animalimorsus | reverse complement strand
CGCAGTCAGCCACATGAGACACCTGCAGAAGTCACCTCAAAAGGTCAAGCAGTTCTTTCAAAAGGACAGCGTCAAATATGCGGCTTGAAGGATTTATTTGTTCAAGTTGTTTGATTTCTGCTCAATAGAACCTTGGAAAAATATTTGTTTTTTTTCACATTGACCCCGCCACCGGCAACAAAAATCCCAAAAGGCACCAAAAAAAGGTCGAGAAAAATAATGCAACATTATTTTTCATCATTTTATTTTTCGCAAGAAATATTACCAATAAAATGATCAGCAAAAAAAATATCTCAGAACCCGACCCCATTAATGGATATAAAAGTGGTCCAGAGGCAATTATTAGAAATAAAACAAATAACTCCATAGGATGGCGTGCTTGCTCTGGCATTTCGAATGCAAGCAGTGTAAGCCCGGTTAATAGAACTGAATGCAGGACTAAAAAATAAATGACTTTCATCTTAGCGGCCAACTTCGGTTGTTCCTGAAATGTATTGGTCAGGACCTCCGTAGAAATAGTGCGGAAACACATCTTGCCATAAATGAATAAGATAATTATCCGAAAAGTTATATGTGTAATTAGCATTTTCGTCTCTCATTAAAAATCCGTTTTCGTCATACTTGCACTCATAGCCGTAAGCATGTCTATATTTGGAGGAATAAAAGTTTGTAATTTTTGGGGTATCCTGAACCCACCCCTGCCCATAATTGTCCCTGTGATTGCTTGTGCATATGTTTTCTTTGGGTTCTTTTGCAGGACAAAAATTTCTCCTGTTCCTGGTCATGTGCTCGTGCCTGGTAGGGAAGAAAGGCAACCCTCCGGTACTCCATGACCAGCCACTCAAACGCAACCCCTCCGGATCCACAAAATTCACCGGATCCTGCAAAACATACCCGTAGAGGTTGGAATCCCCACCATCAAACAAGATGGGATCCTTGGCCGTCCATCTGCCCGTTTCTGCGTCGTAGTCCCTGGCCCCAAACCGGGTCAGGCCGGTGTCTGGATCGTACAGGCCGCCGGCAAACCCAAAGGGCTGGAAGCCTGGCTGGCTGTCGTGGGTGATGCGGCCCCAGGCATCGTAGTCGAGGCGTTGGCCGATCTGGCCGGTCTCGGCGTCGATGACCAGGCGGATGCTGCCCAGGTGGTCGGCGATCAGACGCCAGGTTTTGCCTTCCCTGAGCATCAGCGTCGGGGCGTTGCCCTGGCCGGCGTAGATGAACAGGCTGCGCAGCTGGCCTTGGACGTCCAGTTCGGCCAGGGGGCGCAGCTCGTCCAGGTAGATCAGGCGGTATTGCTGCTGGCCGTTCTTGCGCTTGCCGATGCGGCGGTTCAGGGGGTCGATGTCGTAGTCGATGCGCTGGCCGCCGGGCAGCAGCACCTGGCGCAGGTTGCCCAGGGCGTCGTAGTCGTAGCGGGTCTGGCCTGCGGCGTTGGTTTTGGCTTGCAGGTCGCCCGCTGGGTTGTAGCTGTAGTGTTGGTCTTTCCAGGTCAGCAGCCGGTCTTGCGCGTCGTAGCTGGCGATGGGTTGGCCGTTTTCGTGGCTGCGGTTGCCATTGGCGTCATAGGCCCACTCTGTGCGCTGGCCGTCCATGGTGTGGGCCAGCAGGCGGCCGCTGCTGTCGTATTCGTAGTGGTGCTGGCGCTGCTGGTCGAGCAGGCGCTCATGCAAGCTGCTGATGCGGCCCAGGGCGTCGCGCTGGTATTGGTATTCGGCGGGGATGCCCCAGTGCAACTGGTTGGCCTGCAACTGCTGGAGCAGTTGCTGCAAAGCCTGGTAATGGGCCTCAATGGCGGGGCTGTTGTAGCTGGTGGCGTCGGTGAGGTGTGCGCGGGCGTGTTGGTCGTAGCCCAGCGCGGCCACGCCCACGGCGCCGCCTGCGGTGGCGTTGCGCAGATTGGCCAGCTCGCTGGAGAGCTGGCCGCTCCAGCCGTAGGGCGGGTCCCCGGTGCTGGCCTGGTCGCGCAGTCGTTCAAGGTGCTGGGCCATGAGGCCCAGGCAGTAGTCGGGCTCGCGGTATTGGGCGGGGCCGTATTGGGCGATCAGTGCCTGGCGCTCGGCCTCGTCCATGTCGCTGTGGTCGTATTTCCAGTGCCATTCTTCGATTTCCAGGCTGGGGCCCAGGCCATAGACCAGCCAGCCGCGCATGCGGCAGGTGTTCATCTGCCGCATGCGTTCGTCCAGCGCGGCTTGCAGCGCGCCCAGCCTGGCCAGCAGGGCCTGGCGGGTGGCTTCGGCCTGGGGTGAGGTGCTGTTGCTGGCGGCGGCGCTGGCGATGTGCCGGGTGTGCAGGGCTTCGCCCAGGCTGTTGTATTGGTGGGTGATGCTGCCCCAGGGGCCTTGCAGGCTTTCGGGCTGGCCGTGCGCGCCGTAGTACAGCCAGGTCTGGTCGATGCGTTGCAGGCGCCCGGATGGGCTGTAGTGCAGCGGCAGTTGGATGTGTTCGGCGCCCACGCGCAGGCCGATTTCGGTGGGGCGGCCGCGGCTGTCGGTGGGGGTGTCGAGCTGGGCCTGGATGGCGCCGTCCCAGTGTTCGCTGGTGATCAGGCCATTGCTGCGCGCGTAGGCGATGCGCTGGGTGGGGTTGCTGATGCTGGCGAGCTGGCCCAGGGGGTTGTAGCCCAGGGTGGTGGCGTCGGCGTCGGTGCTGATGCGGCTGAGGCGCGCGGCGCTGTCGTAGCTCAGGCCGATGTCTTGCCCGCCGGGGCGGCGCACGCTGGTGAGCTTGCGCTCGGCGTCGTATTGCCAGTGGGTGGCGGCGGCATTGCCTGGGGCGTCGTAGCGGCTCACTTGCTGGGCGCCGTCGTAGTGGAACTGGTGGCGGTTGCCCGCCGGGGTGAGCAGGCCCAGCAGGTTGCCGGCGGCGTCCCAGTCGTAGCGCAGGCTGCGGCCATCGGGCAGGATGGTTTGCACGGGGCGGCCAGCGGGGTCGTAGCGGTAGTGGGTGGACTGGCCCAGGGCGTTGGTGAAGCGGGCAATCTGGCCTGCGCCGGGCTGGCCCAGCGGGTGATAGGCGATGTGACTGTGGCGCTCGGGCACGTCTGGGGCGGAGAGGCGGATGTCCTCCAGTTGACCACGGCTGTCGTAGCCCAGCGTGGCATACGCGCCGCTGGCGGCGGACCAGTGCACTGGCTGCATTTGGGCGTTGACGCTGGCGGTGCTGGTGTGGCCGTCGGCGTCGGTGTGGCGCAGTTGCATGTCGGCATGGCTGAACTGGCTGCGCCAGGTGGCGCCGTTGAGTTCGTGGGTGTTGCTCCAGCTGCTGTAGTACTGTCCGCTCCATTGGCCGTAGCGTTTTTCTTGGCTGCTCAAGCGCAGGCCGTCGTTTTCAAGGGTGACGTACTGTGAGGCGGCGATGCTGCCCAAGACGCGATCCGGGATGCGTTGGCGATGAATCTGCGTGCCATCAGCAAATGTCTGCGTCGAGCGGCCCTGCGCGGTGTTGATGGAGGCGCTGGAGCGCAGGCCATCAAAGCCAATGCGGGTTTGCTCGACGTTGTAGCCCTTCACCAGCTGGCGCACGCTTTTGCTGCGGCCCATGGCGGTGGTGGCGGTGATGGTGTTGTCCTCGGCGCGGCTGAGCTGCCAGCCGCTGCCGTCGGGCGCGGCGTTGCGCAGCAGCTTGCCTTGCGCGTCGTAGCTGAAGCGGTCCACGCCGCCGCGCGGGTCGCGGTATTCGGTGAGCAGGCCGCGCTCGTCGTACCGCATGTGGTGGCTGATGCCGCCGGGCAGGCTGACGCGGGTCAGTCGACCCTGGGCGTCGTAGTCCAGCGTGCTGACCTGGCCGTCGCGCCCCACCACGCGCAGTAGGCGCGCGCCCTGGCGTTGCAGTTGCACGGTGTTGCCAAAGGCGTCGCTGACGCTGCTGAGGTAGCCGCCCTGGTAGCTGTAGCGCGCCAGCGTGGCGCCGGTCAAGGCGTGTTTGGTGGCGCTGGGCAGGCCGTTGCCGAAGAATTCGTCGTAGCTCAGGCCGTCGGGGCGGCCGACCCGGTAAACAGCCTGGCTGGAGCCGAGCTGAGGCAAGCCGGCAGAGGTGCGCAGCAACTGACCTCTGGAGAGGCTGAGCAGGCCGGCATCAGGGTCGTAGCCCAGCAGGGTGTCGTAGTTCAGTCCATCTTGCTGCGCATTGACCAGCAGCTGCCGCCTGCCGGAGGCTTTGACCCGCCAGACTTGGCTGCCCATAGGCGCGAACACCTCATCGCCTGGCCCAGCCACAGCGCTGGGGAAATTGAGTGCATTGCCCACATGGCGCAGGCCTGCGGCATCAAGCCGGTGCAGTTGGCCGGTGTTGGTGGCAATCCAGGCCTGGCCCTGGCGGCCTGCAACGACGTCCGTGGCCTGGCCGGCTCCTTCCGGCAGTTCAATGCGGTGCAGCAGGCCGCCGGGCGTCAGTTGCAGCAACTGGCCCTGCTCGTCCACGGCCAGCAGGTTCATGTCGGGCAGGGCCGCCAGTGATCGGGCATGGAAGTCCCTGGCCGTGGCGACTACGGGCTGATCCCAGGGCCCGTTGGCCGTGGCGGGCTGGCCATTGCCAGCCACGGTGTGCACCAGGCCATCGGGGCCAATGCGGCGCAGGCGGTGGTTGCCCGTGTCCATGACGTAGATGCTGCCGTCCGCCCCTTGCGCCAGCACGCGGGGGCGGTCGAAGCGGGCGGCGCTGGCCGGGCCGCCGTCGCCGGCAAAGCCGGCCTCGGCCTGGCCAGCGTACACGGTGGGCGCTGCCGCGCCTTGGGTATCCGCGTAGCGTTGCAATTGGTGGCCCTGGCTGGCCAGCAGCGCGCCATCGCTGAGCAGGCGGGCATTGCCGCTGGCGATGTGCGCATTGGGCACGGTTTGCGTGCTCAGCGGCAGGCGCCGCCCTTTGCGCAGGCTGCCCGATTCGTAGAGCATTTGCGCCTCGGGGTCGTACAGGCGCAGGCCGCGCAGGGCCCAGCCGCCGGCGTGGGCCTGGGCAAGATCCACATTGGCTGCGGGCACTTTGACCCAGCGCGGCGCCGAGGCCCGGTGCAGCGTGACGATGGGGCTGGCGGCCCCTCGGTTGCCGGTAAAGGAAAGCCTCGCGCCCCTGCCTGCCGCGAGCTGGACGGCTTCAAAGGCCCGGGCCAGTTCGGCCTGGACGCTGTAATAAGCCCCGGCGTAGCCATAGGCGATGCTGCTGTGCAGCTGGGCATAGGCGCTGCGCACGGGGCGGCCGTAGATGTCGGTGCCGTCCCATTGCTGCTCGTCGAACTGGGGCGCGGCGGCCCACTGCGCGGGATGCCATCTTTGCAACATGCGGCGGCCCGCGATCTGGTGTTCCACTTGGGCATAGCGCAAGGCCGGGTGCTGCGGCGCGCCGGGGGATTTCAGGCGTTTGCGCAGCAAGGCCACAGGCGGGGCCGCTGCCGGATCGATGAGGCGGCGGTCGCTGCGGTAGTACAGCTCGAAGGGGGTGCCGGGCAGGGCAATGCCCTGCCCCATGGCACGCTGCTTGACGTAGATGTCGCAGCCGCACTCCACGTCTTCGTGCTCTTCGTCCTGTTCCTCGTTGTCCGGGTCATTGGGGTCTGGCGGGTCGTCGTCAGGCCCTGACGGGTCGTTCGGATCGGGCGGATCGTCGGGCCCTGGCGGATCGTCATCGGGCGGCGGCGGCGCGTCCTCGGGCGGGCCCCAGGGCCAGTTGCAATCCCAGGGGGTGAAGTGCTCCATCGGCGTGCGCCAGAGCTGCTCGCCTGCCGGGTACATCTGCGCCAGGGCTTGCAGTTCGTCCTCGCCAATGCCCAGTTGCGCCAGCTCGGCAGCCGTGGCCGGGCGCTGGGCCTGGCTGACGCGCAACTGGGCGCGGCCGCCTTCGATGCCCAGGATTTCGATCACGCGCCCGTTGTCTGCGCCAATCCAGGCCGTGCGCTCGAAGTCGTACCAGCCCGCCGGCACGGCCGTGCCCACGGGCGCGCCGATGAAGTTGCTGGTGTAGGCGTACACGGGGCGGTCAAAGCGCAGGTGGCGCGCGCCCAGGGCGCGGGCTTCGTCGGCAGAAAAGTCGGCCGCCCAGGTGTAGCCCACCGACAGCGGCAGCGCGCCGGGCATGGTCTGCGGGCCTTGCTCGCCCAGGGTGTATTCGGTCACGCGCACCGTCAGGCGTTGCAAGGGCCGCAGGCTGCCATCGGGCAGCTCGGCGCTGGCCTGCACGCCTGCGGGGAAGACGACGGCGGTGCGCCGCGCGCCGCGTTCGTCCTGGTTCAGCCCGCCCCAGTAGATTTGCAGTTCGTTGCGTTGCAACTCGATCTGGCTGTATTGGCCGTCCAGGGCGATGAGCACCACGTCATCGGCATAGGCCCAGTCGCGCCGGGGCGTGTGCACCTTGCGCTGGGCGCTGAGGTAGCCGGTCTTCTCGTAGTGCAGCGTGAGCCAGCCGCCGCCGTTGACGGCCAGGTCGAACCAGCCGTCGGCGCGGGTGTGGGTGTGGCCGAATTCCGGGCGGCCCTGCACTTGCACGCGCACGCCCGCCAGCGGCACGCCATCGCGGCCCTTGACCTGGCCGCGCAGCACGGCCGCGTGCAGCGGATCCATGGGGGCGCTCACGCCTTGCTGAATGGGGTCGGCGCCGGTGTAGAGAAAGCGCGTGCTGTCGGCAAACGGGGTGAAGACGTGCTCTGGCAGGGGCGTGGCGCGCTGTTTGGGGTCGGCGGGCAGGCGGGTTTCGTCGCTCACGCCCAGCACAAAGCTTTGCTGCTGCATCTGGCCCTGCGCATCCTGCACTTGCAAGGTGATGGTGTGCAGGCCCGCCTGTGGCGGCGTCCAGTGCAGGGTTTGACCGGGCGCGCTGCCGCTGATGCGCAGGTCTGCGGGGCTGTGCGCGGCCACGATGTGCACGGGCAGGCTTTGGCCCTGGCGATCGACCGCGCTGACCTGGTACTGCCAGGGCTGGCCGACGCGCGCCGTCAGCGGCGGGTAACTGAGAAAGCGCGGCAGCGCGCTGGCCTGCTCGAACACGGAGAGCTCGCGCTGGCCCGGCCCGGCGGCAGGCGGCTGTGGAGGCGGCGCAGGCGGCGCGCCCGCATCGTGCTGCACCGAGACAGGGCAGCTGGCCCCTGGGGCCAGCTGTTGGCCGACGCGGCAATCGCCAGGGGCATGCAGCAGGCGATAGCGCCCCGTGGGGTTGCCTTGCAGAGCGATGGATTGCAGGCCGATGGGGCCGGCAGTGTCGTTGCGCAGCGCCACTTGCTGGCTGCGCCCTGGAGCCAGCGCCAGGCGGGCGGGGCTGCTGTGCAGCGCCAGCGTTTGCGTGGCCTGGGCGCGCGCGCCATCGATGCGCCCCAGACCGGAGCCCAGCAGCAAGGCCAGCAAAGCCACGCCGCCCCAGCTGGCCAACCCCGGCAGCAGGCCACGACGGCGCAACAGCACCATGGCCACGGCCAGCGTCAGGGCCAACAACCACAGGCCAACTGCGGGCACCGGGGTGATGGCCTGGCCGGCAAACTGCACCACCAGCGTGGGCGCAGCCTGCGCCCAAGCCAGCGCAGGCAGCAGGCCAGCGCCCATGATGACCGCGCTCAAGGCCAGCGCAATGCGGCGCTGCGGCGATGCTCTCTTGCTGACTGGGCGCATGGCGAGTCTCCTCCGTTTTGTAAGTCACCAGATGGCAGCAACAAGGACACTGGTTACAGGAAGAACACTCTAATCAAGGCCTTGGCGTTTGTATAGTTGCCTTTTGCAAAACAATGTCAAACATGGAAATGTTTGGATGCATCAAGGCTGCAGGATGCTCGGCGCTGAGACTTTGAATAGGCGCTTGCCGCATCGCGGCCTCACTGGCTGAGCATTTTCTGGATCAGCTCGCCAGTGGTGGCAGCACCGAATTTGCGCATCAGCCGGGCGCGGTAGAGCTCCACCGTGCGGTGGCTGATGCCCAGCTCGCGGCCAATGAGCTTGGAGGTCTTGCCCTCCAGCACGCGCGCGGCCACTTCGCGTTCGCGCCCAGTCAACGCCGCGCCGGCGGCCATGGGGCGCTGGGCGCTGATGTCCTCGAAGCTCCAGATGCCGGCGGCGTGCGGCTGGCTGCGGTCGAAGGCGCGGCCGCTGACGTGGCACCAGAAGAACTGGCCGTTGGCGCGCTTCATGATGCGGCTGTCCGAGTACCAGCCCTTGGCGTTGAGGATCGGTGCGATGCGCTGGCCCAGGCGCTCGAATTCCTCGGCGCTGGGGTAGAGCTCCTGGAAGGAGCGGCCCAGCAGCGATTCGCGCGTGGTCAGGAAGATCTCGCACAGCTGCTGGTTGCAGTCGGCAATGCGCCGGTGGCGTGAGAGCACCAGCCCGACTGGCGCCATCTCGAAGGCCAAGCGGTAGTCCTGCGCGCACTGCAGCGGCGCTGCGGTTTCGGTCAAGAACGGATTAGGGGATGTCATTTACGCAAAACTACGTACCAATTTACGTAGTATCGTAGCGGGCTTGCAAGGCTGCGGCAGGCTGCGCTTTGCCTTGCGTGATGACAACCCAGACAGGAGATACATCTTGAACAAGCTCTATCCCTCGGCCGCCGAGGCATTGAAGGGCATTGTTGCCGATGGCCAGACGCTGGCCGTGGGCGGCTTTGGCCTGTGCGGCATTCCCGAGGCTCTGATCGACGCGCTGCGCGACAGCGGCGTGAAGAATCTGACCGTGATTTCCAACAACGCCGGCGTCGATGGTTTCGGCCTGGGCAAGCTGCTGGAGACGCGCCAGATCAAGAAGATGATCTCGTCCTACGTGGGCGAGAACAAGGAATTTGAGCGCCAGTACCTGGCAGGCGAGCTGGAGCTGGAGTTCACCCCGCAGGGCACGCTGGCCGAGAAGCTGCGCGCCGGCGGCGCGGGCATTCCGGCGTTTTTCACCAAGACCGGCGTGGGCACGCTGGTGGCCGAGGGCAAGGAAACGCGCGAATTCAACGGCCAGACCTATGTGATGGAGCAATCGCTGGTGGCCGACGTGGCGCTGGTCAAGGCCGATGTGGCCGACAAGGCCGGCAACCTGCGCTTTCGCTACACGGCGCGCAACTTCAACCCGGCGGCGGCCACGGCCGGCAAGATCACCGTGGTCGAGGTGGAGAAGATCGTCGAGGTGGGCGAGATCGCGCCCGATGACATCCACCTGCCTGGCATCTACGTGCACCGCATCGTGCACAACCCCAATCCGGAAAAGCGCATCGAGCAGCGCACTGTGACACCCAAGGCGGGAGGCTGAACACCATGGCATGGACCAAAGATCAAATGGCAGCGCGCGCTGCCAAGGAATTGCAGGATGGCTTCTACGTCAACCTGGGCATCGGCATCCCGACGCTGGTGGCCAACCACGTGCCGGCCGACATCGAGGTCTGGCTGCAAAGCGAGAACGGCATGCTGGGCATCGGCCCGTTCCCGACTGAAGACCAGGTTGACGCCGACCTGATCAACGCTGGCAAGCAGACCGTGACCACGCTCAAGGGCTCGTCCATCTTCGGCAGCGACCAGAGCTTTGCCATGATCCGCGGCGGCAAGATCAACCTCTCCATCCTGGGCGCGATGCAAGTCACCGGCAAGGGTGATCTGGCCAACTGGATGATTCCAGGCAAGATGGTCAAGGGCATGGGTGGCGCGATGGACTTGGTGGCCGGCGTCGAGCGCGTCATCGTGCTGATGGAGCACGTGGCACGCAAAAAGGATGGCAGCACCGACCTGAAGATCCTGCCCGAATGCACCCTGCCGCTGACCGGCGTGGGTGTGGTCGATCGCATCATCACCGACCTGGGCGTGATGGACGTCACGCCCGAAGGCCTGAAGCTGGTGGAACTGGCCGATGGCGTGAGCTTCGAGGAAATCCAGGAAAAAACCGGTGTGCCGCTGCTGCGCTGAGCGCTTGAACCCAGCAGCTGTCAGTGACTGAAAAAACCGCCGTGCAGTGGCTTGCTGCACGGCGGTTTTTCCATGTCCACATGGCAGGCAATCGAGCTGGCAAGGATTTGTGATTAATGTGAATCATTCTCGATAGAATTTGCATGAATTCGCATTCTGGCCGACGAGCTTTGGCAGGCGAGTCCGAGGCTGAAAGCGCCCCTGGTTTTGAGCAAAGGAATTTCCATGAACACCTACACCCCCGTGGCGACCGCATGTTTGGCGTGCGCGGTGCTTGGTCTGGCGGGCGCGGCGCAGGCGCAAATGCCGGTGGCTTCCGAACCCGCGCAAGACACTGAAGCCGCTGAAGCGACGGTGCTGGCGCCGGTGACGGTCACGGCCAAGGGCTATGAGGCGCAGGCGGCCGAGACGCCGGCGGCGCTGACGGTGCTGACGGCCGAGGAGCTGGCGCGCCAGCAGGTGCACAACCTGGGCGAGGCGCTGCGCGGCCAGGCCGGGCTGGCCGTCTCGGGCGACAGCGCGCAGGGGCTGAACCCGGTCATCCGCGGGTTGAAGAAGGACAGCGTGGTGCTGCTGGTCGATGGCATGCGCCTGAATTCGGCCCAGCCGGCCGGGGCGGTGGCCTCCTTCATGTCGCTGGGCCTGGCCGAGCAAGTGGAGGTGCTCAAGGGCCCGGCCTCGGTGCTGTATGGCACGGGCGCGCTGGGCGGGGCCATCAACGTGCGCCTGCCGCAGGCGCGCTTTGCCGAGCCGGGGCAGCCGGCGCTGAGCGGGCGTGCCCGCCTGGGGCTGGACAGCGCCAGCCGTGGCACCGAGGCCATGGCGCTGCTCAACGCCAGCGGCGGCGATCATGCGCTGATGCTGGGCGCGGCGCTGCTGCACCGGGGCGACTACCGCTCACCCGACGGCAAGCAGCCGCGCACGGGCTACGACTCGCGCGCCTTCATCGGCCAGTACCGTTGGCGCATCGATGGCCGCCAGCAGCTGCGCCTTTCTTTACAGCAGCACCGCGACGACGACGTGTGGTATCGCGGCTCGACGCGGCCGCACCCGGCGCCGCCCGTGGCCTCCATCACCATCCATTCGCCGCGCCAGCAGCGCCGCCTGTACGAGCTGGGCTATAGCCGCACGCGCAGCGCGGATGCGCCGCTGGGGCTGGATCTGCGCCTGTACCGGCAGGAGATGCAGCGCACCATCTACGCTTTTGGCAACCGGCTGGGCCGCGACGTGGTGACCAACGACGTGAACTTCGCCACCGACGGCCTGGACGCCAAGGCCGAATGGCTGGCGCACCCGCAGCACCTGCTGTCGCTGGGCCTGAATGCCTGGCGCATGGGCGCCAGCCCCGAGCGCTACCAGGCGGCGCCGCCGGCGTTCACGCGCTTTGCGCGCAACGTGCCTTTCGAGGATGGGCGCCTGCAGGCGCTGGGCCTGTACGTGCAGGACGACATGCAGTTGGGCGCCTGGCGCGTGCTGGCCGGGCTGCGCCACGACCGCGTGCGCGGCCGCGCCGCGTCCATGGCCAATGGCGCGCGCACGCAGGGGCTGTCGCGCAGCGATGGCGCCAGCAGTGCCAGCCTGGGGGTGATGTACGAGCTGACACCGCTGCTGCGCCCCTACGCCAACGTCGCGCGCGCGTTCCGCGCCGGCGACTTGCGCGAGCGCTTCGAATCCGGCCTGCGCGGCGATGGCTCTTTCTACGCCGGCAGCCCGCAGATCCGCCCGGAAAAGGCCACGCAGTTCGAGATCGGCCTCAAGGGCAGCGACGCGCGGCTGGACTATGCGCTGTCCTTCTACCGCAACCGCATCAGCGACTACATCACCGGCGTGCCGCTGACGGGCGCGCAGGCCCTGGCCGCCTGCGGCCAGCCCTACGCAGCCATTTGCAAGCGCAATGCCAACCTGGGCAGCGTGGTGATCCAGGGCATGGAGGCCAACCTGCGCTGGCAGCCCGTGCGCGGCCATTGGTTGTGGGCGGCCTATTCGCGCGTGCGCGGCGACAACCGCGACCTGGACGAGCCGCTCTACCAGATGCCCGCCGACAGCCTGAGCCTGGGCTGGGAGGGCGAGCTGGCCGCCGGCTGGCGCCTGGACGCGCAGGCGCGCATCGTGGCGCGCCAGGACCGCGTGGCCACGCGCTTTTCGCGCGGCACGGAAGACCCCACCCCCGGCCACAGCGTGCTGGACCTGGGCGCCACCTGGCGCTACCGCCCGGACCACAGCCTGCGCCTGGCAGTCAAGAACCTCACCGACAGGCGCTACCACACGCACCTGACCGAGGGCCTGCCCGGCACCGAGCTGCCCGCGCCAGGGCGCAGCCTGGCCCTTTCCTGGAACGCACGTTTCTGACCCGCTTGAAGCCATGACCACGACCCGACGCACCCTGCTGTTCAAGACCGGCCTCATCGCCGGCGCCGCCCTGGCCGCGCCCTGGCTGCGCGCTCAGACCAGTGCCACGCCCGGCCCCACGGCCAGCCCTGCGTCTGGCCAGGGCCAGCCACTTCCAGCCAGGCTGCCCAAGCTGCTGCTGGCCGGCCCCAGCGCCTCGGTCAGCAACCCGCTGATCCGCATCGTGGAGGCGGGCCTGCTCGGCGACGTGGCCGAGCAGGTCACGTTCACGGCCTGGAAAGATCCAGACCAGCTGCGCGCCCTGGCCGTGCAGGGCGGGGCCGACTTCATCGCCATGCCCAGCAACGTGGCGGCCAACCTCTACAACCGGGGCGTGAAGCTGCAATTGCAGAACATCAGCATCTGGGGCCTGCTGTTCGTCGTCTCGCGCGACCCAACCATCCAGCGCCTGGCGGACCTGAAAGGGCAGGAGCTGGTCATGCCCTTTCGTGGTGACATGCCCGACATCATGCTGCGCACCGTGGCCGACAAGCTGGGCCTGCCGGTGGACAGCGGCGCGGGTAGCATCGGCCTGCGCTATGCGGCCACGCCGCTGGATGCCATGCAGCTGCTGCTCACCCGCCGCGCCGACCATGCCCTGCTGGCCGAGCCGGCCGTCTCGGTGGGGCTGCGCAAGTCGCGCAGCCTGCCCGTCAGCGCCATTGCGCCCGAGCTGCACCGCAGCGTGGACATACAGCAGGAATGGGGCCGCGCCTTCGGCCGCGCGCCGCGCATGCCGCAGGCCGGCATCGCCGCCATGGGCCGGCACGTGGACAACGCGCCCCTGCTGGCGCGCTTCGCGCAGGCCTATGCCCAGGCCCAGCAATGGTGCAACGCCCAGCCCGAGGCCTGCGGCCAGGCCGTGGCCGCGCGCGTGTCCATGCTCACGCCCGAGGGCGTGGCCGACGCCATCCGCGCCGTGCCAGGCCAAGTCGTGCCCGCGGCCCAGGCCCGGCCCGAGCTGGAGTTCTTCTTCACGCAACTGCACGCGCGCCAGCCCGGCCTGATCGGCGGCCAGCTGCCCGATGCGGGCTTTTATGGCGGCGCGTGACCGCGCAAAGCGTCTGTTGAATGAACAAGGCGCTCGCGCTTGGCCACCAAGCGCGAGCCGCTCTCAAAAAAATAGTGAAGGCCCATGATGCAACTGCTTGCCCAATGGCTGGCCCGGCTGCCCGGGTATTTGTGGAGCGGCTGGGGCGCCATCGCCAGCCTGCTGCTGGGCCTGGCCGCGTGGGAGGCGCTGGCCGCGCTGTACGGCCCGCTGGTGCTGCCCACGCCGCTGCAGGCCGCGCACAGTCTGCGCGCGCTGGCCGCTGAGGGCGGGCCGCTGTGGGCCGAGCTGGCCGTCACCGCGCGGCGCGCGCTGGTCGGCCTGGCGCTGGCCGTGGGCGCGGGCAGCCTGCTGGGCGTGGCCGCCGGCAGCTTCGCCACCGCCGCGCTGCTGGCGCGGCCCTGGGTCACGGTGCTCATGGGCACGCCGCCCATTGCCTGGCTGGTGCTGGCCATGCTGTGGTTCGGCGCTGGCGATGGCACGCCGGTGTTCACCGTCTTCATCGCCTGCTTTCCCGTGGTGTTCGCCAGCGCCCTGCAGGGCGCGCGCACGCTGGATGCGCACTGGCGCGAGCTGGCGCAAGGCTATGGCCTGCGCTGGCGCGACCGCGTCTGGGACGTGTACCTGCCGCACGTGCTGTCCTACCTGTTCCCGGCCTGGGTGGTGGCCCTGGGCAGCGCCTGGCGCGTGGTGGTCATGGCCGAGCTGCTCTCCTCCAGCACCGGCGTGGGCGCGGCGCTGGCGGCCAGCCGCGCGCAGCTGGACATGCCCGCCACGCTGGCCTGGATCGGCGCCGTGGTGCTGTTGCTGCTGGCGCTGGAATACCTGGTGCTGGAGCCCATCAAGCGCGAGATCGAGCGCTGGCGGGAGCCCGCGCCATGAGCGCCGCCATGCCCGCCGTCCCCGCCGCAGCGGCTGCCGCCCCCGCCGCGCCGCCGCCCGGCCTGCGCCTGCACGGCGTGGACCACGCCTGGGGCCCGCGCCTGGCCGTGCAGGGCGTGTCGCTGCACCTGCTGCCGGGGCGCTGCATGGCGCTGCTGGGGCCCTCGGGGTGCGGCAAGACCACGCTGCTGCGCCTGTGCGCCGGCCTGGAGCCTCTGCAGACCGGGCGCATCGACAACGGCTTTGCCCACAGCGTGATGCTGTTCCAGCAGCCGCGCCTGCTGCCTTGGAAGCGCATCGAGGACAACATCGCCCTGGGCCTGAAGGCGCGCGGCCTGCCGCGTGCACAGCGACTGCAGGCCGCGCGCCAAATGGGCGCGGCGCTGGGCCTGGACGCGCTGGCCCTGGCGCAGTACCCGCACCAGCTCTCCGGCGGTATGCAAAGCCGCGCCGCCCTGGCGCGCGCGCTGGTGCTGGCGCCCGAGCTGCTGCTGCTGGACGAGCCCTTTGCTGCGCTGGACATCGGCCTGAAAACCCAGATGCACCGCCTGCTGCTGGCCGAGCGGGCGCGCCGCCCGCTGGCCGTGCTGATGATCACGCACGACGTGATGGAGGCCGTGGCCCTGGCCGACAGCGTGCTCGTCATGGCCGGCCAGCCCGGGCGCGTCTGCTGGCGCCTGGATCTGCCCCTGCCCGCCGCCCAGCGCAGCGAAGCCTGGGTGCATCGCCAAAGCGCCGTGCTGCTGGCCCAGCCGGCCGTGCGCGCCGCCTTCGGCCTGCCCGCGCCAGCCCAGGCCGGGCCGGGCGATGCGGCGGCATCTGGCGAGCTGGGTGATGACGCCAGCCTGTTTGCCACCGGCCAGGCCGTGGCGGCCCCGCCGCCTGAAAGGCAGGGATGCTGAATCGCCCGCCCCCCGAGCCCGGCTGGCGCGGCCTGCACTGGCGCAGCCTGGCCCGCCTGGCCGACTTGGCGCACCCGCTGTGGCTGTGCCCCTTTCGGCCCTTTTTCGCCCTGGCCGTGCTCTCTGCCCTGGGGCTGATGGCTGCCTGGGGTCTGTTCCTGCTGCTGGGCTGGCCGCTGCCGGCCGTGCCCGGCGGGCCCTTCGTGTGGCATGCGCACGAGCTGCTGCTGGGCTTTGCCCTGGCCGCCACCGCCGGCTTCGCGCTGACGGCGGTGCCCGAATTCACCGGCACCCCGCCGGCCAGCGCCCGAGCCGTGCGCCGCCTGGCGCTGCTGTGGCTGGCCGGGCGCCTGGCCTTTTGGGCCAGCGGCTGGTGGCCGCAGGTGGCGCTGGCGCTCTCGGCCCTGGCGCACCTGGGCCTGCTGCTGGGCCTGGCGGCGCTGCTGGCCCCGCCGCTGTGGCGCGACGCGCAGCGGCGCCACCTCTCCTTCCTGTGGGCCATCGCCCTCATGGCCGTGGCGGCGGCGGGCTTTTATATGGACGCGCTGCGCGGCCTGTACCCCATGCGCTGGCTGCACGCGCTGCTGGGCGTGCTGATGGCCTTGATCGTCATCGCCATGAGCCGCATCTCCATGCGCGTGGTCAACGACGCGATTGACGCCCATGCCGCCGCCACGGCAGCCGCCCCCGCCGCCCTGCCCGAGCCCTACCTGGCGCGCCCGCCGCGGCGCAACATGGCGCTGCTGTGCATTGGCCTGTGCGCGCTGGCGCAATGGGCGCAGGAGCACTGGGACTGGGCGCCGCTGCCGGCCATGGGCGGCTGGCTGGCGCTGGCCGCCAGCGCCGCCGTGTTGGCGCTGATGGGCGACTGGCACGTGGGCCGACCGTTGCTGACGCGCTGGCCGCTGCTGCTGTACCTGGTCTATGCCTGCATGGCCGCGGGCTATGGCCTGCTGGGCCTGGCCGGCCTGGGGCTGGATGTGGACCTGGGCCTGCCGCCGGGCGCGGGCTGGCACCTGCTGGCCGTGGGCGCCATGGGGCTGGCGGTGTTCGTGGTCATGGTCATCGCTGGCTACACCCACAGCGGCCTGGACAAGGCCGCCCGCCCCTGGGTGCCAGCGGGCGCAGCCTGCCTGCTGCTGGGCGCGCTGTGCCGCCTGTTGGCCTACGCGGCCGCGCCGGCCTCGCTCTGGCTGGGCCTGGCCGCCGCGCTGTGGTGCGCCGCCTTCGCCCTGATGGCCTGGCACATGCTGCCCGTGTGGCTGGCTCCGCGCAGCGACGCCGCTGAAGGTTGTGCAGGGCTGGCGCAGCCACAGTCACCCGATGCACTGGAGTGATGGGGTTCAATGGTGTGCGGCCTGGGCCGGCCGCAGACCGCCCTTTATTGCGCGAAGCGGAAGCTGGCCACCAGCGGCAGATGATCGGACATGCGCCACCAGATGCGCCCGCGCGGCACGAAGATCGATTGCGGCACGAGCCGGCGCACGAAGATGCGATCGAGCTGCACCACCGGCAGGCGCGAGGGGTAGGTGAAGGCGCGCTGGGCGTCGTATTCGATGAAGCCGGTCTCGCGCAGCAGCAGGCCGGTCTGGTCGCCCCAGTCGTTGAAGTCGCCGGCCACGACCACGGCCTCGTGCGCCGGGATGTGCTCGCGCACGAACTCGCGGATCATGGCGATCTGGCGCAGCCGGCTGATGTGGATCAGGCCCAGGTGCACCACCAGCACGTGCACGATGTGGCCGCCGACGTTGATCTCGGCGTGCAGGATGCCGCGCTGCTCCAGCCGGTGGTCGGAGATGTCGCGCTGCTGCGAGCGCAGCACGGGCCAGCGCGTCAGCAGGGCGTTGCCGTGCTCGCCGTGGCGCGTGATGGCGTTGGTGTGGTAGACGGCCTCGTAACCCTCGGGCGCCAGGTACTGCGCCTGCGGCTGCGCCGGCCAGTGGGCAAAGCGCGCCTGGCCGCGCAGGTTGTGCTTGCGCACTTCCTGCAGGCAGACGATGTCGGCGTCGAGCTGCTCGATGGCCAGGCCCAGGTTACCGATTTCCAGCCGGCTCAGCGGCCCCAGGCCTTGCACGCCCTTGTGGATGTTGTAGGTGACGATGCGCAGCAGCTCGGGCGCCTGGGCGTCCTCATGCTGGGCCAGGCTGGCGTGGGGGCTGTGCTCTTGGCGCATGCGGCGGGGCCTTCAGCTGGCCGCAGCAGGGGTCGGCCCGGGCGGCAGGCGCGTGGCGGTGACGCGCTCGACCATCTTGCCGTCCATTTGCACGACCTCGAAGCGCCAGCCCTGCCATTCGATGGTGTCGCCCACCTGGGGGATGCGTTCGAGCAGCAGCATGAACATGCCGCTGAGCGTGTGGTAGTGGCCTCGTTCTTCCTCGGGCACGCTGTTCAGGCCCAGGCGATCCTTGAGCTCCACGTTGGGGATGGTGCCGTACAGCGACCAGGCATCCTCGCTCAGCTGGCGCGCCCAGGCGTCGTCGGCATTGTGGGTGGTGAACTCGCCGGTCAGCGCCTCGGTTACGTCTTGCAGGGTGACGATGCCGCCAGTTTCGCCGTATTCGTCCACGACGAAGGCCATTTGCAGGCTGTTGGCGCGAAACTGCTCCAGCAAGGCCATGCCGGTCAGGGTCTCGGGCACGTACAGGCTGGTGTGCAGGTCGCGCGCGAAGTCCGGGCCCTGGCCACTGGTCACGCGCGCCAGCACTTGCTTGGCGTGGATATAACCCAGGATTTGATCCAGCCCGCCATTGCAGACCGGAAAGCGGGTGTGCCCGGATTCGGTGATGCGGCGCAGATTTTCCTCGTCCGAGGCCTGCAGGTCGATGAAGACAATGTCCGTGCGCGGCGTCATCAGCGAGCCGACCTCGCGGTCGTCGAGGCGAAAGACGTTGCGCACGATGTCGTGCTCGCTCTGGTCTATGACGCCGGACTGTGAGCCCTCGGCCAGCACGGCGCGGATTTCCTCGGCGGTGACGCCGTCATCGCCCGCCTGGCGCGCGCCCAGCAGCTTGAGTGAGGCATTGGTGGAAAACGCCAGCAGCCACACGAAGGGGCGCGTCAGCAGCGCCAGCCAGTGGATCGGGAAGGCCACGATGCGCGCTACCGATTCAGGGGAAATCTGTCCCAGGCGCTTGGGCACCAGCTCGCCCACGACGATGGAGATGTAAGTCACGCCGATGATGACGGCCACTGTGGCGACGATGCTGGCTGTAGTCGCAGGCATGCCCAGCGCGCCCAGCCAGGCCGCCAGCGGCGCGGCCAGCACGGCCTCGCCCACGATGCCGTTGAGCAGGCCTATGGAGGTAATGCCAATTTGGATGGCCGAGAGAAAACGGGTCGGATCCTGACCGAGCTTGAGCGCCAAGGCCGCGCCTGTATCCCCTTCGTCGGCCATGGCCTGCAGGCGCGCACGCCGCGCCGTGACCAGAGCAATCTCGGACATGGCAAACATGCCATTGAGCACCACCAGGCCAACGAGAATCAGCACTGCCATGCAGGGCCTCCGTACAGAGCAGGCTCAGCCGAGCAGTGGGCGCGGCGGCTGGGCAGGGAAAGATGCAAAAAGGCGAAGGCGCGGGCTGGCTGCAGGTGCCAGCGGCAACTGGGAGGTTCCATCAGGCAGTCGCCACGCCGTGTAGTGCAGGTGCGCGCTGCTGCATGGCCTGACTCAGACCTGCAGAACGCACCACGACCGGGCGTGGCGGGAAGTTGAGAAGAAACGTATCGTAACGCAAACCGCCGCGCCACCCGAAACCGGCTGGCGCGGCGACGAAGAGCCAGCGCTCAAAATCTTCACGCTGGCGCGCGCACCCCGACCCCGGGGCGAGCGCTGTGCGCGGTGAATTCAAGGGCAGGCGGCTCTAAGAGCCTGTTCGAAGGCATGCAGATTGATCCATGCATGGCCCGCCCTGGATGCTCACTTGGGCGCCAGGCGGATGGCGCCGTCCAGGCGGATGACCTCGCCGTTGAGCATGTCGTTCTCGATGATGTGGCGCGCCAGCTTGGCGTAGTCCTGCGGGGTTCCCAGGCGGCTGGGGAAGGGCACGCTGGCGGCCAGCGCGTCCTGCACCTCCTGCGGCATGCCAAACAGCATGGGCGTGCCGAAGATGCCGGGGGCGATGGTCATGTTGCGGATGCCGTCGCGGGCCAGATCGCGGGCAATGGGCAGCGTCATGCCCACTACGCCGCCCTTGGAGGCGCTGTAGGCAGCCTGGCCGATCTGGCCATCGTAGGCGGCCACGCTGGCCGTGGAGATCAGCACGCCGCGCTCGCCGGTTTCTTCCGGCTCGTTGCCGACCATGGCGGCGGCGGCCAGGCGGATCATGTTGAAGCTGCCCACCAGGTTGATCTGCACCACCTTGCTGAAGGTGGCCAGGTCGTGCGCGCCTTTCTTGCCCACGGTCTTCTGCGCCGGGGCGATGCCTGCGCAGTTGACCAGGCCAGAGAGCTTGCCCAGCTTTTGCGCTGCGGCCACGGCCGCCTGGCCATCGGCCTCGTTGGTGACGTCGGTCTTGACGAACACTGCGCCGATTTCCTTGGCCACGGCCTCGCCGCGCTCGACCTGCAGGTCGGCGATCACGACCTTGCCGCCCTGCTCGGCGAGCATGCGCGCTGTGCCTTCGCCCAGGCCGGACGCGCCGCCAGTGACGATGAATGCATTGCCTTGGATTTTCATGGAGTCTCCTTTGGTGGTGAATCTAGCGCGGCGATTGTAGAAGCTGTAGCAAAGGCTTCACATAAGGCGCGGCCCCAGAGGGCGCTGCAGGCAGTTATGCACATTGCCAGGGCCTGTCAAGAGGGCCGCCGCGCCGCGCCCAAGGGGATGGGTAGGCAAAGCGCATGTTTTCAATATCGATTTGCAACCTATTGATAAAGAAAGACTTTTTTGATTTTTTGGTGCTTGCTGAAATTTTGTGCGATCTACCGCTGCGCACGCAATGACAAGCATTGGTTGCGGCTGCCCAGGGCTTTTCCACAAAGTTATCCACAGATTTTGTGGACTACCAGGTAAACGCTATGTAAATCAAACAGTTGGCGCGCCTTTCGGGGTGTGGGCAAGGCTGTGCGGCTGCGCTCAGCGCCGCCCGCCCGAACGGTATTCCTCATCCATATCCGGCCCGGTGTAGGCGCGTCGCACCACGCGCTGGGCATCGAGCACGACGGTGAACATGCCTTTGGTGGTGGCGTCCTGCAGATAGCGCCAGTCCACGTGGTGCTCTTGCTGCAGCGGGTACCAAACGTCCTTGGCGGGCTTGCCCAGCAAGCGGCGCACCTGGTCGTAGTGCATGCCGGGGCGGACTTTGGCGAACTCCTGCGCGGTGAGCACTTGGCGGATGGCCTGCAGCCGCCCATCCGGGCCGATCACCAGCATGTAGTTGACGTGGCCGGCCGGCTGGCGGTTGTACTCCAGCGTGCGGCTGCCGTCGGCTTCGGGCCAGATCTGGTGTGGCGCGCCCATGGCGTCGCGCACGTCGGCTTCGGTGGATTGGCCGATGGAGAGCTTGTCCAGGGCGATGGGGTCGCAGGCCTGCAACAGCGGCAGCAGGGCGGCCAGCAGCAGCGTGCGCCGCAGCTTGGGGAAGATGCGCAAGGAATGGGCCATGGCTAAAGAGTGAAAGGGAAAGACAAAGGTGGGCGGCGTAGAATCGGCGGCTTGTGTCTGCCCCGCCGAGCCAAGTCTATGTCAATCTTCCAACGCCCCCACTACGAGTCCGACGCCACCCGTTTTCTCGACCAGCTCAAGGCCGAGCGCCCCTATCTGGATGCGCAGCAGCAGGCCGGGCGCGATTTGCTGTGGGACAAGGATGTCAACCCGCGCCTGTGGGCCCAGTTCCGAGCTGGCCAGGTGGCGCAAAAGCCCTACGTCTACCAGACCAATTCCGATCACGCCGAGCCGGCCGCTGCCGACGAGCAGCCAGGCCCCGGCAGCCAGGGCTGAAGCGGGCAGGCTGCGCGCCCGCTGGTTTTTGAGTCCACGTGCACGGCGACCCCGAGCCGATGATGGGTGCTGCTGCGGAGCAGCCCGCCGCTGATGCGCCCGCGCCAGACGGGCCTTTGCCCCAGCCGCCCCAGGGCGAGGCGCTGGCGCGCCTGTACGGAGAGCCGCTGTTCGAGCTGCCCGCCGACCTTTACATCCCGCCCGATGCGCTGGAAATCTTCCTCGAAGCCTTTGAAGGGCCGCTGGATTTGTTGCTGTACCTGATCCGGCGGCAGAACTTCAACATCCTGGACATCCCCATGGGGCCGCTGACCCAGCAGTACATGGGCTATGTGCAGGAAATCCGCAACCGCAACCTGGAGCTGGCGGCCGAATACCTGCTGATGGCGGCCATGCTGATCGAGATCAAATCGCGCATGCTGCTGCCGCGCCCGCCCGCCGCCGAGGAGGAGGACGAGCCCGACCCGCGCGCCAAGCTGGTGCAGCGCCTGCTCGAATACGAGAAAACCAAGCTGGCTGCGCGCGCGCTCGATGCCCTGCCGCAGCAGGGGCGCGACTTCTGGCCCACGCAGGCGCATTTCGACCTGGAGCTCGCGCCCGTGCTGCCGCATGTCGAGCCCGAAGACCTGCGCCGCGCCTGGCTGGCCATCGTGCGGCGCAGCAAGCTGGTGGCGCACCACACCATCACGCGTGAAAAACTCAGCGTGCGCGAATACATGAGCCATGTGCTGCGCGATCTGCAGGGCAAGCCCTACGTGCCGTTCGAGGCTTTGTTCCGCCCCGAGCTGGGCGTGCCCGTGCTGGTGGTGACCTTCATCGCACTGCTGGAGCTGGCCAAGGAAACCCTGATCGAAGTCGTACAGGCCGAGGCCTTTGCTCCCATCTACGTGTTGGCGCGCCAGCATGAGCCCGCCCCGGCTGGGGGCGACGATGCAGAGGGCGCAGCAGGCGAACAGGCCGATGCAGCCGCAGCGCCCATGTGAGTGGCGATGAACTTCGCGGGTTCGCGAAGCTCATAAAAACGTTCCGAAGCTTGCTCGCGAGCCCGGCCCGTGCCGAGCCCGTGAACAGGCGCTTGCTTACTCTGGGAGATTTTTGCCATGAGCCAACGAGTTCGCGCGGGCGCTGACCGCATCCATGCGGCGCGACGCCGCTTCCCATGGGGCTGGGCCACGCTGGCGCTGTTGCTGCTGGCCGCTGCGGCGCTGTGGTGGGCCTGGCGCACGCCAGGGGCACTGCCCGAGACGGTGCGCCATGGCCTGGAGCAGGGCGCGCAGCAGGCCCGGCAATGGGCGCAGCAGCTGCGCGATGACGAGCGCCCGGCTGAGCCGGCCCAGCCTTCGTCAGCGCCCCCCGACAGTCCGGGCGATGCCCAGGCCAGCGCGCCACAGGCGGGCGGGGCCGATGGCGCCGCTGCGCTGGGTCAGGCATTGGATGCCGCGCCGCGCCATCCCATTGCGCCTTGGTCGGTGCCAGGGCAGGAAGGCGCAGACGCCCAGGACCTCGCCCAGGCCCGCGCTGCGCTGCCCGAGCTGGATGCCTCGGACGCGGCCATGGCTGGCGTGCTGGCGTCCCTGGCTGGGCCGCAGCCCATGCAGACACTGGTGCGCAGCGACCGCTTCGTGCGCCGCTTCGTGGCCACGGTGGATAACCTCAGCCGGCCGCGCGCCTCGGCCATGCTCTGGCCGGTACACCCTACGGACGAGCGTTTCACCGTGCAGGAGTTGGCCGCCGAAGGCGGCACGGCCATCGCCCAGGCCAACAGCGCCCGCTATGCCGCCGCCGTAGCGCTGCTGCAAGGGCTGGATGCGGCCGAGCTGGCGCGCAGCTACCGCCAGCACTACCCGCTGTTTCAACAGGCTTATGAGGAGCTGGGCTATCCGCAGGCGTACTTCAATGACCGGTTGGTGGCCGTCATCGACCACTTGCTGCAGGCCCCAGAACCGCAAGCGCCGCGCGTGCGCCTGATGCCGGTGCGCGGCCAGGTGCCCTCGCTGCAGCCCTGGGTGCGCTATGAGTTCGAGGATCCGCAGCTCGAAGCCCTGTCGGCTGGGCAGAAAATCCTGGTGCGCATCGGCCCGGAACATGCGCGTCTGGTCAAGGCCAAGCTGCGCGCCCTGCGGGCCGAGATCGCCACCAATGCCCCAGCAGCCGGCGCAGATGCGCCGCCGCCCAGCCAGTGACATCACCCACGCGGGTGGTGCTTGGCGTGCAGTTGCTTGAGGCGCTCGCGCGCCACATGGGTGTAGATGGTGGTGGTGGAGATGTCGCTGTGGCCCAGCAGCATTTGCACGGCGCGCAGGTCGGCGCCGTGGTTGAGCAGGTGCGTGGCGAAGGCGTGGCGCAGCGTGTGGGGGGACAGCGGCTGCGTGATCTGGGCCTGCTGCGCGTACTTCTTCACCAGCGCCCAGAACATGGCGCGGCCCATGCCTTGGCCGCGCGCGGTGACGAAGAAATCGTCGCTGAGCTGGCCGCCCAGAATGGCTGCGCGCGCCTGCTGTGCGTAGCGCTGCAGCCATTGCTGGGCCACGGCGCCAAAGGGCACCAGGCGCTCTTTGCCGCCCTTGCCGCTGATGTGCACGATGCCTTCGGCCATGCGCAGCTGGTGGGTTTTGAGCGCCACCAGCTCGCTCACGCGCAGGCCGCTGGCGTACATCAGCTCCAGCATGGCCTTGTCGCGCAGGCCCAGCGGCGTGCTGGTGTCGGGCGCGGCCAGCAGGGCATCGACCTGGGCCTCGCTCATGCTTTTGGGGATGCGCAGGCTCTGGCGCGCAGCAAGCACGCGCGCCGTGGGGTCGTCGCTGCGCAGGCCCTCACGCAGCAGCCAACGGAAAAATCGCTTGAAGACCGTGAGCCGGCGGTTGGCCGTGCTGGGCCGGGTGTTGGCGTGTTGGGCGCCGAAGTAGGCTTGGATGTGCGCCTCGCCGGCGGCCTGCAGCGCCACGGGCGGGCGCTGCTGCGCCAGCCAGGCGGCAAACAGCTCCAGGTCCTTGCGGTAGGCGTACAGCGTGTTGCGCGACAGGCCATCGTGCAGCCACAGGCTGTCGGCAAAACGCTCAATCAGCGCCTGGTCATCGGGCGCTGCTGTGCCGTGCGACACGGCGCTCACTCCAGGGTCAGCTTGCGCTGCTTGACCAGCTCCTCATAGACCTCGTATTCCGCCTTGATCTGCGCGGCAAACTCCTCGGGGCTGCCCGAAATGACTTGTGCGCCGGTGTCCTCAATGCGCTGGCGCACGTTGGCCATGCCCAGCACCTTGGCAGTGGCGGCGTGGATTTTGTAGACGATGGGCCTGGGCAGATCCTTAGGGCCGACGATGCCGTAATAGGCCATGCGATTGGCCGGCTCCAGGCCCAACTCCTTGAAAGTGGGCACCTGGGGCAGCGCGGCAATGCGCTCGGGCGCGGCAATGGCGATGGGGCGCAGCTTGCCGCTGGTGACGGAGAACAGCGAGGAGGGCAGGTTATCGAACAGGATCGGCACCTCGCCCGTCACCACGCTGTTGAGCGCCGGCCCGGCACCGCCGTAAGCGGCGTGTTGCATCGCCAGGCCGCTGAGCGATTGCAGCAATTCCATCTGCAAATGGCCGATGCCGCCCGTGCCCGATGAGGCATAGCGATAGCCATCGGGTTTGGCCTGCACGGCCTTGACGAATTCGGCGTAGCTCTTGGCCGGGAACGAGGAGTGCACCGACAGCAGATTGGGTGTCGAGGCGATGTGGATGATGGGGCTGAAATCGTTCAGCGGGTGGTAGCCCACATCGGGGTGGATGGCCGGGTTGGAGGCCATGCTGGAGACTGTGGCGATGCCCAGCCGATACCCGTCGGCGGCTGAGCGCGCGATCTGCTGCGCGCCTGCGATGCCGCCTTCGCCATCGATGTTAACCACCAGCACCGGCTGGCCCAGCTCCTTGCCCAGCGGCTCGGCAATGGCGCGGGCGATGATGTCGGTTGTGCCGCCAGCGGCAAAGGGCACCAGCAGCTCGATGGGCTGCTCGGGGTATTCGGTCTGCTCGGCCATGGCTTGGCCTGCGCCCAGGCTGAGGGTGCAGCAGGCCAGCGCAGAGGCAAGTTGGCGTGTGAAGCAGCGGCGGGACAGCGTCATGAAGATCGTTTCCTGTTGGTTCCGGTGGAAGAAGGCGGTCACGCCCCGCGCCATACCGGCAGGGGCGAGCAAGAAGATATTGCGTGCACTCATGCGGTGCGCGCGCCGCGCCCGAATATACCCAGCTTTGCCGCAGCGCAGCCGCTGCTGCGCGGGCGGCAGCGGTGCGTGCGGCCAATGCGGCTGCAGTGGTCGCTCACTCCAGCGTCAGTTTCTGTTTCTTGACCACGTCGGCATAGACCTCGTACTCGGCCTTGATCTGCGCGGCAAACTCCGCAGGGCTGCCCGCGACGATTTGCGCGCCCGTGTCCTCGATGCGTTTGCGCACGGCAGGATCCTGCAGCACCTTGGCGGTGGCTGCGTGGACTTTTTGCACGATGGGCTCGGGCAGGCCCTTGGGGCCGACGATGCCGTAGTAGGCCATGCGGTTGGCCGGCTCCAGGCCCAGCTCCTTGAAGGTGGGCACCTGCGGCAGCGCTGCAATGCGCTCGGGCGCGGCAATGGCCAGCGGGCGCAGCCGCTCGCTGGCGATGAAGGGCATCGAGGAAGGCAGGTTGTCGAACAGGATCGGCACCTGGCCGGCCACCACATCGGCCAGCGCCGGGCCCGAGCCGCGGTAAGGAATGTGCTGCATGGACAGGCCGGTCAAAGTCTTGAACAGCTCCATCTGCAAGTGGGCGATGCCGCCCGTGCCCGACGAGGCATAGGCATAGCCATCGGGCTTTGCTTGCACGGCCTTGACGAACTCCTCATAACTCTTGGCCGGGAATGAGGGATGCACTGCGATGATGTTGGGCGTGGCGGCAATGTTGATGATCGGGGTGAAGTCGGTCAGCGGCTTGTATGCCACCTTTGGGTTGATGGCCGGATTGGATGCGGTGGTGGAGACCGTGGCAATGCTCAACAAATAGCCATCGGCCGGTGCGCGCGCCGCCTCGGTCGCGCCGATGGTGCCGCCGCCGCCGCCTTTGTTCTCGACCACCACGGCTTGCCCGAGCTCCTTGCCCAGCGGCTCGGCAATGGTGCGGGCGATGATGTCGGTCGTGCCGCCGGCGGCAAACGGCACCAGGATGCGCACCGGCTTGCTGGGGTAGTCCGACTGCGCCAGCGCGCTGCTGCCCAGGCCCAGGGCGATGGCGGCAGCGGTGCAATAGTGGCGCAAGCGGCGGTTGAAGTGGCGGCGTGAAATGCGCATAGGGTGTCTCCTCGGTTTGTTGGATGGGTGATGGCCGACATCAGCGGCGCGCGCCATCATGGCATGGGCGCGCCAGTGCCGGAGCTATTCGTACTGCGCCAGCGTGGCGGGCTCGAGCACTTGCAGGCCGCCGTATTCGAGCTGTACCAGGCCCTGGGCCTGCAGTCGCACCAGCGCCATGTTCACGCGCTGGCGCGACAGGCCGATCAGGTAGGCCAGCTCTTGCTGGGTGATGCGCAGGCTGCGGTCGGCGTTGGGGGCCAGCACGGGGTTGACCAGCGCGGCCAGTGAGCGGGCCACGCGCGCATCGGGGTTGGAGAGGCGGTCCATCTCGCGTCCGGCGATGAACTGGCCCACACGCTCGTTGAGCTGGCCCATGATGACGCGGTTGAATTCGATGGAGCGATCCAGCAGGGTGTGGAAGGCCTCCAGCGGCAGTGCGGCGATGGTGCTTTTGCGCAGCGCCTGGATGTTGTAGCGATAGGGCTCGCGCTTGAGGGCCGTGCCCTCGCCGAACCAGCAGCTTTTGGGAATGCCCGCGTAGCTGATGGTGGTGCCATCAACGCGGTTGTTGCTCATCTTGAACAGGCCATCGACCACGCCCAGCCAGTAGCGCACGGGCTTGCCGGCAATGCAGATGAAGTCGCCCTGCGGGATCTGGCCCACTTCGATGGCTTTTTCGGCAAAGCGCCGATCCTGGGGCTTGAGGCGCGCCAGCCAGGGGATGGCGGCGAGCTCGTCCTCGGTGGGCGCGCGGCGCTGCTGCACGATGGCGGGCAAGCGGCGTTCTGGAATAGGGCTTCTCATGCTGCGAAACATAGGGGCAGTTGCAGTCTGGAAAAACCAGGGAAATACCTGCCTAGGGTTTACCCAAGATTGTCGTTGCAAGGACAGAAAAACGTCAAACTGATGGCTATCATGCCGCCGTGCATTCACCCAGGATGGCGGGTGGCGGGCGTTGCTTTGGCAGCGCGCAGTCACAACCGCTCAGGTGGTGCAGGCTCTTGAAAGACCCGTTCTTGCAGAGAAAGGCACAGGACATGGAGACGACATTTCCCCGGCTGCTGCTTCAGCATGCCCAGCAACGGCCCGAGGATCCAGCAATCCGGGAGAAGGAATACGGTATTTGGCAGACTTGGAACTGGCGCGAGGTGGCGCGTGATGTGCGTCACCTGGCCTGTGGGTTTGCAGCGCTGGGCTTGAGCGAAGGGCGCAATCTGGCGCTGGTGTCGGGCAACCGCCCCTATGCGTACATGAGCTTTCTGGCCGCGCAGTGCCTGCGCGCCGTGCCGGTGCCGATGTACCAGGATGCGGTGGCTTCGGAGATGGCCTATGTCGTGGCCGATGCCGAGGTGCACGTGGTCTTTGCCGAGGATCAGGAGCAGGTGGACAAGCTGCTGGAGATCCGCGAGACCTTCCCGCAATTGCAGTACATCGTGTATGACGATCCGCGCGGCATGCGCAGCTACCAGCAAGATTGCCTGGTCAGCGTCGAGCAATTGCTGGAAATGGGCCGCCAGTGGGATCAGCAGCATCCAGGCGCGTTCGAGCAGCAGGTGCAGGCCGGCCAGCCCGATGATGTTTCGGTGATCCTCTACACCTCGGGCACGACGGGCAAGCCCAAGGGTGTGTGCCAGACGCACCGCTCCTTTGCCACTGCGGCGCAGGGCGGGGTGCAGGTCGATGGGCTGAACAAGGACGACAACGTGATCTCCTACCTGCCGCCGGCCTGGGTGGGCGATCACCTGTTCTCGATCGCGCAGTGGTTGGTGGCGGGCTTCACGATCAACTGCCCCGAGTCCTCGGCGACGGTGCAGATCGACCTGCAGGAGATCGGCCCGACGTATTACTTTGCGCCGCCGCGCGTGTTCGAGGGGCTGCTGACCAATGTCTCGATCCGCATGGAAGATGCCTCGCCGCTCAAGCGCTGGATGTACGCCAAGGCCATGGACGTGGCCCAGCGCGTGGGCGCCGACATTCTGGACGGCAAGAGCGTGGGCGGGCTCGATCGCCTGAAGTACGCGCTGGGCAACTTCTTCGTCTATGGGCCGCTGCGCAATGTGATGGGCTTCTCGCGCATCCGCGTGGCCTACACGGCCGGCGCGGCCATCGGGCCGGAGCTGTTCAAGTTCTTCCGCTCCATTGGCGTGAACCTCAAGCAGCTCTACGGCCAGACCGAGACCTGCGCCTATGTCTGCATCCAGAAGAACGGCCACGTCAAGCTCAACAGCGTGGGCCAGGCGGCGCCAGGCATTGAGCTGAAGATCGCCGACAACGGCGAGGTGCTGGTCAAGGGCGTATCGGTGCTCAAGGAGTACTACAAGCGCCCGGACGCCACGGCCGAGGTCATCAACGAGGATGGCTACTTCCTCACAGGCGACGCCGGCGTGCTCGACTCCGAGGGGCATCTGCGCATCATCGACCGCGCCAAGGACGTGGGCAAGCTCAACGGCGGCGCGATGTTTGCGCCCAATTACATCGAGAACAAGCTCAAGTTCTTCCCCCAAATCAAAGAAGCCGTGTGCTTTGGCCACAACCGCGATGAGGTCTGCGCCTTCATCAATATCGACTACGAGGCCGTGGGCAACTGGGCCGAAAAACGCAACCTGCCCTACGGCGGCTATGTGGATCTGGCCGGCAAGCCGCCGGTGCTGGAGATGATTGCCGATTGCGTGTCCAAGGTGAACCAGGAGCTGGCCGGCGAGGAGGGTATGGAGGCCACGCAGGTCACGCGCTTTCTGGTGCTGCACAAGGAGCTGGACCCGGACGACGACGAGCTCACGCGCACACGCAAGATTCGCCGCAACTTCGTGGCCGAGAAGTACGCCGTGCTGATCGACGCGCTGTACGGCGGCAAGAAGGAACAGTTCATTGAAACCCAGGTGAAGTTCGAGGACGGGCGCACCGGCAGCGTCAGTGCGACGCTGCAAATCCTCGACGCGAAAACCTACCCTGCGGCAAGAAAGGCGGCCTGAGCATGAGCAGCAGAAAAATCGGCGATGTCATTCTGGACATCAAGAACATCAGCCTGCGCTTTGGCGGCGTGAAGGCGCTGACCGACATCAGCTTCAACGTGCGCGAGCACGAGATCCGCTCCATCATCGGCCCCAACGGCGCAGGCAAGAGCTCGATGCTCAACTGCATCAACGGCGTGTACACGCCCAGCGAGGGCTCCATCACCTTCCGCGGCCAGACTTTCAGCCACATGAACAGCCGCCAGGTGGCGGAGATGGGCGTGGCGCGCACCTTCCAGAACCTGGCGCTGTTCAAGGGCATGAGCGTGATCGACAACATCATGTCCGGTCGCAATCTGAAGATCAAAAGCAACATCTTCCTGCAGGCGCTGCGCTGGGGCCCGGCCGAGCGCGAGGAGATTCGCCACCGCGAGTTCGTTGAGCACATCATCGACTTTCTGGAAATCCAGGCCTACCGCAAGACGCCCGTGGGCCAGCTGCCCTACGGCCTGCAAAAGCGCGTCGACCTGGGTCGCGCGCTGGCCATGGAGCCGCAGGTGCTGCTGCTCGACGAGCCCATGGCCGGCATGAACCTGGAAGAGAAGCAGGACATGAGCCGCTTCATCATCGACGTGAACGAGGAGTTCGGCACCACCATCGTGCTGATCGAGCACGACATGGGCGTGGTGATGGACATCTCCGACCGCGTGGTGGTGCTCGATTACGGCAAGAAGATCGGCGATGGCCCGCCTTCGGAAGTCGTGCACAACGAAGACGTGATCCGCGCCTACCTGGGCACGTCGCACTGAGCAGGGGCTGCAAGAAATCGAAGGAGACCCATCATGGCATTTTTTCTTGAGACCCTGTTTGGCGGCCTGATGACGGGCATGCTGTATTCGCTGGTAGCGCTGGGCTTCGTGCTCATCTTCAAGGCCAGCGGCGTGTTCAACTTCGCGCAGGGCGCGATGGTGCTGTTCGCCGCGCTGGCGATGGCGCGCTTTTCCGAATGGCTGCCCAAGTGGACGGGCATCGACAACCCGTGGTTTGCCAACATCGGCGCCTTTGTGATCGCCGCGCTGATCATGTTCGTGGTGGCCTGGTTCATCGAGCGTCTGGTGCTGCGCCACCTGGTCAACCAGGAAGGCGCCACGCTGCTGATGGCCACGCTGGGCATCACCTACTTCCTCGAGGGCGTGGGCCAGACCATCTTCGGCAGCGAGATCTACTCCATCCACATCGGCATGCCCAAGGACCCGGTGTTCGTGCTGGAGTCCATGTTCGAAGGCGGCGTGCTGGTCAACAAGGAAGACCTGATCGCCGCGCTGATCGCTGCCGCGCTGGTGGCGCTGCTGACACTGTTTTTCCAGAAAACCGGCACGGGCCGCGCGCTGCGCGCCGTGGCCGACGATCACCAGGCGGCGCAATCCATCGGCATCCCGCTCTCGCGCATCTGGGTCATCGTCTGGACGGTGGCCGGCATGGTGGCCCTGGTGGCCGGCATGATCTGGGGCAGCAAGCTGGGCGTGCAGTTCTCGCTGGCCACGGTGGCGCTGCGCGCGTTGCCGGTGGTGATCCTGGGCGGGCTGACCTCGGTGCCCGGCGCCATCATCGGCGGGCTGATCATCGGCGTGGGCGAGAAGCTCTCCGAGGTCTACCTGGGCCCCTACGTGGGCGGCGGCATCGAAATCTGGTTTGCCTACGTGCTGGCGCTGGTGTTCCTGCTCTTCAGGCCGCAGGGCTTGTTCGGCGAGAAGATCATCGACCGTGTGTGACACACAGGATCCAAGGAGTCATAAAGCATGTTCTATAGAGAAAACGGTCAGTTCAAGACCAGCTACCGGGCCGATCAGCAGATCTTCCCGATCCGGCAGGATCGCATCGCCATCGGCCTGATCCTGGCCTTTGCCTTCATCGGCGTGCCGCTGCTGGCCAGTGACTACCTGTTCCTGTCCATCCTGCTGCCCTTCGTCATCATGTCGCTGGCAGCGCTGGGGGTGAACATCCTGGTGGGTTACTGCGGCCAGATCTCGTTGGGCTCGGGCGCCTTCATGGCCATGGGCGCTTATGCGGCCTACAACGCCTATATGCGCATTCCCGGCATGCCGCTGGTGGTGGCGCTGATCATCGGCGGCATTGCCGCCATGGTGTTTGGCGTGCTGTTTGGCTTGCCCAGCCTGCGCGTCAAGGGGCTGTATCTGGCTGTGGCCACGCTGGCGGCGCAGTTCTTTGCCGACTGGATGTTCCTGCGCGTGACCTGGTTCACCATGGATTCGCCCTCGGGCTCGGTGTCGGTGTCCAACCTGAAGGTGTTTGGCATGCCGTTGGATTCGCCTGTGGCCAAGTACCTGTTCTGCCTGACGGTGCTGGTCATCATCGCCTTGCTGGCCAAGAACCTGGTGCGCAGCGCCACCGGGCGCGAGTGGATGGCCATTCGCGACATGGACGTGGCCGCCGCCGTGATCGGCATCCGCCCGCTGTACGCCAAGCTCAGCGCCTTTGCCGTCAGCAGCTTCATCGTCGGCATGGCCGGCGCGCTGTGGGCCTTCATCTACCTGGGCGCGTGGGAGCCCGCCGCGTTCTCGCTGGAGGCCATGTCGCTCAAGCTGCTGTTCATGGTCATCATCGGCGGCATGGGCTCCATCATGGGCAGTTTCTTTGGCGCGGCCTTCATCGTGGTGCTGCCCATTGCGCTCACGCGCATCCTGCCGGTGCTGGCGAGCCTGGTGGGGGTGGAGTTCTCCACCACTGCGGTCTCGCACGCTGAACTGATGATTTTCGGCGCACTGATTGTGTGGTTCCTGATCGTTGAGCCGCACGGCCTGGCCAAGCTCTGGTCCACGGCCAAGCAAAAGCTGCGCGTCTGGCCCTTCCCGCACTGATGCCTGGCCCTGCCTGGGCGGGCGCTGTCAGCGCCGCGCCCGACTCTTTTCACCCCCCTCAAAGGAGACAACCATGAAACGTTCCCTGAACCTGATCACCGCTGCGGTTGCCGTGGCCGCGTCGCTGGCAGCGCCTGCCGCCATGGCGCAGGAGCAGTTCATTCCGGTGCTGACCTACCGCACTGGCGCTTACGCCGCCAACGGCACGCCGATCGCTAACGGCATGGTCGATTACTACAAGTACATCAACGCCAAGGGCGGCGTCAACGGCGTGAAGATCGCCTTTGAAGAATGCGAAACCGGCTACGACACGGCGCGCAGCGTGGAGTGCTATGAGCGCCTCAAGACCAAGGGCGGCGGCGCGGCGCTGGTGCATCCCTGGTCCACTGGCGCGACCTTCGCCCTGACCGAGAAGGCCCCTGTTGACCAGGTGCCGCTGATCACCACCGGCTATGGCCGCAGCGAGAGCCAGGACGGCATGGTGTTCAAGTGGAACTTCCCGCTGGGCGGCACTTACTGGGTGGCCGCTGACGTCATCATGAAGGCCATTGCCGACAAGGAAGGCGGCATGGACAAGCTCAAGGGCAAGAAGATCGCGCTGGTCTACCACGACAGCCCGTTCGGCAAGGAGCCCATCCCACTGCTGCAGGAAATGGCCAAGCAACAGGGCTTTACGCTGCAAATGCTGCCTGTGACCGCGCCCGGCGTGGAGCAGAAGTCCACTTGGCTGCAGGTGCGCCGTGATCGCCCCGATTACGTGCTGCTGTGGGGCTGGGGCGTGATGAACTCCACCGCGCTGAAAGAAGCCCAGGCCACCGGCTATCCGCGCGAGAAGATGTACGGCGTGTGGTGGGCTGGCGCCGAGCCTGACGTGAAGGACGTGGGCGCAGGCGCCAAGGGCTACAACGCCGTGACGCTGATGCACTCGGCCGACAAGAACTCGCCCATCGTCAAGGAGATCCTGGCCACGCTGCACGACAAGGGCCAGGGCACTGGGCCGAAAGAGGAAGTGGGCGACGTGCTGTACCTGCGCGGCGTCTTCAGCGCCATGATCGGCGTGGAAGGCATCCGCGCTGCGCAGGAAAAATTCGGCACAGGCAAGGTCATGACTGGCGATCAAGTGCGCTGGGGCCTGGAGAACCTGGACCTGACGCAGGACAAGCTCGACGCGCTGGGCTTCAAAGGCGTGCTCAGCCCGATCAAGACCAGCTGCAAGGACCACATGGGCAACATGCAGGCGCGCATCCACACTTGGGATGGCAAGGCCTGGAGCTACACCACCGACTGGATCCAGGCTGACGAAGCCCGCATCAAGCCGCTGGTGGACGCCACCGCCAAGCGCTACGCCGACGAGAAGAAGGTGCCTGTGCGCCCTGAATCCGACTGCAGCTGAGCGGGCCTGATGGCTGGGCAGGCGGCTGCCGCGCAGCAGCGCCGCCTGCCAGCCATTGGCACGCATTGCCCCGCCGTGCAGGCGGGGCCATTTCGACGACGAGGTTTTCTCACATGAACAACGCCGCATCCACCACCGCCCCCATCGTGCTCAATGTCAATGGCATCGAGGTCATCTACAACCACGTGATCCTGGTGCTCAAGGGCGTCTCGCTGGCCTTGCCCGAGAGCAGCATCGTCGCCCTGATGGGCGGCAACGGCGCGGGCAAGACCACCACGCTGCGCGCCATCTCCAACCTGCTCAAGGCCGAGCGCGGCGAAGTCACCAAGGGCAGCATCGAGCTGCGCGGCGAGCGCATCGAAAACCTCTCGCCATCCGATCTGGTCAAGCGCGGCGTGGTGCAGGTCATGGAAGGGCGGCACTGCTTTGCCCACCTGACCATCGAGGAAAACCTGATGACGGGCAGCTACACCCGCACCGACAAGGCCGAGATCGCGCGCAACCTGGAGAAGGTTTACACCTACTTCCCGCGCCTGAAAACGCGCCGCACCAGCCAGGCCGCCTACACCTCCGGCGGCGAACAGCAGATGTGCGCCATTGGCCGCGCACTGATGGCCAACCCCTCCATCGTGCTGCTCGACGAGCCCAGCATGGGCTTGGCGCCGCAGATCGTCGAAGAGGTCTTCCACATCGTCAAGGACCTCAACACCAAGGAAAAAGTCACCTTCCTGCTCGCGGAGCAGAACACCAACATGGCCCTGAAGTACGCCGACTACGGCTACATCATGGAATCGGGCCGCATCGTCATGGACGGCCCAGCGCAGGATCTGGCCAACAACGCCGACGTCAAGGAGTTCTACCTGGGCATCGGCGGCGAAGGCCGCAAGAGCTTCCGCGACATCAAGAGCTACAAGCGGCGCAAGCGCTGGCTTGCCTGATGCGCCAGCGCCCTGACCGACTCGTTTGATTGGAGGAGACTGCATGACCAGCCCCAACCTGGATTCCCTGGAAACCCGCGCGCCACAAGAGCGCGAGCAAGCGCTGCTGGCGGCCCTGGCCGCCCAGGTGGCCAACGCCCAGCGCCGCAGCGCTGCCTTTGCGGACATTTTGCAGGGCGTGGACGCCAGCGCCATCACCAGCCGTCAAGCCTTGGCACAGCTGCCGGTGACGCGCAAGTACGAGCTGCTCGAACGCCAGAAGGCCCAGCGCGCGCAGGACTTGTTCGGCGGCTTCAGCGCCATCGGCTTCGGCCCGGCCATGCGGCGCGTGTTCGCCAGCCCAGGCCCGATCTACGAGCCCGAGGGCGTGGCCGTCGATTACTGGCGCATGTCTCGCGCGCTGCGCGCGGCCGGGCTGAAGGCCGGCGAGCTGGTGCACAACAGCTTCAGCTACCACTTCACGCCCGCAGGCTCAATGATGGAAACCGGCGCCCATGCGCTGGGTTGCACCGTCTTCCCTGCCGGCACCGGCCAGACTGAGCAACAGGCCCAGGCCATTGCCGAACTGCGCCCGGCCGCCTATGCCGGCACGCCCAGCTTCCTCAAACTGTTGGTGGAAAAAGCCCAGGCCATGGGGCTGGACATCGGCAGCCTGAAAAAAGCCCTGGTCTCGGGCGAAGCCTTCCCGCCCTCGCTGCGCGAATGGCTGCAGCAGCACGGCATCGAAGGCTACCAGTGCTATGCCACGGCCGACCTGGGGTTGATCGCCTATGAAACCGAAGCCCGTGAGGGCCTGGTGCTCGACGAAGGCGTGATCGTCGAAATCGTGCGCCCCGGCACCGGCGAGCCCGTGCCCGAGGGCGAAGTGGGCGAGGTCGTGGTCACCACACTGAACCCGGACTACCCGCTGATCCGCTTCGGCACCGGCGACCTCTCTGCCGTGCTGCCCGGCCAATGCCCTACCGGCCGCACCAACACCCGCATCAAGGGCTGGATGGGCCGCGCCGACCAGACCACCAAAGTGCGCGGCATGTTCGTGCACCCGGCCCAGGTGGCCGAAATCGCGCGGCGCTACCCACAGGTGCAAAAGGCGCGCCTGGTCGTCAGCGGCGCCATGGCCAGCGATCAGATGCAGCTGCTGGTGGAGACCACCGAAACCTCCGGCGGCCTGGCCGGGCAGATTGCCGACACCATCCGCGAAGTCACCAAACTGCGCGGCGAGGTGCAGCTGGTGCCGCCGGGCAGCCTGCCCAACGACGGTAAGGTCATCGAGGACGCGCGCAGCTACGACTAGGGCGGCGCGCCTGCCTGCCGCTCGCAGCAGCAAGTGGCCGTGCCAAAGGCGGGAAGGCGTCACATAGCCCTATGGAAAACCCTGATCCTGGTGTTTTTTGACAATCGTTGACGTTTGCGGTGTGGAGCTCGGCCATACTGAGCGGCGGTGAAACATTGGCTTGCATATGTGTGCGTGCGCGTGGTTGCTCTGGCGCTGTGCAAGCCGAAAGCCTGTTCAACGCCTCTGCACGCTGAAAACCCCAGGCAAGGCCTGCACAAATCGCAGCGCTACGCGCATCTGCATCTGCGGATTCGGGCGGCCTGGCGTCGTTGCCAATAGCCCACTCGCGTCCGAGACCTTGAACAGGCCCTGACAGCACAAAAGCGCAAGCCGGGTGCAGAGCGCCCTCGGTGGATGAATGGAGAGTGCCATGGGCAAGCCTGGATGTCACAGCATCGGCAGTGAGACACACAAATACCGCACAGCCCTGCTGTTTTGCAGCAGTTGCTTTGGGATCATCTATGCCCAGCATGCTCAGGCCCAAGCGCAGGCCATGACGATGGAACGCCTGAGCGTGTTCGCGCAGGCCGGTGGGCAAAGCGCCGAGGACAGACGCCTGCCCAGCACGCGCGAAGGGTTGGCGGCGCTGGGCTTGCGGGCAGTCTTTTCCGAAATGCAGCAGCCCAATGGCGACTGGCATTGGATCTGGCAGCTGAGCAACGACAGCGGCGCGGATTTGTCTCAGCTGCGCTTTACGGCCGTGCTGGACGCCGACTTGAATGCCGAGCACAACACCTTTTTCAACGAGGCCGGCCAACTGATTGCCTTGCAGGCGCCGGATCTGCACATTGCCGCTGACCGCTGGGAAATTGGCGAGCCGGGCTATCTGCGCGGCGATCTGCTCTCGCGCGCCGTCAGCGGAGCGCTGAACAACCAATCGGCATGGACGGCGGCGCAGGCCGACGACGTGGCCTTTGCCGCCTCCTTGCCCGTGCCCCTGCTCAAGGCCGGGCAGGTGGTGACGCTGACGGCCATTGCTTCGCGCCAGGGGCGCAGCGGCCAGTTGCAAAGGGACACGCAGGACGGCGCCCAGGCGCAGTTTCAGTTCTATGCTCGGCTGGGGCAGGACCCCAGCCCGGCGCCGAGCCCAACACCGAGTCCAAGCCCGTCACCAAGTCCAAGCCCGGCACCAAGTCCAAGCCCGGCACCAAGTCCAAGCCCAGCGCCGAGCCCAGGCCCAGCGCCGAGCCCAAGCCCAGCGCCGAGCCCAAGCCCAGCGCCGAGCCCAAGCCCAGCACCGAGTCCAAGTCCAGCGCCGAGTCCAGGTCCGGCGCCAAGCCCAGGTCCGGCGCCAAGCCCAGGTCCGGCACCGAGTCCAAGCCCGACCCCCAGCCAAATCACGCCGGTGCCCGTGGCTGGCCCCTGGGGCAGCGTGTGGCTGGCCTTGGGTCTGGCGCTGGCCGGGTTGTTGGGCCGTGGCAAAGGGCGGCGCGGTGCTGGCGGCGCTGACCAGTCTGACCGCAAGGCGCGCAAGCGGTCAGGCGGTGGCTTCTGGGGCCTGTTTGGGGCCTGGCTGCTGGCGGCGCCGCTGCTGTGGAGCGTGCCGGAGCCAGCGCAGGCCATCTTCCTCAATGGCGATTTTGAAATCGGCACCTTCGACGACTGGGTGGCCGGGCATGGCAGCAACCCTGGCCTGCAGGGCCTGCCGCCTTTCAACGAAGGGGCGATTCGCATCACGCCCGGCGGCACGCGGCTGCTGGAGCTCATCGGCGCTGGCGTCGATCCGCGCGCGCCGCATCTGGTGCTGCCGCGCCAGGGCAATTACTCGGCCAAGGTCAATGATGAAACCAATGGCTACCACCTGAACTACATCCAGCAAAAGGGCACGATCCAGGAAAGCGACCGCGATCCCGTCGATGGCAAGCTGCACGTGCGCTTTTCCTATGCCGCCGTGCTGGAAGACCCGGGTCACGAACCCCAGGGGCAGCCGTACTTCCACGTCTATCTCAAGGACTTGACCAGCGGCCAGACCCTGTACGACGACTTTGCCTACTCCAACCAGCCGGGCCGGGTCTACTACGTCACCCGTTACCGGGGCGGCAAGTGGGTTTCCACCCCGTTCATCGACGTGGACATCGTCGTGCCCGACTCCAGCCTGGGTCATGAGCTGGAAATCCGCGCACTTGGGGCAGATTGCGCCCATGGTGGCCACGGCGGTTACGTTTATGTCGATGCCTTTGGTTCGCTGGCCATTCCGCCGCAGGGCGCCTGCATCCACGACCTCAAGGCGCGCGGCAAGCCCGGCAATGTGCAGCTGACCTGGGGCGACACCGGCGCGGCCTCCTACGCCGTGTACCGCGCCACGGCCCTGCAAGGCCCCTTTGTCAAACTGGGCGAGACCCAATCGCGCTATGCCACCTGGCTGGACCGCAGCGTGGCCGCAAACACCCCTTACTACTACAGCGTGCGCGCGTTGGACACCAACGGCAACGAAATCTGCACATCCGGCGAGATAGTCGGCGTGGCGCCCGAGGACTGGAGCCCGGGCGACGCGCTCAACCGCGCGCCTTACTTCACCAGCGCGCCGCAGCGCAGCGCCGACGTGCGCAACCCCTGGAGCTACCAGCCCCAGGTGCACGACGAGGACGGCGACAGCCTCAGCTACGTGTTGCACTACGGCCCCACCGGCATGACGCTCGATGCCGCTACCGGCGCGCTGCAGTGGCAACCCACGTCCACGGGCGACTTCCGCGTCAACCTCGGCGTCAGCGACGGCCATGGCCACCAGGCCAGCCAGGCCTTTGCTATCCGCGTGACCGACAGCAACCAGCCCCCGCAGATCGGCAACAGCTTCCCCGGCAAAGTGCCCGCTGGCGTGCGCCTGACGCACCAGGTGCAGGCCAGCGACCCCGAAGGCGACGCCCTGATCTACAGCATCGGCAGTCAGGCCACGGGCATGGACATCTCGTCCTCCGGCCTCATCACCTGGCAAGACCCCCAACCTGGGCGCTACCCCGTCACCATCGTCGTGGCCGACACGCACGGCGCGCGCGACACCCAGCAGGTCGTCGTTGCCGTCGAAGCCTTCCCCGAATTCACCAGCACCCCCGTCATCGGCGCCAGCGTGGGCCAGCCCTACCGCTACCAGGCGCGCGCCACCGACCGCGATGGCGACCCCATCACCTACAGCGTGCTCGAAGGGCCGGCGGGCATGGTCGTTGACGCCGCCAGCGGCCAGGTGCAGTGGGACCCCACGGCCACCGGCAGCTTTGCCGTGCGCCTGGGCGCGGCCGACCCCAGCGGCAACACCGCCCAGCAGCGCTACCAGATCACCGTGCGCACCGAGCCCAACCGCGCCCCGGTCTTTGCCAGCACCCCCGTCACCCACGTCGTCTACCCGGCCAGCTACAGCTACCAGGCCCGCGCCACCGACGCCGATGGCGACCACCTGCTCTGGAGCCTGCTGCAAGCGCCCCCCGGCATGGAAATCAGCGCCACTGGGCACCTCACCTGGAAATTCGACAACGCCACCAACGGCCGCTTTGCCGTGCGCATCCAGGTCGATGACCAGAGGGGCGGCACCGCCGTGCAGGAATACCAACTGCAAGTGGGCGCCTTCGCCAACAGCCCGCCCACCATTCGCAGCGCCCCGGCCAGCCAGGTGCGCGCCGGGCAAACTTACAGCTACACCATCCAGGCCAGCGACCCCGACCAGGACGCCCTGAGCTACGCCCTCGTGCAAGGCCCGCAAGGCAGCGCCAGCGCCCCTGCGCTCACCAACAACCAGCTCAGCTGGGCCACGGCCGATGCCGACGTGGGCGTGCACGACTTCCAGATCAGCGTCAGCGACAGCGCCGGCAACACCGTGCTGCAAACCTGGCAGATCGAAGTGCTGCCCGCCAGCGGCAACCGCCCGCCGGTCATCCAATCCAGCCCGGCCGTGAGCGCGCAAGCGGGCAGCCACTACCAATACCAGGTGCAGGCCAGCGACCCCGACGGCGACGCCCTGAGCTACCAGCTTGCCCAAGGCCCTGCGGGCATGCACATCGACGCCGCCAGCGGCCTGGTGCAATGGCCCATCCCCGCAGGCACAGCCGGGCGCTTTGCCGTGGCCATCGACGTCAGCGATGGCCGCGCAGGCGCCGTGCGGCAGGAATTTGCCATCGGCGTGGGCATCGGCGCCAACCGCCCGCCCATGATCGGCTCCACCCCCACAGCCAGCGCCAGCGCCGGCAGCACCTGGCGCTACCAGGTGCAGGCCAGCGACCCCGATGGCGACAGCCTCACCCTGAGCCTGAGCAGCAGCGACCCCGCCATCACCCTGGGCGCTGGCGGCCTGGTCGAATGGGCAGTGCCCGCAGGCGCCACTGGCAGCGCCACCCTGGAAATCACCGCCGACGATGGCCGCGGCGGAGCCGCCGCGCAAATCTTCAGCGTGGTCATCCAGGGCGCGGGCGGCACAAGCGGCAACCGCGCGCCGCGCATCAGCAGCCTGCCTGCCGTCACCGCCGCCCAAGGCAGCGACTGGCGCTACCAGGTGCAGGCCAGCGACCCCGATGGCGATCCGCTGGGATACCAGCTCGCCCATGCCCCCGCAGGCATGCACATCGACGCCAACGGCCTCATCCAGTGGCGCGTGCCCGCCGACCTGGCCGGCCTCGTGCCCGTGGGCCTGGAAGTCAGCGACGGCCAGGGCAGCCTGGCGCGCCAGAGCTGGGACATCTCCATCGCCGGCAGCGGCAACCGCGCGCCGCGCATCACCAGCGCCCCGCCCGTGCAGGCCACGGCTGGCAGCGCCTGGCGTTACCAGGTGCAGGCCAGCGACCCCGATGGCGACCCCTTGAGCTACCGGCTCGCCCAGGCTCCCTCGGGCATGCAGATCGACGCCGCCACCGGCCGCATCGACTGGACCCCCAGCGCCGCGCACAACGGCCCGCAGCGCGTGAGCCTCATCGTGCGCGACAGCCACGGCGCCCAGGCCCAGCAAAGCTGGCAGGTCTACGTGCAGCTCTCGGCCAACCGCCCGCCCAGCATCGGCAGCCAGCCCGTGCAGCGCGCCCAGCCCGGCCTGACCTACAGCTACCAGGTGCAGGCCAGCGACCCCGATGGCGACCTGCTGAGCTACCAGCTGCACACCGCCCCCGTCGGCATGAGCATCAGCGCCACCGGCGCCATCCTCTGGACCAACCCCACGGCGGGCAACCACCCCGTGGAACTGCGCGTGAGCGACCCCCACGGCGCCTGGGCCAGCCAGAGCTGGACCCTGCGCGTGGGCGCCAACGGCCAGCCCGTCATCCACAGCGCGCCCGTCAGCAGCGCCCAGCGCGGCCAGCCCTACAGCTATCAGGTGCAGGCCAGCGACCCCGATGGCGACTTCCTCACCTACCAACTCAGCGGCGCGCCCAGCGGCATCAGCGTCAACGCCAGCGGCCTCATCAGCGGAGTGCCCGCCAGCATCGGCAACCACACGCTCACCGTCACCGTCAGCGATGGCCAGGCCAGCGTCCAGCAAAGCTGGACCCTGCACGTGAGCGAGCCCATCGTCGCCCCGCTGGCCGCCAGCGTGCAAATCGCCCCGCCCGTGCTGCAAGTGGGCCAAAGCGCCGCCATCACCATCCTGCCCAGCGGCGGCACGCCCCCCTACACCCTGCACAACCCCGCCATCGCCGGGCGCAGCCACCCCTTCACCCCCAACGACAGCGCCAACCCCAGCGCCTGGCAGGCCAGCTACACCGCCACCACCGCCGGCCGCTACCCCGTGCGCGCCACCGTGCGCGACAGCAAAGGCGCCAGCATCAGCGTCGAAGAAGCCTTCAGCGTTGCCCATGCCGGCGACAGCGACGACCCAGTAGCCCAAATCACCGCGCCGGCCAGCAGCGAGCAAATCAGCGTAGCCACCATCAGCTCGCCCACGGACGTGGTGGGCACAGCCAGCGACGCGCACCTGGCCCGCTGGCAACTGCTCATCAGCCCATCGGGGCAGAACCAATGGAGCGAACTGGCCCAAGGCAGCAGCAGCGTGATCGACGCCAAGCTCGGCCACATCCAAAGCCAGACCATCGCCAACGGCCTGTACGACATCGGCCTGATTGCCACCGACACCAGCGGCAAGCAAACCAGCGCGCGCATCACCGTGGCCATTGAAGGCGCGCAAAAAACCGCGCCGCTGCAACTGAGCTTCGAAGACCTCAGCCTGGACGTAGAGGGCCTGCCGCTGACCGTCACGCGCACTTACGACAGCCTCAAGCGCCACCAATCGCTGGACTTTGGCCACGGCTGGAGCGTCAACTACCAGGACATCCAAATCCAGACCAACGGCCAGCTCGGGCGGCACTGGAGCTTCGAGCAAGTGGGCAGCGGCTTCAACCGCCGCATGTGCGCCCGCCCCGCCGGCGCGCGCGTAGCCAGCGTGCGCCTGCCCGGCGGCCAGCTCGAACAATTCGAGTTGCGCGCCCAGCCCGAATGCGTGCCCTTGCTGGGCTGGATCGGCAACATGGACATCGCCATCGCCTTCCAGCCCAAATCCCGCAACCAAAGCGGCGCCCAGCTCGAAGCCATCAATCACGGCCAGCTCAGAATCATCAACGGCGCGCTGTTCGACATGGGCAGCGTCGACACCTTCGACCCCAGCCAATTCAAACTCACCCAACGCGACGGCAGCCAATACCTGCTCGACAAACACTTCGGCATCCGCCAAATCAAAGACCCGCGCGGCAACACCCTCGACTTCCACGAAAGCGGCATCCGCCACAGCGGCGTGGACGGCTGGGCGCTGCAATTCGTGCGCGACGCGCAAGGGCGCATCAGCCAAATCCACGGCGCAGGCCAAACCCACCACTACCAATACGACAGCGCGGGCAACCTCATCAGCCACAGCGAGCCCAGCGGCGCGCAATCGAACTACCGCTACAGCGCCCAGGCCGGCCAGGCCCACCTGCTGACCGACTACACCGACCCCCTGGGCCGCCTGCTGCTCAAAACCGAATACGACCAGGACGGGCGCATCGTGCGCCAAACCGATGGGCAGGGCAAAACCATCCACATCAGCACCGATGTGGCCCGCCAGCGCCAAACCATCAAAGACCGCAACGGCCACACCACCGTCTACGACTTTGACCAGAGGGGCAACGTCACCCAAATCACCGACGCCGCTGGCGGCATCACCCGCTACGCCTACGACGCCAACGACAACGAAATCGAAGTCATCGACCCGCTGGGCCGCAAAACCACCCGCGCCTACGACCAGTTTGGCAACATCACCGAAGAAACCAACCCCCTGGGCCAAACCACCCGCACGGCATACAACAGCGCAGGCCAAATCACCCGCATCACCGACGCGGCAGGCCACGCCACGGTCAACACCTGGGACAGCGCCACCAATGACCTCACCGCCATCACCAACCCCCTGGGCCAGGCCACCCGCCTGGGCTACGACCCCAAGGGCAGCCTCAACCGCCTGACCGACGCGGCGGGCAACGCCACGCGCTACAGCTATGCCCGCATCAGCGGCGCCCAGCGCAAGCAAAGCGAGACCGCGCCCGACGGCACCCAAACCAACTACCAATACGACGCAGCAGGCCAGCTCAGCAGCACAGCCACCAGCGCCGTGCTCAGCCCAGGCGCAGCGCCCACGGCCATTCAAATGGCCAGCGAGCACGATGCCGCCGGACGCCTGACCAGCCAAACCGACCCTGAAGGCCAGCGCAGCAGCTACCACTACGACGCCGCCGGCCAACTCACCCAGGAAACCAACCCCCTGGGCCAGATCACGCGCCACCAATACAACCAGCGTGGCGACAAAACCCAAACCACCCACCCCAGCGGCCTGACAGACACCTGGGCCTACGACGCAGAAGGGCGCGAAACCCGCGCCTGCCAGGCCGGCCTGTGCACCCAAACCCAATACGACAGCCTCGGGCGCGCCATCCAAACCACCGACCCTGCCGGCCACACAAGCGCCACCGCCTACGACGCCGCCGGGCAAATCACCAGCGCCACCGACGCTCTGGGCCACAGCACCACCTACCAATACGACCTGGCAGGGCGGCAAACCCAAAGCACCGACCCCCTGGGCCGCAGCACCCACTACCGCTACGACGCAGCCGGCAACCTCACCGAAGAAACCGACCCCCTGGGCCAGATCACACGGCACAGCTACAACGCCGCCCACCAAAAAACCGCCACCACTCAGCCCAGCGGCGCTGCCACCCACTACCAATACAGCGCAGTAGGCCAAAGAACCGCCCAGACCAGCCCAGAGGGGCGCACCACCGGCTACAGCTACGACAGCCTCGGGCGTTTGAGCCAAGTCACTGACGCCCAAGGCAACGCCACCGGCTACCAGTACAACAGCCAAGGCCAACTGCTCGCGCAAACCGACGCTGAAGGCAAAACCACCCAATACGGCTACGACAGGGCAGGGCGCAGAGTGCAGCGCACCCTGGCCGACGGCGCAAATGAGGCCCTGCACTACAACGCCCTGGGCCAACTCACACAAAAAACCCACTTTGACGGCAGCCAAACCACCTGGGAATACGGAGCCGCAGCCAGCGGCAACATCCCCAACCCCGCCTGGGGCCAAATCACCCGCGAACACCGCGCAGACGGCAGCAGCCAAAGCCGCAGCTACGACAGCCACGGCCGGCACATCCAGACCAGCGACAGCCGAGACGGAACAGAAACCCGCGACCTCGATCTGCTGGGCCGAGTCACCCAACAAAGCACCACCCACAGCGCAGCGCAACTGAGCGGCAGCAGCGCCTACCAAAGCCGCCAAAACTACCAATGGGACGCCAACAGCCGCCGCACCCAACTGCACACCCCCGCCAGCGGCAACAGCCCCGAACACCGCATCAACGCCAGCTGGGACGCCGCAGGCCAACTGCAAAGCCTGCAAGCCAGCAGCGACGCCGCCGCCAACCAATTCACCCACGACGGGGCAGGCCGCCTGACGCACATCCAAAGAAGCGACGGCTCAAGCACCAGCTACCAATACACCCCGGACGGGCACATCAGCCAAATCCGGCACCAGGGCAGCCAAGGCCAAACCCTGGCCCAGTTCGACTACCAGCACAACCGCGACGGCCAGCGCACGCAGGCAGTGGAAGTCATCCATGCTGCGGGCAGTACTGCGCCTACTACCCAACGCACCATCGACTGGACATACGACCCGGCGGGCAAACTCACGCAGGAACACATCCAGCAAACCCAGCCCACGGCGCAAACCCTGAGCATCGCCTACCAATACGACAAAGTCGGCAACCGCACGTCCCGCACAGTCACAGGCGCAATCAACCAAACCACGACCTACCAATACGACGCCAACGACCGCCTCACGCAGAGCAGCGACAGCATTGAAGGCACGACAAGCTACCGCTACGACCGCAAAGGCAACCTCGTTGAAAAAGCCAACGGCAACAACAAGACCGCCTACAGCTGGAACAGCGACAACCGGCTCATCAAGGTCGAGCACACAGGCCAAAACAACAAAACCATCCAATACGGCTACGACCCGCAAGGCAGGCGAATCAAGAAACTCGTCACCCAAGGCACGAGCAAAACCGAAACCCACTACAGCCTGGACAGCGAGCGGCCTTATCACGAAGTAGTCGTTGAAAGCACGCGCGTCAACACCCAGCCCTGGACGCACAAGACCTACGTCCACACCCCGGGCGGAGTGGGCGAGCTCATCAGCCAAAGCGACGGCGCGACCACCAAACAAATCTACGCCGACGCACAGGGCACCACGCGCCTGATCGCAGATGGCAACACAAGCCGAAGCTACAGCTTTGATGCCTTTGGCAACTGGCTGGAAGGCGACAGCCTGGCAGCAGACCAAAACCCGCCCACGCACCTGTACACAGGCGAACGTTATGACGCGGACACGGGCCTGATCTACCTCAGGGCCAGGGACTACGACCCGAGTACCGGGCGCTTCATCAGCATGGATGAACACCCCGGCGACCAGCGCATCCCGCTGACGCTGAACAAATACCTGTATGCCAATGCCGATCCCGTGAATCATGTTGATCCTAGTGGGAATTTTGGGATTGGTGGTTTTAGCTTTGGTGGCGCATTGACATCTCTTAATACATTGGCAAACATGTATACCATCGCCTCCATTGGCTTTGATGTAGCTACCGGCAATTACGCTGGTGCAGCCGAAGATATTGCCAGTGAGCTTATCTGTGTGAAATTTGGCAAGGCATTGTGCGGGATGGTGAAAAAGCATCTTGGCTTTTTCTTTAAGCACATTAAGGTTAATGTTGGAAACCTTCGGTTGGGGAATTTAAATCCAAGTTCTGTGGATCTTGATATTAATATGAGGGAAATGGGGATATTTCGTCCTCCTGGAACACAGGCGCATCATATTGTTGGTAAGGCATACGACTCGGGTAAACAGGCGATGGCTTTGCTTCAGAAACACAACATCAATATCAATTCCCCTTTGAATGGGGTTTACTTGGCGGGTTGCAAAAGCGGTATGTCGGGGGCAGTCCATTGTGGTAATCATACCAAAGCGTATGCTAATTATGTTTTGCGTGAATTATCCTCAGCTGATGCAGTGGGAGGTAGAGATGAAGTTCTTCGCGCATTAGACAGGATGAGACGAGAGCTTCTGAGTGGAGAAATTGAATTAAATACAAGAGGTATCAATCCATGAATTTTTATATGTATTCGATGTGGTCCAGGTATACGGCCTTGGTTATACGTGACGAGGATATTCAGGATGATGCTAATGGCAATTCAACTCAAGAATTTGAAGTTACAGTTCGTCTGAAAGATCCTTTGCCTCTGGATAGGTATAAAAAATTGAAGATGCACCCCTATCGAGAGAGTCGAAAAACACTTGATGGATCAGATTTTCCTTCTACGAATCTGATGATTATGAGTGAGCGGGCTGTCGATGCTTTGAAAGAATTGATATCAAAAGATGGAATTTTTTATCCTTTGGATATTATTGGGGTTAGCGATAAATATTTTTTGTTTCATGTAACGAGAACTATTAATTGTATTGATGAGGAAATGTCTGAGGGGAATTTGAATCGTTATGACTCGATGGATGCAAAATTTACATATATTAGAAAATTCTACTTAAAAAAAGAAATGATTGAGCCTGGGGTGCATGTTTTTAAAGATGGCCGTTATGGGAATTGGTATAAGTTTGTGAGTGATGATTTTTATTCGATCGTCAAGAAAAATAAGTTGAAGGGTTTGTTGCTTTATCCGGAGGGTGTGGATCAAATGAATGGAAAGCCTTTAATAGTGAATAAATCCCTTGCCAAGGAGCCTGTGCAAACTTCGTGGCAATAGATTCCAGTGATTTTGGTTGATAGCAGATGAGGAGCGAGTTGAAGTCGAAATTCATCTTTGCCTCACTGGCCGCAACTCTGGCCCTATGGCAGCCTAACGTAAGCTTCCCCTCAATTGAGACAGTTCTAAAGGAGAACTTTTGGCAGTCTATGAAGATGACTGAAGGAGAGTTCAGATGCGCAAGAGCAAGTTCACTGAATCCCAGATTGTGGGGATCCTGAAGGAGGGCGATGCAGGCATTCCCGTCAAGGATCTGGTGCGTAGTCACGGCATCAGCGTGGCGACCTACTACAAATGGAAGAGCCGCTATGGCGGCATGGATGTTGCGGAGTTGGCGCGGATGCGCGAGCTTGAGGCTGAAAACAGTCGTCTCAAGCGCTTGTATGCCGAGCAGGCGCTGGAGATTCATGCCTTGAAGGATGTCATTGCAAAAAAGCACTGGGACCGCTAGAGCGGCGCGAGTTGGCGCAGGTTCTGGTGGTTGAGCATGGCTTGTCGGTGCAACGGGCGTGCCGCGCCAGTGGTCTGGCAAAGGCTTCGTGGTATCGGCCGGCGACGGAAACGATCGCGAAGGATACCCAAGTCATTGACGCATTGCAGGGGCTGGTTGCACGGCACGGGCGATGGGGCTTCTGGAAGTGCTTCCGGCGCCTGCGCCTGGATGGGCACCCTTGGAACCACAAGCGGGTCTGGCGGGTGTACTGCCAACTCAAACTCAATCTGCCGAGACGGACGAAGAAGCGCCTGCCGATGCGGGAGAGACAGACACTGAACGTGCCAATGCAAGCCAATGCCCTATGGTCGATGGATTTCATGGCCGACACGCTCTGCGGAGGCCGGCGCTTCCGCACCCTCAATGTACTGGACGAAGGCGTGCGTGAAGCCCTGGCCATCGAGATTGACACCAGCCTGCCGGCCGAGCGGGTGATTCGTGCACTGGAGCAGCTGAAGCAATGGCGCGGTTTGCCCAAGGCCATTCGTTGTGACAACGGCCCTGAATACACCGCACAAAGCTTGGTGGAGTGGTGTCGCAAGCATCACGTCGAGCTGCGCCACATCCAACCGGGCAAGCCGAACCAAAACGCTTACATTGAACGATTCAACAAAACCTATCGCGCCGAAGCGCTGGACGCGCGCCTGTTCGAAGATCTTGAGCAGGTGCGCGACATCACCGACCTCTGGCTGCAAAGCTACAACGAAGAACGCCCGCATGAGTCGCTCGGCAACCTGCCACCGAGCGTCTTTCGTCAACAATGCGAACGGGCAAATTCTCCTTTACAACTGTCTGCTTGACGGGGAAGGCTACGAGACCATCGCCAACGGCCTGTACGACATCGGCCTGATTGCCACCGACACCAGCGGCAAGCAAACCAGCGCGCGCATCACCGTGGCCATTGAAGGCGCGCAAAAAACCGCGCCGCTGCAACTGAGCTTCGAAGACCTCAGCCTGGACGTAGAGGGCCTGCCGCTGACCGTCACGCGCACTTACGACAGCCTCAAGCGCCACCAATCGCTGGACTTTGGCCACGGCTGGAGCGTCAACTACCAGGACATCCAAATCCAGACCAACGGCCAGCTCGGGCGGCACTGGAGCTTCGAGCAAGTGGGCAGCGGCTTCAACCGCCGCTGGCCCATGGCCCGTGGCGCATGGCATGGGCTGACTACAATGGCCGGGTTTTGATGCATGAAGGACATAGACCCATGGTTCCCCACCTCGTCACCGCATTGACCGGCCCTATCAGCGAGCTGGAGCAGCGCATTCTTGAGTCCATGCCCGCCATTGAGCGCTGGTTCCGCCTGGAGTGGATGGAGCACACGCCGCCGTTTTACTGCTCGGTGGATGTGCGCAATGCGCAGTTCAAGGTTGCGCCGGTGGATACCAACCTGTTCCCTGGCGGCTGGAACAACCTCACGGCAGAGATGCTGCCGCTGGCGGTGCAGGCCACGATGGCGGCGATCGAGAAGATTTGCCCGGAGGCGCGCAATCTGCTGCTGATCCCCGAGAACCACACGCGCAACCCCTACTACCTGGCCAACGTGGCGCAGTTGCAGCGCATTTTCCGCGCCGCCGGCCTGAATGTGCGCATCGGCTCGATCAGCCCGGAGATCACCGAGGACACGACGGTGACGCTGGCCAATGGCGAAGAGCTGCTGCTCGAACCAGTCAACCGCACCAAGCACCGCCTGCAGGTCAAGCAGTTCGACCCCTGCACGATCTTGCTCAACAACGATTTGTCGGCAGGCACGCCGGGCATTTTGGAAGACCTGCACGAGCAGTTCCTGCTGCCGCCGCTGCATGCTGGCTGGAGCGTGCGCCGCAAGAGCCAGCATTTCAAGGCCTACGACGACGTGGCCAAGAGCTTCGGCAAGATGCTGGGCATCGACCCCTGGCTGATCAACCCGGTGTTTGCGCAGGCCACGGGGGTGGATTTTGCACAGGGCCAGGGCATTGAGGCCCTGCAAGAAAACGTCAACGCCGTGCTCGCCAAGATCCGGCGCAAATACAAGGAATACGGCATCACCGAGAAGCCTTACGTGGCCATCAAGGCCGATAACGGCACCTACGGCATGGGCGTGATGATGGTGCAGGACGCGGCCGAGCTGGACAGCATCAACCGCCGCACCAAGAACAAGATGTCGGTCATCAAGGACGGCCAGCAGGTCAGCGATCTGCTGATCCAGGAGGGTGTGGCCACCATCGAAAGCATCGACGGCGCCACGGCCGAGCCGGTGGTGTACATGCTCGACCGCTACGTGGTGGGCGGCTTTTACCGCACCCACGCCAGCAAGGGCGCTGAGGAAAACCTGAACGCGCCGGGCGCGACCTTTCTGCCACTGAGCTTTGAGCCTGGCCACGTGCTCGATGCCAAGGGCAAGCCCGGCGAGGCCCTGCCCAACCGCTTCTACATGTATGGCGTCATCGGGCGCCTGGCCATGCTGGCGGCCAGCTACGAGCTCGAGCGCACCAACCCCGAGGCGGAGGTGTACTGACATGATTCTTGTCACTGGCGGCGCTGGTTTCATCGGCGCCAATTTCGTGCTCGACTGGATCGAGCGCGTCGGTGAGCCCATAGTCACGCTGGACAAGCTCACCTACGCAGGCAATCTGCAGAACCTGGCGCCGCTGCAAGGCGATGCGCGGCACCAGTTCGTGCAGGGCGACATTGCCGATGCCGAGCTGGTAGCCAACCTGCTGGCCGAGCACCGGCCGCGCGCCATCGTGCACTTTGCCGCCGAAAGCCACGTGGATCGCTCCATCCACGGCCCGGAGGACTTCTTGCACACCAACGTGCTGGGCACCTTCCGCCTGCTGGAGGCTGCCCGCGCGCACTGGGGCGCGCTGGACGGGGCCGAGAAGGCAGCGTTTCGCTTCCTGCACGTCTCCACCGACGAGGTGTACGGCACGCTCGCGCCCGATGCGCCGGCCTTCACCGAGCAACACCCCTACGAGCCCAACAGCCCCTACAGCGCCACCAAGGCCGCCAGCGACCATCTGGTGCGCGCCTGGTTCCACACCTACGGCCTGCCGGTGCTGACCACCAACTGCAGCAACAACTACGGGCCGCTGCACTTTCCGGAAAAGCTCATCCCGCTGGTCATCACCAACGCCCTGGCCGGTAAGCCCTTGCCCATCTATGGCGATGGCCAGCAGATCCGCGATTGGCTCTACGTCAAGGACCACTGCAGCGGCATTCGCCGCGTGCTTGAAGCGGGCACGCCCGGCCAGACCTACAACATCGGCGGGCACAACGAAATGGCCAACATCGACATCGTGCGCCGCATCTGCGCGCTGCTCGACCGGCTGCGCCCGCGCGCCGATGGCCTCAGCTACGCCGAGCAAATCCGTTTTGTCGCCGACCGCCCCGGCCACGACCGCCGCTACGCCATCGACGCGCGCAAAATGCAACAGGAACTGGGCTGGGCCCCAGCCGAAACCTTCGACAGCGGCATCGAAAAAACCGTCCAGTGGTATCTGGACAATGCCGACTGGGTGCGCAACGTGCAAACCGGCGCCTATCGCGACTGGCTGGCCAAGCAATACGCCGCGGCCTGAACGCGAGCGCCTGTTCAAAATCTCTGCACGGCGGGCAATTAGCGGATTGGGGCAGCCCGCAGCGCTGGCAAGGCCTTGCCGGGCCACGTACAGGAGGGCATCCAACCATGAAAATTTTGCTATTGGGAAAAAACGGCCAGGTCGGCTGGGAGCTGCAGCGCAGCCTGGCCGTGCTTGGTGAGGTCATCGCGCCCGAGCGCAGCGATGCCCAGCAGGGCGGCGACCTGGCCCAGCCCGAGGCGCTGCGCGAGGCCATTCGCCGCATCGCGCCACAGGCCATCGTCAACGCCGCGGCCTACACCGCCGTCGATCGGGCGCAAAGCGAAGCTGAGCAAGCCCACGCCATCAACACCGTGGCGCCGCAGGTGCTCGCCCAAGAGGCCAGCGCCCTCGACGCCTGGCTGGTGCACTACAGCACGGACTACGTCTTTGACGGCAGCGGCCACACCCCGTGGCGCGAGAACGATGCCCCAGCCCCGCTGTCCGTCTATGGCCAGAGCAAGCTCGCCGGCGAACAGGCCATTGCCCAAAGCGGCGCCAAACACCTCATCCTGCGCACCAGCTGGGTCTATGGCGCGCACGGCAACAACTTCCTCAAAACCATGCTGCGCCTGGGCGCCCAGCGCCCGGAACTGCGCATCGTGGCCGACCAGATCGGTGCACCCACCGGCGCCGAACTGCTGGCCGACGCCACCGCGCAGGCCCTACTGCAAGCCATGCAGGGCAGCCCGGCCTTTGGCGGCATCTACCACCTCACGGCCAGCGGCGCCACCAGCTGGTTCGACTACGCGCAATACATCTTCGAACAGGCGCGCCGCATCGACCCGGCCACCGCCTGCGCCCAGCTGGTGCCCATCCCCAGCAGCGAATACCCCACACCTGCTGCCAGACCGCTGAACTCGCGCCTGGACACCACGCACTTCGAGCACACCTTCGGCCTGACCATGCCGCCCTGGCAACAGGGCGTGGCACGCGTCGTGGCCGAACTGCTGCAACCTGGCTGGACGCAGCAATAAACGCGCTCAATCCAGCGCCACAGCCAGCGAGGTCGCGCCGCCCAGCGCCGCCTCGCTTTTTTGCCGTGATGCCAGAGAGCAACAAGCAAGGCAATTTCACTGCTTGTAAAACGTGCAATACGCACTCAACTCACGCGCCCGCGAGAGGCGCGACCGAGGAGGTCAGCAAGGCGCAAGCCGAGCGCGATGTTTCAACTCACGCGCCCGCGAGAGGCGCGACGACCCTCGACGCGCAGGCCGTGGTCGTCCTGCGCGTTTCAACTCACGCGCCCGCGAGAGGCGCGACATGGCGCGCATCCAACGCATTGCAGCCAGGCTGGAGTTTCAACTCACGCGCCCGCGAGAGGCGCGACGCAGTGACGGGCTGGGCAGCGACGAATGGCTTGGGGTTTCAACTCACGCGCCCGCGAGAGGCGCGACGACGCTGTTTTTGCCGTAGGTGTAGGACAGGCCATCGTTTCAACTCACGCGCCCGCGAGAGGCGCGACAAACAGGCGCCGATAAGGCAGACGAAAGCAGAGAGTTTCAACTCACGCGCCCGCGAGAGGCGCGACATCCGCAGGCGGGCGCGGTCTGTGGTGGCGTAGCGGTTTCAACTCACGCGCCCGCGAGAGGCGCGACGCTAACCATGCGCGGATTCCGGGCAGGCAAAGTCCGTTTCAACTCACGCGCCCGCGAGAGGCGCGACCAAGCACCTTGGTATCTTCCAGCGTGCTGCCGTGTTTCAACTCACGCGCCCGCTAGGGGCGCGACGTAGGTTGGTCTGGATTGTCCGCAGGTGATGATGTTTCAACTCACGCGCCCGCGAGGGGCGCGACCAGGCGCAGGTCAGTAATGCGGCGGTGGCGCAGATCGTTTCAACTCACGCGCCCGCGAGGGGCGCGACAAACGCGCCAAGGAACAGGCCGAGCGCGACTATGTTTCAACTCACGCGCCCGCGAGGGGCGCGACGTAGTCCACTGCCCATCTTCATAATACCGGGCAGAGTTTCAACTCACGCGCCCGCGAGGGGCGCGACCGTTTTGCGCCGGTACAAATCTGTGCAATGGACACGTTTCAACTCACGCGCCCGCGAGGGGCGCGACCGTACCACTTGTTTGTGATTACGTCGAAAGCGTGCAGTTTCAACTCACGCGCCCGCGAGGGGCGCGACCCATAGCCCGCGAGATTCATCAACGCGGTTGCAGTGTTTCAACTCACGCGCCCGCGAGGGGCGCGACGTTCAGACGTTCCCCCGAATACACAGAGAAGGCCCCGTTTCAACTCACGCGCCCGCGAGGGGCGCGACAGCATCTTTATAACGCGTTGATGGACAGCGTTTTTTGAGTTTGATGGCGCGAATCTACGGTTGGGGCGGGCTTGGGTGCATGGCCGCTTGGTGGCTTTCGCGGGAATGTCTTTGCTAATCAATGCCTTGCGCTGTGTGCGAACCTGTCTTGCAATGCGTAGGACGCTTGGGGTTCGCGGATGCTGGGGATGGTGCGGGGCGGCCGTGCTGTTCAGAACACCAGCGGGCCTTGCAGGTCGAGTGCGGGCTTGGCGCCGATGTGCTCGACTTTGTGTTTCCAGTTCTGGCCCAGGTAGTAAAAGCGCAGGCTGTCGGTTTGCGGGTCGATCAGCTCGCTCAGCTTGTGTTTCAGCGGCACCCATTGCGCGGTGCTGACTTCGATTTCGAAGACGGAGTATTGCACGCGCTGGCCATGGTCTTGGCAGGCGCGGGCGATGCGGCGCAGGCGGCGTTCGCCTTCCGGGGTGCGGGTGCTGACGTCGTAGCTGACCAGGATCAACATGGCGGGTGCTTGGCTGGGGGCTTATTTCCAGATGAAGGGCGGATAGGCGTCCAGATCGCCGCGCAGGTGGCGTGCCAGCAGCTGGGCCTGTACGAAGGGGAACAGGCCGATGGGGGCGTTTTCGCCGGTGAAGCTGTGTTGCAGCTGCTCGCGCTTGCGCTCCTGCCAGGCGGTGAGCACGGTTTTGCGTGCGTCGTCTTTGAGGAGCACGGCGCCGTTGTCCAGTGTTTGGAAGTCGCGTGGGCCGATTTGCCGGCGGTTGATGAGCGAAAGGGCCAGTCGGTCGGCGAGCACGGGGCGGAATTCTTCCATCAGGTCCAGCGCCAGGCTGGGGCGGCCGGGGCGGTCGCGGTGCAGAAAGCCGACGGCAGGATCCAGACCCACGGTTTCAAGTGCGCTGCGGCAGTCGTGGGTGAGCAGGGTGTAGAGCAGCGAGAGCAGGGCGTTGACGGCGTCGCGCGGCGGGCGGCGGCTGCGGCCGGTAAAGCGCAGCGCGGGCTCGTCCACGCGGATCAGGTGGTCGAAGACGCTGAAGTACAGCTGCGCGGCTTCGCCTTCCAGGCCGCGCAGGGCGCCGGTGTCGGCGCAGGTGCGCGCTTGCTGGCTGATGCGTTTGAGGCGCAGCGTGGCGTGCTGCAGGGCCTGGGTGGCGGCGGGCGCCATGCTGCTGGCGTGGTCGCGCAGGGCGCGGGCCAGCACGGCGCGCTGGTTGAAGACTTTGCCGGCGACGATGTGGCGGGCGATGGCTGCGCCCTGGTCCTGGTCGCTGCACCGGTATTGCGCGCGCCGCAGCAGTACGTTGCCGGAAACGGGCCCTTCCACGCGGGCGAGAAACCGGCCGTTGGAGCTGAGGTGGCTGATGCAGATGCCGCGCTGGGCGCAATGGCCCATGAGCGCGGGGGAGACGAGCACGTGGCCGATGCAGACCAGGCCTTGCAGCATGTGCACGGGCAGGCGCGCGCGCGGCTGGCCTTCGACTTCGACGACGAGGTTTTCACCGTCCTTGCGCAGCCAGGCGCCTTCGGTGGTGACGTACAAGGTGTTGAGCAGAGGGCGCATGGCGGGCAGGTGTGCGGGCGCGGGCTTGGGCGGCGGGCTCAGTCCGGCGCTTGCAGCTGGGTTTGCAGCCAGGGCGCCACGCGGCGCGCGGCGCGGGCCCATTGAGGCTGGCAATCGTCAATGAGCGAGCAGGCGCTGCAGCGCCTGGCATCGTCCACGGGCGGCGGGGTGCGGCCGGCGGCCAGCAGGGCGCGGGTGCTGGCGATGGTGTTCAGGGTCAGGGCGCGCAGGTCGGCGTCGAACACCACGTTGCGGCGGCGGCGGGTCTGGCCGTAGAACAGGGCGCCCTCGGACACGGGCTGACCCAGCATGTCTTCCAGACACAGGGCTTGCGCGCACAGTTGCACTTCATCGGCGCGATGCGCCCTGGGCCGGCCGCGCTTGTATTCGACAGGCAGGGCCTGCGGCGGGCCGGCGGCGCGGGGGTGGAACTCGACCACGTCGGCCACGCCAGCAATGCCCAAGGCCGTGTGGCGCAGCGGCATGGCGGTGACGGTGCGCACGCCATGGCGCTGTTCGGCGCCTGGGGAGTCGGCGCGCTGGTGCAGTAGCCGGCCTTCGGCCGTGAGGGCGTTTTCCGACCACAGCTGCTCCAGGTGAATCAGCGCGCACTGGCGCGGGCAGTACAGGTAGTGCTGCAGGGCCGAGAGCGGGATGGGGTCTTCTTCCTGAGCTTGGTCAGCGCTTGGCTTGGCGGCATTCATGCCTGGCGTTCTTGGCTGGGCGGGGCGATGGCGCTACGCCATACGCCCCGCGTGGCGCGCGCGGGCATTACAGCTTTTCTTCCACCGTCACGCCATCCGGCACGGCGCCGATGTGGACCTGGTAGTCGGCAAAGCTGCGCGCGGGCGGGCGGTTGTCGCTGTCGTCCTTGCGCGTGACCTGGACGGCGTCGAACAGCAGGTGCGCCGGGGCGTTGCCCATGGCGCTGTCGTGCTTGAAGACGATGAGCTTGCGCGCGGCCATTTCGCCGCGCGCGGCGGAGCGGTCGTGCTCGAACATGTTCATCAGCGCCTGCCACAGCAGTTGCAGGTCGTCCTCGCCAAAGCCGGTGCGCTCGGCCAGCTTGGCCGAGACGAAACCGTGCGCGCGGTACAGGCCATAGGGCAGGATGTGCTTGCGGCCCATGGTGCGGTTGTCGCCGCTTTGGGCCTCGGCCTCTTTCTCGGTGGTGACGGCCATGCGGGTGATGGCGATCTCCAGCGGCAGCACGGGCTCGACGGAGCTGGCAAAGGCCAGCTGCACCGGGCCGCGCACCTGGCCGGCGTTGACGCCGGTGGTCATCACGGCGCCGAAGGTGCGCACGTCGAAGAAGTTCTGGCACATCCAGGCGGTGATTTCGCGCGCCTTGGCTTCGTCCTTGGGCAGTTTCTTGAAGGCGTCCTTGGCGTCGGGCGGGATGCCCAGCGCCTGCCAGGCCTTCTGGTGCTGTTGGTTGAGCACGGCTTTTTCCTGCATGTAGATGGCAAAGCCGGGCGCGCCGTCCTTGTCCAGCGCCACGTAGTTGCGGATTTTGCGCTTGAGGCTGACGTCGGTGACCAGGCCGCGGCTGGTTTCCGGGTCCAGCCGCGGCAGGTTGCCCGCATCAGGGTCGCCGTTGGGGTTGCCGTTGGTCACGTCGAACAGGTACACGAACTCATAACGGTGGGCGATGGGCTGGCTCATTCAAAAATCTCCTGCTGCGTGGCGGTGGAATCGGTGTCGGTGGTGTTCTTGTCGCCTGCGCCTTCGTTCTTGGTGAACAGCGCGCGGTTCTGGTGGTAGTAGCCGATGGCAAAGCGCCCCTGGTGCTCGATGTTGAGCGTGCGCGGAAATTGCTGGGGCAGGCTGTCCATCACGTCGCCCATCAGCTTTTCCAGATGGATGGCCTGGCCGGTGCGCTCCTTGCGCAGCTTGGACAGGTGGTTTTGCGCGTTGCGCAGCAGCACGGGGAAGATGCTGGCGGGCGTGGCCGAGGCCGCGCCGTAGTAACGGTCGCGGATGGTGGCGTTGAGCTGCGCGCCCAGGGCGCTGCGCTGCACGTGCTCCAGCACGGCGAACAGCCGCCCCAGCAGGTAGGCGGGCTGGGTCGATTGGGGGTCAAGGCTCACCGGGATCTCCTCTGTCGATGATGGTTGAAGCAGGCGGCGCTGGCGCGCGAGCACGCCCTTGCAGATGGCGGCGCGCAGGCCGGAGAGGTGGCCGTCGGCGCGGATGCGCATGACGGTATTGGCCAGCAGGCTGCGCGGGTAGAGGCCGCCGGTCAGGATGGAGCGCAGCGTCTCGCCCACCAGGTGCGCGGGGGCGTCGTCGGCCTTGGGCATGGCCCCTTCGCGCTGGGGCACGGTGGCCAGCACCAGACGGCGCATGGCCGGCGCGGTCTGCCAGGGGCAGGGTTCGATGCGCAGGTCGGCCTCGTGCTGGGCCAGTTTTTCCACGAAGTGCTGCAGCGAATCGGTCAGCCACAGGCGCACCGACAGGCGCGAGGCATTGGGCGCCAGGCCGAGCACGAAGATGCGCGTGTCGGGGTGCAGGCCCGCGTCCAGCTGCGCGGCGTTCAGCGGGCGGCCTTTTTGCACAGCTTGCAGCACGCCCCGCAGGCGCATGGCTTCGCTGCCGTCGTCGATCGGGTCGAAGAGCGAGGCCAGCAGGTCTTCGGCGGCCTGGGCCTGGGCGGGCTCGGGCGCCTCGGCCCAGAACACGACGCTGGTGTCGCCGATCTGGATGCGCTGGCGGTTGTCCGCGCCGCTGCGCAGCAGGTGGTTGAGCGCCGTGGTGTAGGCAAAGGCCGCCTGCGCCGAGACGGGGGCGTTGTCGCCCTGCTCTTTGCCGAAGGAGTTGAAGGCGTCCTGGTTGAAGGAGACGATGGAGGCGCCCGAGCTTTGCGCGCCATGCACGCCTTTGATGGCCGGGTGCAGGCGGGCCGGGGCGGCTGGCTCGCCCGTGGCCAGGCAGGTCATGGCGGGCGGGCCTGCCTGGGCGCCGGGCGCGGGGGGCGGGCCAGCGTCGCCGCCGGCCTCTTGCGCTTGCAGCAGTTGCATGCGCAGCGCCTGCGCGGCCGGCCTGTCGTGCAGGTAGGCGTTTTCACCGTCAAGGCTGAACACCAGATTGGCGTCCTTCATTTCCTCGGTGAACAACGGCGGCTGAAAGTGCTCGGGCCGCCACTGCTGCAAAAAGCGCCGCAGCGCCAGCAGGCCCTCGTCCGTGGCCTGCGCCAGCAGGGGCAGGTGCAGCGCCTTGAAGGCTTCGTGCTCCTTGTCTGCGCGCTTGCTGCTGGCGCTCACGCCCAGCACGTAGCTGCTCTTGTCCCACAGCACATTGGGCTGGATGCCCACCGTGCGCTTGACGGGCTGCGGCACGGTGATGAGCTGGGGCTTGGGCTTTTTGCCCGAAGTGTCCATGCGCGCCTGCACGGCGGCCACGCTGCCATCGGGGCGCAGCTTGATCACGTAGCTGATCTTCTCGGGGCTGTAGCCGTAGGGCGCCAGGCCGCTGCCGGGCTGCGCGGCCAGCCGGTGGTAGAGCCGCACCAGGGCTTGCAGGATCATGCCTTGACCTCCTCGCTGTGCCAGGCGGGCACGTCGATGGCGCCATCGACCATGCGCGCGCGGAAAAAGCGCGGCGTGTGCCCGTGGTCGAAGTCGATGTCGTGCAGCATCCAGCCCAGGTCGCGCTGGCGCTCGGCCTCGGGCAGGGTGGAGGCGGGCAGCGCCTCGCCTTCTTCCAGCAGGCGGAAGAAGGCCGGAAACTCGCGCACGCCCAGGCAGGGCGTGTGGAAATACTGGCCCTTGCGCGCGCGGCGCGTGAAGATGTCCAGGTGCTTGCCGGCGCTGTCGCCCGCGCCGGCGCGGGCGCTGAGCTCGAAATGCGCCTCGATGACATAGGCCACGTCGCGCAGCAAGGTGGTGGCACGCTGCTGGCGGTCCTCCTCCACACAATGCAGCAGCGAGGCCGTGCTGCCCGCCTTCATGGCCTTGCTGACCAGGCCCGCCGGCACCTTGCTGCCCACTTCGTTGCGGCGCAGCGATTCGAAGCGGATGGGGCGCAGCACATGGATGCGGTCCACGCGCCAGGCGATGGCCGGCTTCCAGTGGATGGCGCTCAGGATGCCGCGCGCGGCCGACGGCGTGATGACGTCGTACGACACGCGTTCGCCCTTCATCTCCGGCCGGGTGAAGCAGGCCCGCTCACCCCAGACGTGAAGGCGGATTCCGTAAGACATGGCGTGCGACCTCCTCCAAAGCAGTAGCAAGGGATGCCTGGCGCGATCGGCCTGACCGTCGGTTCAACTTCCGTTGGGCCTGGCTTTGTAACGAAGCGTCATCAGCGCGCCCAACCCCGGCATAAACCATCGGTGCGGTGCAGGGAACGCGGTGTAGCAGGGCGCGCACTGCGCTCAATACCTGCCGAGCATCCTGGATGGCGCCGTATTCTATGTGATCAAAGTTACCTATGAAACAAATAAATACAATGGTTTTCACGGATGAGCATCTTTGCCCAGGCGTGCAGCGGTGGTTGGAGATGCCTCAGACAATGAGCTGGGCCGCATCCACAAACGTTGGCTCCTCCCACCACAGCCCATATTGGGGGCTGTAGATGTCCATGTTGACCAGGGCCATGAACTGCTCGCCCCAGCGTTCGGGGGCGATGGGCTGGATGGCCCCGGCCTGGCGCAGCGCGGAGAAGGCTTGGCGGGGCACTTGCACCAGGTAGGGCTGCAACTGGCGCGCCAGGCCGCCCACGGTGTAGCTGTGGCGCAGCGCCTCGATGGCGTGGCGGGCCGTGTCGTCCCAGGCGATGACGACGGGCTGCTGCGCGCTCTGGATCATTTGGAACTGGTGGGCGATGTGCTCGAACGGCAGGTTGTCCAGGCGGCTTTGCCTGAGCTGGCCCAGCAGGTCCTGGGCGTCCAGCGCCTGCTCGCCTTTTTGCCAGTACAGCGCCTCGAAGTAGGCCTGGATGGCGGCGGGTGACAGCGGGTCGGCCTGGTGCCGGGGCTGGCGCAGCACTTCCTGCGCGGCCTGGGCGTAAACGCGCAGCTCGGGCGGCGGCGCCCATTGCGCCTGATCGGTGGCGAAGACCAGCACCTCGCTGCGTTCCACCGGCCACTCCTTGTTGCGGTTGCAGCGGCCAGCGGCCTGGACGATGGCGTCCAGGCCCGCCTCGGCGCGCAGCACGGTGGGCAGGGAGATGTCCACGCCCGCTTCGATCAGGCTGGTGGAGACGATGCGGCAGGCCAGCCCGTCCTGCAGGCGCTGGCGCGCCTGGGCCAGCACCTGGCTGCGGTGGCGCGCGCACATCAGCGTGCTCAGGTGCGTGGCGCCGGGCAGGTCGGCAATGGCGCGGAAGACGGCGCGCGCGTGCAGGCGGTTGTTGACGATGCACAGCACCTGCTCGCGCGCGCGCAGTTCGGCGGCCAGGGCCGCGTCGTCCAGAGTGCCCGCGTGGCGCACGCGCACGCGCTCGAGCTGGCGCGCCAGGGCGTGCTCGTCCTGCACCAGCGGGCGCACGTCGCGCAGGCCGCCCTTGAAGCGCGGCGCCTGCAGCGCGGGCTGGGTGGCGGTGCACAGCACGACGCTGCTTTGGTAGTGGCGCGCCAGCTCGTCGATGGCGGCCACGGCCGGGCGCAGCAGGTGCAGCGGCAGGGTTTGCGCCTCGTCCAGCACGATGACGCTGTTGGCGATGTGGTGCAGCTTGCGGCAGGCGCCGGTGCGCGCGGCGAACAGGCTCTCGAAGAACTGCACGGCGGTGGTGACGACGATGGGCGCGTCCCAGTTTTCCATGGCCAGGCGCAGCTTGGCCTGCGACTGGTGCCAGTCGGGCCGGCTGGCGTCCGGCGCGGGCGGGGTGAAGGCGCTGTGGTGCTCCAGCACGGCTTGCGCGCCATGCGGGCCGAGGGCGCGGCGGAACACGGCGGCGTTTTGCTCCACGATGCTGGTGAACGGGATGACGAAGATCACGCGCCGCTGGCCGTGGGCGATGGCGTGGTCCAGCGCGAAGGCGAGCGAGGCCAGCGTCTTGCCGCCGCCGGTGGGCACGGTGAGCGAAAACAGCCCCGGCGCCAGCGTGGCCTGCTGGCGCGCGTAGGCCAGGATGCGCGCGCGGATGCGGTTGACTTCGCTGTCGGCCTGAAAGCCGCGCAGGTGCTCGTCCAGCTGCGCGCGCAGCGCCTGCAGGCTGGGGGCGGGCTGGGCGCGCGCGGCGGCCTTGCGCTGGCTGGGGGGCAGGAACTGGTCGTAGTAACGCTCGGTGTCCAGATAGTCGGCATCGACCAGGGCGGAAAACAGCATGCGCGCCAGAAAGGCGGCGCTGAAGCCCAGGCCGTGCGGCGCGTCGCGCGGCAGCTTGCGCGCGGCTTCGGCCAGCAGCTCTTGCAGCGCGGGCAGCGTGATCTCGCGCTGCCAGGCGGCGTCCAGCGCGGGCAGGGCCGGGTCGGCCAGGCGCTCGGCCAGCGGCAGGCGCTGCCCCCCTTGCGACAGGCCGCCATTGGCCAGCCCCGCATGGTGCCCGGCAATGCCGTAGGCCAGCAGCCAGCCCAGTTGCCGGTATTGCTCCAGCGCCACCTTGGCCCCCCAGGTGGAGTGGTTGACGCGGATGGCCGCGCCCAGCGCGCGCTGCTGGAAGGGCGCGCAGTATTTGCCCAGGTCGTGCAGCAACCCCATGGCGCGCGCCAGCTGCGCCGCGCCGAAATGCGCCGCGAAGCTGGCAGCCAGCGCGCCCGTGTTGTGCGCATGCTCGGCCAGCGGCTGGTGCGCGGCGATGGCCAGGTCGGGGGAGGAGTGGGCGATGTACGTGCTGGATGGCATATGCGCTGCTTGAGCATGAAAAAGCCGCCCTGTGGTGAGCAGGGCGGCTGATGGGGGCGCTTACTTGAACTTGGGCAGGTTGAACTGCGGTGGTACGCCCATGCGGGTGTTGATGATCCACTGCTGGGCGATGGACAGGATGTTGTTGGTCAACCAGTACAGCACCAGGCCAGCGGGGAAGAAGAAGAACATCACGCTGAACACCAGCGGCATGATCCACATCATCTTGGCCTGCATGGGGTCCGGCGGTTGCGGGTTGAGCGCCACTTGCAGCAGCGAGGACAGCATCATCAGCAGCGGCAGGATGAAATAGGGGTCGGGCGCGGAGAGGTCATGAATCCAGCCAATCCATGGGGCGTGGCGCATTTCCACGCTGGACAGCAGCACCCAATACAGCGCGATGAAGAAAGGCATCTGGATCAGGATCGGCAGGCAGCCGCCCAGCGGGTTGACTTTTTCCTCGCGGTAGATGCGGATCATCTCCTGCTGCATTTGCTGCGGATTGTCCTTGTAGCGCTCGCGCATTTGCATGATGCGCGGGTTGATGGCCTTCATCTTGGCCATGCTGGCGTAAGCGCGGGCGTTGAGCCAGTAGAAAGCAATCTTCAGCAGGAACACCAGCGCGACGATGGCCCAGCCCCAGTTGCCCAGCAGGTCGTGCAGCCGATCGAGCAGCCAGTACAGCGGCTTGGCCAGGGCCTTGACCATGCCGTAGTCCTTGACCAGCTCCAGGCCGGGGCTGATTTCCTGCAGCTCGCGCTCGATCTGCGGGCCGGCGTAGAAGGTGCTGTCCAGCGTTTGCGAGGCCCCGGGGGCGATGCTGGAGAAGGGGGCAATGGCGCCAACGGCGTACAGGCCATTGCCTGGCTTGCGCACGAAGTATTCGCGCTGCAGCCCCGCAGGCGGGATCCAGGCGGCGGCAAAGTAGTGCTGCACCATGGCGGCGTAGCCGCTGGCGCTGGTTTTCTGGAATTTGGTGTTGCCTTTGTCGATGTCCTTGAACTCGACTTTCTGGAATTTTTCCTCGTCGGTGTAGATGGCCGGCCCGGTGTAGGTGCCAGTGAACATCACGCCGCCGTCGATGGTGCCGCCATCGCGCACCAGTTGTTCATACAGCTGCGGCGCCACGGCGGCCTGACCGTGGTTGAGCACTTCGTGGCGCACGGCAATGGCGTATTGGCCGCGCTGCAGCGTCCAGGTCTTAACCAGCTGTACGCCGCCTTGCACGGGCGACTCGAAGCGCAGCTGCAGGCTGTCCTGACCATCGGCCAGGCTGCGAGGGCCATCGGCCAGGCGCATGATGGTTTTGTGGTTCGGAAAATCGCCGCCGATCAGGCCGGTCTGCGCCACGTAGGCACGGGTGTTGCTCTCATCGAGCAGTACGACCTGGCCGTCGCGGGCGTCGTTTTCGTAGTCCAGCAGCTCGACGCGGTTGAGCGAGCCGCCCTCGGTGCTGAAGCTCAGGCGCAAGACGTCGGTGGAGACCTCGATGCGTTCGGCCGCTGCTGCAGGCGCGGCAGACGGTGCTTCGATGGGCGGCTGCCCAGTCTGGATCAGCGCTGTACTGGCTTGCGGGGTCTGCGCGCCGGGGGTGATGCCGGGCACGGCATCGCTGGCTGCGACTGGCGCCGACGCTGTGGTGGCGGCCGGCTGAGGGAAGAAGAATGCGGAGCGGCCATTGTGCAGCTGCCAGCGATCCCACAGCAGAATCAGCGAGAACGCAAAGATCACCCACAGAATGGAGCGGCGAATATCGTTCATGGGGACTTCTTGGACGAAGAGGAGGAAGAAATCAGGCGGCTGAACAACCCTTGTGCCGGGGCTTCAGGCACCGGGTCATGGCCGCCTGCGCACCAGGGGTGACAACGCGCCAGGCGGCAGGCAGTCAGCCAACTGCCGCGCGCAGCGCCATGGCGCTGCAAGGCGGTGATTGCGTATTGCGAACAGGTGGGCTCGAAACGGCAAGCGCTGCCCAGCCATGGGCTGAGCAGCAGGCGGTACAGCTTGATCAGCCCGACCAGTGCAGAGCGGATCATGGTTGGGCCTTCGCCTCAAGCCCTGTGGAGCCCGAGGCAACACCATGCGCTGCGGCGCGAGCAAACAGCAACTGCAACTGCTCACGCACTTGCTGGCGCAATTGGGGTGACGCGGCGCTGCGCAACACGGGCGCACTCGCATGGGCCTGCTGGCCCATGGCAGGCTGCTTGGGCGCAGTCTTCTTGGCTTTGCCGCGTCCAGAGCTAGCTGGAGCATGAAAGCCAGCCCGAAGACGAACCAGCCAGGCAAAGCCTACCTGAGCAGGCGATGCAGCCATGCCAACTCCTTCGACGGAGCTGTCAGAGGCAGCACGCAGATGCTCCAGCGCCACTGCATACACCTGGCGGCGGATCAAATTGCGCGTCACTGCTCGTTTGGCCCAGCGTTTGGGCACCAGCGCCCCTACCCAAGCGCCGACATGAGCAGACATGATTCCGCCCGCCGATGACGCAGCGCCGTCCAATGGGCCGGGCAGGGCAGCCACAGGCAGACGGTGCAGACAAAAATGCGTCGTTCGGGCAATGGGCGCTTGCGCCAGCATGGCCTGAAACTGTTGGCGGGTTTTCAGATGTCGGATACGCATGCGCAGCAGCCACGATCAAAGGGCCGCTATGCAGCGGCCTTCCAAGCGATGCGCCCAGGTGGTCGAGGCACAGGCGCATTGAGGCTGGCGATCCAGAGCCCCAAACCTTTGTTTTTCGCGCAGCCTGTGCACCAGCGGCGCTGCTGGACTGCATAAGGCCCCAGCAGCGGCAGAGGCCTCTGGCATGGACTGTGCTGCTAGCCAGCGCGGAGGCTCAGGACAGGCCCAGGCGCTTGCGGCCTTTGGCGCGGCGTGCGTTGATCACAGCGCGGCCGCCGCGGGTTTTCATGCGCACCAGAAAGCCATGGGTGCGGGCGCGACGGATTTTGGAAGGTTGGTATGTACGTTTCATGAGACTCACCTATTAAGGAGGAAATCGATGACCAAAAGGCCGTGCAGCAATGCTTGCCGGGCAGGCGCAGGGCCAAGCCGTGTATGCCTCCAGCCAGGGCAAAAGGCAGGGCGCAGACCGCGCACGATCGGCACTCGGTGCGCAGTCAGCGCCTACTGCCAGATCAAAGCAAACCGCAGATTATCTCATGGCTTTGCTTTTTGTTCCAAACTGGTCGTTGGAAAGCCTGGGCCAGGGAAGTGCGGAAGGAGGAAAGGCGAGGGCGGGGTCTCAGGCTGAGGGATGCATCTGGGCCTGTGGATAACTGCCTCTCGGCAGGGGCGCGCTGCTTATAATCTGGCCCTTTTCGCTCGGATGATGCGCCGATGGCCCAGGGAAGGTCTGCGCGAATCGCAGCGCTGTGTGCCTCTGCTGATTCGGGTGCTCTGCTTCGCTCGCGGACCCTTGCGATACCGCTTGGTATCGATGCGGTTTTGCGCCGTGCATCGCATCCTGGGCCGCAGCGCACTGGATTCGTGCAGACCCTTTCTAGGACTGCCGGGAAGTGCGGTGACGGCGCGGGCATCACTGGGCAAATGGGGTCAATCGGGCAGGTGAGGCAGACGGGCATGGTGCAAGCAATGAAAAAAATCTCTCAGTTCCAGGTGCCGCCCAGTACGCAGCTAGGCCCTCAAGAGGAGGATGGCCCCACGCAGCCAACCCAGGCCGATTTTTGGCAGCGTTGTCTGGAGCGTCTGGCGCTGGAGATCCCGCCGCAGCAGTTCTCCAGTTGGATCAAGGGTTTGCAGGCCAACTACCAGCCCGAACAGGCGCGCATGCGCCTGCAAGTCTCCAATCGTGTGGCGCTGGAGCACATCCGCAAGAATTATCTGGGCACCATTGGTGCAGTCGCCCAGGAGGTCAGCGGCGCGCCGCTGAACATTCAGATTGGCCTGGCGGCGCGGGCTGGGCATGGTGGCGCGGCCAGCGCGGGCACGGCCTTGCCGCACCGCGCTCGCAGTGCGCCTGCGGTGGCAGGCATTGCCGGCTTGGCCCAGCATGTGCAGGCGCAGGCCAGCCAACAGCGGCCAGACCAGCCTGTGCAGGCCACGCTGCAGCAGCAGGCCATGCCCCAGGCCCAGGCCCTGCCGGAGATGGAACTGCCCTTGATGGAGGAGGAGCTGCTGCCGCTGGCCGAGGAGGCGCCGCCGGCAGGCGACGAAGGCGTTGCGCCCCCAGCGGCGGGTGCGGCAAGCGGCCCAGGCAGTGCGGGCGGCGCGCGCGCAGCGCACCTCAAGCCGCAGCTGACCTTCGACAACCTGATCGAAGGCTCGGCCAACCGCATGGCGCGCGCGGCGGCGCTGCATGTGGCCCATGCGCCCGGGCAGATGTACAACCCGCTGTTCATCTACGGCGGCGTGGGCCTGGGCAAGACCCACCTGATCCATGCCGTGGGCAACCAGATGCTGGCTGCGCGGCCCGATGCCAAGGTGCTCTACATCCACGCCGAGCAGTTCGTCACCGACGTGGTGCGTTCGTATCAGCGCAAGACTTTCGACGCCCTCAAGCAGCGCTACCACTCGCTCGACTTGCTGTTGATCGACGATGTGCAGTTCATCGCCGGCAAGGAGCGCACCCAGGAGGAGTTCTTCAACGCCTTCGAGGCTTTGCTGTCGAAAAAGTCGCACATCGTCATGACCAGCGACACCTACCCCAAGGGCCTGATGGACATCCACGAGCGCCTGGTCTCGCGCTTTGACCAGGGCCTGACCGTGGCCATCGAGCCGCCCGAGCTGGAAATGCGCGTGGCCATCCTCATCAACAAGGCCCGCGCCGAGGGCATTGCCCTGTCCGAGGACGTGGCCTTTTTCATCGCCAAGAGCGTGCGCTCCAACGTGCGCGAGCTCGAAGGCGCGCTGCACAAGGTGCTGGCCTACGCGCGCTTCAGCGGCAAGGAAATCTCCATCGCCGTGGTACGCGAGGCGCTGCGCGATCTGCTCTCGATCCAGAACCGGCAGATCAGCGTCGAGAACATCCAGAAAACCGTGGCCGATTTCTACAAGATCAAGGTCACCGACATGCTCAGCAAAAAGCGCCCGGCCAGCATCGCCAAGCCGCGCCAGATTGCCATGTACCTGGCCAAGGAGCTGACGCAGAAAAGCCTGCCGGAAATCGGCGAGATGTTCGGCCGTGACCACACCACCGTGCTGCACGCCGTCAACAAAGTGCGTCTGGAGCGACAGCAGCAAACCGAGCTCAACCAGCAGCTGCACGTGCTGGAGCAAACCCTCAAGCGCTGAGCGCCAAGCAGCGCGCCCTTTGCCATGCAAGCCAGCGATACCCAGCCCATCGCCGCCATCGCCACCGCCGCCGGACGCGGCGCCGTGGGCATCGTGCGCCTCTCCGGCCGCGGCCTGCGGCCCTGGGCCGAGCACTGGCTGGGCCGGCAACTGCAGCCGCGCCACGCCCACTACCTGCCCTTTCCCGCCGAGGACGGCCAGGCCATCGACCACGGCCTGGCGCTGTTCTTCCCCGCGCCGCACTCCTACACCGGCGAGGACGTGTTGGAGCTGCAGGCCCACGGCGGCCCCATCGTGCTGCAACTGCTGCTGGCGCGCTGCCTGCAAAGCGCCGCCGAACCCAACCCGGCCACTGGCCGCCCCTGGCTGGCGCAGCTGCGCCTGGCCGAGCCGGGCGAATTCACGCGCCGCGCCTTCCTCAACGACAAGATGGACCTGGCCCAGGCCGAGGCCGTGGCCGACCTCATCGACGCCAGCACCGAAAGCGCCGCACGCAGCGCCAGTCGCTCGCTCAGCGGCGCCTTCTCGCAGGCCATTGACGAGTTGCGCGAGCGTCTGATCCACCTGCGCATGCTGGTCGAGGCCACGCTGGACTTCCCCGAAGAAGACGTGGACTTCCTCGAAGCCGCCGACGCGCGCGGCCAGCTCGCCGGGCTGCAGGCGCAGCTGCGCGCCATCGGCCAGCGCGCGCGCCAGGGCGCGCTGCTGCGCGACGGCCTGCACGTGGTCATCGCCGGCCAGCCCAATGCCGGCAAAAGCTCGCTGCTCAACGCCCTGGCCGGCGCCGAGCTGGCCATCGTCACCCCCATCGCCGGCACCACGCGCGACAAGGTCGAGCAAACCATCCAGATCGACGGCGTGCCCCTGCACATCATCGACACCGCCGGTCTGCGCCAGACCGACGACGTGGTTGAGCAAATCGGCGTGCAACGCGCCTGGCAGGCCCTGGAGCAGGCCCAGGTCGTGCTGTTCCTGCACGATGCGCTGCAGGCCGACGATCCGGCCAGCCAGCAGCGCGACGCGGCCATCCTCGCGCAACTGCACGCCAGGCTGCGCAGCGCCGACTCGGCAAGCGACACCCCCGCACCCGCGCCCGATGGCATGGCCGCCGTGCCCATCGTCCACGTCTGGAACAAATGCGACGCCGCCAGCGGCTTTCGCGCCGCCCAGCCCGATGCGCTGGTGCTCTCGGCCAAGACCGGCCAAGGCCTGGACGCACTGCGCCAGCGCCTGCTGCAGCTGGCCGGCCATGAAACCGTGGCCGAAGACGTCTTCATGGCCCGCGCCCGCCACGTGCAGGCGCTGGCCGAAGTCGGCGAGCACCTCGACCAGGCCCAGGCCCAGATCGACAGCCCCGCCCCGGCGCTGGACCTGTTGGCCGAAGAGCTGCGCCTGGCCCAGCTGGCGCTGAACCGCATCACCGGCGAATTCGGCGCCGACGACCTGCTGGGCGTGATCTTCTCGCGCTTTTGCATCGGCAAGTGATGCCTCAGCATGGGGGCAGACCTGCCTGGCCCTGCCCGATGCTGCAGCGAAATGCCGTTGGCCACACGGCATGCTGACAACGCAAAGGCCCGCAGGGCACATGCGCCTGAGGGCCTTGATGAAATGCCACTGGACGCTTCAGAGCCTGGAGAAATCCGGCTTGCGTTTTTCCATGAAGGCGGCGAAGGCTTCGCGGGCGGCGGGGGCTTGCAGGAGCTGGCCGAAGATGCGCGCTTCTTCGTCGATGCGCGCCAGCACCTCTTCTTGCTGGGCGGCCTTGAGCAGGCGCTTGGTTTCGCGCAGTGAGCGCGAGGGTTTGGCGGCGAGCTTGGCGGCCTGGGCCTGGGCGCAGGCGTTGGCCTCGCCCGGGGGCACGATGCGGTTGACCAGGCCGACTTCGAGCGCGGCTTCGGCAAAGAAGGGCTCGCCCAGCAGCAGGGCTTCGCTGGCGCGCTGGTGGCCCATCAGGCGCGGCAGCAGCAGCGAGGAGCCGGCCTCGGGGCACAGGCCGAGGTTGACGAAGGGCATGGAGAAGGCGGCGTTGTCGCCGGCGTAGACCAGGTCGCAGTGCAGCAGCAAGGTGGTGCCGATGCCCACGGCGGGGCCGCAGACGGCCGCCAGCAGCGGCTTGGGGAAGCTGGCCAGGGCGCGCAGGAAGCGGAACACGGGGCGATCGGCGTCGTCGCCGACCGGCTGCATGGCCGCGCGCTGGAAGTCCTCGATGTCATTGCCGGCGCTGAAGACGCTTTCGTGCCCTTGGATGACCGCCACGCGCACGGCCTCGTCCTGCGCGGCGGCGTGCAGCGCGTCGGCCAGTTCGGCGTACATGGCCTGGGTGAAGGCATTTTTCTTCTCCAGGCGCGCCAGCGTCAGGGTCAGAACGCCGTTTTCGCTGTGGCGCAGGATGGCTTCGGACATGGGCTTACTCCTTGTAGTAGGCAATTTGGTGGGTGCTGGCCAGCAGCTGGCCGGCGCTGTTCCAGATGTGGCCGCTCTGGTCGGCAAAATTGTTGCGAAACTCCTGGCCGGTGGCCTGGGCCAGCACGTAGCCATCGCCGCTTTGCGCCAAAGTCTGGGCGTCGGCGTGGAAGTACACGGTCATGGAGACGGTGCCGGCGGGCACTTGCTTGGCGCGGCGGCGCCAGATGCGCGGGTAGAACACGTCGCAGACGGCCGCCAGGGCGCAAAAATCCAGCGCGCGCGGCGTGCTTTTGCGCACCCAGAAGCTGGTCAGGCTGTCGTCGTTTTCGCTGCCATCCCATTCGCTGGGGATGGGGCCTTGCAGCGGCACCAGGGCGTACTGACGCAGCCAGGGGGTGAAGCTGGTGACGACGATGGGCTCTTGCGCCGGATCGGGGCCGCCTTGCACGGGGGCGGGCACATCGCTGGCCGACCAGGTGGGGCGGCGCACGGCGGTGACCAGGCTGGCGGTGGTGGCGATGATGGGCTGGCCAGATTCGGGATCATCGACCCATTGCTCGATCTGCCAGTGTTGGGTGGAGCGGTTGGTGCGCACGGGCCGGGCCTGAATGCGGAATGGGCCGTCGGGTACGGGGCCGGCGAAGTTGATGGTCATGGCCGTGGGCTGGCCCAGGCATTGGGGGTGCTGCAGCGCGGCGTTGAGCAGCACGGCGGCGGTGATGCCGCCGAAGGGGCCGATCATGTTGCGGTAGGCCTCGCTGGTGTGGCCGGTGAAGCTGTCATCGGCGCCGGCTTGCAGCGCGATGGCCTGGTCGAATGGGTGCATGGGCATGTTGTGGTGCGGTGGCGGCGCTTGCCGCGGTGGCCGCAGCCAGCGCCAAAGCGGCCACTGGCTGCGGGGGCTGGCGCATCAGGCCAATCAGGCCAGGGCGTGCGTGGTCTGCATCAGGCTTTGCGCGTTGTTTTGCGCACGGCGCAGTGCGGTTTCGACTTCGGGCATCAGGCGTGCGAAGTAAAAGCGCGCGGTCTCCAGCTTGGCGGCGTAGATGGGGTCGGTCTCGCCGCGGGCCTGGGCGGCCAGCGCGACCTGGGCGGCGCGCGCCCACAGCCAGCCGAAGGCCATGTGGCCGACGATGCGCAGGTAGTCCACGGCCACGGCGCCGATTTCGTCCGGGTTGCGCTGCGCGCGCGCGCCGATGGCCTGGGTCAGCTCGGTCAGGCGCTCGCCCAGCTCATGCAGCGGCAGCAGGAACTGGGCCAGCTTGGCCTCGCTGCGGTGCTCGGCGGCCCAGGCGGCGATTTGCTTGCCCAGCGCGTTCAGAGCGCGGCCCTGGTCGCCCATGACTTTGCGGCCCAGCAGGTCCAGCGCCTGAACGGCGTTGGTGCCTTCGTAGATCAGGTTGATGCGCGCATCGCGCACCAGCTGTTCCATGCCGGTCTCGCGGATATAGCCGTGGCCACCGAAGACTTGCTGGCAGCCGATGGTGGCGGCCATGCCGTTGTCGGTGATGAAGGCCTTGACGACCGGGGTCAGCAGCGCCAGTTGGGCATTGGCCGAGGCGCGTTGCTGCTCGTCGGGGTGGTGGTGGGCCTGATCGAGCAGCAGGCCGCAGTAGCTGCCCAGCATGCGCGCGCCTTCGGCATAGGCCTTGGCGGTGAGCAGCTGATGGCGCACGTCCGGATGCACGATGATGGGGTCGGCAGGCTGCTCGGGCGCCTTGGGGCCGCTGAGGCTGCGCATTTGCAGGCGCTCCTTGGCGTAGGCCAGGGCATTCTGGTAGGCGATTTCGGTCAGGCCCAGCGACTGGTTGCCCACGCCCAGGCGGGCGGCGTTCATCATCACGAACATGGCGGCCAGGCCCTTGTGCGGCTCGCCCACCAGGTGACCCACGGCGCCGTCGAGCTGCAGCTGCGCGGTGGCGTTGCCGTGGATGCCCATCTTGTGCTCGATGCCGGTGCAGAAGATGCGGTTGCGCTCGCCAAGCTGGCCATCCTCGCCGACCAGGTACTTGGAGACCACGAACAGGCTGATGCCCTTGCTGCCCTGCGGCGCATCGGGCAGGCGCGCCAGCACCAGGTGCACGATGTTCTCGGCCAGGTCGTGTTCGCCGGCGCTGATGAAGATTTTGTTGCCGGTCAGCAGGTAGCTGCCGTCGGCCTGGGGCTCGGCCTTGGTGCGCAGCAGGCCCAAGTCGGTGCCGCAGTGCGGCTCGGTCAGGCACATGGTGCCGGTCCACTGGCCGCTGGTCAGCGGTGGCAGAAAGCGCTGCTTGAGCGTGTCGCTGCCGTGCGCCAGCAGCGCCTCATAAGCGCCGTGTGACAGGCCGGGATACATGGTCCAGGCCTGGTTGGCGCTGTTGAGCATTTCGTACACGCACTGGTTGAGCACAAAGGGCAGGCCCTGGCCGCCGTATTCGGGCTCGCAGGCCAGCGAGGGCCAGCCGGCCTCGACGTACTGGCGGTAGGCGCTTTGAAAGCCTTCGGGCGTCTTGACGCTGTGGTTGGCAGCATCAAACTGGCAGCCCTGCGCATCGCCCGGGGCATTGGTGGGCAGCACGACCTCGGCGGCGAACTTGCCGGCCTCTTCAAGCACGGCGTTGAAGGTGTCTTTGTCCAGCGAGGCGTAGCGCGGCAAGGCGTTCAGGGTGTCGATGGCGCCGAACATTTCGTGCAGCACAAAGTGCATGTCGCGCAGGGGCGGGGTGTATCGCAGGCTCATGAGGGGCTCCTTCAGTCAAGGGGGGGATGGGTAAACAAAGGTGAACGAAGACTGGGCCAATGGCCGGGTGCGCCCCCTCAAGGGGGCTGATGCAGCGCCGGTGCATACGCGGCAATCAGGCGCTCAAAGCCGTGTTGGGCATAGTCCAGCGCTGTGGGGTTGCGCAAAAAGCGCACTTCGTAATGCAACGCCAGCACCAGCGCATGGATCTCAAACACCAGTTGGGCGGGCGGTGCGTCAGGGTTCAAATGCCCTGCCGCTTGGCTTTGCGCCACGGCGCGCTGCAGTGCGTCCATCCAGCGGCGCACCGAGTGCTGCAGGGCCTGGCAGACGGGGCCTGGGCGGTCGTCGAAATCGACTGCGCCGCTGATGAACACCCCCGAATCCACGCCGGAGACGGTGTGCTGCATCCACAGCTGCACCATGCGCCGCAGCCGCGGCAGACCGTGCGATTGCTCCAGCGCAGGCTGGAAAACGGCCTGCGCAAAGCCTTGGTGGTATTGCTCGATGACGGCAATCTGCAGCTCTTCGCGCGAGCCGAAGTGGGCAAACACGCCGGACTTGCTCATGCCAGCCAGCTCGGCCAGCGCGCCGATCGACAGCCCCTCCAGCCCGACCTGGGCCACCAAGCGCAAGGCCGCGTCCAGAATCGTCTGACGGGTTTGCTGCCCTTTGTGGGAGATGGCAGCAGAAGCACTACGGGGGCGCACACTGGTCATGGCTGGGTAGAAAAAAGCACGGTCGTTCTATTTTAGGGATAAAGCATGGCCTGTACAGCCCGATGGCACCAAGATCAGTGAAAACCTGGATGCCCAGCGCCTGGCGGGGGCGGACAATCGGGCGGCCTGCGCCGGTCTGGCGCTGGCTCGCAGGCAGGCCAGCAACTGCCTTTTACCGAGAGAGCACCGATGACTTCTTCCCTTGAGCCAGCGCTGCAATGCCTGAACCAGATGCAGCAGCGCCTACAGCAATTGCGCCAGCAGCCGCAGCAGGCGGGGGACTTCAGCCAATGGGCGCTGGCGCAGTCTGATTTGCTGGGCGCATTGCCTGCTCAGTTTGGCGCCGTGCTGCGCGACTTGCTCAACCGGCTGGAGGCCAGTGCGATGTTTACCGAGGACAGCTGCTCCTTCAGTCAGGGAGAGCTGTACCAGAGCCTGCAGCTGTGGCTGGACAAGGCCGGCGAACGCCTGCGGGCTTGAAAGCCTGTTTGAAATCTCTTGCCCGCGTGCACTGAGATTTTGAACAGGTGCCGAGCCCTCGCTCTGGTGGGCGCTGACTGACACACGCTGTGGTGTGTTGTGCCCAAAGAAAAGGAGCGCCTGTGGCGCTCCTTTCGATGTCCGTCGTCCAATCAAGGCGCTCAATCGAGCTTGACGCCCGAATCCTCGACAACACCCTTCCATGTCTCGTAGTCCTGCTTGAGGAAGGCGCCGAAATCGGCGCGGCTCATGGTCTTGGGTTCTGCCCCTTGCTTCTGGATGGACTGGCGCACCTCGTCGCTATCCAGCAGGGCATTGACGGCCTCGTGCATGGCATCGGCCACGGGGGCGGGCACGGCCGCAGGGGCCATCACGCCATACCAGGTGCTGACGTCGAACTGTGCCACGCCTTCGATGCCCGATTCGGCCACGGTGGGCACATCCGGCAGGGAGGAGCTGCGCGCGGCCGAGGTCACGGCCAGCGGACGCAGCTTGCCGGCCTTGATTTGCGCCATGGCCGAGGGCACGGAGGACACCAGCAGCTGCACATTGCCGGCGATCACGTCCACCAGCGCGGGGTTGGAGCCCTTGTAGGGCACATGCACCAGGTCAATGCCTGCGGCGCCCTCGAACAAGTGGCCAGCCAGGTGGATGGAGGTGCCGTTGCCGGGCGAGCCGTAGGTGACGGTGCCCGGTTTGGCCTTGGCAGCAGCCACCACGTCGGCCAGGCTCTTGAAGGGCGAATCCACGCTGGTGGAAATCAGCACCGGCGAATAGGCCACGTGGGCGATGGGCGTGAGATCTTTGACCGGATTCCAACCCAAGTTTTTGTAGAGCCAGGGGCCGATGACCAGGTTGTCCTTCTGGCCAAGCACGAAGTCATAGCCTTCGGCCGGGGCCTTGACCGCCTCGCCAATGCCCAGTGTGCCGCCCACGCCGGGCTTGTTGTCGGCCACGATGTTCCAGCCCTTGGCTTCGGTGAGCTTGCTCGACACTAGGCGCGCCAGGATGTCGGTGCCGCCGCCGGGCGGGAAGGGGACGATCATGCGGATGGGCTTGCTGGGCCAGTCTTGTGCGCTGCTGGCCTTGGCATCCTGCGCGGCGGCAGGGCCCAGGCCAATCAGGCAGGCCAGGCCGATGGTGGAGCCGAGCATCAGTTTCTTGAACATGGCAAATCTCGCTGAGTGTGGGGAAATGGCGTGAGAGAAGGGGGAGGGCAGCACGCTGCACAAAAGAAGTTGGCGTGCCAAACGCGCTAGCTTACACAAGAAAAGCGCCTGCAGCCCCAAGCGCTGGGTTGCTGGCGCATGGCCTGCTGCCGGATGTTCAAACAACCAGCTCGTTGAGCGCTGGGGCGCTGCCGCTGCGGGCCTTGAGCGGGCGCTTGAACAGCACGACGAAGGCATTGCCGGCCACCTCGCCGCGCTCAGCCGTGGGGCGCTCGATGCGCTGGTAGCCGATGCTGGCGCCATGGCGCTCGCACAGCTCCTGGCACAGGAACAGGCCCAGGCCTGAGGAGCGGCTCTCCGACGAGAAAAAAGGCTCGAACAAATGCTGCTGCACGGATTTTTCCAGCGGCGCGCCGTCGCTCCAGACCGTGAGCATGGCCTGGCCGTTGGCGCCCAGCTGCGTGAAGACCTGCAATGAGTCGGCGTGCGGGCCCATGTAGCGCAGCGCGTTGTCCAGCAGGTTGACGAGGATGCGGCGCAAATGGTCGCGGCCGAAGGCCACATGGGCTGCGCCAGCGGCCAGCTGAAGCTGCAGCTGGCGGCGCTGCGGTTCGTGGCGCTGCCAGTCGTATACGCACTCGCGCACCCACTCGTCCAGTGCCAACACCTCGGCATGGTCGGCGGCGCTGGCTTGGCGCTGCACGCGCGCCACGTCCAGAATGTCCTCGGCGATGCGGCGCAGGCGCTCGGCATTTTGGCGAATCATCTCGGTCAGGCGCTGTGCGCCAGGGTCTTGCAGATCCTCGGCCAATAAGGTGTTGGCTTGGATGATGGCGCTGAGCGGGTTGCGGATCTCATGGGCCACGGCGGCCGACATGCGCCCCATGGAGGCGAGTTTCTCTGTACGCACCTGGGCCTCAACCTTGCGCAGATCGCGCAGGAACATCACGCAATGGGCGCTGGGTGTGGCATGTGCGCCCCTCCTGGGCGGCAGGCTTTGGGTGATCCAGGAGCGGGCGTGGATGCCCACCGGGCTGGCGCCGGGCGGCAGCAGGCTCAAATCGGCCACTTGCGGCGCCTGGCGCCGCATCGTGACCTTGGCCATGGCCACCAGCGGGCGCCAGACGGGCTGCTGATTCAGATCCAGCGGCATGCGGCTGTCAGGCGGCAGGCCCAGGATGTCCAGCGCGGCCGGGTTGCTCGAATGCACCACCATGGCCTGGTCAATGACCAGTACGCCATCCTCCAGGTTGCTGATGACCAGCGCGTTGACCTGGCTCTGGCGCAGCGCGGCCTCGCGGCTCTTGCGCCCCTCCTGCTCCTCGCCCAACAGGCGCGAGGCCATCTGGTAAACCAGCAGGCCCAGCATGAAAAAACCCAAGCCTGAGAGCAGGGCCTGCAAGATGAGCTGTGGGCTGGTGGCCGCATCGCCGGGCCACAGCAGCGGCCAGGCCAGCACGGCAAAGACCCCCAATACGGTGGAGATCAGCACAACGAAATTGCCCAGTGCCGCCGCCATCAGCACGGGCAGGCCCAGCAGCGGCAGAAGGCTGACATCGTTGCCTCCGTGCCAGTACAGCAGCAGGCCGCAGAACACTACGTCCACAGCCAGTGTGAACAGCCAGTGCAGGGCCGGTGCGCGGCGTGGCTGGCATGGGCCCAGCAGCCAGCGCGTCAGCGCCGCCAAGAGCAAATAGCCGACGCACAGCCACAGCGCGGCATTGTTGATCTGATTGGTAATCAGGCGCTCGGTGCCCAGCAGAAACAGCAGCGCCAGCGCCAGCATCATCCGCGCGGTCAGAAAGCCGCGCCACAGGCGCTGGAAAGGGCCGGGTGCGGCCTCGGCAGAGCGGGACAGCCCCAAGGCTGCGCGCCAGAAACCCATGCTCAGCTCCCCTGTTGCAACTGCCGGGCCAGGTGGCGGTGCTCGCGGCACAAATGGCGGCCTTGCCCGCTGGGGGTGGCCAGGCGCTGATCGACCTGCGCGCCGCAAATCTGGCAGGGCACCATGGCGACTGGCTCAGGTGGCAGGGCTGGCCGAGCCTGCGCTTCTGTCATGCGGCTGCGTCGCAGCCGCGCCCAGACCAGTACAGCCACCACCAGCACCAGGCTTGTGAGAAAGAGTTTTTGCAGCATGAGAAAACCGATCAGTGTTGCCTGTGTGGCTGGGTGCTCTCGCGGGGGGAGAGCGAAAAGTGCATAACACGCTCTAGCGCTGCAGCAGCACTTCCAGCACGAAGCGCGAACCCACGTAGGCCAGCAGGAGCAGCACAGCCCCGGCGTTGAGCAAGCGCACGGCCTTTTTGCCGCGCAGCCCTTGGCGCCAGCGCGCCCACATCAAGGCTGCAAACGTCAGCCAGGCCAGCGCGGCGAAGACTTCCTTGTGGCGCCAGGCCCAGGCACTGCCATTGACTTGCTCGCCAAAGAAGAACCCGGCGATAAACGTGGCCGTCAGCAGCGCAAACCCCGCCTGGGCGAAGCGAAAGGTCAGACGCTCCAGCGCCAGCAGCGGCAGTTCGGTGTCGTGCTGGCCGTCCAGGGCGCTGCTGGCCGTGCGCATGCGCTTTTCAGCGCGGCGCATCAGCCAGCCATGCGCCACGGCCGCAGCAAACAGGCCATACGAGGCAATGCCCAGGGCCAGGTGTACGGCCATCCAAGGGCTGGTCTTCTCGTTGAGCGCCTGCCCAGGGAACAGCGCTCCGATCAGCACCGACAGCGCACCCATCACCATCAGCCAGCGCTGCGCAGGCAGGCGCGGCAGAACTTGGTATTCGATCGCATACACCGTCAGCACCAGCCAACCCGTGACGGAAAGCGCCGGGCCAAAGCCGAAATGCAGGCCGTGCTGTAGAAACCCCAGCGCAATGACCAGCAAATGCAGCAGCCAGGCGGCCAGCAGCGCCAGGCGCGGCGGATGGCCCTGGCTGCCGCGCAAGGCCAAGGCCGCAGTCAACAAATAAGCCGTGGCTGCGGCGATGGCCAAGGCCATGGGGGGGCCTGCAGGTGCGCTGGGTACAATCATGTGCAAAGTGTACTGCGCTGCTTGCGCGGCCCGTGGCGATGCCATCCGCACATGGCATCGCCACGGGCGTTTTGGCCCTGCGGCATGTTGGCCGCCCAGCCCGGTCGCTGCTGCCGGGCTTTTCCTATGGAGAATCTCGACCATGGCATCTGCCCTGAGTGACAAGCTCTCGCGCCTCGTCAAGGAGATGCGCGGCCAGGCCCGCATCACCGAGGCCAATGTGCAGGACATGCTGCGCGAAGTGCGCATGGCGCTGCTGGAGGCGGACGTGGCCCTGCCCGTGGTGCGCGACTTCATTGCCCGCGTCAAGGAAAAGGCCCTGGGCCAGGAAGTCGTGGGCTCGCTCAAGCCTGGCCAGGCGCTGGTGGGCATCGTCAACCAGGAGCTGGCCGCCACCATGGGCGAGGGCCAGGCCGAGCTGCGCCTGAACGTGCAGCCGCCAGCGGTCATCCTGATGGCCGGCCTGCAGGGCGCGGGCAAGACCACCACCACGGCCAAGATCGCGCGGCTGCTGCGCGAGCGCATGAAGAAAAAGGTGCTGACCGTCTCGGGCGACGTGTACCGCCCGGCGGCCATTGAGCAGCTCAAGACTGTCACGGCCCAGGCCGGGGCCGAGTGGTTCCCCAGCACGCCCGAGCAAAAGCCGCTGGACATCGCCCGCGCCGCGCTGGACTATGCCAAGAAGCATTACTTCGATGTGCTGATCGTCGATACCGCCGGGCGCCTGGCCATCGACGAGGTGCTGATGGAGGAAATCAAAGGCCTGCATGCGGCGCTGCAGCCAGCTGAGACGCTGTTCGTCGTCGATGCCATGCAGGGTCAGGACGCGGTGAATACCGCCAAGGCCTTCAGCGAGGCGTTGCCGCTGACGGGCATCGTGCTGACCAAACTCGATGGCGACTCGCGCGGCGGCGCGGCGCTGTCGGTCAAGCACATCACCGGCGCGCCCATCAAGTTCGCTGGCGTGAGCGAGAAGATCGACGGCATCGAGCTGTTTGATGCCCAGCGCCACGCCGGGCGCATCCTGGGCATGGGCGACATCGTGGCGCTGGTCGAGCAGGTCTCGGCCGGCGTGGACATGCAGGCTGCGCAAAAACTGGCCGAGAAAGTCAAGAGCGGCGATGGCTTTGACCTGAACGACTTTCTGATGCAGCTGCGGCAGATGAAGCAAATGGGTGGCCTGTCCTCGCTGATCGAAAAGCTGCCCGGTGAGCTGGCCGACAAGGCCGGGCAGGTGGACATGGCGCGCGTCGAAAAGGACGTGCGCCGCAAGGAAGGCATCATCTGCAGCATGACGCCGCAAGAGCGCCGCCGCCCTGATCTCATCAAGGCCCAGCGCAAAAAGCGCATCGCCGCCGGCGCTGGCGTGCAGGTGCAGGAGGTCAACTGCCTGCTCAAGGAGTTCGAGCAGATGCAAGGTATGATGAAAAAAATGAAGGGCAGCGGCATGCTCAAGATGATGAAAAAGCTCGGCGGCGTCAAAGGCCTGTTGGGCGGCGGTGGCATGCCCAAGCTGCCGTTTTGAGGGCGTGTGCTGAAAGCCCAAACCCATTTCGTGCACAAGCCCCTGCGGGGGCTTTGTCTTTGTTCTTTGTGTTTCTTTGTGCTTTTGCCGCGGCTGCGCGCTGCCGCTGGCCTGAGCAGCCTGCCCGTTTTCTGTGATTGCCATGAACCAGTTTCCTCCCATCCGCAAGGCCGTCTTCCCCGTTGCCGGGTTGGGCACGCGCTTTCTGCCTGCCACCAAGGCCGCCCCCAAGGAAATGCTCAACGTGGTGGACAAGCCCATCATCCAGTACGCGGTCGAGGAGGCCTACGCCGCAGGTATCCGCCACATGGTGTTTGTCACCGGCCGCAGCAAGCGCGCCATCGAAGACCATTTCGATACCGCCTATGAGCTGGAAAGCGAGCTGGAGGCCGCTGGCAAGACCGCCTTGCTGGAGCTGGTGCGCAGCGTGCAGCCCAGCGACATGGTGTGCACCTATGTGCGCCAGCCCCGCGCGCTGGGCCTGGGCCATGCCGTGCTGTGCGCTGAACCGCTGGTGGGCCAGGAGCCTTTTGCCGTGCTGCTGGCCGACGACTTGATGACCGGCAGCAACGGCGGCCCCAATGTGCTGATGCAGATGGTGCAGGCCTACCAGCGCAGCGGCGCCTCGGTCCTGGCGGTGCAGCAGGTGCCCGAGGACCAGGTCTCGCGCTACGGCATTGTGGCTGGCACGGCGCTCGATGGGCAGACCACCCGCGTCGAGCGCATCGTCGAAAAGCCCCAGCCCGAGCAGGCCCCGTCACGCTTGGCCGTGGCCGGGCGCTACATCCTCTCGGGCGCGATCTTCGATGAAATCCGCAGGCTGCCTAAGGGCGTGGGCGGCGAGATTCAGCTCACCGACGCCATCGCGCAGCTGCTGCAACACCAGCCCGTGCATGCGCTGGCCTACGACGGCAAGCGCTACGACTGCGGCAGCAAGGAAGGCTTTTTGCAGGCCACGGTGGAAATGGCCTTGCAGCACCCGCAGGTGGGCGCGTTCTTCCGCGATTACCTGCGCCAATTGCCGCTGGCTGAGCAGCCCGGGCGCTGAGCGCCATCATCCAAACAACAGGCCCGCCTGCAATGCTGCAGGCGGGCCTGTTGTTTGGGGCAGGCGTTGCCGCCCGGCCCGATCAGTGGTCGTGATCGTGCTTGGACTCAAACGTCAGCGAGGACATCATGCTCACTGTATCGGCCTCGCTCTTGTTGGCGTGCGCCACGCTGTGCTCCACGGCCAGCACGTTGAAGCCTTCGCGCGCCACCTTCAGCTCGGCGCGGCCTTCGGCGTCGGTCGTGACTTCATCGGCATCGTGGTCGAAGAAATCGACGCTGACCTTGGCGCCAGCCAGTGGCTTGCCTTCATAAAGCACCTGCACGCTCAGCTTGTCGCCCTCCTCCAGCTTGGCAGGGTTGACGGCCGGTACGATCTCCAGCGCATAGCCCAGGGCTTTGACCGGCTCGCGCGCGTTTTGGTAGCTGACCGAGTACATCAGCCCCAGCATGGCTTTTTCCACCTTGGCCGGATCGGCAGCGGCGCTGCGCGGCTGGTTGTGCCACTTGCCGTCCGCCCCCTTGTGCCAGAAGCCGCTGCGCAGCGTATAGCCCAGCACGCCGGGCTTGTCGGCCTCCAGCGTGGCGTAGCGCTGCTCGTGCGGCACGACCTTGGCCTCCACGGCGTTGCCGTTTTTGTGGGCGCGAGCATCGATCACCTTGGCCGGGTCATACGCATCGGTATCCGTCGCGTCGTGGCCGTACATGATGGTGCTCTGGCCATGGATATGGGCCAGCCAGGTGCCATGCGCATGTGCTGTGCCGGCCAGCAGCCCGGCCCCAGCCAGCGCCAGTGTGGCCAGGGGCAAACGATGCCAAGTGGTGCGAATCATGCTGAATCCTTTCTTTCAAAGTCGCAGATGAGAATTGATTTCATTCATAATGATGCCTGAAAAATTCCATCGGTTTGCGCTGGCGCGGGCCATTTGCTTCCTTTCAAGGACATTCACACCATGTTCACCACCGCTTTTCATCCAGGCCCGCTGCGCCCATTGGCCTGGGGCCTTTCGCTGGCCTTGTTGCTGGGCTCTGCATCGGCGCTGGCCCATGCGCCGCGCCTGAAGTGCCAGCCCGATGGCAGCACGCACGTGCAGTGCGAGGGCGGCTTTTCCGACGGCAGCGATGCCAAGGGCGTGGAAATCTCCGTGCTCTCCTACGAGGACAAGACGCTGTGGAAGGGCGCGCTGGACGCCCAATCGCGCGTGCGCTTTGAGCGCCCCAAGCAGGACTTCTATGTGCGTTTTGAAGGCGGTGAAGGCCATACGCTGGAAGTCGATCAGGATGACATCCGCTGAGGCCTGCGCGGTGCTGCCCGGCGGCTGCGTGCAGCAGGTGCCGCCAGCCAATGCGCGCCAGGAGGCGCGCTGGGTGCTGGCCACCGCCGCCTTGGTGGTGGCGTGCAGCGCCCTGGTGGTGCTGTGGCACCACCGGCACGGCCCCGGCCACACGGCCTTGCAGGCCCACCGGGTGGATCTGGCGCTGGATCTCTCCGCCGCCGAACAGGGCGCTTACACCGATTTGCAGGCCGTGCTGGATGAATGGCTGGCCGCAGGCGCTGCGCTGCCCCCGCCCGAGCCCGCGCATTGGGCGGGTGAAGGCTGGGCGCCCTTTGCCAATGATTTGGCGGCCCAGCAGCGCGGCCCGCGCCAGTGGGCGCTGCTGCACAGCCAAGGCCGCTATGCCTATCTGGGCATGCCTGTTACTGCCCACAACGCCAGTGCGGCCAGCCACGCGGCGGCGCGTGCCTGGCTTTGGCGCCTGCCCTCAGCCGGGGCCGAAGCTGACGCCAACGTGGTCGATGTGTGGCTGCACGCCCTGCCTGCCCATCCAACGCCTGCTGTGCTCACCCCCGCAGGGCTGGACGATGCCAGCCTGATCGGCCAGGGCTGGCGGCAGGTGGCCGCGCACCTGCACGCCCATTTGCATGGGCAGCCGCAACCCGCGCCGACTGGCGCGCGCAGGCATTGAGGTGTTTGCCCTGGCAGCCCGGCTCGGCGTCAATCTTCTTTTTCACCCCTCTTGCTTTGACATTGGCATGAACGCTTGGTCATCCCACCCCATCCCCCGTGCGCCGCAGGCTGGCGCGCCTGCCATCACCCGCCGCCGTGCCGCCGCCAGCCTGGCCGCGCTGGCCGCCAGCGCCTGTCTGCCTGGCCGCGCTGCCCGTGCGGATCAGCCCATGCGCGTGGGCATCACGCTGCACCCGTATTTCAGCTTCGTCAGCCACATCGTGGGCGATCGCGCCCAGGTGCTGCCGCTGATCGACGCGGGCTTCAACCCGCACGCCTACGAGCCGCGCGCCGAGGACATCAAGCGCATTGGCCAGATGGACGTGGTGGTGCTCAACGCCATCGGCCACGACGACTTCGCCAAGCGCATGATCGCCGCCAGCGACAAGCCCCAACTGCCCACCATCAACGCCAATGCCGACGTGCCGCTGCTGTCCACCATGGCGCTGGGCACACCGCAGGGCCGGGCAGTGAACCCGCACACCTTCATCTCCATCAGCGCGTCGATGATCCAGGTCAGCACCATCGCGCGCGAGCTGGGCAAGCTCGCCCCCGCGCACGCGGCCTTCTTCTCAGACAACGCCCGCGCCTACAACCGCCGCCTGCGCAAGCTGCGCGCCGATGCGCTGGCCCAGGTCACGCAGGCGCCCGATGCCAGCTTTCGCGTGGCCACCGTGCACGGCGCTTACGACTATTTGCTGCGCGAGTTCGGCCTGGAGGTCAGCGCCGTGGTCGAGCCCGCGCACGGCATGGAGCCCAGCGCCGCCCAGCTCAAAAGCATGGTCGAGCGCATGCGCGCGCAAAACATCCGCGTGCTGTTTGCCGAGCAGGACAACCCCGGCGGCTTTGTGCAGACCTTGGTGCGCGAGACCGGCGTGCGCGTCTATCCGCTCACGCACATCTCGCACGGCCCCTACACGGCGGGCAAGTTTGAGCAGGACATGGCCCACAACCTGAACACCGTGGTGCGCGCCATTCAAGAATCGCGGGGGCCGCGCGCATGAATGCTCCCTTGAGGGCCCCGATGACGGCCCCCGTGCCCCCAGCCGCCGGCCCGGCCGTGCGGCTGCAAGGCGTGGGCCTGCAACTGGGCGCCACGCGCATCCTGCAAGGCATCGACTGGCAGGTGCAACCCGGCCAGGTGCACGCGCTGGTCGGCCCCAACGGCTGTGGCAAGAGCAGCCTCATCAAGACCGTGCTGGGCCTGATGCCGCACGAGGGCCAGGTCACCCTGCACTGGCCCGGCGCCGCGCCCGGCGTGCTGGCCTATGTGCCGCAGGCCATCGAGTGCGACCGCACCCTGCCCATGACGGTGCAGGACTTCATGGCCTGCATGCTGCAAACGCGCCCGCTGTACTGGGGCATCCGCCGCAGCGTGCGCGAGCGCATCGCCGCCGCGCTGGCCCAGGTGGGCATGGCGCACAAGGCCAGCCGCCGCATGGGCGATCTCTCCGGCGGCGAGCGCCAGCGCGTGCTGCTGGCCCAGAGCCTGGTGCCGCCAGCGCAACTGGTGCTGCTGGACGAGCCCATGGCCGCGCTCGACCAGGCGGGCATTGCCGTGTTCGAAAGCCTGCTGGCCGCCTGGCGGCAGGCGCGCGCCACCGTGCTGTGGGTGGAGCACGACCTGGGCGCCGTGCGCCGCCTGGCCGATCACGTCACCGCGCTGCGCCAGGGCCGCCTGCTCTGGAGCCGCCCGCCCGCCGCGCTGCACGATGCCGAAGTGGTGCTGCAACTGTTCGCCCGCCGCGGCCCGGCCAGCGAGCAGGCCGATGGCAACACCGACACTGACACCGAAACGGCTGCGCACAGCGCCGCCCGCGCACCCGCACATCCCCCCGCCGAGGAGCTGGCTGCATGAACACGCCCCACTTGCTCGACACCGTGCACCAGGCCCTGCAATCGGGCGTGGCCGCCGGCTGGCTGCCCGCCATGCTGCAATACGGCTTTGTCGTCAACGCGCTGCTCGCTGGCCTGCTGCTGGGGCCGCTGCTGGGCGGCCTGGGCACGCTGGTGGTTGTCAAACGCTTTGCCTTCTTCTCCGAAGCCGTGGGCCACGCCGCGCTGACCGGCATCGCCATCGGCATCATGCTGGGCGAGCCGCCCGCCAACCCCTACGGCAGCCTGTTCGGTTTTTGCATCCTGTTCGGCCTGCTGCTGAACTACTTGCGCGGGCGCACCGGCCTCTCGCCCGACACGCTGATCGGCGTGTTTCTGGCCGTCTCGCTGGCGCTGGGCTCCAGCCTGCTGCTGTTGCTGGCCGCGCGCATCAACATCCACATTCTGGAAAACGTGCTGTTCGGCTCCGTGCTCACCGTCGATGGGCGCGATCTGAGCGTGCTGCTGGCCATCACCGCTCTCACGCTGGCCGCGCTGCACCGCAGCTATAACCAGGCCATGCTGGCGAGCTTTCACGCCCCGCTGGCGCAGGCGCGCAAGCTGCCCGTGCAGTGGCTGGACTACCTGTTCGTGATGCTGGTCACCCTGGTCACCGTGGCCGCCGTCAAAGTCATCGGCGCCATCCTCGTGGGCGCGCTGCTGGTCATCCCCGCCGCTGCCGCCCGGCTGCTGGCGCACTCCATGCGCAGCTTCTTCTGGCTGACCGTGGCTTTTGCCAGCGCCTGCACCCTGGTGGGCATTGCCGTGCCCGTGGCGCTGGACATCCCCGTGCCCTCCGGCGCCGCCATCATCCTCTGCGCCGGCACGCTGTTCGCGCTGGCCGTGCTGCTGCGCCTGCGCGTGGCGCAGCCGGCCGTGTAGCGCCCCGCTGCCCATCGCCCGCTGCCTCTTGTGCCACGCCCCCACCGCCTGCCTGAAAGATCCGTCATGAGACCTGCCATACCCTTGCCACGCCCCCGCTTGCTTGCCCTGACCACGCTGGCCGCCCTGGCCTCGGCCCTGCTCGCAACGCCTGCCTTGGCCACCCACTCGGCCGCCAGCCCCGCAACCAGCGCTCCAGCCAGCGCCCCCGCCAACGCATCCGCCACAGCCCCAAGCGCCAGCCCTGCCACAACGCCTGCTACAGCGCCTGCCGCCGCCCCGCTGCGCGTGCTGGCCGCCCACCCGGTGGTGCACGGCCTGGCCCAGCAACTGCTGCAAGGCAGCGGCATCGAGCTGCTGCGCATGGCCCCCGCGCGCCTGCCCGCCAACCGCCTGCCCGCCTACCTGGCCGGGCGCGGGCAAGACGAACTCCTGGCCGCCGCCGCGCAGGCGCAGGCCGCGCTCACGCTGCGCTCCATCTGGCCCGACGACCAGCTCTACCCGCTGGCGCGGCGCGCCAACATCCGCATCGTGGAAATCGACGTGGCTCACCCCATCGAAGGCGACCTGCCCGGCGTGACCCTGCCCGCCCACCAGGGCGACCAGGGCGACGCCCCCGGCCATGCCGCCGCCAGCGTGCTGCACAACCCGCCTTGGCAAGACAGCGCCAACCTGGCCCGCATGGCCACGCTCATGGCTGACGCACTGGCGCGCCTGGCGCCCGAGGCCGCGCCGCGCCTGCAAGCCAACCTGGCCGCGATCCAGCAACGCCTGCAACAGGCCGAAGCCCAGGCCAGCCGCGCCCTGGCCCAGGCCAGCGACGTCTCCGTGCTGCTGCTCTCACCCCGCATGCAGGCCCTGGCCACCGCTTTGCAACTGGAGGCCGTGCCCTGGCAAGCCCCGGAAAAAGACGACGCGCTGCCCAAAGCCTTGGCCGAAGCCCTGGCACGCGAGAAACCGCGCGCCGTGCTGGCCCACGCCGCGCCTGACGACGCCGTGGCCCAAGCCATCGCCGCCAGCGGCGCGCAGCTGGTGGTGCTCAGCGAAAGCGCACCCGACCCCGTGGCCGCGCTGGCCGAGGCCATGCAGGCCGTGGCGCAGGCCCTGAGCACGCCCTGAGCACGCCATTGAGCGTGTCTTGATCGCCTGCTCAAATTCGTGGCGCGACAGGCCCGCAAGCGCCCAATGGCACTGGCATGCTGCCCTGCGCAGGGCATAAGGGGCGCGGATAATAGCGGGCTTTGTTTTTGCCTTCTGATGCCATGACCACTACTGCCGACACTCTGCTTTCGCAACTTCAGGCCATCGTCGGGGCCGAGCATGCCCGGCAGGGCGGCGACCTCAGCGCCTGGGAGCAAGACTGGCGCCAACTGGCCCAGGGCCGCGCGCTGGCGGTGGTCTCGCCCGCCAATACCGAGCAAGTCGCCGCCGTCGTGCAAGCCTGCGCGGCAGCCAAAAAGGCAGGGCTGGGCGTGTCCATCGTGCCGCAGGGCGGCAACACCGGGCTGGTGCTGGGCAGCACGCCCGATGACTCCGGCATGCAAGTGGTGCTCAGCCTGCGCCGCATGAACAGCGTGCGCGCCATCGACCGGCATAACCTCTCCATCACGGTGGATGCCGGCTGCATCCTGCAAAACGTGCAAGAGGCCGCCGCCGCCCAGGGCTTGCTGTTCCCCCTGAGCCTGGCGGCCGAAGGCAGTTGCGTCATCGGCGGCAATCTGGCGGCCAACGCGGGCGGCACGCAGGTGGTGCGCTATGGCAACACGCGCGAGCTGTGCCTGGGGCTGGAGGTGGTGACCGCCGATGGCCAGATCTGGCACGGCCTCTCGGGCCTGCGCAAGAACAACACCGGCTACGACCTGCGCCATTTGATGATCGGCAGCGAGGGCACGCTGGGCATCATCACCGCCGCCACCATGAAGCTCTACCCCCAGCCTGCGGCCGTGTGCTGCGCCTGGCTGGCCGTCGATTCGCTGGAGAGCGCCGTGGGCCTGCTGGCGCTGGCGCAGCAGCATCTGCACTCGGGCCTGACCGGCTTTGAAACCATGGAGAGCGATGCCCTGCGCCTGGTGGAAAAGCATATGCCGCACATGCGCATGCCCATTGATGTGGCCGCAGGCCAGGCCTTCGTGCTGCTGGAATACTCCGACGACGAAAGCGAAGACCGCGCCCGCGCGCGCCTGGAGGGGCTGCTCGAAGCGGCCTTCGAAGCCGAGCTGCTGACCGACGGCGCCGTGGCGCAAAGCCTGGAGCAAGCCCAGCGCATGTGGGACATCCGCGAGCACATCACCCTGGCCCAGGCGGCCGAGGGGCTGCACCTCAAGCACGACATTTCCGTGCCCACCTCCAGCATCCCCGCTTTCGTGCAGCGCGCCAAAGAGGCTTTGCAGCAGGCGCTGCCCGGCGCGCGCGTCATCAACTTCGGCCACCTGGGCGACGGCAACCTGCACTTCAACGTGCAAGCGCCCGAAGGGGCCGATCCGCGCCAGTTTGTCGATACCTGCCAGCGCCAGGCCGAAGCCGCCATTTACGACTGCGTGGCGGCGTTTGACGGCTCCTTCTCCGCCGAGCACGGCGTGGGCCGCCTCAAGCGCCACGATCTGGCCCGCTACAAAGACCCCGTGGCCCTGGGCATGATGCGCGCCATCAAAACCGCGCTGGACCCGCTCAACCTGCTCAACCCCCACGCCTTGCTGCCCGATGCGGCGGCCTGAGGCCAAGGCCATTCATGCCCTACCCCAAGCCATGGAAAAGCCATGCCGACCAACTGGCGCAGTTGATTGAGCGGGGCATGGCCGTCGCCGATCCGGCCCTCGCCGCAGAGAGCCTGGCGCGCATCGGCTACTACCGGCTTAGCGGCTATTGGTTTGCGTTTCGCCAGCGCAGTGGCGAGGTGTGCATGCTGGATGACAAGGGCGCCAAGCCGCGCCACGTCCGCACGCAGCGGCTGGTGCTGGACATCTTCCGCGCAGGCGCGACGTTTCAAAATGCGGTGGACCTGTATGTGTTCGACAAGCGCTTGCGCCTGCTGGCGCTGGATGCGCTGGAACGCATCGAAGTGGTTTTGCGGGCCGATATTGCCCACACGCTGGGCCAGCTCGACCCTTTCGCCTATATGAGGCCAGAGCTGTTGCACGCCGACTTCAGCACGCGCCTGGATCAAAACAGCGGCTTGAGCAAGCATCACACCTGGCTGAGCAAGCATGCGCAACTCATTGGCCGCTCCAAAGAGGAGTTTGTGCGCCACAACCGCGAAAAATACGGCCTGCCGCTGGCGATTTGGGTGGCTTGCGAGGTGTGGGACTTTGGCACCTTGTCAACGCTGTTCAGCGGTATGCGCGAAGGCGAGCAAGATGCCATTGCCAGCAGATACGGCCTGCGCAACGGGCGCATCTTCGCCACCTGGCTGCGCAGCCTGAACTACCTGCGCAACGTCTGCGCGCATCACAGCCGTTTATGGAACCGCAACATCGTCGATCAACCCAAGCTGCCCCCCAGCGATGAGCTGCCTTGGGTAGCGCCCTTTGAGCAAGACAATCACGCACGCGCGCGCTGTTTTCTGCTGCTGAAAATCATCCGCCATTTGCTGCGCGTCATCCATCCGCGCTCAAGTTGGCCAAAGGCGATGCGCCAGCACCTGCACTCCTTCCCGAATCTGGCGCATCTCGATCTCAACCTGGCGGGCATGGGCGCGCCAGATCATTGGGATGCTGCATGGTGAGCGCCTGCGCCCACAGCCAAGCCATGAAAAAACCCCTCAGCAGCTCTTCCAACCGAGGTTGGCGTCGCCGAGAGGGGCCGTGTTGGGGGCGATTCTAATTTTTTCCATTGAGCAACGCTATATAAACCCCCACGGTCAATCACCGTTTCAGAACTTGTACGCCCTCTATGCCCGCCACCAATCCCCCGCCCTCCGACCAATACGAAATCCTGCTGCGCCACGTGTTCGAGCACGGCACGCCCAAGGCCGACCGCACCGGCACGGGCACGCGCAGCGTGTTCGGCTACCAGATGCGCTTTGATCTGTCGCAGGGCTTTCCGCTGGTGACGACCAAGAAAGTCCACCTCAAATCCATCATCTACGAGCTGCTGTGGTTTTTGCGCGGCGATGGCAATGCGCGCTGGCTGCAAGAGCGGGGCGTGACGATTTGGGACGAATGGGCCGATCCGCAAACGGGCGATCTCGGCCCGGTCTATGGCGTGCAGTGGCGCAGCTGGCCCACGCCCGATGGCCGCCACATCGACCAGATCGCCCAGGTCATCGAGACTCTGAAACACAACCCCGATTCGCGCCGCATCATTGTCAGCGCCTGGAACGTGGCCGAGCTGGACCAGATGGCGTTGATGCCCTGCCACGCGTTCTTTCAGTTCTATGTGGCCGATGGGCGGCTCTCGTGCCAGCTCTACCAGCGCAGCGCCGATTTGTTTCTGGGCGTGCCCTTCAACATCGCCAGCTACGCGCTGCTCACGCACATGGTGGCGCAGCAAACGGGCTTGCAGGTGGGCGACTTCATCTGGACGGGCGGCGACTGCCACATTTACGACAACCACGTGCAGCAGGTGCGCGAGCAACTCTCGCGCACGCCTTACCCGTATCCGCAACTGCACATCGCGCGCCGGCCAGCGTCGATCTTTGATTACGCCTACGAGGATTTCGAGGTGCGCGATTACCAGCACCACCCGGCCATCAAGGCCCCGGTGGCGGTGTGAAGGCAAGCCAGCGCCCTTGGCCGCCAAGAGTGGCCAAGGGCGCTGGCATGACGGGCGCTGTCAACAGGCTTTCAGCGCAACGCTTGCAGCCGGGCGCGCAGCGCCTGTTTGTCGAGGATTTCGGTCAGCACCTGCGGGGGCTGGCCGGGCACATGCAACGCGTAGGTGGGCACGCCGTTGCGCTGCAGTGCCTGTAGCTCGGCGGTGATGTCCGGGTTCTGGCGCGACCAGTCCGCGCGCAGCAGGCGCACGCCTGCGGCGCGGAAGTCGGCCAGGACTTCGGCATCGGCCAGGGTCGTGGCCTTGTTGTATTGGCAGGTGATGCACCAGCTGGCGGTGAAATCGACGAACACCGGTTGGCCGGCGGCCAGGGCTTGCTCCTGGGCCTGGGCCGACCAGGGCTGCCAGCCCTGTGCGGCGGCAGGGGCGCCCAGCGTCTGGGCCTCGGGCGCGGCGGCCGTGCTTTGGCTGAAGTAGCGTGCGCCGCTGGCGGCCACGGCCAATGGCACGGCCAGCGCCAGCAGCCACAGCGCCTGCAGCGCCAGGCCGCGCTGCAAGGCTGGGCGCTTGCCCAGCAGCCACAGTGCAAAGCACAGCGCCCACAGTGCGAACAGCCAGGCAATCATGGCGTTGCTGCCAACCTGACTGGCCAGCACCCACAGCAGCCAGACGACGGTGGCAAACATCGGGAAAGCCATGGCGGTGCGGAAAGTCTCCATCCAGGCGCCGGGGCGGGGCAGGCGATCGAGCAGGGCGGGGAACCACACCAGCGCCATGAAGGGCAAAGCCATGCCCACGCCAATGGCCACGAAGATGGCCAGCGCTGCCCAGGCCGGCAGGCTCAGTGTGGCGCCCAGCGCCGCGCCCATGAAGGGGCCGGTGCAGGGCGAAGCCACCAGCACCGCAACCACGCCAGCGCCCAGCGATTCGAGCACGGGTGAGCGCGCAGCGCCCGGCGTGGCCCCGCCGCGCCAGGCCGCGGGCAGCCACAGCTGCAGGCCGATGACGCCGGCCAGCGCCAGCCCCATGACGGTGAACAGCACCGTCAGGGCGGCGATGAACCACGGCGATTGCAGCTGAAAGCCCCAGCCCAGTTGCGCGCCGCCGGCGCGCAGCGCCATGACCAGCGCGCCCATGGCCGCAAAGGACAGCACCACGCCCGCGCCGTAGGCCCAGGCGCTCTGGCGCTGGGCCGTGCGATCTTTGCCATAGCGCGCCAACGCCAGCGCCTTGATGGCCAGCACTGGAAACACGCAGGGCATGAGGTTGAGCAGGGCGCCGCCCAGCATGGCCAGCAGCAGCATCAGGCCCCAGCGTGACAGGCTCCAGTCCAGCGTCGCCGCTTGGGCCGGCGCGGCCACGCCAGCCGCGCTGCTGCCAGCGCCAGCAGCGCCATTGGCGGTCATGCCGGATGTGCCTGGGGCGGCGGCTGTGGCATCGGCGGCGGGCAGGGGCAGTGCATCGGCGCTGCGCCAACCGGCGGTGACGGGCACTTGCACGGCCCAGCCCTTGGGGCCGGCGCTGGCAATGTCGTGCGCCTGCGGATCCCACTGGCCGCCTTCGCTGCGCGCCAGCGGCGTGAGCAGCAGATCGAGCATGGCTGGGCTGTCCTCGCGGTCGGGCGAGAGTGGCAGCTCAGCGACCCAATTGCCCTGTTCCCAGCGCTGCTGCCAGCCTTGCCCGGCGCGCGCGCCATGGGCGATGACCTGCGGCTGCTGGGCAAACACCTCCAGCTGCTGGCCCTGCAACGCGGCGGGCAGGCCGTGCACGCGCAGGCTCAGGCGCTCGCCCTGGGCAGCGGCGCTGCCGCTGGCATCGGGCAGTGCCTGCGGCAATTCGGCGCGGGCCTGCGCAAACTGCGCCGCATGCGCTTGCAGCGGCACGTCCAGCGGCAGGCTCAGGCGGAAGCTGCCCTGCTCGGGGATGCATTCGAGCCGGCATACCAGCCAGCTGGCCTCCAGGCCGATCTCCACCTGGCTGGCGCCGCTGGGTTGCCAGTCTGCAGGCAAATCGATGCGCACCGGCAGCAGCACCTGCTGCTCGTAGCCGTAGTTGGCCAGCTCGCCGATGCGCAGCTTTTGCGGCACCGGCCAGTCAATGCCGCTGGCCTGCCAGCCGCCGGGCAGCTGCCAGTGCAATTCGGTGGCCATGCCCGAATCGCCCGGGTTCTGCCAATAGGTATGCCATTGCGGCGCGTGGTTGATGAGCAGGCCCAGGTTGAAGCTGCGCCCCGGCGCAATGCCCTCGGGCGCATCGGCCAGCAGCTGGGCGTGTACGTGCGGCGTGCGCACCTCGGCCGCTGTCGCACTGCTGCCGTTCAGGCGCAGCGCCAGCGGGGCCGGGGATGGGGCTTGCGCTGGCGCGGCCAGAGGGAAAGTGGCTGGCGCTTCGGTCTGCGCAAGGGGCTGTTGCGCCTGGGCTGCGGGCAGCAGCGCGGCCAGCCAGGCCAGCGCCGTCAGCGCAGTGCGCAGGCCTTGGCGGGCTTGCCCCGCCCGGGCATGAGGCCTGAGCAGGCGGGAGGGCCCTTCATTCAAGATCAGATGGTGGTTCTTCACTGCAATTCTTCACTGTTCACATTCACGCATGGCGGTATGCCCGGGCGGCGCTGCCGAGGAATCGGGCCGGGGCAGGCAGGGGCGCCGGGCAGAAGCCAGGCGCGTTTGGAGCGCCAAGGCCGCGCCAGGTTCCGTGCGTACAACACGCTCTCAGCAGGCTGGCAAGGCCGATAATGCCGGCCATGTCCGCCGTCACACCGCCAGCCCCAGCCCCCGAAACCGATGCCTGGCCCAGCTGCCAGTGGGATGCCCTGAGCACCCGCGACTTCAGCGTCCGCGCCGACACGGCGCTGCTGGCGCGCACCGTGGCGGTGCTGCCGCTGGGCGCGACCGAGCAGCATGGCCCGCATCTGCCGCTGGGCGTCGATGCCGCAATCACGCGCGGTATTGTGCAGGCGGCGCAGCAGCGCTGGGCGCAACAGCCGCCAGCGCAGCGCCCGCCCGTGCTGTTCCTGCCGCTGCAGGCCATTGGCTTCAGCCCCGAGCACGCCGCCTTTGCCGGCACGCTGACTTTGTCGGCCAACACCATCCTGGCGCTGTGGAACGACATTGGCGCCAGCGTGGCCGCCAGTGGCGTGCAGCGCCTGCTGCTGTTCAACAGCCATGGCGGGCAAACCAGTGTGATGGACATCGTGGCGCGCCAGTTGCGTCAGGCGCATGGCCTGCTGACCTACAGCAGCAGTTGGTACCAGTTGCCGCGCAGCCAGGTGCCACAGGCGCAGACCAGCGCGCACGAGGCGCGCTTTGGCATCCACGGCGGCGAGGAGGAAACGTCCATCATGCTGCACCTGCACCCCGAGCAGGTTTGCATGGCCCAGGCACAGCACTTTCGCACCAGCGCCGAGCAACGCGCCCAGCGCTACCGCATCCTGGGCAACGGCCACAGCGCCAAGATGGGCTGGATGATGCAGGACTACAACCGCCAGGGCGCAGCGGGCAACGCCCTGGCCGCCAGTGCCGCCAAGGGTGAGCTGCTGGTGCAGCAGGCCGCCAGCGAGCTGCTGGCGCTGGCGCAGGAGATCAGCACGCTGGATTGGCCGATGGCCTGATTTATGGATTCATGAACCAACCTTTGGTTGGGATGGCAAGCGATTCTCCGCATGATTTGCGGAGAATGGGCGGCCGATTCGCCGCAAGCGCGCGGCGGGCGCTCAATCCACGCTGGCGCCGGAGGCCTTGACCACGGCCTGCCACTTCTTGGCTTCGGCGTCGATGAAGGCGGCGAACTCGGCCGGGGTTTCGGGGTGGGCGATGGCCCCTTGCTCGGCGAATTTCTGCGCGACCTGTGGATCTTTCAGCGCTTTGGTGATGGCTTGGCTGAGGCGCTCGACCACGGGCTCGGGCGTGCCGGCCGGGGCGAACAGGCCGAACCAGGAGTAGGCCTCGTAGCCGGGTACGCCGGCCTCGGCAATGGTGGGCACGTCGGGCAACTGTTCCGAGCGCGTGGCCGTGGTCACGGCCAGCGGCACCAGGCGGCCGGCGCGCACGTTCTGAATGGCCGAGGGCATGTTGTCGAACATGATGTGCACCTGACCGGCCAGCAAATCGGCGCCGGCCGGGGCGCTGCCCTTGTAGGGGATGTGCTGCATGTCCACGCTGGCCATTTGCTTGAACAGCTCGGCCGAGAGGTGGATGGAGGTGCCATTGCCAGAGGAGGCAAAGTCCACCTTGCCGGGGTTGGCGCGGGCATAGTCCAGCAGCTCCTGCACGGTTTTGTAGGGCTGTTTCGGGTGCGCCACCAGCAGGTTGGGCACCAGGGCCACGCGGCTCAGGGGTTGGAAGTCCTTGACGGGGTCGTAGGGCAGCTTCTTGTACAGGCTTTGGTTGATGGCGTGGGTGCCAACGGTGCCCATCAGCAGCGTATGGCCATCGGCCGCGGCGCGTGCGGCCGCCTGCGCGCCGATGTTGCCGCCAGCGCCGCCCTTGTTGTCGATGACCACGCTCTGGCCCCATTGCTGGCTCAGGTGCTGGCCGAGGATGCGCGCCAGCAGGTCGGTGGTGCCGCCTGCGGGGAAGGGCACGACGATGGTCACGGACTTGGTGGGGAAATCCTGCGCCTGCACTGCGCCCGGCTGCGCAGCCCACAGGCAGGCGCAGGCGGCCAGGGCGGCGCGGCCCAGCCAGCGGCGGCGGGGCAGGACGGGGGCGGGCAGGGGGCGTGTGGTAGTGGCAATGCGTTTCATGGTGTTTGTCTCCTTGAGTGGTGTGCTTGTTTGGCCATGGCAAGCCATGGCTTGGGCGTCTCAGACTTTTTCCAGCAACATGGCAATGCCTTGGCCAACGCCGATGCACATGGTGCACAGGGCATAGCGCCCGCCGTTGCGCTGTAGCTGGTGCATGGCCGTGCCGGCCAGGCGCGCGCCGCTGGCGCCCAGTGGGTGGCCCAGTGCGATGGCGCCGCCGCAAGGGTTGACGCGCGGGTCGTCGTCAGGCAGCGAGAGCAGGCGCAGCACGGCCAGGGCCTGGGCGGCAAAGGCTTCGTTGAGTTCGATCAGGTCGATGGCATCCAGGCCAATGCCCGTCTGGGCCAGCAGCTTTTGCACGGCCGGCGCCGGGCCGATGCCCATGACGCGCGGGGCCACGCCGGCCACGGCGCTGGCAACGATGCGCGCGCGCGGGGTCAGGCCGTGGCGTACGGCAGCGGCCTCGCTGGCGACGATGACCGCGGCTGCGCCGTCGTTGACGCCGCTGGCGTTGCCAGCGGTGACGCTGCCATCAGGCCGCACGATGCCTTTGAGCCGCGCCAGGGCCTCCAGCGAGGTGGCGCGCGGGTGCTCATCGCGCGCAAAGACGATGGGTTCGCCTTTTTTCTGCGGCAGCGTCACGGGGGCGATTTCGTCGTCGAACAGGCCGGCCTCCTGGGCCTTGAGGGCCTTGTTCTGGCTGGCCAGGGCGAAACGATCCTGGTCTTCGCGGGCGATGCGGTATTCCTCTGCGACGTTCTCGGCGGTCTCGGGCATGGAGTCCACGCCGTACTGGGCGCGCATGGCCGGATTGATGAAGCGCCAGCCGATGGTGGTGTCGTACACGGCGTTGTTGCGCGCGAAGGCGCTGTCGGCCTTGGGCATGACAAAAGGCGCGCGGCTCATGCTCTCGACGCCGCCAGCCAGCATCAGCTGGGCTTCGCCGGCCTTGATGGCACGCGCGGCGGTGGCAATGGCGTCCAGCCCGGAGCCACACAGGCGGTTGAGCGTGGCGCCGGGCACGCCCTCGGGCAGGCCGGCCAGCAGCGCGGCCATGCGCGCGACGTTGCGGTTGTCCTCGCCGGCCTGGTTGGCGCAGCCCAGCAGCACGTCGTCGATCGATGCCGCATCCAGCGTGGGGTTGCGTTGCAGCAGTGCATGCAGCACGTGTGCGGCCAAATCGTCAGGCCGCACACCTGAGAGGCTGCCGCCGTATCGGCCTATGGGAGTGCGAACGGCGTCGCAGAGAAAGGCTTGTTGGGAACTCATGGGCAATTCTCTCCTTGCGATGATGTGGTGGGTGTTGGCGCTGTGGCAGCGGCTCAGGCTGGTTGCAGCGGCAGGCCAATGAGGCTTTGCAGCTCATCCAGGCTCATGCCAGGCACGGTGTCGATCAGACGCAGGCCTTCTGGGGTGCATTCCAGCGTGGCCAGATCGGTGTAGATCCGCTTGACGCAGCCCAGGCCCGTGAGTGGGTAAGTGCATTGGGCGACGACTTTGCTGTGGCCGTCTTTGGTGCACAAATCCATCATGACCCAGGTCTGGCGCGCGCCGATGGCCAGATCCATGGCACCGCCCACGGCCGGGATGGCGCTGGGCTCGCCCGTGCTCCAGTTGGCCAGGTCGCCAGTGGCTGAAACCTGGAATGCGCCCAGCACGCAAATGTCCAAATGCCCGCCGCGCATCATGGCAAAGCTGTCGGCATGGTGGAAGAAGCTGCCGCCGGGCAGCAGGCTGACGGGCTGTTTGCCCGCATTGATGAGGTCGTAATCCTCCTGCCCCACAGCGGGGGCAGGGCCCATGCCCAGAATGCCGTTCTCACTGTGCAGCACCACCTCGCGCCCTGCCGGGATGTGGTTGGCCACCAGCGTGGGCATGCCAATGCCGAGGTTGACGTAAGCGCCGTCGTGGATGTCCTGCGCCACGCGGCGCGCCAATTCATCCTTGCTGCGGCGCTGCCAGGCGTTTGCCGTTGCTTGGCTCATGGTTGGGCCCTTTCTTGCTGTGCTGCGGCTGCTGGTTGCGCCGCACTTTTGAAGCCGGCGCCACGCGTAGCGCGGCGCTCAATGGGCACCACGCGGTCCACGTAAATACCGGGCGTGACAATGCTTTCAGGATCCATGGAGCCCAGCGGCACCACCTCATGCACCGTGGCGATGGTGGTGCGTGCGGCCGTGGCCATGACCGGGCCGAAATTGCGCGCGGCCATGCGATAGCACAAGTTGCCCCAGCGGTCGCCGCGTTCGGCCTGGATCAGTGCCACATCGCCGTGGATGGGGTATTCGAGCACATAGTGGCGGCCGTTAATGACACGCGTCTCCTTGCCCTGGGCCAGTTGCGTGCCATAGGCCGTAGGGCAGAAGAACGCGCCAATGCCAGCGCCTGCGGCGCGAAGGCGCTCGGCCAGATTGCCTTGCGGCACCAGCTCCAGCTCGATTTGGCCACTGCGGTAGAGCGAATCGAACACATAAGAATCAGCCTGACGGGGAAAACTGCAAATGATCTTGCGCACCCGCCCAGCCTTGAGCAGCGCCGCCAGCCCAACATCGCCATTGCCGGCGTTGTTGTTGACGATGGTCAACTCGCGCGCGCCCTGGGCGATCAGCCCGTCGATCAGCGCTTCAGGCACGCCAGCCGTGCCAAAGCCGCCAACCAAAATGGTTGCGCCATCGGCCACATCGGCCAACGCGGCCTCGATGGATGGAACGATCTTGTCGATCATGTAAAGCCTCCACATGCCTGCACACATTGAGGCATGTTTTGTGTGTCTGGTCTGCAAATTTCTGCACTGGATTCTATGGGGTTTGCGCAGCCCGCCCAGTGACTGGCAGTCGCCTGCTTGCCAGGCTGGCCGGTTGTTGGATTGCCGGCCTTACGCTGGCTGCTGTGGGGTTTGCTGCAGATCTTGCGGATGAAGACGGGCGCGTAACTGTGTTGGCTTTGGAGATGAATAGTTGAACAGCTCGATGCTGCCGCTGCGCTCGTAAATGAAGCCTGAGCGTTCGATGACGCAGAGGTGCTGTCATCCAGGGGGGGGATTTCGCGCGCATCCGTGCCAACTCCGCAGCATCCATGCAGCCATAGCGGCGCTTCCATTTGTAGTACGCCGTCACACTGATCCCTTGGCTGCGCACCAATTCCTAGATGGGAATGCCTGCATCGCCCTCCTTCAGGATCCCCACAATCTGGGATTCGGTGAACTTGCTCTTGCGCATCTGAACTCTCCTTCAGTCATCTTCATAGACTGCCAAAAGTTCTACTTAATGTCCTTGAGTCGCTGGCCAGCGAATCTAGAGTTTCTAGCCTGCGCTGGCCGGTGGTTGGCCCAGATGCAGCAGGAATTGAGCCAGCACGGGCAATTGTGGGGTGAAGTCCTCGCTCAGTGCGTGGTCGCCGCCTTCGAGCACGATGTGCTGCGCATCGGGGTGGCGGGCCTGCATTTCGCGCCAGTCCAGCACTTCGTCGCCCTTGGCCATCAGCACCAGCGTGGGCGGGGCAGGGCGCACGTGGCGTGTGTCCAGGGCGCGCAGCTCGTCAATGTACTCGGGGAGGAAATCAAAGGACTCTTCGGGTTGGTGCCATTGCGCGACCTGGCCGATGTAGGCCACCAGGTCGCGCGCGGGCTCTACCGCCGGGTTCAGCAGCACGGCAGGGCATTGGCGCTGCACGGCGAACCAGCTGGCGTAGTAGCCCCCCAGTGAGGAGCCCATCACGGCCAGGCTGCCGCTGGGCCAGTGGCTGGTGAGCTCCAGCATGAGCTGTGCGGCGGCCTGTGGCGAGGGCGGCAGCTGCGGCGTGAGCACTTGCACCTGTGGGTGGTGCTGGGCGAACCAGGCGCGCGTGAGCTGGGCCTTGGTCGATTGCGGCGAGGAGCGAAAGCCGTGCAGGTACAGCAGATGGCGCAGGGGTGGGTTGGTGCGGCTGGGCATGGTGCAGGTGTCTGGGGCGGCGGCGGGATGGTGGCGGGGCGGTAGCGGCTGGGCCGGCAAGCCTGGCGCTGGCCATGGTGGGCGACAGGTACTCAATGCCCGCGCGCCTGGGGCTCGGGCACGTCGGCAGCGCTGGCGCCTTGCTCGGCCAGGGTCTGGCTGGCTTGGCGATGGTCCCGGGCGTTGGCTTGCAGGCCTTCTTGTTGGCCGGAGTTGGCCGGGTGGTATTGCAGCTCGATCATGATCGGGAAGTGGTCTGAGCCGATGCTGCGCAGGCGTTGCACGCGCACCAGTTCGAAGTGGTCGCTGTGGAAGATGTGATCCAGCGGCCAGCGGGCAAACCAGTAGCGGGCGTGGAAGCTGTTGATCATGCCCCGGCCCACGCGCGCGTCGAGCAGGCCGCTGATTTTGCGAAACAGCCGCGTCGTGGGTGACCACGCGACGTCGTTGAGGTCGCCGGCCACGACGACTGGGCCGCTCTCGCCGCGCAGGCTTTTGGCGACCATCAGCAACTCCACATCGCGCTCGGTGGATTCGTCGTTTTCCGTCGGGCTGGGCGGCGCCGGGTGCAGAAAGTGCATGCGCACCCGCACCTCGGGCTGCGCGCCTTGGGCGGGGTGCAGCAGCAGGCTGGCGTGGATGGAGGGCACGTCCGGCTCGACCAGGTATTGCACCTGCACTTCGTCCAGCGGCAGGCGGGCGTACAGGTGCATGCCGTAGAGGTTGTCTTGCGGGCAGGCCACGTGGTGCGGGTAGTGCTGGCGCAGCGGCTGCAGTTGCTGCTCCCACCAGGCATCGGTCTCCAGCGTCACCAGCACATCGGGGCGGTGCTGGCGCACCAGGGCCACAACGGCATCGGCGTTGCGGTTGGGGGTGAGCACGTTGGCGGCCATGATGCGCAGCCGTGGGCCTTGCTCGTGGGCGTCGGCCCAGCGCACCTCATGGCGCCACAGCGGCGTGTAGGGCAGGATCCACCAGGCTTGGTAGAGCGCGCACAGCGCGGTCGTGGCCACGGCCAGCCAGGCATGCCAGCGGGAGAAGTCCAGCCACCAGACTTGCGCCAACAGCAGCGTCGCCAGCAGCAGCGCCAGCTGCAGGCGCGGGAAATCCCAGACGCGCACCCACCACACCCGTGCGGGGTGCAGCGGCAGCAGGGTCAGCAGCGCCAGGGTGGCGGTCAGCAGGTACAGGGCGATGGTCATGCGGCTGGGCTGAGGGGTGTTCAGAGTCTGTGCAAACCTGTCTTCACGATCTCAGCGCAACAGCACTTCGGCCAGCTCCACGGGCAGGGCGAAGTTGAGGTTTTGCGAATCCTTGAGCAAGAAGGTGGTGATGCCGATGACGCGCCCATATTCGTCGAACAGGCCGCCGCCGCTGGAGCCCGGCGAGATCGCCGCTGAGGTCTGGATCATGGGCACGCCGTCTTGCTTGCGCACGGCCGAGAGCAGGCCCTCGGCAATGGTCAGCTCCAGTCCGCGGGGCGAGCCGATGCTGTAGACGCGCTGCCCGGGCGTGAGCTCATCGAGCCGGCCAATGCGCGCCACCTGGGCCGACAGGCCGCGCGTGCGCAGAATGCAGTAGTCCATCTTGCGGTCGCCTGTGACCAGTTCGGCCTCATGGGGCTGGCCCTGGAAGATCACGACTGCGTTGTCAGCCCCTTCGAGCACATGGCAGTTGGTGGCCACCACATCCTCGGCGATCACCACGCCGCTGCCCTGGCTGACGCCATCCTTGCCCTTGGCGTAGGCAGCGATGACGACGATGGACTGCGCCCCTACCTGGTAGATCTGCTTGGGGCTGAGACTTTGCCTGGGCGCTTCTGCTGTGGCATTGGGCGCGGGCCTGCGCTGCGCCGTCATGGGGTCTTGGGCATCGGGCAGCGGCAAGCTCTGTGCCGGGGCAGGCCCTGGCCATGCGGGGCTGGAGCCCATGCCTGGCGGGCCGCTGCCGGCTTCGGCCTGGCCTGCGCCGCGTTGTTGCTCGGCATAGCGCTGGGCAAAGCCATTGAGGGCGGCTGTGCGCTCATAGGTCTCGCGCATCAGGCAGGGCACGTCCGCGCCGCATTGCGCATCGCGCTGCGCAATCCATTGCCTTTGGCTGCGGCGCACTTCGTCAAACAGCGCTTCGGGCAGGACGCTGCGAATGCGGCTGTAAGCCTGGGCCAGATAGTCGTCGAAGGCCTTGAGCTTGGGGTCGGAGCAGATGGCGATTTCCGGGCCAGTCCGCGCCCGATCGCAGTCGATGCCGGCCCAGGCCGGGACATGGGCCAGCAGCAGCGGGCTGCACAGCATGGCAAGTTTCAGCGCAGAAAGTTTCATGGCAAATGGCCTTTCAAAGTAGCTTGCATTTGTATCACAGCGCCTGGCGCGTCACAGCGCGCCAGGGCTGTGCTGCAAATCGAGCGCGACAGATCGGAAACAATAGCGTCGGCACGCACAACCACCATGGCCTGATGTGGGCCGCTCCACGATGTTTTCTTGCCATGCCTCCCGGCCCGCCGCGCCGCGCAGTGGGCCGGGAGCTGCCGCAAGATTCACAGCCTTCCAATTGCCATCGTTTGAAAAGGAGCAGGCCATGAACGCCCCCAAAATCTCTCCCGCCGATCTCTGCGAGCTCTCGGCCACCATGCTGATCCCGCTGTGGGCCAAGGCCGTTGAGTGTGAGCGGCCCGATGCCTTGCTGCGCGATGCCCAGGCCCAGCGCATGCTGGGCCAGATCGACTTCGATTTTTCCGTTTTTGCCAGCGCCAAGGCCTCGCAGGCCGGCTGCTGTGGCCGGGCGGCGTTGCTCGACGCTTATGTGCGCGAATTCCTTGCCCAGCACCCCAAGGCAGTGGTCGTTCACCTGGGCGCAGGGCTGGATGCGCGCTACGAGCGCCTGGGACGCCCAGACGTAACCGCTTGGTACGAGCTGGATCTGCCGCCGGCCATCGCGTTGCGGCGCAAGCTGTTGCCCGAGTCCGGCAATGTGTACCTGGCCGCCTCCATGCTCGAAGAGGCCTGGATGGACACGGCCGCTGCCCACGGCCAGCCCGTGCTGCTGGTGGCCGAAGGCGTGTTCATGTACTTTGATGCCCAGACCTTGCAAGAGTGGTTTGCCCGGCTGGCGCGCAAGCTGCCGCAGGCGCAGTTGGTGTTCGATGCCTTGCCCAAGAAGCTGGTTGGGCGGCAAAGGCAGCACGATTCGCTGAAGAAAATGGGCCAGAACCCGCCCGCATTCCAATGGGGCATCGGCGATGTTTCGGAGCTGGCCAGCTTCGGCCTGCAGGTACTGGCGCACCAAGGCTTGAGCCAGGCCTGCGGCCACCGCTACCCTTGGCCGATGCGGTTGTTGCTGCGCACTGCCTGGGGGCGGCGCAATCTGGACATGCACATGGTCTGGGCCAGGCTCTGTTCAGCCGATTGAAGCAGCAGCCACCGCCGGGCCTGCCCGTTCGGGCTTGTGTGTCAGGCTCTTTAGAATCTCCACTTTTTTACCCTGCCCGGCGCAGGGCAGGCGCTGGCGGCCCATGGCGTTGCAGGCCGTACCGCACGACGGTTTTTTTACTTCAGGAGATCGAGCATGCATTCCTCTACACCGACGCCCGCTGCGGCGGCGCTCAATGCGCCTGCCGGCCTGCGGCATGCCAAGCTGCTGGCCTGGGTGGCCGACATGGCCGCGCTGTGCAAGCCCGCGCGCATCCACTGGTGCGATGGCAGCGATGCCGAATACCAGCGCCTGTGCGATGAGCTGGTCGAAGCGGGCACCTTCATCCGCCTCAACCCCGCCAAGCGCGCCAACTCCTTTCTGGCGCGCACCGACCCTTCGGACGTGGCCCGCGTGGAAGACCGCACCTTCATCTGCTCCGAGCGCGAGGAGGACGCCGGCCCCACCAACAACTGGATGGCCCCGGCCGAGATGCGCGCTACGCTCGAACCCCTGTTTAACGGCTGCATGGCCGGGCGCACCATGTACGTCGTGCCCTTCTCCATGGGGCCGCTGGGCAGCCCCATCGCCCACATCGGCGTGCAATTGACCGACAGCGCTTACGTGGCCGTGAACATGAAGCTGATGACCCGCATGGGCCAGGGCTCGCTGGACGTGCTGGGCGAGAGCGGCGAATTCGTGCCTTGCATGCACACCGTGGGCGCGCCGCTGGCCGCAGGCGAAAAAGACCAGACCCCCTGGCCCTGCAACCCCGATGTGAAATACATCGTCCACTACCCCGAGACGCGCGAAATCTGGAGCTACGGCTCGGGCTACGGCGGTAACGCCCTGCTGGGCAAGAAGTGCTTTGCGCTGCGCATCGCCTCCAAGATGGGCAAGGACCAGGGCTGGCTGGCCGAGCACATGCTCATCCTCGGCGTGCAAAACCCGCAAGGCAAGAAATACCACGTGGCCGCCGCCTTCCCCAGCGCCTGCGGCAAAACCAACTTCTCCATGCTCGTGCCGCCCAAGGGCTTTGAGGGCTGGAAAGTCAGCACCATTGGGGACGACATCGCCTGGATCAAGCCCCAGGCCGACGGCAGCCTGCGCGCCATCAACCCCGAGGCGGGCTACTTCGGCGTGGCGCCGGGCACCAACATGCTCACCAACCCCAACTGCATGAAAAGCCTGGACAAGAACGTTATCTTCACCAACGTGGCGCTGACCGACGATGGCGACGTGTGGTGGGAAGGCATGGAAAAAGACCAGGGCGGCCACATCCCCGCGCACCTGATCGACTGGCAAGGTAACGACTGGACGCCCGAGGACGGCAAGGCCGGGCGCAAAGCCGCCCACCCCAACGCGCGCTTCACCGTGGCCGCCACCAACAACCCCGCGCTGGACGAGGCCTGGGACGACCCCGCAGGCGTGAAGATCGACGCCTTCCTCTTTGGCGGGCGCCGCTCCACCACCGTGCCGCTGGTCACCCAGGCGCGCGACTGGGCCGAAGGCGTATACATGGCCGCCACCATGGGCAGCGAAACCACCGCCGCCGCCTTTGGCGCGCAAGGCGTGGTGCGCCGCGACCCCTTCGCCATGCTGCCGTTTTGCGGCTACAACATGAGCGGCTACTTCCAGCACTGGCTGGATACGGGCGCGGGCTTGCAGGCCAAGGGCTTTGCGCTGCCGCCCATCTTCTGCGTCAACTGGTTCCGCAAGAATGCCGATGGCCAATTCGTCTGGCCCGGCTATGGCGAGAACATGCGCGTGCTCAAGTGGATGATCGACCGCATCGAAGGCCAGGCCCAGGGCCAGGAAAACCACTTCGGCATCAGCCCGCAATACGGCGAAATCAACTGGACGGGGCTGGACTTCGACGCCGCGCAGTTCGCCACCGTCACCGGCATCGACGCCGCCGCCTGGCAGGCCGAGTTCGCACTGCACGATGAGCTGTTCAAGCAACTGGAGCAGGGCCTGCCCGAGGCCCTCAAAGCCACGCGCGCGGCGATGGAAAAGCGCTTGGCGCAAATGGGCTGATCAGGTCGCGCCCCTTGCGGGCGAGTGAGTTGAAACTCCCGTACAAGGTTTGACCCCATGGATAGCCATCGTCGCGCCCCTCGCGGGCGTGTGAGTTGAAACCTGATCGCGCTGCGCACCGGCATGAGATCGAGCGGTCGCACCCCTCGCGGGCGCGTGAGTTGAAACTTGTCCAACGAGAACATGCCCGTCGTGCTGGAAGAGGGTCGCGCCCCTCGCGTGCGCCTGGATTGAAGCAGGTGCGGCCAGCGCTCGGTGCGCGGTTGCGAAGTCGCCGCTTGCGGGCGCGAGATTCGTCAAGAACGCATGCGCCCGCCCCTTCGATGTCACACCGCTTTCATGGCTCTGCCGTGTCCAGGCCGTGGTCAGTCTGCGGGCCAGGGTTTCCAATGAGGGGCAGAGGTATTTGGCACTGTATAGTTGCCCGCGGCACAGCCACACTGTCTGGCGCGCGCCGTGTGCGCTCGCCGTTTTTTTGATCTCATCGAAAGGGTTGCCCGCACCATGTCCAAGCCATCCGAACTCACCCACTCCCTGTTGCAACAGTTGGGCGTCGATCCGGCCCTGTACACCGGCGGCAATTTGGCGGTGCACAGCCCGATCGATGGCTCGGTCATCGGCCAGCTGCATACGCAGACGGCCGCGCAGGTGCAGCAGACCATCGACCAGGCGCATGCGGCCTATCTGGCCTGGCGCGATGTTCCTGCGCCGCAGCGCGGTGAGCTGGTGCGCCTGCTGGGCGAGGAGCTGCGCGCCCAGAAGCAGGCGCTGGGCCAGTTGGTGGCGCTGGAGGCGGGCAAGATCCTTACCGAAGGCCTGGGCGAGGTGCAGGAGATGATCGATATTTGCGACTTTGCCGTGGGCCTGTCGCGCCAGCTCTATGGGCTGACGATTGCCTCCGAGCGGCCCGGCCACCGCATGATGGAGACTTGGCATCCGCTGGGCGTGGTGGGCGTGATCACCGCCTTCAACTTCCCCGTGGCTGTCTGGGCCTGGAATGCTGCGCTGGCGCTGGTGGCGGGCAACGCCGTGGTGTGGAAGCCTTCTGAAAAAACGCCGCTGACGGCGTTGGCCACGCAGGCTCTGTTCGCGCGCGCGCTCAAGCGCTTTGGCGCTGACCGCAGCGAAGGCGCTGCGCTGGCGCATCTGAACCAGTTGGTGCTGGGCGACCGCACGTTGGGCGAGGTGGTGGTGGACAGCCCCAAGGTGGCGCTGGTCTCGGCCACGGGCAGCACTCGCATGGGCCGCGAGGTCGGGCCGCGCGTGGCCCAGCGCTTTGGCCGCGTGTTGCTGGAGCTGGGCGGCAACAACGCCGTGATCGTCACGCCCAGCGCCGATCTGGATCTGGCGCTGCGCGGCATCGCCTTTGCCGCTGCGGGCACAGCTGGCCAGCGCTGCACCACCACGCGCCGCCTGATCGTGCACCACAGCGTCAAGCAGCAGCTGCTCGAACGCCTCAAGGCCGCCTATGCCAAGCTGCCCATCGGCAGCCCGCTGCAAGAGGGCGTGCTGGTCGGGCCGCTGATCGACAAGGCCAGCTTCGAGGCCTTTGAGAAGGCGCTGGCCAGCGCGCGCGCCGAGGGCGGCCAAGTGTTTGGCGGCGAGCGCGTCGATGCCGACAAGGCCCCGGACGCTTATTACGTGCGCCCGGCCATCGTCGAGATGCCGGCCCAGAGCGAGACCGTGCGCCATGAAACCTTTGCCCCCATCCTCTACGTGCTGGGCTACGACAGCCTGGAGGAGGCGATCGCGCTGCAGAATGACGTACCCCAGGGTCTGTCCTCGGCCATCTTCACCACTGACCTGCGCGAGGCTGAGCGCTTCCTGTCGGCGTCGGGCTCCGATTGCGGCATCGCCAACGTCAACATCGGCACCAGCGGTGCGGAAATCGGCGGTGCCTTCGGCGGCGAGAAGGAAACCGGCGGCGGCCGCGAGTCCGGCTCGGACGCCTGGAAGGCCTATATGCGCCGCGCCACCAATACCGTCAACTATTCGCGCGAGCTGCCGCTGGCACAGGGCGTGAAATTTGATATCTGAGCGCCGTTGTTGAGCCGCTGTCTGCTGATTGGCCGCTGCACGGTTTGATTGCACTGCGCCTGCCAAAGGGCCTGCCCGGCAAAGCTGGCCGCAGGCCCTTACCCCTTTTCTCGCAGGCAATGGCGAATCAAGCAAGCCCACAGCCTGCTGCTGTCATGCAGAGGCTTTGAATAGGTTTTCAGTACGGCGCCAGGCACATTGCACCCAACCCCCACCACCATGTCCCATTCCAAAGACTCCCGCAACGCCCACGACTTTGACCTCTTCGTCATCGGCGGAGGCTCAGGCGGTGTGCGCGCAGCCCGCTTTGCCGCGCAGCGCGGCGCGCGCGTGGCCTTGGTCGAAAGCGCCCGCATGGGCGGCACCTGCGTCAACCTGGGCTGCATCCCCAAGAAGCTCTACAGCTATGCCGCTCACTACGCGCAGGACTTTGAAGAAGCGCGCGGCTACGGCTGGCAGCTGCCAGGCGCGCCCGCGCTGGACTGGGCCGCGCTCAAGGCCGCGCGCGCCAAGGAAATCGGCCGCCTGAACGGCATCTACGACGGACTGATGAGCGGTGCCGGCGTCACCCGCCTGCAAGGCCATGGCTCGCTCATCGATGCCCATACCGTGCAGGTGCGCGCCGCCGATGGCCGCACCAGCCGCTACAGCGCCCGTCACATCCTGATCGCCACCGGCAGCACTCCTTTCAAGCCCGAGTTGCCAGGGGCTGAACTGGCTTTGACGTCCGACGATATGTTCGACCTGCCCCGCATCCCCCAGCGGCTGGTGGTGGCGGGCGGCGGCTATATCGGCTGCGAAATGGCCAGCATCTTCCACGGCCTGGGGGCCGAGGTCACGCTGCTCTACCGTGGCGAGCAAATCCTGCGCGGTTTTGACGACGAGGTGCGCGACTTCACCGCCGCGCAGATGCGCCAGCATGGCGTGGACATCCGCGTGCAGACCGACATCCAGCGTATCGAAGCCGTGGGCGAGCAGCGCCGCGTGCATTTGAGCGACGGCAGCACGCTGCAGGCTGATGCCGTGCTCTACGCCACTGGCCGCCGCCCGCTGGTCGATGGGCTGAACCTGGATGGCCTGGGCGTGAAGCAAAGCAAACAAGGCCACATCGAAGTCGATGAGCACTATGCCACCAACGTGCCAGGCATCTACGCTTTGGGCGACGTGGTGGGCCGCATGGCCTTGACCCCCGTGGCCCTGGCCGAAGCCATGGTGCTGGTGGATCATCTGTTTGGCCCCGCCCCCGGCCAGGCAGCGCGCACGCTCAGCTACGACAACATCCCCACCGCCGTTTTCACGCACCCGCCCATTGGCACCGTGGGCCTGACGGAAGAGCAAGCGCGGCAGCGCTTTGGCGCCATCCGCATCTATCGCAGCGACTTCAAGCCGCTCAAGCACACCTTGAGCGGCAACGCCGAGCGCACTCTAGTGAAGCTCATCGTGGACGACGCCAGCGACCGTGTGCTGGGCCTACACATGGTGGGCGGGGACGCGGGCGAAATCGTGCAAGGCTTTGCCGTGGCCCTGCAATGCGGCGCCACCAAGGCCCAATTCGACGCCACCATCGGCATCCACCCTACCAGCGCCGAGGAGTTCGTCACGCTGCGCGAGGTGGCGCGCACCTGATGCGCGCCACGCTCAAGGAGTAGCCGCTTATTGCACTTGCTGGCGGCGGCCCTGGGCGTCCCAGCGATAGACGGCGAACTCGAAGGTCTTGAGATCGCCCTTGGCGTCGTACTCGACCGTGCCCACGGCCGTGTCGAAGCGGCTGCTGTGCATGTGATCGGCGACCTTGACTGGGTCGTCGCCGACGGCCGCGATGCTTTGCGCAATCACTTCCACGGCGGCATAGGCCGGCAGCTGGAAAGTACCTTCGGGCTCGCGCCCGGCCTTTTGAAAGGCGGCAAGAATCTGCGCGTTTTCCGGGCGCTTGGTGAAATCCGCCCCCATGGTCACCAGCAGGCCATCGGTGGCATGGCCGGCAATGGCCACCAGGTCAGGGTTGGCCGCGCCATCGGGGGCCATGAATTGCGCATCCAGCCCCTGCTCGCGCGCCTGGCGCAGCAGCAGGCCCAGCTCAGCGTGGTAGCCACCGTAATAGACCATGTCCGCGCCCTGGGCCTTGAGCTTGGTGATGACGGCCGAGTAGTCGTTGTCGCCCGCATTGATGCTCTCGAACATGACGATGTTGGCGCCTTGCTCCTTGAGCGTCTTGTGCACCTCACTGGCCACGCCAAAGCCATAGGTCTGCTTGTCGTGCAGCACGGCAATCTTGCTGGGCTTGATCGCCGTGAGCATGTAGCGCGCAGCGAATGGGCCTTGCTGGTCGTCGCGCCCACCGGTGCGAAAGAAGAAATGCGGCTTGATGGTGTCGGTCACCAGCGGCGATGTGGCCCCCGGCGTGATGCCCACGATGCGCTCTTCCTCGTACACATTGACGGCAGGCACGGCCGTGCCCGAGCAGGCATGGGCCACGGCGAACTTGGCGCCGGACTTGATCACCTGATTGGCCGCTGGCACGGCCTGCTTGGGCTCGCAGCCGTCGTCGATCAGAATGGGCTCGATTTTGCGCCCCTTGACGCCGCCTGCGGCATTGATGGTCTCGATGGCCGTCATGGCACCGGCGACGATCTGATCGCCGTACTGCTTGTTCGGCCCGGTCATGGGTTGCACGATGCCCAGCTTGATGGGCTCACTGGCCCAGACAGCGCTGGCAGAGCCCAACGAAACGGCCAGCGCACAGGCGCTGGCCAAGGCTGCAAAGGGGCGAAATGCAGGTGTGCAGGTGCTCATGGTTCCTCCTTCGTAGTGTGTGTGGGTGGCGCAAGTCTCGTGCTGGTTGCCCCTAACCGATGCATGGGATGTCAAGCGGGAAAAGTATTTCCCGTGTACGCGAGTCGTCCATCGGTGGAAACCATGGGTGCTTACCTGCCTGATCTCTTTCTTCGTTTGTTGTGAGCACGTTGTACTGCAACGCCCTTGAGAAGATGAATTTTTATAAAAAATTAACTTGCCGGTAGCTTCTGTCCTGTGGCGGGAGGCCGACTCGCGTGCTTGCATAACTCATGATTTGTCGGGGAAGCACAGCAAGATCGGGGTTTTGCATGAAATTTCCATGAAGTACAAACTGCTCTGAAGAAGCTGGGATTTTTATTAGCGTGGTCTGCGCATTTTAAAAAGGCTTTCCGGCGTGATTTCAAAATAATCCGATGAGCCTCCGGCCCGAAGAATGGGGTGCGCTATGGCTGTGTCGTATATGCCATCTTTTAGCAGGCTGGATGAAATGTGCACGGTTACAACCTCACCCAGGGTCAGCCAAGTATTGATTTTCTTGTTTTCCAGTGTGCTGAGCTGCTGAATTTGCAGGACTTTGCACTCCAGCGAAACAGGGCTTTGCGCCACACGCGGTGCCACCACGTTTTTTGCATCGATGGTGTCGAGCTGCGCGATTTGGAACTCGCTGACGTCGCTGGGAAGCTCGGCGCTGCTGAGATTCATTTGCTCTGCCAATGCACGTGTGGCCAGATTGACGACAAATTGACCTGTTTCCTGTGCATTGCGCACGGTGTCTTTCCAACCTACGCTGGAAAAACCAATGATTGGCGGTTGGTAGTTAAATATGCTGAAAAAGCTGTAGGGCGCCAAATTGAGCGTTCCGTCTAGTGAGCGTGTCGAAATCCAGCCGATAAATCGCGGGCCAAGAATGGCTGCAATGGGGTCATGACGCAGGCCATGGCCTTGATTGGGTTCGTAGCAATGGAATTCGCTGCTGAATTGATCTGGCATTTAAATATTCTCCTTTTCTTTTATTTGATGGCACGGTGGGTTGGCGATAGGAATGACCGCTGAGGTGACCTTTGAAAATGAGTTGATGACTAATTTGAATGAAATCCAGGGGATAAAACTCAATGAAGGGGGCGGAGCCCTGCCAGGCGCATGCTTGTCTGCTCTTCAGGGAGCTCGACTGTGCCAGAGACCAGGCCGACCAAGCCATAAGCCAAGGGTTTGTACTGATGGGGTTGTCGTTCAAATTTTATAAAATCAAGTCAGTTTAGGAAAGATGGCGCCGAATCTGGTTTGCGAGAAGGGTCTGCTGGCATGGCGGCGCCAATCTGTGTCATGCAATCAACCGGGAGTCTTTGCAGATGACGAGCAGCTATGAACAGTATCGTGAGAGCGTTGCGGGCCGCGCCGATGTGGCCGATACCCCTGAGCTGCTGAGCTACTACCGACAGCTTGAGTCCTTGAATGCGGGGGCTCTATGGACGGTGGCTAACAAGATTGAGCCCTGGGAGCCCAAGTCGCAGTCGCGGCCTATGCTGTGGCGATATCGGGATTTGCGTGAGCATGTGCTGCGTTCGGTGGATTTGGTGACGCCGGAAAAGGCGGGTCGGCGGGTGATCTATCTGAACAACCCGGGGCGCAGCGATGTGGCTGCAGCAGTGGGCTGGCTGTACTCCGGCCTGCAGGTGATGCACCCTGGCGAAAGGGCTTCGGCGCATGCGCATTCTTCTTCGGCGCTGCGTTTCATCATGGAGGGGCGTGGCGCTTACACCATCGTCGATGGACACAAGATGACGCTGGGGGCCAACGATTTTGTACTCACGCCCAATGGCTGCTGGCATGAGCATGGCGTGGAAGAGGATGGTCTGCCCTGCATCTGGCAGGACGGGTTGGACATTCCGCTGGTCAATGCCCTGGATGCGGGGTTTTATGCCGTGCACCCGGATCTGCAGCAAGCCGTGGGCTATCCGATTGACGACACAGTGGCTCTCTGGGGGGCGCCCGGCTTGCGGCCGCAGGCGCTGAATTGGGACCGGCCTTATTCGCCGCTGTTCAAGTACCAGTGGGAGCCGACCTACGAGGCTTTGCGCAGGCTTGCTGCGTCCAAGGAAGACTGCCCTTTCGATGGCGCCCTGATGCATTACGTCAATCCGGTCACCCATGGCCATGTGATGGCCACGATTGGGGCCAGCATGCAGCTGCTGCGGCCTGGTTTCACCGGTAAGGCTCACCGCCATACGGGCAGTTTTCTCTACCACGTTGCTAAGGGGCGTGGCTACTCGGTCATTGGCGGGCGGCGCTTTGACTGGCAGGAGCACGACATCTTTTGCGTGCCATCGTGGGTCTGGCATGAGCATGTCAATACCAGCCAGAGCGAGGACGCCTGCCTGTTTTCCTTCAGCGATTTGCCTGTCATGGAAAAGCTGGCGCTGTATCGACAGGAGGCACTGGCCGATAACAGCGGCCACCAGCCCATTCTGGAGCCCAACGTCTGAGCCCATCGCCCCTGCCTGTCATCCCTGCACACATAGAAGATCCTTGCCGCCTCAGCATTGACTGCGGGACGGCATGCCACTTTCGTATCTGTTACTTTGATGGAGAACTTTGGAGCATGCGACTTGTGACTTATCGCGCCCATCCGGCCTCAGAGGCTCGGCTTGGAGCCATCGTTGATGATTTGGTGGTGGATTTGCAAAGGTTGGGCCAACATGCCGGTCAGGCTTTGCCTGCCTCTATGCTGGATTTCATCGACTTGGGTAAGCAGGCTGTGCTGCAGACGGCGGAGCTGTTGGCGCAGTATCACGGGCGCTGGCCGATCGGAGTGGCCTTGCCTTTGGTCAATCTGAGCCTGCTGGCGCCGATTCCTCGTCCGCGCAAGAACATCTTTGGCATTGGGCTGAACTACGTGGAGCATGTGCATGAGTCCAGTCGCTCCTTGGACACTGCCAAGGAGCTGCCCACGCAGCCGGTCATTTTTTCCAAGCCTCCTACAGCAGTGATTGCCGATGGCGATGCCATTGAACACAACGCCGCCATCACGCAGCAGCTCGACTGGGAGGTGGAATTGGCCGTGGTGATTGGCCAGCGGGCCCGGCGTGTCAGCCAGGAGCAGGCCATGAGCCATGTGTTCGGCTACAGCGTGCTCAACGACATCAGTGCCCGCGACAACCGTCGCGCTGGCCAGTGGATCTACTCCAAGGGGCAGGACACCTATGCACCCTTCGGGCCGGTCATCGTCACGGCCGATGAAATCGGCGATCCGCACAATCTGGATTTGGGCCTGAAGGTCAATGGAGTGCTCAAGCAGCACTCCAACACACGCCATTTGCTGTTCAAGATTCCGGAGCTGATTGCCGACATCAGCGCGGCCATCACGCTCGAGCCTGGCGACATCATCGCCACCGGCACCCCCGCAGGTGTAGGGGCTGGGCGTACGCCGCAGGAATGGCTATGGCCGGGCGATGTGGTCGAGGCCTGGGTCGAGAAGATTGGTTGCTTGCGCAACCCAGTCGTGGCCGTGGGTGACGCCGAGCGCTCGCCCAAGGGCTGAAGCCTGCCAGAAGCGGTCCACATGCAGGCCGCTTTTCATAAAACATGAAAAGGAGACTCCTATGCTCAACAAAGTGCTTGCTGCCAGCGCAGTGCTGGCGTGTGCCATCGGCAGCGTGCAGGCAGAGCCGGTCAAGATCGGCTTCATCACCACGCTCTCGACCCCGGCGGGCTACATCGGTCAGGATCTGCGAGATGGCTTTTTATTGGCCGTGCAGCAAGGCCAGGGAAAGCTGGGCGGCGTTCCAGTGGAGTTGGTCATCGAAGACGATGGTCTCAAGCCGGCCAATGCCAAGCAGGCGGCCGATCGCCTGGTGCAGTCGGGCGTGAGGCTCTACACCGGCGTCAATTTCTCGAACGTGCTGGCGGCGGTCGTGCCCAGCATCACCAAAGCTGGTTATACCTACGTCAGCGCACAGGCCGGGCCGTCCATGTTCGCGGGTGCGCGCTGCGATCGGAACTATTTCGTGGCTTCGTACCAAAACGACTTCTATCACTCGTCTGCTGGCATTGCGGCCAATGAGTTGGGGTTCAAGCGCATGGTCGTATTGGCACCGAACTATCAGGCTGGGCGTGATGCCATCGCCGGGTTCAAGAGCACTTATCAGGGCGAAGTGCTGGCGGAGATTTACACCAAGCTCGATCAGTCGGACTTCTCGGTCGAGATGGCCAGGGTACGGGCGATGGCACCCGATGGCATCTTCCAGTTCCATCCGGGCGGGGCTGGCATCAACTTTGCCAAGCAGTACGGCAATTCGGGGCTGAACAAGACCACGCCAATGCTGATGCCGGGCTTCTCAATGGATGCGCGCATGATCGAAGCCACGGGTGATGCCGCTGAGGGTTTTTACACTACTGGCATCTGGTCGATTGCACTGGACAACCCGCAGAGCAGGCAGTTCGTGGTCGATTTCCGCCAGGCCTATGGCCGCACGCCGACGGACTATGCCATGCAGGCCTACGACACGGCGCAGTGGATTGGCTCGGCATTGCGTCGCGTCAATGGCGATCTGGGGGATATGCAGGCCTTTCAGGCCGCACTGCGTGAGGTGGACTTTGTCTCGTTGCGCGGTAAGTTTGCATTGAATAACAACCAGCATCCCATCCAGGACATGTATTTGATGCGCCTGGTAAAGAACGACCAGGGTGGGTTGGAGCCTCAGGTGGTGCGCAAGATCATCACCGACGGCAAGGATGCTTACGCCAGCCAGTGCAAGCTGCCATGATGCTGTTGCTTGAACAGTTGCTCAACGGCCTGCAGTTCGGCGCCATGCTGTTCATGCTGGCCTCTGGCCTGACGCTGATTTTCGGCATCATGGGGGTGGTCAACCTCACGCATGGCTCCTTCTACATGGTGGGTGCCTATTGCGCTGCGCTGGCATTGGCCCATACAGGCTCGTTTGTCGTGGCGATGTTCGCAGCTCTACTCAGCGCTGGCGGTTATGGGCTGTTGGTGGAGTGGAGCGTGATTCGCCACCTCTACCAACGCGACCACCTCTACCAGGTGCTGGCGACCTTTGGCCTGATTCTCTTCACCAACGAGGCAGTGACGCTGATTTTTGGCCGCCAGCCGCCCTTGGTGCAGACGCCGGCCTTGTTGCAAGGGTCGGTGACGGTGGCCCCAGGCTTGGAATACCCAGTGATTCGCTTGGCCTTCATAGCGGTGGGCGCATTGGTGGCGGTCGGTCTGTGGTTTCTGGTGAATCGCACTCGCGTTGGCATGCTGGTGCGCGCTGGTGCAGACGATCGCGACATGGTCAGCGCCCTGGGGGTGGACATCCGTCGACTGTATTTCTTCGTGTTTGGCCTTGGGGCTGTGCTGTGCGGCTTGGCCGGTGTCATGGCGGCGCCTTTGCTGGCAGTGGAAATCGGCATGGGCGAGCGCATTCTGATCACTACCTTCGTTGTCATCATCATTGGCGGCGTGGGCTCAGTGCGCGGCGCGCTGCTCGGCGCATTGCTGGTGGGTATGGTGGATAGCCTGGGGCGGGCGTTCTTGCCTATTGTGTTGGACCAGTTCTTCAGACCAGAGGTCGCAGCACCTCTGGCTGCAGGCCTGGCCTCGGCGTCCATCTATGTGTTGATGGCGGTAGTGCTGATCGTTCGACCGTTGGGATTGCTGCCAGCAAAGAGGTGAGCAAAGCATGACAAGAATATTTTCAAGACGTGTGGTGCCCGCTGGGGTGGTGTTACTGCTTCTGGCCTTGCTTCCCATGGGGGCGCAGCTGGCTGGCATGCCCTATGCGGTCAATGTGGCCACGCGCTTTCTCATCTATGGCCTGGTGGCGGTGTCGCTGGATCTGGTGTTGGGCTATGGCGCCATGGTCAGTTTTGGTCATGCCATGTTCTTTGGCACGGGCGGCTACATCGCGGCGATCGCGGCGCATCATGCACTCGAAAGTGTGCCGCTGCTGGGCTGGCAAGGGTCTTTGCAGGCCTTGCTGGTCTGGCCGCTGGCCTTGCTGTTGTGCGGGGTGCTTGGCGCAGTTGTCGGGGCGCTGGCCCTGCGCACGCGCGGCGTGCAGTTCATCATGATCACGCTGGCATTCGGGCAGATGGTGTATTTCATTCTGATGTCGCTGCAGGTCTATGGCGGTGATGATGGCCTGCTGATGTCGCAACGCAATGTGCTGCCCTTCATTGACCTGGAAAACCCCGAGAGCTTTTATTACTTGTGCCTGATCATCCTCGTGGCCTGGACAGCGGTGTGCGCGCTCATCACCGCATCGCGTTTTGGCATGGTGTTGCAGGCCTTGCGACAAAGTGAGCGGCGCGTTGTCAATCTGGGTGCTGCGCCCACGCCGTACCGTTTGCTGGCATTCGTCTGGTCAGCCATCGGTACGGGCCTGGCGGGCATTCTGTGGGCCAACTATGCTGGCTTGGTCACGCCGGATATGGCGGCCTGGACAAAGTCGGGCGAGTTCATGGCGATGGTGATTTTGGGCGGCGTGGGAACGCTGCTGGGGCCAATTGGTGGTGCAGCCGTATTTCTCGGCCTGGAGCAGTTGCTGACAAGCTGGACTGAGCACTGGATGCTGGTCATGGGGCCTATCCTGGTACTGATTGCCCTGTTGGGGCGGCGCGGCCTGTTCGGCCGCTGGTTGGGGGGGCGCCATGGCGATTGAGGCACAGCCGCAGGCCTTGATGCAGGTATGTGGGCTTTACAAATCCTTTGGTGCCGTCAAGGCCACCAATGGTGTTGATCTGGAACTGCTTGAGGGCGAGGTACATGCGCTGATCGGGCCAAACGGGGCAGGCAAATCCACGCTGATTGCGCAGCTATGCGGGGAACTGCGCCCCGACGCCGGGCGTATTCTGGTCGATGGCGTTGACGTGACTGCGCAGCGGGCTTTTCAGCGTGCACGAGCCGGGCTGTCACGCTCCTTTCAGGTGACCGAGTTGTGCCTGGATTACACCGCGCTGGAGAACGTGGTGCTGTCTTTGATGCTGAAGTCTGGCCATGCATTCTCATGGGCAGATCCACGCCAGGATTCGGCCTTGGTGCAGGCGGCGCAGCAATGGCTGGGCGAGGTTGGTCTGGCTGAGCGCGCGCATTGCTTAGCTGCTGACCTGGCCCATGGCGAGCGACGACAGCTGGAGCTGGCGGTAGCCCTGGCGCGTGCGCCGCGCATTTTGCTGCTGGATGAGCCAATGGCGGGCATGGGTGCCGAGGAAACGGTGCGCATGACGCAGCTGCTGGACTCACTCAAGGGACGCTACAGCATCTTGCTGGTCGAGCATGACATGGATGCGGTCTTTGCGCTGGCCGATCGCATCAGCGTGCTGGTGTATGGACGCACCATCTTTACCGGTACGCCCGATGAAGTGCGCAGCCATCCGCAGGTGCGCAGTGCTTATTTGGGGGAGGACGCATGCTGATTGTCGAAGGACTGACCGGGGGCTATGGGCAAAGTCAGGTGCTGTTGGGTATGGACTTCCAGGCGCAGCAAGGCCAAGCCATTTCACTAATCGGTCGCAATGGCATGGGCAAGACCACGACGGTACACACTCTGATGGGGCTGCTGCCAGCCAGAGGCGGACGCATCGTGCTGCGAGATAGGCCGTTGAATGGCCTTGCGCCTCATGCCATTGCGCGTCTGGGAATGGGGCTGGTGCCGGAGGGTAGGCGCGTTTTTGGATCCCTCTCTGTTCAGGAGAACCTGCTTGCGACGGCGCGCAGTCATGTTGGTCGGCGTGACTGGACCTTGGAGCGCGTCATGGCGCTGTTTCCAAGATTGCATGAGCGCCGCTCTCAGTCTGCCAAGACTTTGTCCGGTGGGGAGCAGCAAATGTTGGCTATAGGACGCGCCTTGATGACCAATCCCTGTCTGATGCTGCTTGATGAAGCCACGGAAGGCTTGGCTCCGCTGATTCGTCAGGAAATCTGGCATTGCCTAGGTGCACTCAAGCAGGAGGGCATGACGATCATCGTCGTTGACAAGAATCTGGCCGAAATGGCAGCACTGGTCGATGTGCACCACATTGTTGAAAAGGGGCGTGTGGTTTGGTCTGGCACACCAGATGAGCTGTCACAGGACCAGACCATGGCACAACGCTATTTGGGTATTTGATGAGCAATTAGATGGGGATTTGAAAGGACTTGAAAGATGTTGGAACTTCCCGTTTTCAAAGCCGCGACTGTGCAGGCTGCACCTGTATTTTTAGATCCGCAGGCGACGGTCGACAAGGTGGTGCGCCTGATGGGCGAGGCGGCAGATCAAGGCGCACGCCTGGTGGCATTCCCAGAGGTGTTTGTGGCTGGCTATCCTTATTGGAACTGGATTGGCAGTCCCATTCAGGGTAGTGCCTGGTTTGAGAAGCTGGCGCGGGCTGCCATTGAGATCCCAGGGCCAGAGATTGCCAAGATTGCTGCTGCTGCAGCACGCCACAGGATCAACGTGGTTGTTGGTGTCAACGAGCGCAGCCGCACCGGCATCGGCACCATCTACAACACCGTGGTAACGATCTCCGATGAAGGCCGCATCCTGGGGCGGCATCGCAAGCTTGTGCCCACATGGGCTGAAAAGCTCACCTGGACACCGGGTGATGCTTCGGCATTGCGCGTGCACAGCACCTCCATCGGCCCGTTGGGGGCATTGGCCTGCGGTGAGAACACCAATACCTTGGCGCGTTTTGCGCTGCTGGCACAAGGGGAGCTGGTGCATGTGGCCAATTACATCTCGCTGCCGGTGGCGCCGCCGGATTACGACATGGCTGATGCCATTAAGGTGAGATCGGCCGCGCACAGTTTCGAGGGCAAGTTGTTCACCGTGGTGTCATGCTCGACGATTTCCGAGGAAATGATTGCTGCATTGGAGGTGGACTTCCCTCAGGCACGTGAGCAGCTCTCGCGCAGCCACAGTGCTTTTTCGGGCTTCATTGGCCCTGATGGCCGCATGTTGGGCGAGCCACTCATTGATGAGGAAGGCATCATTTACGCCGAGATTGATCTGGCTCGCTGCATCCAGCCCCGGCAGATGCATGACATCACAGGCCATTACAACCGCTTTGACATCTTCGAGCTGCGCGTCAACCGGCGCGCACTGCAGGCTGCCCATCTTGGTGAATGCGCGGAGGCGTCGGAGTTGGATCAGCAGCCCACAATCGATTCCGTACAGGAGACCCAGCCATGAGTGTTGCAACGCGCTATTACCGCATTGGGCAAATCGTGCCTTCCTCTAACACCACGATGGAAACGGAAATCCCAGCAGTGTTGCGTGCTCGCGAGGCCGTGGCTCCGGAGCGCTTTACATTTCACTCCAGTCGCATGCGCATGAAGCATGTCACCAAGGAGGAGCTGTCGGCCATGGACGCAGACAGCGATCGCTGTGCGTTGGAGTTGTCGGATGCTCGCGTGGACGTGTTGGGCTACGCGTGCTTGGTGGCCATCATGAGCATGGGCAAGGGCTACCACCGCATCTCTGAACAGCGCCTGCATGCCTGCACGGTAGCCAATGGCGCGCCTGCACCCGTCGTGACCAGCGCCGGGGCGCTGGTTGAAGGCTTGCAGGCTTTAGGGGCCAAGAAAATCTCCATCCTGACCCCTTACATGAAGCCGCTGACACAGCTGGTGATCGACTACATCGAGCACGAAGGCATTGAGGTCGTGGACAGCATCTCGCTGGAAATCGCCGACAACCTGGAAGTCGGACGCCAGGATCCGCGCGCGCCGATCGAGATCAGCCGCAAGCTCAAGACCAGCGGTGTGGACGCAGTGGTGGCATCGGCCTGTGTGCAAATGCCTTCGTTGGCTTCCATTCAGCCCATCGAGGATCGCATTGGGCTGCCCGTGCTCTCTTCATCTGTGGCCACGGTTTACCAGATGCTCAAGCGCCTGGGCTTGGATGCGCAGGTGCCTGGCTACGGCGCCTTGCTGGCTGCGCGAGGCGCAGGCGGGCCCAGCAGTACATAATCGTGCCTGGCATGCAAGTGAGCGAACTCTCCCTGTGAGTCGCGTCTGCCAAGGTTTGGCATCACGACCTTGGCAGATTTTTGACCTGCTGCCTGTATCCCACTGCATTCGACTGTCTACGGTTTGGGGCCGCAGCCTAGGTCTATGCCCGATAGCCATGAGACGAAGCAGTGGTCTACGGAGTCCGCCATGAAGCCCCGCATAAAGGTCGCCAAAACACAGGCCCCGCATTCTGCGCAGCCAGAGGGGGCCATCTACGAAGAAATCACCCTGGCCGAGCAAGCGCATCGAGCGTTGCGCCGCGACATCATTGCTGGGCGCTTTCCCGCAGGCCAGGCGCTGCGCCTGGCGCAACTTAAGAATTGTTACGGAATCAGCTACTCGCCGCTGCGTGAGGCCTTAAACCGCTTGCTTAGCGAGCAATTGGTGGTATCTACCACATCGCGCGGTTTTCGCGTAGCGCCTTTTTCCGAAGAGCAGATGTGGGATGTGATTGAGACCCGCATCGTCATCGAGTGTGAGGCGTTGCGCCGATCCCTGGTCAAGGGCGACGACCAGTGGGAGGCTCAGGTCGTGTCGGCCTACCATGCGTTGGCCTTGGCTACCCGGCGTTACTACGCAGCTGATGAACAGGACGGCCATAGCGATGCCGAGGCGCAGTTCGAGCAACGCCACTACGAGTTCCACCGTAGCCTTATCGCAGCTTGCGGCTCAGGTTGGTTGCTGAGCTTTGCTGAACAGTTATATGCACAAAGCGAGCGCTACCGTCAGCCGGCGCTGCGCGATGGTCGGTACTGGCAGGTGGGGCGTGATGTACTGGCCGAGCACCGCCAACTCATGGATGCGGCAGTGGCGCGCGATGCCGGTCTGGCCGCCGGCTTGTTGGCGCGCCACTATCGGGACACGGGCAGGGTGGTCAAGCAATTGCTGGGCTTGTCGCAGCAAACCCAGAGTTCGTGACTGTCCTTCGGTGCCTGCTCCGCGAGCCAGGTGCGTGAGTCAGACCACATCAGTGTTCGGGCACCTACTTGGCCAGATCGAAGCCCATCTGCCAGAAGTCAGCCTCCAGGCGGGCGGCTTGGGCGAAGATGGCGGTGAGTTCGGTAAAACGTGCCTCGGTCATGGCGTGGGCAGCGAGTTTGTCCATGTGGGCGATACAGGCCTGGGCGGCTTGCTGAAAGGCTTGCCCGGAGTATTCGCTGATCCATTCGCGGTAGGGGTGGTCGGGCCGCGCGGCCAGAGCAGGGGCCAGGCGGCGGCCGATTTCGGCGTAGCCGATCATGCACGGGGCCAGGGCCACGTTCAGGTCCAGCAGGTCGCCACTTTGGCCGCAGTCGAGCACGTAGCGGGTGTAGGCCACGGTGGCCTGGTGCTCGGGCGCGGCCTGGAGCTGGGCCGGGCTCAGGCCCCAGCGCTCGCACAGGCGCACGTGCAGGTTCATTTCGCCCAGGATGGCATTGAGCCCTTCCTGTGCGATGTGCATGTCTTCCAGTGTGCGGCTTTTGTAGATGGCCAGGGCGTGGGCGCGCGCGTATTGGATCAGGAACAGGTAGTCCTGGATCAGGTACTGCTGGAACACGGGCTGGGGCAGGGTGCCCGCTTCCATTTGGCGGATGAAGGGGTGGTCGACGTAGCGGTTCCAGTCGGACAGGGCGGCAGCCTTGAGGCGCTCGAAGACGGTTGTCATGGGCGGCGCTCCTGTTCAGGCGTTGTAGGCTTCGTCGAAGAAGGCCAGCTCCAGCGCCACGGCGCGGCGGAAGAAGTCGTGCGCGATGTCGCTGTGCGCCGGGCCGATGCGGTCGAGCTCGGCGCGCAGGAAGGCGACGAAGTCGTTGAAGAAGGGGTTGTTGTGCAGCGTGACCCATTCGGCGTGCACGAAGTGCTCGGGCAAGGGCTTGTTGCCGCGTGTGGCCCAGTCCTGGTAGAGCCATTCGGCGACGTTGAGCACAGCCAGCACGGCGGCGTAGTTGCGGGTTGCAGCAGCCTCGCGCATGATGGCCTGAAAGCCCTGCGTGGGGGCTGTGTCCGGCTCCTGGTGGCGGCGCGCCTCACTCACGCCCAAGGCTTCGAAGGCGCGCAGGAAGTAGGTGTTTTCGTCGCCTGAGACCATGCCGGCAAAGCGACCAAAGCGCAGCCGCGCCTCGAAAGTGTCGGCGGTGGCGATGGCGCTGCCCAGCAGGGTCAGGAAGCTGTCGAGGAAGCGGTGATCCTGAATCAGGTAGTGGGCCATGACGGCATCGTCGATGGTGCCGGCAAACAGCTCTTGGACGAAGCGGTGTTCGGCAGCCTGCTCCCAGGTCTGCAGGTTGGCTTGGCGCAGTTGTTCGGTGAAGGCGGTCATGGTGTGCTCCTCGTTGGTGTGGATTGGGCCTGCGAGGAGCACGGGGGTGGCCTGGGTGCGACAGCGGGGGCTGTACCTGGGGCCTTGCCCGTCCCTTCGCCGGCATGATCCGGATCAGGTTCAAAGGGTCACTGTGCTGCCGGGCATGCCCAGGCGCTGCGGGCGTGCCGACCAACAGTTTCTCAGCCCCTTGGCGCGGGGCTCCCCTCGGGGAATATGGAGGCAGGCCTGCCGTGTGGAGAAGCCTGCGCCGACGGCATGATAGCGCCTGACTGCTGGCGTTAGCGGCCGGTATTTCCCGTCTGGCGCATCGGGAATGATGTCTGCTTGGCGAGTAGCAGCAGGGCTCGGCGCAGACGACGACGCGCCGCAGCCATCATCTGTGATGGCATGCAGCGCGTGTGGGTGGTGCTTGCGGCTCGCCCTTAAGTGGGCGGTGGCCTGGGGCGGGTGGTTGCTTGGATCAGTCCGGGGCGGCTTCGCTGCCGGGCTGGGACTGCGGGGCAGTGGCCTTTGGTTTGCCGCCGCCGCTGGCTTTTTTCTTTTGCGGCGCGATCATCATGATCATCTGGCGCCCTTCGAGCTTGGGGAATTGCTCGACGACGATGGCATCGCCCAGTTCTTCGCGCAGTCGGTTGAGCAGGTTCAGGCCCAGATTCTGGTGGGTGATTTCGCGGCCGCGAAAACGCAGTGTGACCTTGACTTTGTCGCCGTCCTCAAGAAAACGACGGATGTTGCGCAGCTTGATGTTGTAGTCGCCGTCGTCGGTGCCAGGGCGGAATTTGACTTCCTTGATGTCGATGACGGTCTGCTTGGCCTTGGCCTCGGCAGCGCGTTTTTGTTCCTGATACTTGAACTTGCCGTAGTCGATCAGGCGCGCCACGGGCGGGTTGGCGGTGGGCGCGATCTCGACCAGATCGACATCCAGGTCGCCGGCCATGCGCAGGGCTTCCTGCAGGCTGATGACGCCGATGGGCTCATTGTCTGGCCCGGTCACGCGCAGCTCGGGCGCGTTGATTTCACGGTTGAGTCGATGCTTGCGCTCTTCGCGGTGTCGACGGTCACGGTATTCAGTAGCGATGGCTCTCACCTTCAAACGGTTGGTTGCAAGAAGCCGCCCGGCAATGGCCGGGCGGAGTGGCGGGCAGCAAGGCCCTTAAAGATCATGAACAGGCTGAGGACAGGGCAGACAGGCATTTATTGCTTGGCGGCAATTCTTTCGCTGATCAATGCGATGAATTGCTCCAGCGGCATGACCCCCAAATCCTGGTTGCCACGGCCGCGGACTGCCACGGTGCCTGCGGCCTTCTCCTTGTCGCCGGCCACGAGAATGAACGGCACTTTTTGCAAGGCGTGCTCACGTATTTTATAAGTGATCTTTTCGTTGCGTAAATCCAACTCGGCGCGGATGGGTTGGTGCGGCAGGGCTTTTTGGAGTTTTACAACAAGCTCGCGGCAGTAGTCGGCCTGGGCGTCGGTGATGTTGAGCACACTGACTTGTTGCGGCGCCAGCCAGACGGGCAGGGCGCCGGCATAGTGCTCGATGAGGATGCCGATGAAGCGTTCCAGGCTGCCGACGATGGCGCGGTGCAGCATCAGCGGGCGGTGGCGTGCGCCGTCCTCGCCGACGTATTGGGCATCCAGGCGCTCAGGCATTGAGGGGTCAACCTGGATGGTGCCGCACTGCCATTCGCGCCCCAGGGCATCGCGCAGCGTGTATTCGAGCTTGGGGCCGTAGAAGGCGCCGTCGCCCTCGGCGATGCGGTATTGCACGCCGCTGGCCTTGAGGCTGTCGATCAGCGCGGCCTCGGCCTGGTCCCAGCTCTCTTCGGTGCCGATGCGCTTCTCGGGCCGGGTGGCGACCTTGTAGATGATGTCGGTGAAGCCAAAGTCGCGGTAGACGCGCTGCAGCACCTGGGTGAAGTGCTGCACCTCGGCCTGCAGCTGCTCGGGCGTGCAGAAGATGTGGCCGTCGTCCTGCGTGAAGGCGCGCACGCGCATGATGCCGTGCAGGCCGCCGGAGGGCTCGTTGCGGTGGCACTGGCCGAATTCGCCATAGCGCAGCGGCAGGTCGCGGTAGCTCTTGATGCCTTGGTTGAAGATCAGCAGGTGGCCGGGGCAGTTCATCGGCTTGAGTGCGTAGTCGCGCTTTTCGCTCTCGGTGATGAACATGTTCTCGCGGTATTTGTCCCAGTGGCCGGTTTTCTCCCACAGGGTTTTGTCCAGGATTTGCGGGCCTTTGACTTCGAGATAGCCGTTTTCCTGGTAGACGCGGCGCATGTACTGCTCCACTTGCTGCCAGATGATCCAGCCCTTGGGGTGCCAGAACACGGTGCCGGGCGAGTGCTCGTCCTGATGGAACAGATCCAGCTCGCGGCCCAGGCGGCGGTGGTCGCGCTTTTCGGCCTCCTCAATGCGCTGGATGTAGGCATCGAGCTGCTTCTTGTCGGCCCAGGCCGTGCCGTAGATGCGCTGCAGCTGCTCGTTGCGCGAGTCGCCGCGCCAGTAGGCGCCAGCCAGCTTGGTGAGCTTGAAAGCCTTCAGAAAACGCGTGTTGGGCACATGCGGGCCGCGGCACATGTCCACGTATTCCTCGTGGAAGTACAGGCCCATGGCCTGTTCATTGGGCATGTCCTCGATCAGGCGCAGCTTGTAGTCCTCGCCACGCTCCTGAAAGATGCGGATGACTTCAGCGCGCGGCGTCATGCGCTTGATGACATCGTAGTCCTTGGCGATCAGCTCCTTCATGCGCTGCTCAATAGCGGCCATGTCCTCTGGGGTGAAGGGGCGCTCGTAGGAGATGTCGTAATAAAAGCCCTCGTCGATCACTGGGCCGATGACCATCTTGGCCGACGGGTAGAGCTGCTTGACGGCGTGGCCCACCAAGTGGGCGCAGGAGTGGCGGATGATGTCTACGCCTTCCTCATCCTTGGGGGTGATGATTTGCACGCGAGCGTCGTGCTCGATCAGATCGCTGGCATCCACCAGGCGGCCATCGACCTTGCCGGCCACAGTATTTTTGGCCAGGCCGGGGCCAATGGCGGCGGCCACCTCGGCCACGGTGACGGCGCTGTCGAACTGGCGCTGCGAACCATCGGGAAGGGTGATCTGAATCATGGGAAAGCCCAAAAAAGAAGAAGTGCCGGGTAAAAAGCAAAAACGCGGCCTGTGCCGCGCTTGAGATCCTGTCCGAAGTCTCTGCACGGTTGACAGTCCAGCGGATTCAAATGGACTGCCAAGCGCACGCAAAACGCGCGATTTTCCCACAAAACGCGGGGCTGTCGCCCGCTTCCGATCGAGCGGCTGCAGCAAGTAGCTGCTGTGCTAAAATCCACCGGTTTTGCTTGATGCGGGTACTGCTGAAGCTTTGATTGTGCTTTTACGGGCTTCGCATCGCAGCAAGGCAAATAGCAGGCCGGTTCATCCAGGGTGCTGCGCAAGTTGCGGTTGTCATTGTGCTCTTTTGTGGCAATGGCGGCGCAGGGTGCCAGTGCGGGGCCGGTCTAGGAAACCAACCTTCGGACTTTGAAAGCAGAGACAGCTATGTCGATCACCATGCGTGAAATGCTGGAAGCGGGTGTGCATTTCGGCCACCAAACCCGTTTCTGGAACCCCAAGATGGCCCCCTTCATCTTCGGCCATCGCAACAAGATTCACATCATTAACTTGGAGGCTACGCTGCCCAAGTTCCAGGAGGCGCAAAAGTTTGCGCGCCAGCTGGCAGCCAATCGCGGCACCATCCTGTTCGTGGGCACCAAGCGCCAGTCGCGCGAGTTCGTCGCCCAGGAAGCGCAGCGCGCCGGCATGCCCTATGTGGACCAGCGCTGGCTGGGCGGCATGTTGACCAACTTCAAGACCCTGAAGACTTCGGTCAAGCGCCTCAAGGATATGAAGGCTCAGCAGGAGGCTGGTCTGGAAGCCATGAGCAAGAAAGAGCAACTGATGTTCTCGCGCGAGATCGAAAAGCTCGAGCGCGACATCGGTGGCATCCAGGACATGAGCGCGCTGCCCGATGCGATCTTCGTCATTGACGTGGGTTACCACAAGATTGCCGTGTCTGAAGCGCACAAGCTGGGCATTCCGTTGATCGGTGTCGTCGATACCAATCACAACCCTGAAGGCATCGACTACGTCATCCCCGGCAATGACGACTCGGCCAAGGCCGTGGCCCTGTATGCCCGTGGCATTGCCGACGCCATCATCGAGGGCCGCAACAACGCCGTCGATGAAGTGGTCAAGCTGGCCGCTGGCGAGCAGGGCGATGAGTTCGTCGAGGTGCAGGAGGAGGCGGCCGAGTAAGCCGCTGCTCCCGCGCACAGCGCCGTGATGCCGCTTGGCTTTCTTGTCAGAGCGGCGTGCATCGATCAAAAGGGGGCGTCGCACAGAGTGCCCCTTTTTCGTATGCCAGCGGCAGAATTTGATTTTTGTACTGATTTGGATTGGAGAATGTGATGGCTGCAGTGACAGCAAGTATGGTGGCAGAGCTTCGTGCAAAAACCGATGCGCCCATGATGGAGGCCAAGAAGGCCCTGGTTGAGGCCGATGGCGACATGGCCAAGGCCGAAGAGCTGCTGCGCATCAAGCTTGGCACCAAGGCTGGCAAGGCCGCTTCGCGCGTGACGGCCGAAGGCGTGATCGCTGTGGCCATGCAGGGCCAGACTGGCGCCATGGTCGAGGTCAACTGCGAGACGGACTTCGTCAGCAAGAACGACAGTTTCCTGGAGTTCGCCAATGCGGCCGCCCGTCTGGTGGCAGAAAAGAATCCTGCTGATCTGGAAGCACTGGGCGCGCTGGAATACAGCCAGGACGGCTTTGGCCCCACGCTGGAAGAGGTTCGCAAGGGCCTGATCGGCAAGATTGGCGAGAACATGTCGCTGCGCCGCTTCGCACGCTTTGCCAATGGCAAGCAGCTGGCGCACTATTTGCACGGCACGCGCATTGGCGTGGTCGTCGAGTTCGATGGCGACGAAGCTGCCGCCAAGGACGTGGCCATGCATGTGGCGGCCATGAAGCCCGTGGCGCTGTCTGGCGCTGACGTGCCTGCCGAGTTGATCGAGAAAGAGCGCAGCGTTGCCCAAGGCAAGGCTGCAGAATCGGGCAAGCCCGCCGACATCGTGGCCAAGATGGTCGATGGCGCCGTGGCCAAGTACCTCAAGGAAGTGGCGCTGCTGGACCAGCCTTTCGTCAAGAATGACAAGCAGAACGTGGGCCAGATGCTCAAGGAAAAAGGCACCACGGTGCATGGTTTTACTCTGTACGTCGTGGGCGAGGGCATTGAGAAGAAAGTTGATGACTTCGCTGCCGAGGTGGCAGCCCAGATGGCTGCGGCCAAGGGCTGATGCCTTGAGAGTCCGGTGTGCGGCGTGACATAGGCCTTGTCAAGGGGCGCGCCGCCGCCGGTTCTTCTGCTGGGCGCTGCTTTGCGTTGCGCCCGGTCAGGTGGCTGTCGGTGATATCAATGCTCACGCTGTTGTTGTGAAGCGTAGATCGCCAGGCCCGTGCCCCATGAAATTTGACCAGCCTCATCCGTGATGACCGATACCGCCGCCCCCACCCCAGCCTATTCGCGCATTTTGCTCAAGCTCTCTGGCGAAGCCCTGATGGGCGATGATGCCTTTGGCATCAATCGGGAGACCATCGAGAGGATGGTTCAGGAAATCATTGCCGTGGCCCAGATGGGAGTTCAGCTGGCCATTGTGATCGGAGGCGGCAATATTTTTCGCGGCATGGCCGGCGGCGCCGCTGGCATGGATCGTGCCACGGCCGACTACATGGGCATGCTGGCCACGGTGATGAACTCGCTGGCGCTGGCCGATGCCATCGACCGCAAGGGCGTGCCCGCGCGCGTCATGTCCGCCATCTCGATTGACCAGGTGGCCGAGCCCTATGTGCGGCCCAAGGCTTTGCAGTACTTGGAAGAGGGCAAGATCGTCGTCTTTGCCGCAGGCACTGGCAATCCATTCTTCACCACCGATACAGCCGCTGCATTGCGAGGGGCCGAGGTGGGGGCGCAACTGGTGCTCAAGGCCACCAAGGTGGACGGTGTCTACAGCGCCGACCCGATGAAGGATCCGCAGGCTCAGCGCTACAGCCGCATCAGCTTCGACGAGGCGATGGTGAAGAACTTGGGCATCATGGATGCCACGGCGTTCGCCCTATGCCGCGATCAGAAGCTGCCCATCAAGGTCTTTTCCATCGTCAAGCCCGGCGCCCTGCAGCGCGTGGTGCGCGGCGAGGATGAGGGCACGCTGGTCTATGCCTGAGCCAAGCCTCTCGCTGACATGAAACCAGGAGAATTGCCATGACGATTGCCGACATTCGCAAAAACACCCAGGGCAAGATGGAACAGTCCATCGCTGCCTTCAAGAACCAATTGGCCAAGATTCGCACCGGGCGCGCCAACCCCGGCCTGCTCGACACTGTGCAGGTGGAGTATTACGGGCAGCAAGTGCCCATCAGCCAGGTGGCCAACGTGGCTCTGCTCGATGCGCGCACCATCAGCGTGCAGCCTTGGGAGCGGGACATGGCCGCCAAAATCGAAAAAGCCATTCGCGAAAGTGATTTGGGCCTGAACCCTGCCAGCATGGGCGAGCTGATCCGAGTGCCCATGCCGCCGATGAGCGAGGAGCGCCGCCGAGAAATGACCAAGCTGGTGCGCAGCGAGGGCGAGAATGCCAAGATTGCCGTGCGCAATCTGCGCCGCGATGCCAACGACGCGGTCAAGAAGTTGGTCAAGGACAAGCAGGCCTCCGAGGACGAGCAAAAGCGTTCCGAAGCCGACGTGCAAAAACTCACCGACAAATTCATCGCGGAAATCGATACCCTGGTCGAGGCCAAGGAAAAGGACGTGATGGAGGTCTGAGCCCCCGCTCACGATCTTTTAGCAGTCATTTTTTTCGCCGCGCCCGCCGTTTTGGCATGGTGGGACGGAGATTTGCGGAGAGCCCGCGCCCAGCCGGGCTTGCGCTGCACAGATCAGATGCGGCGCTTTTGGTTTTTCCCTGAAGCAGTGCTGCCCGCACGCTGTTTGGAGTGTCCATGGCCTCAGCCTCATCTGCTTTGCCGCAGCACATTGCCATCGTCATGGATGGCAATGGTCGCTGGGCCCAGCGGCGCATGCTGCCCCGTCTGGCAGGGCACAAAAAGGGGGTGGATGCGTTGCGCCGTTGCGTGGGCCTGTGCGGCCAGCGTGGCGTGCGGGTGCTGACGGTGTTTGCCTTTTCCTCTGAGAACTGGGCCCGGCCTGCCGATGAGGTCGACGGCTTGATGGGGCTGATGGCTTCGGCGCTGGCCAAGGAAATCACCAGCCTGCAAGCCAATGGCGTGCGCCTGCATTGCGTGGGCGATCGCGCCAGCTTGAGCGAGAAGGTGCGTGCCAGCCTGGCGCAGGCCGAGCGGGACACTGCAGGCAATGATCGCCTGATCCTCAATGTCTGCTTCAACTATGGTGGGCGTTGGGACATCGCCCAGGCTGCCGAGCGCCTGCGCCAGCAAGGCCAGCCCATTGATGCGGACGGCCTGTCGGGCGCGCTGGCGCTGGCGCATGTGCCCGATCCGGACTTGCTCATTCGCACCGGCGGTGAGTTGCGCATCAGCAATTTCCTGTTGTGGCAGCTGGCCTATACGGAGCTGTATTTTTCCGATGTGCTCTGGCCTGATTTCGATGCCCAAGACCTGGATGCTGCGCTTTGCGACTATGCGCAGCGGCAGCGCCGTTTTGGCAAGACGGGGGAGCAAGTGGCGCGCTGATCGCCGGACTGCGGATCACGGGCCATGCGATTGGCTGCGGCCTGAATGCTGAAAATGCTGTGCCGCAGCCTTCTTTTTTGTTGGGGATTTCTGGATGTTGAAGCAAAGAATCATCACCGCCCTGGCCTTGCTGGCAGTGATTCTGGTCTGCCTGTTCGCCCCTTGGGATTGGCCTTTCGTGGTGCTGGTGACGGCGGTGCTGAGCATCACAGCCTGGGAATGGGCCAGGCTCAACGGCATTGGCGGCATGGCCGCGAAGGTGGTCGGGCTGGTGTTTGCACTGGGCTGCACGGTGGCCGCGCTCAACGGTGTGCAAGAGGTCAGCAAGCCCAGCCTGTTCTGGCTGCTCTTTTCCATGGCCTGGCTGGTGGGGGCGGTGTTCGTGCTGCGTGAAGGCACGGCCGGCTGGCTGGCGCTGCCGCGCGCCCTGCGGCTGCTGTTGGGCATCGTGGTGTTCGCCGTGGTCTGGGTGGCTGTGCTGCGGGCCTACCAGCTGGGCATCAACTACCTGCTGTCGCTGATGGCGCTGGTGTGGATGGCCGATATCGGCGCCTACTTTGCAGGCCGCACCTTTGGGCAGAAGCTGGTGGCGCGCAAGCTGGCGCCTACAGTCAGCCCCGGCAAGAGCTGGGAGGGCGTGTTTGGCGGCATGATTGGCGTTGTGCTGCTGGCCTTTCTGTGGCTGTGGCTGGATCGCTCGCTGGCCGAAGACTGGGGGCGCAGCTTTTACGGGCTGGTGCGCCAGCAGGGCCTGACCATGATGATTGGGGTGTGCCTGGCCCTGACGGCCATGAGCGTGCTGGGCGATTTGCTGGAATCGCTGATCAAGCGCGCCGCAGGCGTGAAGGACAGCAGCGCCATCCTGCCCGGCCACGGCGGCATGTTGGATCGCATCGATGGTCTGCTGCCGGTCATGCCCATGGGCATGCTGGTGCTGGCATTGTTGGCGAGGGCCGTGTGATGGCGCAGCAATTCATGGTTCAGCCCAAGGCTCCATCCCAGGCCGCGCGCCAGCGCATCACTGTGCTGGGCTCCACCGGTTCAATTGGGGTCAGCACGCTGGATGTGCTGGCGCGGCACCCCGGGAGTTTCGAAGTCTTTGCTCTCACGGCAGGGCGCAACGTGCAGCGCCTGGTGCAGCAGTGCATGCAATTTCAGCCGCGCTACGCCGCCGTGCCGGAGGCGGACGTGGCCCAGGCTCTGCTCCAGCAATTGCGGGAGCAAGGCGTCAGCGGCACGCAGGTGCTGGTGGGCAGTCAGGCCATCGCGCAGTTGGCTGCACACGAGGAGGTCGACACTGTGATGGCGGCCATTGTTGGCGTGGCGGGCTTGCCGCCGGCGCTGGCGGCCGTGCAGGCCGGCAAGAAACTGCTGCTGGCCAATAAAGAGGCGCTGGTGGTGGGCGGCGCCTGGTTCATGCAGCAGGTGCGCATGCATGGGGCGACGCTGTTGCCCATCGACAGCGAGCATTCGGCCATTTTCCAATCGCTGCCTGAGTCGTCCGAAACCTGGGCCGCGCGCGTGGAGAAAATCATCCTCACCGCCTCGGGCGGGCCGTTCCGCCAGCGCGACCCGGCCACGCTGGCCGAAGTCACCCCCGAGCAGGCCTGTGCCCACCCGAACTGGAGCATGGGGCGCAAGATTTCGGTGGACTCGGCCACGATGATGAATAAGGCGCTGGAGGTGATCGAGGCGCGCTATCTGTTCGACCTGCCGCCCGAGCAGCTGCAGGTGCTCATCCACCCTCAAAGCGTGATTCATTCCATGGTGCAGTATCGCGATGGCTCCATCGTTGCGCAGTTGGGCACGCCCGATATGCGCGTGCCCATTGCCTACGGCCTGTCCTGGCCGGAGCGCATGGAGTCCGGCAGCGCGCGGCTGGATTTCATGGCGCTGCGCGCCCTGACGTTCGAATCGTTTGACGATGCGCAGCACCAGCGGCGTTTTCCTTGCCTGGCCCTGGCCTGGCAGGCGCTGAAAGGCCCAGCCGGCAGCACGGCAGTACTCAATGGCGCCAACGAGGTGGCGGTCGAAGCCTTCTTGCAAGGCAGATTGCGCTTTGACCGCATCCATGCCGTCAATGCCCACACGCTGGAACACTGCGCCACCGGGGCCGTGGATTCGTTGCCCGCCTTGCTGGAGCTCGACGAGCGTGCGCGGCGCCTGGCCCAGGCCAGCGTGGCGCGCCTGGGTTAAAGCCATGGCGCACATCCGACAAGCGCTGCCATGCTGACCTTGTTGGCTTTTCTCGTCACCATCGGCCTGTTGGTGACCATCCACGAATATGGCCACTACCGCATGGCGCGCGCTTGCGGCGTGAAGGTGCTGCGCTTTTCCATCGGTATGGGGCGGCCGCTGCTGCGCTGGCAACGCCCGGGCAATGAGACCGAGTTCGTGCTCTCGGCCCTGCCGCTGGGCGGCTATGTACGCATGCTCGATGAGCGCGAAGGCCCTGTGCCGCCAGAGGAGCTGGCGCGCGCCTTCAACCGGCGCCCATTGTTGCAGCGCGTGGCCATCGTGCTGGCCGGGCCGCTGGCCAATCTGCTGCTGGCCGTGCTGTGCTTTTCGGCCGTCAACTGGTGGGGGGTGCAGGCCCCGCAGGCGCTGCTGGCCACGCCCGAGGCCGATTCGTTGGCGGCTCAGGCGGGCTTGCGGCAGGGCGATCGGGTTCTGCAGTTGCGCGTAGGGCAGGGCAGCCGACCCCAGATCATTCAGTCTTTCGACGAGTTGAGCTGGGCGCTGCAGCGCGCCGCCTTGTTGCAGCAGGACGTGTGGCTGCAGGTGCAGCGTGGCGACGATCAGCAGGAGCTGCGCCTGCCCCTGTCGGTTCTACAGCTGCAGGATTTGGATGCCCAGGCGCTGCGTCGCATTGGGCTGCTCGCGCCAATGGCGCCGCCGCAGCTCGGCAGCATCCAGCCAGGCAGCCCGGCGGCGCAGGCCGGGCTGCAACCGGGCGACATCGTGCAGGCCGTGGACGGCGTGCCCATGGGCGATGTGCAGCAGCTGATCGCCCTGCTGCATGCGCTGCCCAGCCGGGTGGCCGATGGCCCGCCCGGCGTGGCCGCGACCGCCATGCCCGTGCAGCGCTGGACGGTGCAGCGCAATGGCCAGCCGCTGCAGCTGCAGGTGCAGCCGCGCCTGCGGCAGGAGGGCGCGCGGCGCTGGGCGGAAGTGGGCGCTTACCTGGGTCCCGGCCCTGCAGCAGCCCTGGTGCGGGTGCGTTATGGCGCCTGGGATGGGCTGGTGCGTGGGGTGCAGCTCAGTGGCGAGATGGCTGCGCTCACACTGCGCATGTTTGGCCGCATGGTACTGGGGCAGGCATCGCTGCAAAACCTCAGCGGCCCTGTCAGCATTGCCCAATATGCCGGCCAATCGGCGCGCCTGGGCATGGTGCAATTCCTGCAATTTCTGGCCGTGGTCAGCCTCAGCCTGGGGGTGTTGAATTTGCTGCCGCTGCCGATACTCGATGGCGGGCACCTGATATATTATCTTTGGGAGGCGGTCACTGGCAGGCCAGTGTCCGTGCTCTGGTTGGAGCGGCTGCAAGCCTTGGGCATTGCAGCCCTTTTCATGTTGATGGCGTTGGCCCTGTTCAATGATTTGGCGCGGCTGCTGTCCTAGTTGGCTCGTCCGGCCCAGGCGCTGTGGCGCGCGATTGATGCAATCCATGAACCACTTGTTAAAACGTTTTTCCATGCGCGCGGCAGCGGCCGTGACCGCTTGCGCCTGCAGCCTGCCGCTTTGGGCCATCGAGCCCTTCACGGTGCGCGACATCCGCGTCGAGGGGCTGCAGCGCGTCGAGCCGGGCACAGTCTTTGCCTCGCTGCCGATCCGGGTGGGCGATCAGTACACGGACGACAAGGCCTCTGATTCAATCCGCGCGCTGTTTGCGCTGGGTCTGTTCAATGATGTGCGCATTGAGGCCGATGGCAATGTGCTGGTGGTCGTGGTGCAGGAGCGCCCGGTGATTGGCAGCGTGGAGTTTGCCGGCACGCGCGAATTTGACCGCGAGGCCCTGGTCAACGCCATGCGCGACGTGGGCCTGGCAGAAGGGCGGCCCTTTGATCGATCGCTGGCCGACCGCGCCGAGCAGGAGCTGGTGCGTCAATACCTCTCGCGCAGTTACTACGGCGCGCAGGTCGTGACCACCGTCACGCCGGTGGATCGCAACCGCGTCAACCTGGTGTTCACCGTCACCGAGGGCGGCGTGGCCAAGATCGGCGACATCCGTTTCACCGGCAACAAAGCCTTCAGCGAATCCACTCTCAAGGGTCTGATGGATCAGGACACCGGAGGCTGGCTGAGCTGGTATACCAAGTCCAACCGCTACTCGCGCGCCAAGCTCAATGCCGATCTGGAAAGTGTGCGCTCGCATTACCTGCAGCGCGGCTACCTGGATTTCCGCATCGACTCCACGCAGGTGGCGATCTCGCCCGACAAGCAAAGTATCTCCATCACCATCAACGTGCACGAGGGCGAGCGCTTTGCCGTCTCTGGCGTGCGCCTGGAGGGCGATTACCTGGGGCGTGACGACGAATTCAAGTCGCTGGTGCAGATCCGCCCCGGACAGCCCTTCAACGAGGAGGAGGTGACCAACACCCGCGAGGCCTTCACCGAGCACTTCGGCAACTATGGCTACGCCTTCGCCCGTGTGCAGGCTCAGCCCGAGGTGGACCGCGAGCGCAATACCGTGGCCATCGTGCTGCGCTCGGAGCCGCAGGCGCGCGTGTACGTGCGGCGCATCAACGTCACCGGCAATACACGCACGCGCGATGAGGTCATCCGCCGCGAGTTCCGCCAGTACGAGGCCTCCTGGTACGACGGCGAGAAGATTCGCCTCTCGCGCGACCGCGTCGACCGGCTGGGCTACTTCACCCAGGTCGAAGTCGAGACCCAGGAGGTGCCGGGCGTGCCCGATCAGGTTGATCTGCAGATCACCGTGGCGGAGAAGCCCACCGGCTCGGTGCAGATTGGCGCAGGCTTTTCCAGCGCCGACAAGCTCTCGTTCTCCTTCGCGCTCAAGCAGGAGAATTTCATGGGCTCAGGCCATTATCTGGGTGTGGACCTGAACACCAGCAAATACAACCGCACGTTGGTGTTCAGCACCACTAATCCCTACTTCACCCAGTCGGGCGTGTCGCGCACGCTCGATGCCTACTACCGCACCGACAAGCCTTACGACCGCATGGGCGGCAATTATTCGCTGGTCACCTACGGCGGCGCGCTGCGCTTTGGCGTGCCCTTCAGCGAGATCGACACCGTTTACTTCGGCCTGGGGGTGGAGCGCAACCGCATCAAGCCCGGCACCGCCATTCCTGCGGCCTATCTGCACTACGCCGACACCTTTGGCTACAGCAGCACCTCGGTGCCCTTTACCATCGGCTGGTCGCGTGACAGCCGTGACAGCGCCTTGGCGCCCAACGAAGGGCGTTACCAGCGCTTTAACAGCGAATGGTCCTTCGCGGGCGATACGCGCTACCTGAAGAGCAACTACCAGTACCAGCAATACCTGCCGTTGAGCAAGCGCTACACGCTGGCCTTCAATGGCGAGCTGGGCTGGGGCAAGGGCTTCAGCGGCCAGCCCTTCCCGGTGTTCAAGAATTTCTATTCGGGCGGCTTGGGGTCGGTGCGTGGCTTTGAGCAAGGCACCTTGGGCCCGCGCGACCTGATCGGGGCATCGCTGGGCGGCGCCAAGAAGGTCAACATGAACGTCGAGTTCATCACGCCCTTCCCAGGCGCTGGCAACGACCGCACGCTGCGCGTGTTTGCCTTCGTCGATGCCGGCAATGTGTTTGGCGAGCATGAGAAAGTCAGCTTCTCCGACCTGCGCGCCTCCACCGGCCTGGGCCTGAGCTGGATTTCTCCCGTGGGCCCGCTGCGCATTGCCTACGCCCATCCGATCCGCAAGAAAGCTGGCGATAGAATCGAAGAAATTCAGTTCCAGATCGGGACTTCCTTTTAACCCTTTGTCCTCAAAGCGTCTGTCATGAAAGCATTGACCTCCAAACTCTCTTCCGCTGTCGTTCTGGCTGCGGCTCTGGCCTGTGCGCCTGCCATGGCGCAAAGCTTCAAGGCCGGCTTCGTCAATACCGACCGCATCCTGCGCGACGCCAACATGGCCAAGAGCGCTCAGCAACGCCTGGAGCAGGAGTTCTCGCGCCGCGAGAAGGAAATCGTCAACCTGGGCAACAGCCTGCAGGCCGCATCCGAGCGTTTCGAACGTGAGGCCGCAACCCTCTCGGAAAGCCAGCGCACCCAGCGCCAGCGCCAGCTGATGGATCAGGATCGCGAATTCCAGCGCAAGCGCCGCGAATTCCAGGAAGATCTGGCCGCCCGCAAGACTGAGGAGCTGGCCAAGGTGCTTGAGCGCGCCAATGCTGTGGTGCAGCAAGTGGCCGAAAGCGAGAAGTACGACGTGATCCTGCAGGAGGCCGTCTGGGTCAGCCCGCAGCACGATATCACCGACAAGGTCATCCGCGCGCTCAACGGCAGCCGCTGAGATTGCGGCCAGCTCTGAGGCTAAGGTGGCTGCGCTGGACATGATTCAGCGTAGCCACCTGATATTTGAAGGGCTTTTCTGTGCGCTGATTGGGTGCGCAGCCCATGCCCACTGCCGAAGCTGAATGGGAAAAGTAGAGACACATTGCAAGGTTTCAGAACATTGCATTGATCAATTGCGGCTTTGGGCCTGACTCATCTTGGTCATAGCTGATTGGGCATGGTTGGCAAGGGGCTTGTCTCTACATCGCGATAAGCGCTCAGGTTGCTGGTGGCTTTAGAGCCTGTTCGAGGGTTCGGTGTGGGCGGGCAAAAAGTGGTGTGGAATGGGTCTGCAAGGCGCAAAGCGCAGCCATAGCCCAAGCTACAGCGAGGCCGCGCAACGCCCGCGCAGACCTCTCAAAATCCACTTTTTTGCCAGCCGTGCAGTGGCCTTAGCAGGGGCTTTGAGCAGGCTCTTAAAGCCATTGTCCCCGCGCCAGGCCAGTCCCGGCAGTGGCGTACCAAGTGTTTTCCCGTCTGCTGGTAGGGCACCGCAGGAATGCAGTTTTTTGAGCCTGTGCTTCCCCCAGCACAAGCCTGATTGGTGTGCTTGAAGGGTAGGGCGGGACTTTTTACAGGAACGACATGTGACAGCGGCAACGCTTGGAGAAATTTGCGCGGCACTGGGCGGACAGCTGCATGGCGATGCTGCGACTGCAGTCACGGCCATTGCGGCGCTGGAGTCTGCCGGCCCAACGCAGATCAGCTTTTTGAGCAATCCACGCATGCTCCCCCTGCTGCAGGCCAGCCAGGCAGCCTGCGTGATCGTGTCGGCAACCCATGCCGAGCAGGCCCAGGCGCGCGGCGCCTGCATCGTGGCCGATGACCCCTATCTGTATTTCGCACAGCTGACGCAGTGGTGGCGGCAGCGGCAGGGCGATCTGCCCTCGCCGGGCATCCACCCCAGCGCGGTGGTTGACCCCTCGGCGCAGATCGATGCCACAGCCAGTATTGGGCCATTGACGGTGATTGGCCCGGGCGTGCGCATCGGCGCGCACAGCCGCATTGGCGCGCGCGTGACGATCGAGCGCAACTGTGAGATCGGCGCACGGTGCATTGTGCAGTCCGGCGCGGTGATTGGCGGCGATGGCTTTGGCTTTGCACAAGCCCCTGCTCCTGGCGGCAAGGTCTGGGTCAAGATCGAGCAATTGGGCGCGGTGCGCATTGGCGATGACGTGGAAATCGGCGCCAATACCTGTATCGACCGTGGCGCTCTGGGCGACACCGTGATCGCCAACGGCGTCAAGCTCGACAACCTGATCCAGATCGCGCACAACGTGCAGGTTGGGGAAAACACGGCCATGGCCGCCTGCGTGGGCATTTCGGGCAGCACCAAGATTGGAGCCAATTGCACCCTGGCCGGTGGCGTGGGGGTAGTGGGCCATATCGAGCTGGCCGACAACACCCATGTCTCGGGGGCGACCGTCATTTCGCGCTCGCTGACTGAGCCGGGGCGCTATACAGGGGTTTATCCGTTCGAGCCTCACGCAAAATGGGAACAAAATGCAGCCCTGTTGCGCCAGCTCAAGAAAATGCGTGAACGCATCAAGGCGCTGGAAAAAGAATTGGCGGCTCTGCAAGGCGTGCAGCCGCCACACACATCGGCATGACGACCATCATGAACATTCACAAGATCTTCGAACTTCTGCCGCACCGCTATCCTTTTTTGCTGGTGGATCGGGTGACGGAAATTCACTTGGGCGAGCGCATCGTTGCTTACAAGAACGTGACCGTCAACGAGCCCTTCTTCAACGGGCACTTTCCGAAGAATCCCGTCATGCCCGGGGTGCTGGTGCTCGAAGCTCTGGCTCAGGCCGCTGGGCTGTTGTCCTTTGAGACCTATGGCGAGGCGCCGGGCGAAGACAAGGTGTTTTATTTTGTCGGCATTGACAATGCGCGGTTCAAGCGCCCTGTGGTGCCGGGCGATCAGCTCGTGCTGGAAGCCAGCATCGACCGCGTGCGTGGCGGCATCTACAAGTACAAGGGCGTGGCCAAGGTCGATGGTCAGGTTGTGGCCGAGGCCGACCTGATGTGTACCATGCGCCCGGTCGAGCGCGGCTGATTCATGGCCGATGGCAGAGCGCGGTGTAGCCTTGTGCTTGGCCCGGCGAGGCTTTTCGGCCTCGCATACTGCCCCGATCCGCGGATGATCCGACCCGGCACAAAGCGCGAACAGGTGGTTTTCAAGACACCCGCGCCGTGCATTTTGTCTGCCCGCAACGCGAATCCCCTATGGCTGATCCCTTGATCCATCCCAGCGCCATCGTGCATCCGGGCGCCCAGCTGCACCCCAGCGTGCGCATCGGCCCCTATGCCGTGGTCGGCGAGCATGTGTCGATCGGTGCCGACACGCACATTGGGGCGCACTGCGTCATCGACGGCCGCACCCGTATCGGTGCGCGCAACACCATCCATGTGCACGCCAGCATCGGCGGCCCCCCACAGGACAAAAAATACGCGGGCGAGCCTACTGAGCTGCACATTGGCGATGGCAACACCATTCGCGAGTTCACCACCATCAATACCGGCACGGTGCAGGGCGGCGGCGTCACCCGTTTGGGCGATGAGAATTGGATCATGGCCTATGCGCACATCGCGCACGACTGCCAGGTCGGCAGCCACACCGTCATGGCCAACAGCGTGGCGTTGGCTGGCCATGTGCATGTGGGCGACTGGGCCATTCTGGGCGGCCTGACGGGCGTGCACCAGTTCACGCGCATCGGGGCGCACGCCATGATTGGCTTTTCCAGCCATGTCTCGCAGGACGTGCCGCCTTACGTGCTTGCTGGCGGTAACCCTTTTGCCGTGCGTGGTCTGAACATCGAGGGTCTGCGCCGGCGCCAGTTCAATGCCAACCAGATTGCGACGCTCAAAACCGCTTATCGCATCGTCTTCCGCGAGGGCCGTACCCTGCAGGATGCCTGCGCGCAACTGCAGGACTTGCAAACCCGCGCCGTGCAAGGCGATGGCTGGGAAGAGCTGCTGGGCATGCTGATGTTCCTGCAGCAGGCCGAGCGAGGCATCGCGCGTTGAGCCCCAAACCTGCCGCAGCACCGCTGCGCCTGGCCATGGTGGCTGGCGAGGCTTCGGGCGACTTGCTGGCGTCTCTGCTGCTGAAAGGCATGCAGGAGCATGTGCCGGCGCTGTGGCCTGCCCTGCGCAGCTGGGGCATTGGCGGGCCGCACATGCAGGCGCAGGGCTTTGAAGCGCAATGGCCGGCCGAGCGGCTGGCCGTGCATGGCTACAGTTGGGAAGTGTTCAAGCGCGTGGCAGGCTTGTTGCGCATTCGCCGCCAACTGGGCGACAGCCTGCTGGCGCAGCGCCCGGATGTGTTCGTGGGCGTGGACGCGCCGGATTTCAATCTGGGCTTGGAGCAGCGCCTGCGCGCGGCAGGCGTCCCGACCGTGCATTTCGTCTGCCCGTCGATCTGGGCCTGGCGCCCCGAGCGCGTGCACGCCATCCGCCGCGCTGCCAGCCATGTGCTGTGCCTGTTCCCCTTCGAGCCTGCGCTGCTGCGCCAGCATGGCATCGCGGCCACCTTCGTCGGCCACCCGCTGGCCCAGGCCATTGCCCTGCAATCGCCGCAGCAGGCCGAGCAGGCCACCACAGCGGCGCGCCAGCAGCTGCAACTGGAGCCGGGCGACCCAGTGCTGGCGCTGCTGCCGGGCAGCCGCAGCAAGGAAATCGACTACCTGCTGCCGCGCTTTCTTGCCGCCGCGCAGCGCTTGCTGGCCGAGCAGCCCAGGCTACAGCTGATCCTGCCCTGTGTGCCGGCGCAGCTGGCGCGGGTGCAGGCCATCGTGCAAAGCCAGAGTCAGTTGCAGGGGCGGCTGCGGGTGCTCGGCGGCCAATCGCACCTGGCGCTGCAGGCCTGCGACGTGACGCTGATTGCCAGTGGCACGGCCACGCTGGAAGCCGCGCTGTTCAAAAAGCCCATGGTCATCAGCTATGCCATGCACCCGGTGAGCGCAATGCTGATGCGGCGCAAGCAACTGCAGCCTTGGGTCGGGCTGCCTAACATCTTGTGGCAGCAGCAGCTGGTGCCCGAGCTTTTGCAAGAAGCGGCCACCCCGGCCGCGTTGGCCCAGGCCTGCGCCCAATGGCTGCACGCCAGCCTGCAGCGCAGTGCCGATTGGCAGCAGTTGCAGCAGGCCTTGACGGCACTGCATCAGTCGCTGCAGGCCGACACCGCTACCCTGAGCGCCCATGTCCTCAAAAAACTGCTGCAAGCCTGAGGCTGCCCAGAGCCAGGCCGAGCTGCTGTTGCAGCCCGAAGGGCCTGCGCTGCAGGCCGGGGTGGACGAGGCCGGCCGCGGGCCGCTGGCCGGCCCTGTCTTTGCGGCGGCGGTGATCCTTGATGCGGCCCGGCCCATTGCCGGGTTGGCCGATTCCAAACGCTTGAGCGCGCGCCGGCGCGAGCAACTGGCCCAGGCCATCGAGGCCCAGGCCCTGGCGTGCTGCGTGGCCCAGGCCAGCGTGGAGGAAATCGAGCGCCTCAACATCCTGCAGGCCACCATGCTGGCCATGCAACGCGCCGTGGCTGGCCTGACCATCGCGCCGCAGCTGGTGCTGATCGATGGCAACCGCACGCCGGCCCTGCCAATGACTGCCGTGGCCGTGGTGGGGGGCGATGCCAAGGTGCAGGCCATCTCGGCCGCCTCCATCCTGGCCAAGGTTTATCGCGATGCCTGGTGCATGCAGGCGCACCGGCAGTGGCCGCAGTACGGCTTTGCGCAACACAAGGGCTATGGCACGGCCTTGCACCTGGCAGCTTTGCAGCAGCATGGCCCTTGCAGCGTGCATCGCATGGGCTTTGCCCCAGTGCGCAGGGCTGTGCTCAGCGCTGGCAGCGCAGGCAGTGATAGGTGCTGCGCTGACCCTGTGTGCTGAGCCGGATGGCCGCGCCGCAGCGCGGGCAGGGCTGGCCCTGGCGGCCGTACACGCGGGCGGTCAATTGGAAGTGGCCGTGGCTGCCGTCACTGGCTACGAAGTCGCGCAGGCTGCTGCCGCCGCGCTGCACGGCTTCGCTGAGCACCTGGACAATCGCGCCGTGCAGGCGCTCCAGCCGGGGGCGGCGCAGTTGCCCTGCAGGCGTGTGCGGGTCGATGCCGGCCAGAAACAAGGCCTCGCTGGCGTAGATGTTGCCCACGCCCACCACGGCCTGGCCAGCCAGCAGCGCCTGCTTGATGCTCACGCGCCGGCCGCGCAGTGCGGCTGCCAGATGCGCAGGAGTGAAGTCCTCCGAGAGTGGCTCCACCCCCAGGCGGCCCAGCAGCTTGCGCACGACAGGCGCATCCGCGCTGGGCGCATACACCAGCGCGCCAAAGCGGCGTGGATCGTGCAGCCGCAGCAGTACGTGCCCAAACACCAGATCGGCGTGGTCGTGCGGCCCCGCTGGAGTGTCCAGCGGCAAGATGCGCACGCTGCCAGACATGCCCAAGTGCAGCAACAACAGGTCGGGGCCGTCCAGCTCTATCAGCAGGTACTTGCCTCGGCGGCGCACGGCCTGCACGGTGCGGCCGACCAGCGCCGCAGGCGCGCAGCCCAGCGGCCAGCGCAATGGCTTGCCCAGCGCCAGCGCGGCAATGCGCTGGCCGGTGATGGCCGGGGCAATGCCCTGGCGGGTGACTTCGACTTCAGGGAGTTCTGGCATGGCGTGCAAAAGCCCGCGGAGCACTGGGGGGTGTTGAGATAGCGTGTTGCTGCGGTGTTTTCGGTCAAAACCCGCAACTGCCGCGTTTCGCCTTGTATCTGCGGCTTTTGCCTGGAAAAACCGCTTTGCACGCAAAATTTCAACAATCCTCTGGTGTGCTGTCCCGCAAATAGCTACACGTCAAACCGCGTCTGTCGCGCCAAGCTCGCGTCGCAAATTCGCGCGATACCGCCCGGTATCGCTATGCTTTGCACCTTGCCTTGACACGACAGGCATCGGTTTGATTCGTGCAGTGATCTGCGCGACAGCACGCAGGGCGCTGTGGGCAATTGAATTATTATCGTCTCATGCAAAGAGACGATCAAAGTTCAGAATCTGTTCGCTGCCTAGATGCGGGCCGCAGCGGCCCGCCCAAGACCGCGCCGCTTGCCCGCCGTGCGGAGGTGAGCAGATTCTCTGGCTTGCTGGCCAGCAGCGTGGCCGCAGCGGTGCTGACGGCTGGTTGTCAGGCCGCCACCATGCACGATGCGCCGGCACAGAGCCTGCACACCGCCGTGCAAGAAGAGCAACCTCAGCCATTGCTCAGCTCGCGGGCCATGGCGCAAAGCTTTTACGAAACCCTGGTGGGCGAGTTGCTGGGGCAGGCCGGTGATTGGCAGGCCAGCTACGAGTTGCTGCTGCATGCCGCGCAGACACGGCGCCAGGACGAGTTGTTTCAGCGCGCCATCCAGTCTGCCTTCCAACTTCGCGATGGCCGCCGGGCTTTGCGCGCGGCCGAGAGCTGGCACAAGACGTTGCCACATTCGCGCGAGGCCAACAAGGCTGTGCTGCAGGTGCTGGTGCTGCTCAACCAGGTGCCGCAAACCCAGTGGCACCTCAAGCAGGAGCTGCGGCTGTCGCAGGCCGATGAAATGGCCGAAAACCTGCAGGCCATCTCGTTGCTCTACCAGCGGGTGCCGGAGAAACGCCAGGCTCTGCAGGTAGTGCAGGCGGCGCTGGAAGATCAGCTCCAGCCTGACTCGCCTTGGCGGGCCGATGCCTTGGCAGCGCTCGGGCGCATGCATCTGCAGGCCGGGGACGTCCCAAAGGCCTTGCAGATTTTGAACCAGGCGCATGCGGTCAATCCCCAGGCCAGCGGCCTGGGTTTTTTGGCTCTGGAGCTGGCAGCCCACGGAGAAACAAGTGCGCATGCGCTGCTGAAGGATTACGCCAGCCAGGATGCGGCGGCAACCCCTTTTTTGTTGGCCTATGCGCGTCTGTTGGTGGCGCAGCAAGACAATGCCCAGGCACTGCAGGTGTTGGAGCGCCTGCTGGCCAAGCAGCCGCAGATGCCAGAGGCCTGGATCGCCAAGGCTGCATTGCAGGCCGCGCAGGGGGAGTTTGCCGCGGCCGAGCAATCGCTGGGCGTTTTTGTCACAACGCTGGATGCCGTGCCCAGGCCGGCACTGCGCCAGCGTGGCTTGGATGAGGCGCAAATCCTGCGGGCGCAGATGGCCGACCTGCAGGGCCGGCATGAGCAGGCGCAGCGCGCGCTGGAAAAGGTCGGCAACCCCCAGACGCTGCTGCGCGCGCAGCTCCAGCGCGCGCAGATCCTGGCCGAGGAAGGCCAGTTCGACCTGGCGCGCAAGGTTGTGCGCGCCATCGCCGCCCCGGACGAGCAGACCCAACAGCTCAAGTCGCGCGCCGAAGTGCAATTGCTGCGCGACGGCGGTCAATACCAGCAGGCCTACGCCTTGCTGCAGACCATGCTGCGCCAGCACCCGGATGACGACGAGCTGCTCTACGAATACGCGCTGATGGCCGAGCGCCTGGGCCGCGTTCAGGAGATGGAAAAGCGCCTGCGCAGCCTGCTGGCGCGCGCGCCCGAGCATGCCCATGCACTCAATGCCCTGGGTTACTCCTATGCCGACCGGGGCGTGCGCTTTGCCGAGGCGCGGCGTCTCATCACCAAGGCGCTGGAGCTGGAGCCGGGCAGCCCCTACATCACTGACAGCCTGGGCTGGCTGGAATACCGCCAGGGCAATCTGGTACAGGCCCTGGAGCTGCTGCAAAAAGCTTTTGCCATCGAGCCGGATGCGGAAATCGCAGCCCACCTGGGCGAGGTGCTCTGGCAACTCGGGCGGCAGGGCCAGGCCAATGAGGTCTGGGAGCGCGGCCTGCAAAGCAATGCCCGCAACGAAGTGCTGCGCAAGACCATTGCGCGCCTGGCCGGGGCGGCCCACCCCTTGCTGCAAACATATTCCGCTGCGCGGCCAAAGACCAGGCCTTCGCTGCTGGCGCCGGCGCTTGGCAACGAGAGCCTGGCCCCGGCAGAGGTTGAGGTCATGCCCAGTCCGGCAGAGCCGACGATGGCGCCATGATGAGAGACCATTACGACATGAGCACGGTCCCCCATTCAGTGGCTGCGCGCAGTAGTCGGCGCACATGGCTGGCGTCGTTGGCGTCGGCCTGCCTGCTGGCCGCCTGCGCTGCGCCGCGCCCCTATGTGCTGCGCCAGGGCATCTGGCGCGGGCGCATCGCCCTGAACACCGAAGAAGAGAGGCCCCAGTCCTTCAGTGCCGAATTCGCCTTGCGTGGCAGCCCGCAGCAAGGCGAGCTGGAGATTTACAATCCGTTGGGTAACATCATTGCGCGCCTGCGCTGGAGCCCGCACCAGGCCTTGCTGGACAAGGGGGCGGAGCAAATTGCAGGCGCGTCGCTCGATGCGTTGGTGGCGCAGGTGTTCGGCGCGCCCATCCCCATTGCGGCGCTGTTTGACTGGCTCTCAGGCCAGGCCAGGCAAGAGCCGGGCTGGCAGGTTGATCTGTCACGCTATGGGCAAGGGCGCATTCATGCGCTGCGCGAACAACCGCTGCCACGGGCGAGCCTGCGGGTGATTCTGCATGCCGATGACAGCCTGTGACGCGCCCGCGCCGTTGGCGGCTGCAGAGGAATTCCTGCGCGTGCCAGCGCCGGCCAAACTCAACCTGTTCTTGCACATTCTGGGCCGCCGCGAGGACGGCTACCACCTGCTGCAATCGGCTTTCGTGCTTATCGATTGGTGCGATTGGCTGGATTTTGCGCTGCGCCCCGAAGGCCCGCGCATCAGCCGTGAGGACCTGGGCCAGCCACTGCCAGAGCACGACTTGATCGTGCGCGCGGCCGTGGCCTTGCAGCAGGCCGCTGGCGAACGCCGCGGCGTGCACATCCGGGTGGAAAAGCACATCCCGGCCCAGGCCGGCATGGGCGGGGGCTCATCCGATGCGGCCAGCACCTTGCTGGCATTGAACCGTCTTTGGGGCCTGCACTGGCCTGTGCAGAAGTTGCAGGACATCGGTCTGCAGCTGGGCGCCGATGTGCCGTTCTTTCTGGGGGGCGGCAACGCCTGGGTCGAAGGCATTGGCGAGCGGCTCACGCCCCTGCAGGGTGAGCATGCCTTGCCGCCGGCGCGCTTCATCGTCATCAAACCTGCTGCGGGCGTGGCCACGGCAGCAATTTTCTCGCATCCAGCACTCCAGAGGGCCAGCGAGCGTGCTACAATCTCGCGCTTCAGTGCTGATCCTTTTGGATTTGGTTGCAATGCTCTGCAGCCCGTGGCGCAAATTCTCTGCCCCGAAATAAAAAAAGCCATAGATTGGCTTTCGGAGCAAGGATTTCAGGCTAGAATGACGGGCTCTGGTTCTGCAGTATTCGCAAGGGTGCCGCAGGGTTGCAGTCAAGAGCATTTGCTCAATGTGCTTGAAGGGGCGGAAGCCGTGTCTTCAGGCTGGGTGGTTAGACTTTGCAATGGATTGCCAAGTCATCCGTTGAGTAACTGGATTTGTGCTGCATAGTTTTTTGTCTTTGTGCTTTTGCACATGGGCATTGCAGGGGAGTCGCCAAGTTGGTTAAGGCACCGGATTTTGATTCCGGCATTCGAGGGTTCGAATCCTTCCTCCCCTGCCATGGTTTGATTGCTTGATCTGATGAATAACGCCGCATTTGCGGCGTTTTGTTTTAGATTGACGGGTTTTCGTATTGGCTGTGCGCAGTGTGCGCTGTGCCCCAATGCACTCATGGTTTGCTTCTGGTGGTTGCCGTAGGCCTGCTTGCGGCGTCCTGGCTGAAAAAAACTTCGTCTCTTTCCCAAGCTGAGTATTGCGGCGGCTTTATGAGCGTTTCCCACCACTCCGACTTCATGCTGTTTACCGGCAATGCCAATCCCTCGCTGGCGAAAGAGATTGCCGAGCACCTGGGCACATCGCTGGGCGCGGCGCACGTGGGGCGCTTCTCCGATGGGGAAGTGACGGTCGAGATCCGACAGAATGTGCGTGCACGAGACGTTTTCGTGGTGCAGCCCACCTGCGCGCCCACTAACGACAGCTTGATGGAGTTGCTGATCATGGTGGATGCGCTCAAGCGCGCATCGGCTGAGCGCATCAGCGCCGTCATCCCCTATTTCGGCTATGCCCGTCAGGATCGCCGGCCGCGATCGACGCGCGTGCCGATCTCGGCCAAAGTGGTGGCCAATTTGCTGCAGACCGTGGGCGTGGCGCGCGTGCTGACCATGGACTTGCACGCCGACCAGATTCAGGGTTTTTTCGATATCCCGGTGGATAACATCTACGCCTCGCCGGTGCTGCTCAACGATCTGAACAAGAAGCGCTATGAGGATTTGATCGTGGTTTCGCCCGATGTGGGTGGCGTGGTGCGCGCGCGCGCGCTGGCCAAGGAGTTGGGCTGCGATCTGGCCATTATCGACAAGCGCCGCCCCAAGGCCAACGTCAGCGAAGTCATGAACGTCATCGGCGACATCGAAGGCCGCAACTGTGTTGTGATGGACGACATGATCGACACCGCTGGCACGCTGGTCAAAGCCGCTGAAGTGCTCAAAGAGCGTGGCGCCAAGAGCGTGCATGCCTACTGCACGCATCCGATCTTCTCTGGCCCGGCCATTGAGCGCATTGCCGCTGGCTCTGCGCTTGATGAGGTGGTGGTCACCAACACCATTCCTTTGAGCGAGCAGGCGCGGGCTTGCAGCAAGATTCGTCAGCTCACGGTAGCGCCGCTGATCGCCGAAACCATTCAACGCATTGCCCGTGGCGACTCGGTGATGAGCCTGTTCAAGGAGCAAGGCGGTCTGTTTTGAGTATTGCAGTTTGAGCCCGGCAGCAGGGCTTGACTGAGGTTTTTCGTGCATGGCGATGGCCATGCGTTGTCTGAGGCTGTTGGCTGACACGCAGTGTCTGGTGGGCAGCCTCTCAAACTGGGGCAGAGTTGGTCGCGACCTGCTCTTATCAGGAGAAAACATGCAAGTAGTTGCATTTACACGTGAAAAGCAGGGCACGGGTGCGAGCCGCCGCCTGCGCCATTCGGGCCGTACGCCCGGCATCATCTATGGCGGCGATCAAGAGCCGACAATGATCGAACTGGATCACAACCCGCTGTGGTTTGCACTGCAGAAAGAGGCTTTCCACTCCAGCGTGCTGGATCTGGAGCTGGACGGCAAGACGGAGAAAGTTCTGCTGCGCGACGTGCAATACCATCCCTACAAGCAGCTCGTGCTGCACGTGGATTTCCAGCGCGTCAACGCACGCACCCGCCTGCACATGAAAGTGCCCGTGCATTACGAGGGCGCTGAAGAGTCTCCTGCCGTCAAGGTTGAAGGTCAGGTGGTGAGCACGGTCACAACGGAAATCGACGTGACCTGCATGCCTTCCGATCTGCCGGAATTCATTCTGGTGAACCTGAGCAAGCTGGGCAAGAACGGCGTGCTGCGCCTGCGCGACATCAAGCTGCCCCGTGGCGTCAGCGCCGTCAAGCGCTTGGCCGCCATCAACCCCGTGCTGGCCACGGCCACGGCCGCCCCGGCTGCGGAAGAAGACGCACCCGCTGCAGAAGGCGGTGCAGACGCTGCGGCCTGATTGCAGGCCTTGCGCAAACAATAAGCTTCCGCCCGCAGGCAGATGCGGGCGGATTCTTGTCAGAAAGCCTGCTGTGCCAGTGATGCCAGCAGGCTTTTTGTTGCGCCAATGAGCGCTCAGGAGGGCAGGCCGGTTGGCATGGCGCTGCCCGTCTGCAGCATACGTGCCACGTAGCGGGCGATGAGATCCACTTCCAGGTTCACGGCGCTGCCTGGGCGAAGGTGCTTGAGGGTGGTGTGGGCCATGGTGTGGGCAATCAAATTGATGCTGAACTCGCAGCCCTCCTGAAGGTCGCGCACGCTGTTGAGCGTGAGGCTGACGCCTTGCACGGTGATGGAGCCCTTGACGGCCATGTAAGGCATCAGCTGCTTGGGGGCGAGGATGCGCAGCTCATGGCTTTCGCCCACAGGGTTGATGGCGCTGACGGTGCCGATCCCGTCCACATGGCCGCTGACGATGTGGCCGCCCAGTCGATCGGCTGCGCGCAAGGCTTTTTCGAGATTGACCTCGCCGACTTGATCCAGTCCAGTGGTCAGGCGCAGCGATTCTGCCGAGACTTCAACCATGAATGTTTGTGCATCCAGCGCCAGCGCTGTCACCGTCATGCAGGCGCCATTCAGGGCAATGCTGTCGCCCAGCACGACGTCGTCCAGATAGCCCGGCGGGCAGGAGACGTTCAAACGCTTGCCATGGGCTTGGCTGCTGCCCAGGTCCTCGACATGTTGAATTTGGCCAATGGCGGTGATGATGCCGGTGAACATGAAACTCCTTGGGTGATGGGGCGCTGCCACGGGCCGTGCAGACCCTCCCGCGCCGAAAAGCCGGCACTATAGCGGGCGGCGTGGACTGGTCAGGCAAAGCCTGTGAAACAATGCCGCGCACAGAAAAGAAACGGAGGAATGGCGGGTTTATGCGCAAGAAGATGGCGGGTGTGGCGGTGTTGCTGTTGGCGCTGCTCGGGGTGGGGTACAGCGCCGCAGCCTGGTATGTGGGCGTGCAGACGCAGCGGCATGTGCAACAAGCCCACGCAGCGCTCAGCGCTGCGCTGGGGGTGGCGGCGCAGCTCACCCAGTACGAGCGAGGGCTGTTCCATTCCAGTGCGCGCAGCGTTGTGCACATAGCGTCATCGGAGCAGGACGCAGCCGCAAAGGCATCTGCCCCACAGCGACGGGTCAGCCGAGGCCTGGGTGGCCAAACCATCGTGCTGGAACACCGCATACGTCACCTGCCATTGCTTGCTGCGCCTCAGCGGGGATGGGTGGCCCTGCGCAGCACGCCAGTGCTCAGCCCAGCGGTGCAGGCTGCATTGCGCCCCAGCCTGGGCGATGCGCCGCCCTACGTGCTGGATGCCGTGCTGGGTTACCGTGGCAGTGTGCATTGGCGGTTGGCAGGCCCATCCTGGCAACGCCCCTGGGAGGACGCCCAGGGCGCAGCGCAAACGCTGCACATGCGGCCCCTGCACTGGGAGGGCGAACTCGGCCCCGACGGGCGCAGCTTGCGCAGCGCCCTGCAATGGGGCGGCATGACGCTGCAAAATGCCCAAGGCGTGCAGCTGTTGCACATTGAGCAGTTACAGGGGCGTGACGATTACCACCGGCCTGCTGGCTTACAGCACAGCTACCTGGGCCAAAGCCGCTACAGCCTGGGGCAATGGCAGCAGTCCGGTGTGCAAGGTGCGCAGGCGGGCGGCTGGCAATTGCAGGGCTTGGCGCTGGCGTTTGACATTCAGGCCCAGGACGGGCAATGGCTGCGACTGCCGCTGCATCTGCAATTGCAGCAGCTGCGCATGGCCGGTGATGGGGCGCAAGCGCAGGCCAGCCAGGCATCCAGCCAGAGCACATTGAGCACGCTGGAATTCAAGGCTGCTGTAGAACAATTGCACCAGCCGAGCTATGAGGCTTTAGGCCCTTGGGGCTGGCGCTGGCTACTGGCGCAAATGGGGGCCTCGACGGCCTGGGAGCAATTGCCCCTGGCCGAGCAAGGTCAGGTGCGCGAGCGCTTGGCCGCCCTGTTGGCGCAGGGCCTGCGTTTGAAGGTCGAGCGCCTTGCGGGGCAGCTTCCCGAAGGGCAGTGGGCGCTGAGCGGCCAGGCCAGCGCTCCCCAGCTGCATGCCATCGACCTGGGCTTCTTGCCGCACAGCCTGATGGCCAAGCTCCATGCCAGCGTGCAGCTGGAGATTTCCCAGCCCCTGGCCCTGCACTGGCAAGGTCAGGAGAACCTGGCGCTGCTCGTGCAGCAAGGCCTGGTGCGGCAGGAGGAGGGACAAATCCGCACGGTCTTGCAGTACCAGGGCGGCTACTCCAGCATCAACGGCCACCCGTTCGACTTGCGGGGCATCGATCAGTTGCTGCAATAAGGCCTGTGCACACGGCACCTGTGCCGTTGGCAAAAGATGTGCGATCAGCCCATGGTTGCGGCAAGGCCAGGGCACCCGGAAAAAAAACACCAAGGGCCGATGGGGCCTCTTGGTGTTTTTTGCCTGCAGTCCATGCCCTCACGCCAGGGCGCTGCACTGCGGGGACTGTTTAGCGTTGCCTTAGTTCGGCATGCAGGACTTGTGCAGGATTTTGTTGCCTGGGGCCGTGACCATGATGGGCAGCGATGTGAAGTTGTCGCGCGTCATGGCGTCGGTGGCCAGGCGATAGCCTTGGGCCGTAAAAAAGGTTTCCACGTCGGTGGAGTTGTTCTGGTCGTAATTCAGGGTGCGGCGCTTGCCTTGCAGCTGGGCCGTAGCACTGACGGGAATGCCGGCTGAATTGAACTGATATGCCACCGAGAGGCGGCCGTTGTTGCAGGAGTAGGCCACTTGCTGGGTGTTTTTCGCAGCGCCCGCACTGCGCCCGGACGAGGCCGCTGCGCCCGACTGGGCCTGGCAGCTCTTGAAGAGGATTTCATCATTGGGCGCCGTGATCATGATGCTGCTCTTGCGGAAGTTCTTGGAGTCCATGTAGTCCGAAGACAGGCGATAGCCGGACTTGTTGGCAAAGAAGGTGTCCACATCGTCCGAGCGGTTCATGTCATAGGCCATGACGCGCTTGGCACCGCGGATGTGGGCCTCGGCGCGGGTGGGGATGCCGGCCTTGTTGAACTGGTAGCGCACTTGCACTTGCTTGCCGCCCTCGCAGGCGTAGGTGACGGAGTGGCTGCTGGCCATGGCCGACAGCGACAGGCAGGCCAGCGAAGCGGCAATGGCGGTTTGGATGAGTTTCATGCTGCGACTCCTCTGATTGGATGGGAATAGGACAGATCCCAAGACGAGCAGCAGTCTACAGACCCGGCAAAGTCCTTGTGCCCAGGGCAGGGCTTTTCAGATTGGGCGTGCGGCTGAGCGCCTGCCCCCCCAAGTGCCTGGGGATGGCGTGCCAATCCAGCAGCATTGCGCTGGTGGTTTCCAGCAAGTGGTCGTCAAAATGGGCGCTACAGCGATCAAATGTCGGCAAGAGGCGGTTTTGTCACAGGGAGGGCTCTGTCTGCTGGGGGTGAGGCGGCGTGGTGCCGAAGATGGTTTTTGATACCAACTTCATGGGGCGTTCAAACTTGGCAAGGCCCTGCGCCCGCCCCATGGTTGGGCTTTGGGCGCGGCGCAGGCGCGCGGGCCGGCTCTCACACCGGCATGCGCGCAAACTCTTGCACGCGCTGCTGGTAATTGGCCGGCGTCACGGCCCAGCGCTGGGCGTTGTCGTATTCGAACTCCACGCCAAAGCGCCCGTCGCTGCCCAGCCGAATCAGGCAGGCCTGCCAGGCGCGGCCTGTGGGGTGTTCGGCCTGCATGGCCTGCTGCAAATGCCGCAAGGCGTCTTGCGCGTGCCCGTCGTCGGGGGAGACGGCCTCGTCTTCGCCTTGGGCGTCAAAGCGGTAGCCGTACATGCGGCTGTGGCCCTTGCCCTGCACGCCGATCACGATCAGCTTGTGCCAGGCCACGCCCGGCGCGATCAGGCCCGGGTCTTGCCGCAGGGCCTGACAAAGCGCCAGCAGCAATTGTTGGCTTTCAGGTGAGGAATGCTCCATGGTGGCGACTCTCCTTAAGTTAGAGCGTGTTCACGGCTGCGATAGCGGCGCTGCGCGCCAGCGCTGGATCAGCAAGGCGGCGGCGCCGGCCACGACCCCCCAGAAGGCCGAGCCGATGCCGGCGATGCTCACGCCCGAGAGCGTGACCAGAAAGGAAATCAACGCCGCTTCGCGCTGGCTTTCGTCGGCCATGGCCTGGGCCAGGCCGCTGCCGATGCTGCCCAGCAGGGCGATGCCGGCAATGGCCAGCACCAGCTCTTGCGGAAAGGCCAGCAGCAAGCCGGTGATGATGCCGGCAAAGCAGCCCACCAGCAAATACAGCAGGCCGCAGACCACGGCGCCGCTGTAGCGCCGGGCCGGGTCTTCGTGTGCGCCCGGCCCCATGCAGATGGCGGCGGTGATGGAGGAGAGGTTGACCGAAAAGCAGCCAAAGGGTGAGAGCACCAGCGTCACCAGGCCGGTGAGCGTGATCAGGCGCGAGACGGGCATGAAGTATCCGGTGGCGCGCATGACGGCCACGCCCGGCAGGTTTTGCGAGGCCATGGTGACGATGAACAGTGGCAAGGCCATGCTCATGAAGGCGCTGAGGCTGAACTCGGGCCAGACGAAGATGGGCCGCGCCAGCTCCAGCGGGCCAATGGCCGACCACTGCATCTGCCCGGCCAGCGTGGCCTGGGCCATGCCCACCAGCAAGGTGACGATGACGGCGTAGCGCGGCAGCCAGCGGCGCGCGGCCAGGTAGGCCAGCAGCATCAGCGTCAGCAGCAGCGGCGCGGTGCGGGCCGCGCCAAAGCCGTCGAGCGCAAAACGCCCCAGCACGCCCGCCAGCAGGGCGTTGGCCAGGGCCAGCGGGATGCGGTCCATCATGCGCTCGAACCAGCCCGTGGCGCCCACCAGCACGATGAGCGCCGCGCTCATCATGAACGCGCCCACGCCCTGGGCCAGCGTGAAGCCGCCCGAGGCCGCAGTGGTGGCGATGACCACCGCCCCCGGCACGGACCAGCCGGGCATTACCGGCTTTCTCAGCAGCAGCGAGGGCAGCAGCGCCACCGTGGCGCAGCCCAGGCTGATGGCCCAGATCCACGAGGTGACGTGCCCAGGCGCGCCGCCCAGCGCCTGCGCGGCCTGATAGATCACGGCCGTGGAGCTGGTGAAGGCCACCAGCACGGCCACAAAGCCGGCGGTGGCGGTCGAGGCGCTCAGGTCGTGCCAGAGTTGTCGCATGGCGGGTCAATCGGTGAGAGGGCAAACACAGTGCGTCAGGCGCTGTCCTGCCGCGCCGGGCCGCTGGTCTGAGCTTGATGGGGCGCAGCGCGCGCGTCGAGGCGGGCGATCCAGGCAATCAGCAGCAGCACGGGCAGGCCCAGGCAGGCCGTCAGCGTGAAGAACTGGGCGTAGCCATTGGCATCGACGAACTGGCCCGAGAAGCCGCCCAGCCACTTGGGCAGTAGCGTCATCATGGAGCTGAACAGCGCGTACTGGGTGGCCGAGTAGCGCACATTGGTCAGGCTGGAGAGATAGGCGATGAAGGCCGAGGAGGCCAGGCCCGCGGCCAGGTTGTCGGCCGAGACCACCAGCACCAGGCCGATGAAGTGCGGGCCTTGCTGCTGGGCCAGCCAGGCAAACAGCAAATTGGTGGCCGAGGACAGCAGCGCCCCGAGCATCAGCACGCGCAGCACGCCGATGCGCATGGCGACCCAGCCGCCAGCGAAGGCGCCCAGCAGCGTCATGAGCACGCCGTAGATTTTGGTGACGGCGGCGATCTGGTCCTTGGTGTAGCCCATGTCCACGTAGAACGTGCTGGCCATCACGCCCATGACGATGTCGCTGATGCGGTAGACGGAGATCAGCGCCAGGATCAGCAGCGCCTGGCGGCCGTAGCGGCCGATGAAGTCGGCAAAGGGCGCCACCACGGCCTGCGCCAGCCATTGGCGCAGATCGCGCATGGGCGCTGCCGGCGGGCGTTGCGGCTCAGGCGCCAGCAACGTGGCGATCATGCCCACCAGCATGGTGGCGGCCATGACGATGTAGGAAAAGGCCCAGGCCGCCTGTTGGTAGCCTGTCTGGCCGGCGCTTTCGCCGCGCGCGGCCAGCCAGAGCGCGCCTGCGCCAGCCCAGATCAGGGCGACGCGGTAGCCGCCCTGGTACATCGCCGCCATGGCGGCCTGGCGCTGGGTATCGCCGGTTTCGATGCGGTAGGCGTCCAGCGCAATGTCCTGCGTGGCCGAGGCAAAGGCCACCGCCACAGCGCACAGCGTCAGCGCGCCCAGCTGCTGGCGCGGATCGAGCAGCGCCATGCCCAGCAGCGCCAGCATGATGCAGCACTGCGACAACAGCAGCCAGCTGCGCCGCTGCCCCAGGCGGCGCGTCAGCCAGGGGATGGACAGGTGATCGACCAGCGGCGACCAGGCCCATTTGAAGCCGTAGGCCAGCGTCACCCAGCTGATGAAGCCGATGGTGCTGCGGTCGATGCAGGCCTCGCGCAGCCTGAAGCCCAGCGTGTTGAACACCAGCAGCATGGGCAGCCCGGCGGAGAAGCCCAGCAGCAGCATGCGCAGGCTGGCCGGCTCAAGATAGACGCGCGCCGCCTGCAGCCAGTGCATGGCGGGCGCGGCCTGGGCGGCCGTGGCAGGCGCGGCAGGCGCAGCAGCGGGCGGCGGCGGTGTGGGGCTGGGCATGCGGAGATGCGAGGCAATTCGTCTGCAGTGGAGCGCAAGGGGCGTGGGCGGGCGCACCGCCCGGGCAGGGCAGGGGGGCTGTGGCCGCCGGGGCTCAGGTGCCGCCGACGAAGGGGTTGCTGGCGCGCTCGCGGGCGAAGCTGCTCTCAGGCCCATGGCCGGGCACAAAGCGCGTCTCGTCGCCCAGCGGCCAGAGCTTGTGCACGATGCTGTCGATGAGTTGCTGGTGGTTGCCGCGCGGAAAATCCGTGCGCCCGATGCTGCCGGCAAACAGCACGTCGCCGACGAAGGCCAGGCGGCTTTCCGGGGCGTGGAAGATCACGTGCCCAGGGGTGTGGCCGGGGGTGTGGTGGACGTCGAGCACCTGCTGGCCGATCTGCACCTGATCGCCATCGCCCAGCCAGCGCGCGGGCATGAAGGTCTGCGCCGGCGCAAAGCCATAGGCCTGGCTTTGTGCGGGCAGGCTGTCGATGAGGAACTGGTCCTCCGGGTGCGGGCCAATGATGGGCAGGCCCAGCGCCTGCGCCAGCTCGCCCGCGCCGCCAGCGTGGTCGATGTGGGCGTGGGTCAGCCAGATGGCCTTGGGCGTCAGGCCCAGCTGCTCGATGGCGGCGCGGATCTGCGGCAGATCGCCGCCCGGATCGATGATGGCGGCCTCGCGGGTTTCATCGCACCACACGATGCTGCAATTTTGCGCAAAGGCGGTGACGGGGAGGGTGTGGTATTGGAGCATGGCGGGCATTCTACGTGGGCTGCTGCGCACCGGTGGCGGCCCAGGCGCGCAGCTGTGTGGCCAGGTCCTGCTGGGCCTGCAGGCGGCTGCAGGCGGTGCGTGCGCAGTCTTGCCAGTGCGCCCAGCTTGCCTGTTGTGTGCCTTGAAGGGCGCTGCTGGGCGAGGGCTGCGGCGGCGCGTTGGCGCTGGCCATGCCGTTGAGTTGCAGCAAGGCGGCGCGCCAGTGCTCAGGCGGTTGCAGCCAGTCCATGAAGGCCTGCAGTTTGCCGTGATGGGCGTTGTCGTGCTGGGGGTAGATGTGCCACAAGAAGGGGCGCGCGGCCCACAGCGCGCGCACCAGCGAATCCTCGCCGCGCACGATGTTCAGGTCGCAGGCCCAGAGCAGTTCGTCGAATTGCGCCTGCGGCATGAAGGGCAGCCAGTGCACCGTCAACGCGCCTTGCGTGCTGGGCGTACTGGCCGTGGCCTGCTGCGAGTCGGCCCAGCCCAGCTGCTGCCAGCACTGGCGCAGCCAGGCTTGCGAGCGCCCGGCCGCAGCCAGCAGCTGCACGGGCTGCGCGGCCTGGGCCCAGGCGCGCAGCCACTGCGGCAGGCAGGCAGGCTCGTAGGCAAACAGACTGATCCAGCTGGCCTGGGTGGCGTGGTCGATCGAGTGTGCGGTCTGTGCCGCGGCGGGCTGCGCCTGCAGGAAGGCGCGGCGCCAGGCCGTGGCATCGAATTGCGCCTGGCGCTGCGCCAGTGCCGGCTCGCGCAGCAGGCCGCCGGTGCGCGGCGTCAACCCAGGGTAGAAAAAGGTTTTGCTCTGCCCTGCGGCCGGGCCGAACATCACTGGCGAGGGCAGCCGGTGCATGCGCTCCACGTAAGGCTCGGCCGAGAGGTATTCGAGGTTCAGCCACAGCGGCCAGGGGTGCGGCCCAATGGCGTTGGCAGGGCCGGCTTGGCCGCTGGCGAGCTGGGCCAGGGCGTTGAGGTAGGCATCGGGGATCTCGCAGCCAAAGGCTTCGATCAGCACTTGGCGCGGCGCTGGTCGGGCCGGTGGGGCTGGCGCCAGGTCTGCCAGCGTCGCCAGTTGCCCAGGGGCCAGGCTTTCGGCCAGCGCCCAGGGCAGGATGCGCACGCCTTGGTGCTGCCAGGGCGGCGGCGCATCCCAGAGCGAGGCCGGCGCGTCGCTGAGCCAGCGCAGCGCACTGTGCTCGTCGATCCATAGCCGCACGCTGTCGCCGCGCCCGGCCAGGTCGCAGGCCAGGCGCCAGCAGACGCCGACATCGCCGTAGTTGTCGATGACGCGGCAAAAGAGGTCCCAGGCCAGGGGCGGCGCGGCTGTGTCGGTGGCGGGCATGGCGGTGCGTGGCAGCGTCTCAGGCCGAACGGCCCTGCGAGCCCGCTGCAGCAGGGGTGAAGACGAACTGCTTGTCCAGATGGTATTTGCTGATGTAGCCCAGCACCAGCCCGATGACGCCGCCCAGGTAGCGCATGGATGCGCTCTGGAAGATCAGCCAGAAGCCGTATTCGAAGCCCCAGAAGATCAGCGTGGTGGCCAGCCCCATCAGGGTGTAGCGCACAAAGGTCTTGCCGTCGTGCGCGGCGCTTTGGGGCTGGAAGCGGAAGATGTAGCGCTTGTCCAGCAGGTATTTGACGACCAGCCCGGTGCCCGTGCCCGCGGCGATGGACAGCAGGATCAGGCCCGGCAGCGGCGTGGCCATGTCCAGCTGCTGCTGCAGCCAGTGGCCCAGGCGCACCACGGCCTCCTGCGTGCCGATGTTGACGGCAATGGCCAGGGCGCAAAACAGGCTGTAGAGCAGGGTCAGGCGCATCTCAAATATCGAGCTTGTGAAACACCCAGCGCGGCAGACTGCGGATGACCAGCATGATCAGCGCCCATTTGGCCGGGGCATAGACCACGGGGCGGCCAGCCTCGATGGCGCGCACGATGCGCTGGGCCACGGCCTGGGCGCTGGCCAGGCGCGCGCCGCCTTGCTTGAGGTGGGCCGTCATCGGCGTATCGGTCGGGCCGGGCTTGGCCAGCGTCACGCGCACGGCCGTGCCGGCCAGGCGGTGCTGCAGGCCCTGGGCGTAGCGTTCGAGCAGGCCCTTGGCCGCGCCATAAACGTAGTTGCTCTTGCGCCCGCGATCCCCGGCCACGGAGCCGATGATGCATATGCGGCCATGGTTGGCCTGCTGCATGGGGCCGGCAAAGGCCTCGGCCAGCAGCGCTGGCGACAGGCCGTTGATCTGCAGCGCCTGCTGCGCGGCGCGCAGCTCGCTCTGGCATTGGGCCTGATCGGGCAGCGCGCCGTGGGCGATGAGCGCGATGTCCACGCGGCGCCGGGCCTGCGCGCTGCGCGCCAGGGCTGCTGCGGCGTCCGGGTCGTCGAAATCCAGCGTTTGCACCTGGGCGCTGACGGCCGCGCCGCGCGCGCGCAGGTCGGCTGCGACTTGCTCGATGCGCTGCGCATCGCGGCCCACCAGCAGGAACTCACAAGGGCCTTGTTCGGCCCAGATGCGGCAGCATTGCTGTGCAATGTGGGAGGTGGCGCCGATGACGACGATGTGTTGGCTTGTGCTCATGGTGTGGTGTGGGTGGTGCGGGGGGATGCGGGCGTTGCAGGGGCTGCGGGCCGCCTGGCTCATGAGCCCAGCAGGCGGCGCGACATGGCCGAGCTGATGCCCGGGTCGCGGTAGGGCAGGAACTGCGCCAGCTGTGGGTAGCTGGCCTGAAAGAGTTCGGCGGGCATGCGCGCGTCCTTGGCCGGGTAAAGACGCCCGCCGGCGGCGCGCACGATGGCGTCCAGCGCCTCGAACAGCCGCAGCGTGGCCTGGCCCCGGTTGGGAAAGTCCAGCGCCAGCGTAATGCCCGGTTGCACGAAGCTGAGCATGCCGGGCGCCGGGCGCTGGCCAAAGGTCTTGAGCACGGCCAGGAAGGAGCCCTGGCCGCTGCGCGCAATCTGCTCCAGCAGCGCGGCAATGGCATCGGCCCCGGCCGGCCCGGCCGCGCCCGGCGCGGGCGCGAACGGGATCACGCATTGGTACTGGTAAAAGCCCCGTGGCCCGTACATGCGGTTCCAGTGCGCCAGCCCATCGAGCGGGTAGAAAAATGGCCGGTAATGGCTGACGGCGCCACCGGCCTGGCCCGCCGCAGTGGCCTGCGCGCTGCGGCGCTGCAGGTGGTAGTAGGCCCAGTTGAAGGCGCGCAGGCTCAGCGGGTTGACCAGCGACAGCGGCGGCGTGACGGGCATGCTGCGCTGGGGCTGTCGGGGCGCGTGCGCGGGCGTGGCCTCGTGCGCCTGGCAGTGGTTGGCGCGCATGAAGATGCCGCGCCCCTGCGGGTGCAGGCAGTCGATCCAGGCCACGGTGTATTCCCAGTCGGCTTCGGACTGCTCGGCCAGCGGATAGAAATCGGCCAGGCGCTCGAAGGCGATGCTTTGCGCCTTCAGCCAGGGGCCTGCCACGCGGCGCAGTTGCAGCGTGGCTTCGGTGATCAGCCCGGTCAGGCCCAGGCCGCCGATGGTGGCGCGCAGCCAGTCCTCGTGTTGGCCGGGGGCGCAGGCGATGCGACGCCCGTCGCTGCGCAGCAGCGTCAGCGCGCGCACGTGCTCGCCAAAGCTGCCCATGACGTGGTGGTTCTTGCCATGGACATCGTTGGCGATGGCCCCGCCGACGGTGACGAACTGCGTGCCGGGGGTGACGGGCAGCATCCAGCCGCGCGGCGCCAGCAGGCGTTGGATCTCGCCCAGCTGCACCCCAGCCTGGCAGCGCAGCAGGCCTTGCTGGGCGTCGAACTCAAGCCACTGATCCAGTGCGCGGCCCAGCCACAGCGCCCCGCCAGGGTTGAGGCAGACATCGCCATAGCTGCGCCCCATGCCATGCGGCAGCACGCTGGCGCCCTGCGCCGCCTGCGGCCAGGGCTGCTCTGGGGCCAGTGCATCGGGCGCCAGCAGCTGGTGCTCGGCCGCCTGCAGCCGCCCCCAGGCGCTGACGGGCACGGTGGCAGGCATGGTGGCCTGGCGCTGGCTGGTGCTCATGCCCATGGCAGGCCCAGCATGCCCAGCGCCAGCGTGGCGGCAAAGGCCAGGCCGCACAGCAGGCTGGTGCGGTCCTTGATGGCGAAGAACACCGGGTCGTCGTGCATCTGGCCGCGGTGCGCCTGCAGCCACAGCCAGCTGATCCAATAGACCAGCACGGCAATGGCCAGGAAGATGGCCTCGGGCAGGCGGTACATCGTGCGCGCGGTATTGCTGTCCAGGTACAGGGCCAACAGCACAGCGGCGGCGTAGCCCGCGCCCACGCCCAGCGCCTGCACCAGCGGCGCATCCTGGGACAGATAGCCGCGCCCGTGGGCGCTGGCCTGGCCGCTGCCGCGCTGCGCCAGCATGTGCAGCTCGGTGTAGCGTTTCAGAAAGGACAGCGAGAGGAACATGAAGCCCGAGACGCCGAACAGCCAGTGCGACAGCACCAGGCCCACGGCCGCCGCGCCAGCGACGATGCGCAGCGTGTACAGCCCGGCCAGCGTCAGGCAATCGAGCAGCACCAGGCGCTTGAGGCTCAGCGAATACCAGCAGGTCAGCGCAAAGTACACCGCCAGCCAGGCCAGAAAGGCCGGGCCAACCAGCAGCCCCAGCCCCAGGCTGGCGGCCAGCAGCAGCGGCGCCAGCGCCACGCCCCAGGCTACGGGGATGCGGCCGCTGGCGAAGGGGCGCTGGCATTTGCGAGGGTGTTGGCGATCGCTTTGCAGGTCGAGCAAATCATTGCCGATGTAAACCGCCGAGGCGCACAGGCTGAAGGACAAAAAGGCCAGCAGCAGCTGCCCCCAGGCCGCGCCGTTGCCGAACTGCTGCGCGGCCAGCAGGGGCACGAACAGCAGCAGGTTCTTGAGCCATTGGTGCGGGCGCAGCATGCGCAGCAGGCTGCGCGCATCGCGCGCGGGCGCGGGGAAGCTGCGCGCCACATTGCCTTGCTGCTGCGCGGCCTGCTGCACGGCAGGGGCCGCGTTGGCGACGATGGCCTGGCGCGCCTGCTGCCAGACGGGCAGGTCATCGCGCGAATTGCCCACGTAGTCAAAGCCCTGCGCGCCGTAGCGCTGCACCAGGGCCTGGGCCTTGCGGGCGGCAGTGAGGTTGTGCTGCCCATCGCTGGCGATGACGGCGCTGAACAGGCCCAGATGTTCGGCCACCGCCTGGGCCACGCGCTGGTCGGCCCCGGTGCACAGCACCAGCGTGCGGCCCTGGGCCTGCTCGGCGCGCAGCCATTGCAGCAGCTCCTGGTGGTAGGGCAGGCTGGCGGCATCCAGCGGGTTGCGCTCGGCCAGGGCCTGCTTGAGCTGGGCCTTGCCCTGCTGCAGCCAGACGGGAATGCGCAGCGCCTGCCACAGGCTGTTCTTGCATTGCGCCAGGGCCAGCTCTTGCAACGAGTCGGTCAGGATCAGCGTGCCGTCCAGATCGACGACCAGCGGGGGCGAGGTGGTGGTTGGCATGGGTTTGATGACGGCCTTGGTGGGGGTGGTAGCGACCTGGCGTCAGGCCAGGTTCAGGCGGCCTGCTGCAGCCAGCTCTGCACCAACGGCGGCACCAGCTCGGTGGCGCGGCCAGGGCGGAACTGGTAGTGTGGCGGCACCTGCTGCACATCCAGCGCGATGAGGATTTTCTCGGCATGGGGCGGGGCCTCTTGCACGAGAGCGGCGACGGGGAAGACCGACAGCGAGGTGCCTACGACCAGCACCTTGTCGGCGCTGGCCATGGCCTGCAGCGCCTCGTCCAGGCACAGCACGGCCTCGCCGAACCAGACCACGTGCGGGCGCAGCTGGCTGCCGTCGGGCGCCAGCTCGCCCAGGGCGATGTCGGGCTTGCTCAGTGGCACGATCAACTGGCTGTCGCGGCTGCTCTGGCCTTTGGTGATCTCGCCGTGTACGTGGATGACGCGCGCCGAGCCCGCGCGCTCGTGCAGGTCGTCGATGTTCTGCGTGATGACCGTGACCTCGTAGTGCTGCTGCAGCTGCGCCAGCGCCAGGTGCGCGGCATTGGGCTGGGCGGCGCGCACTTCGCGGCGGCGCAGGTTGTAAAACTCCAGCACCAGCGCGGGGTTGGCGGCATAGCCTTCGGGGGTGGCCACTTCGTCGATGTGGTACTCGTGCCAATAGCCGTCGAAATCGCGGAAGGTACGCAGCCCGCTCTCGGCGCTGATGCCCGCGCCGCTGAAGACGACGATGTGCTGTTTCATGCATGCCTCCTGAGGGTGCGCCAGCGCAGCCTGTGCTTGTGCGCGGGGATGCGGCAGGCGTAAAAAAACCTCCTGATCAGGAGGTCGTCGCAGCCTTGCATATGGCCCTGGCCCATACTGCTGTTGCAGCATTGGTAGGCGCGATTGGATTCGAACCAACGACCCCCACCATGTCAAGGTGGTGCTCTAACCAACTGAGCTACGCGCCTGTTTGCCGAAGCCCGCGATTATAGGGGTGTTTTTGGCCGTTGCTGGAAAACTGGTGCAATTTTTTGTTTGCCCTGTTGGCGCGTGCATGGCAGGCGCTGGCTTGGCCGGGGATAATCGCGGCCTTGGCTGCGGCCTTCCCCACGAGAATCTCTCACCGCCCATGTGCCGCTGCCTGCCTGTATGGGATGCACCATGACCACCACATTCAGCCCTGAATTGCTGCTGCCGGCCGGTTCGCTGGAAAAAATGCGCGCCGCCTACGATTTTGGCGCCGATGCCGTGTACGCCGGGCAGCCGCGCTACAGCCTGCGCGCGCGCAACAACGAGTTCCGCCTGGAGCAGCTGAAGCAAGGCATCGAGGAAGCCCACGCGCGTGGCAAAAAATTCTTCGTCACCAGCAATTTGCTGGCGCACAACGACAAGGTGCGCACGTATCTGCGCGACATCGAGCCGGTCATTGCGCTCAAGCCCGACGCGCTCATCATGGCCGATCCGGGCCTGATCATGCTGGTGCACGAGAAGTGGCCGCACGTGCCCATCCACCTCTCGGTGCAGGCCAACACCACCAATTCCACCTCGGTGAAGTTCTGGCAGAAGGTGGGCGTCTCGCGCATCATCCTCTCGCGCGAATTGAGCCTCAAAGAGATCGAGCAAATCCGCCAGGACTGCCCCGACATGGAGATCGAGGTCTTCGTGCATGGTGCGCTGTGCATTGCCTACTCGGGCCGCTGCCTGCTCTCGGGCTATTTCAATCACCGCGACCCCAACCAGGGCACCTGCACCAATGCCTGCCGCTGGGACTACAAGACCCACGCCGCCGCCGTCGACCCGAACACGGGCGAGGCGCTGGCCATTGACCAATTGGGCCGGGACTTCAGCTTCCAGGGCCTGCAGGAAGAAGCCGACAAGGCCTTTTCCGCTTGCGGCGACGGCATTCGCCACCCCAAGGCCGATCAGGTCTATCTGATCGAGGAGGTGGGCCGCCCCGGCGAGCTGATGCCCATCATGGAAGATGAGCACGGCACCTACATCATGAACAGCAAGGACTTGCGCGCCGTGGAGCACGTCGAGCGCCTCACGCGCATCGGCGTCGATTCGCTCAAGATCGAGGGCCGCACCAAAAGCCTGTACTACGTGGCGCGCACTGCCCAGGTGTATCGCCGCGCCATCGACGATGCCGTGGCCGGTCGCCCCTTCAACCCTGAGCTGATCACCGAGCTGGAGGGCCTGGCCAACCGGGGCTACACCGGCGGCCTGCTGGAGCGTCGCCCGGCGCACAGCTATCAGAACTACGAGACCGGCCACTCCGTGGCCCAGCGCAGCCAGTTCGTGGGCGAAGTGCGCGGCGTGCGCGCCGATGGCTGGGTGGAGGTGGAAACCAAAAACCGTTTCGCCGTGGGCGACACGCTGGAAATCATCCACCCCAGCGGCAACCGCCTCATCAAGCTGGAAACCATGCAAAACGCCGATGGCGCGTCGATTGAAGTGGCCGCTGGCAACCCGCTGCGCGTGTGGTTCCCGCTCGAAGGGCCGGCCCAGGGGGCGCTGGTGGCGCGCCTGCTGCCGGCTGCGGCGCAGCAGGCCGGCGCGGCCTGAACAGGGAAGGCGCAGGCATGGCATTGCACATCGCGCTGATTGGCATGCCGGCCATCGGCAAGACCACCATCGGGCGCAAGCTGGCGCGCCACTACGGGCGGCCCTTCGTCGATCTGGATCACGTCATCGAGCAGCACATCGGCTGCCGCATCGCCGAATACTTCGAGCGCATGGGCGAGGCGGCCTTCCGCGACATCGAAAGCCGCGTATTGGCCGAGCAATTGCAGGGCAGCGAACCACTGGTCATCTCCACCGGCGGTGGCATCGTGCTGCGGCCCGAGAACCGCGCTGCGCTGCGCCAGCACAGCCAGGCCATTTACCTCAGCGCGCCGCCAGAGATGCTGCTGCAGCGCGTGCGCCAGGACCGCACGCGCCCGCTGTTGCAGGTGGCCGACCCGCTGCAGCGGCTGCGCGAGCTGCACGCCCAGCGCCAGCCGCTTTACCAGGACACGGCCGATTGCACCGTGCAGGTTGAGGGCCTGGGCATGCGCGGCACTCTGCAAGCCATCGAGCGCCATCTGCGCCCGCTGGGCATTTGCCCGCAGCCAGCCAGCCACGCGCCCGCCAGCGGCCCTGGTTGAAGGGCCGCGCCGCTGCTTGTTTTTTCGTCTCTTGTTTTTCAGCCCGCCCCTGGGCGGCACGCCAAGCACATGAACCCATCCACCCCCCAGACCAGTGCAGCGGACGCAGCCATCGACCTTGTGCCGATCGCGCTGGGCGAGCGTTCCTACCCCATTCTGATCGGCCAGGGTCAGGCGCTGTGGCAACAGGCCCAGGCGCACTTCCCGGCTGGCAGCAGCGCCTACATCGTCAGCAATGAGCGCGTCGCGCCGCTGCTGGCCCAGGCCCTGCGCCAGCGCCTGCAGCCGCACTACGCCAAGGTCGAAACCATCGTGCTGCCCGACGGCGAGGCGCACAAGAACTGGCAGGTGCTCAACCAAATCTTCGACGTGCTGCTGGCGCAGAGCGCTGACCGCAAGACGGTGCTGTATGCGCTGGGCGGCGGCGTGATCGGCGACATGACCGGCTTTGCCGCCGCCTGCTACATGCGCGGCGTGCCCTTCGTGCAAGTGCCCACGACGCTGCTGGCGCAGGTCGATTCCTCGGTGGGCGGCAAAACCGCCATCAACCACCCACAGGGCAAGAACATGATCGGCGCCTTCTACCAGCCGCGCCTGGTGGTCTGCGACCTGGACACGCTGCAGACCCTGCCGGCGGCCGAATACAGCGCCGGCCTGGCCGAAGTCATCAAATACGGCCCGATCTACGACATGGCGTTCTTCGACTGGCTACAAGAGCACATGCCCGAGCTGATGGCACGCCAGACCGAGGCGCTGCGCCACGCCATCCGGCGCAGCTGCGAGATCAAGGCCGCCGTGGTCAGCGCCGATGAAACCGAGGCCGGGCTGCGCGAAATCCTCAACTTCGGCCACACCTTCGGCCATGCCATCGAGGCCGGCATGGGCTACGGCCAATGGCTGCACGGCCACGCCGTGGCCGCCGGTATGGTGCTGGCCACGGCGCTGTCGCAGCGGCTGGGCCTGGCCGTGCAAGACGACTTCGCCACCCGCCTGCAGACCCTGCTGCAACAGGCCCAACTGCCTGTGCAGGCGCCGCCGCTGGCCGCCAATGCCGCCGCCAGCGCCCAGCGCTACCTGGATTTGATGCGCGTGGACAAGAAAACCCAGGCCGGGGCGCTGCGCTTCGTGGTGTTGCAGCAGCCGGGCAAGGCCATCACGCAAAAGGTGGACGACGCCACCGTACAGGCCCTGCTGCTGCAGGCAATGGCATAAGCACAGTGCAGCCATGGCGGGCTGCTGCCCCATGGTGTGGCTTTGCGCCCTGCAGGCCGCCCCAAAAGAAAAGATGTGTGCGGCGCTGCAGCCCGTGAGGTGGTTTTCAAGCCAGCGGGCGCAAGCCTTGCGTCAATTGCGCCATCAGCTCGGCCGCTGGCAGGGCCTGGGCCAGTGGAGCGCCTTGCCCAGCCCAGTGGGGGGCCGCCTGCCGTGCCGCTTCGTACAAGGTGGCACAGCCGCCTTGCCCATCTGCAGGCAAGTGGGCCAGGGCAGCGAGCAATTGCTTGGTTGCGTCATAGGCCACTGGGTAATCGGGCGGTGGCGGTGCATCGGGTGCTTGGCCATAGGCCATGAAGGCGCTGGCAATGCCGCGCGCCGGGCGGCCCGAGAGCACCGCTGTCATCCGCGTTTGTGCAGCGCGCGGCGATTGCAGGTCGGCGCGGTAACGCGCATTGGCGGCCGACTCTGAGCACAGGATGAAGGCCGTGCCCAGCTGCACGGCGGCGGCGCCCAGCGCCAGCGCCGCCTGCACGCCCTCAGCATCCATGATGCCGCCGGCGGCCACCACCGGCAGCCGGCAGCGGCGCACCAGTTGCCGCAGCAGCACAGCCGTGCTCAGGCCTTCATCGGGTGCTTGCGGATCGAACATGCCCCGGTGACCGCCAGCTTCGATGCCCTGAGCCACGATGCCGTCAAGCCCGGCCTGCTCGATGGCCTGGGCCTCCTGCACGCTGGTGGCCGTGGCCAGCAAGCGGATGCCTGCCTGGCGCAAGGCTTGGATGCAGTCGGCCGGCGGCAGTCCAAAGTGAAAGCTGACCACTGCCGGGCGCTGCGCCAGCAGCATTTGCAGCATGTCCTGATCCTCCACAAAACTGCGGTAGATCTCGCTCAAGCCCTGCGGCGCGGCCGCGCCAGCCTGTGCGAACAGAGGCGCTAAATGGGCCAGCCAGCGCGCTTCGCGCGCCGCATCGCGCCGCGCCGGGGCATGGCAAAACACGTTGACGTTGAAAGGCCGCGAGGTCAAGGCGCGCGTCTGCTCGATCATCTGCTGCGCCTGCGCCGCAGTGCTGGCGCCCAGGCCCAGCGAGCCCAGCCCGCCAGCATTGGACACCGCCGCCGCCAGCTGCGGCGTGGCCACCCCGGCCATGGGTGCCTGGATGATGGGCCAGGCCATGCCCAGCTGGGCCAGGAACGGTGCTGAACCTTGCATGACAATGTGCTCCTTCAGTAGGGCGAACAGACCCTAGAGCGTGTTATGCACTTTGCGCCCCCCGCGAGAGCGCCAAGTGCATAACACGCTCTAGATGTGTGAAATACCTGCATTGAGAGCCTGCTCAAGGCCTCAAAACGGCAGAGATTCTATTCCCAATCAAAGAATTAATTTTCTATTTCATTCTTTAAATGAGAATTTCATGGACACCGAATCGCTGAAGATCTTCTGCACTGTGGCCGCCGAGCTCAGCATCACCCAGGCGGCGCTGCGCCTGGGCCGTGCGCCGTCCAATGTGAGTACCCGCATCCAGCAGCTGGAGGCCGAGCTCGATGCCACTTTGCTGGTGCGCAGTGGCCGGCGCATCACTCTATCGCCAGCGGGCGAGCGCCTGCTGGACTACGCGCAGCGCCTGCTGGCCCTGCACGAGCAGGCCCGCCAGGCCGTCAATGCCAGCCAGGCGGGCGCCGTGCTGCGCCTGGGCAGCATGGAAAGCTGCGCCGCCAGCCGCCTGCCAGCACTGCTGGCGCGCTATCACGCGCTGTATCCCGACACGCAGCTGCAATTGCGCACCGGGCCATCGCGCCAACTGCTCGAACAGCTCTGCCGCGGCCAGCTCGACGCGGCCTTCGTCGCCCTGCCCCCGGGCGATGCGCACACACTGGCGGATCTGGGGTTGTCAGGCCGGCGCATGTGGCGAGAGGCACTGCGCCTGCTGCTGCCTGCCAGTCTGGCGCAAGTACGCCGCGCCGCCGACGTGCCGCTGCGCTCGCTGGCTGCCTTTGCGCCGGGCTGTACCTACCGCAGCATGGCCGAGGCATTGTTGGGTGTGGCCGGCTCCAGCGACTGGCAGGTACACGAGATCGGCTCCTACCATGCCATGCTGGCCTGCGTCTGCGCAGGCAGCAGCGTGGCCTTGATGCCCGCCAGCGTGCTGGCGCTGACGCAAGCCCCTGCAGAACTCAAGAGCCTGCCCGCAGGCCATGCCGACACGCTGCTGGTCTGGCGCACGCACGAGCAATCCCTGGCGCTGCAAGAATGGCTCACGCTGCTCAAACGGCGCGGCGCAGCAGCCCACTGAGCCACGCACCCTGCCTGAAAACCTGGTTTGCAATGGCCAGATGCCTCACGGCGCTTCAATCTGAGAATCGTTGCACGCCACACATCCACACCAAGGCCTTGCCCGGCAAGTCCCCAGGCCGCAGGTATAGTGCGCCTTGCTTTGCCCGGCACCGCACGCCCGGCCCACCATGCCTGCCCATGCCCGCCCTGACCCTCTCGCAACTGCCCCAGCACCTCACGCAGCGCCTGGCGCCGCTGTATGTCCTGCACGGCGACGAGCCGCTGCTGGAGCAGGAGGCGCTGGACGCGCTGCGCACGGCAGCGCGCGCCCAGGGCTTTACCGAGCGCAGCGCCTTCGTTGGCTCGGCCACCCAGTTCGACTGGTCGCAGGTGCTGGCCGCCAGCGCCAGCCAAAGCCTGTTTGCCCAGCGGCAGATCGTTGAAATCCGCCTGCCCACCGGCAAGCCCGGCAAGGAAGGCGCTCAGGTGCTGCAGCAGCTGGCCGAGCAGGCCGCCGCCAGTGGCCCCAGCGCCGATGCCACCTTGCTGATCGTGCTGCTGCCGCGCGCCGATCGCAGCATGCAGCAAACGCCCTGGTTTGCCGCCATGGAGCAGGCCGGCGTGGTGCTGCGCATTGACCCTGTGGCGCGGCGCGACATGCCAGCCTGGCTGGCGCAGCGCCTCAAGGCCCAGGGCCAGAGCGTGGCCAGCGGCGAGGAGGGCCTGCAGACGCTGGCTTTCTTCACCGAATGCGTGGAAGGCAATCTGATGGCCGCGCACCAGGAGGTGCAAAAGCTGGGCCTGCTCTACCCGCCAGGCGTGCTGTCGCGCGAGCAGATCGAGGCCAGCGTGCTCAACGTGGCGCGCTACAGTCTGCAGGATTTGTCCGAGGCGATCCTCTCGGGCCAAACCTTGCGCAGCCAGCGCGTGTTGGCCGCCTTGCTGGCCGAGGGCGAGGCCGCCGTGCGCCTGCACAGCGTGCTGGCTGGCGACATCCTCAGCCTGTACCGGGCGCGCCAGGCGCTGGACGACGGCGCGCCCATGCCGCAAGCGCTGCGCCTGGCGCGCGCCTGGGGGCCGAAGGAAAAACTGCTCGAACGCCTATTGCCCAGGCTGCGCCTGCCCGCGCTGGCGCGGCTGCTGCAATCGGCCCATGTGGTCGATGGCATTTGCAAGGGCCTGAAGCACCCGGCCTGGCCGCAGGATGCGCCCGCTGCGCTGCAGCGCCTGGGCATGCAGATGTGCCGTCTGGCGCACAGTGCCCGTTGAGCGTTGGGCATTGGCGGTTGGCGCTACAGGGTCAGCGCGCCCCGTGCCAGCAGCACGGCCGCCAGCGGGATGGGGGCCATGAGATGGGCTTGCAGCATCAGCCAACGGCGCGTGCGTCGCAGTTCATCGGCGCTGGGCAGGGCGCCTGTTTGCTGCAGGCTGGCGTGCCAGGCGGTGATGCGCCGGTGTGCTTGCCAGCCGCACCAGCCCATCAGCGCAAACAAGGCCAGCTTGGCGTGCAGCAGCGGCTGGCTCCAGAGCCAGGCGGCGTCCTTGATGCCCAGGTGGATGCGCGCCAGGCCGGTGAGCAGCACGGCCAGGGTGCAGGCCAGCACCCAGCGATCGAGGGCGCGCAGGCGCCGCAGGGCGGCGGCGTTGGCCCATTGCGGGCGGCACAGCACGGCCATGGCGGTGATGAAGGCGGTCAGGCCGAGGATGGCCGAGAGGTGTGCGAAGGCCAGCAGGGATTCGAGCAGCATGGCGGTATTGGGCAAAGGTATGGCAGCCCCAGCTGTGCATGACGCGCCCCCGAGCAGCCTGGGCTGCGCGGGGGCCGAGAGCCTGTTTGAAGATGCTCAGCCTGCGCTGCCCAGCGCTTGCAGCAGCAAGTCGTGGATGCCGCCAAAGCTGCCGTTGCTCATGCAGACGATGTGGTCGCCGGGCTGTGCGGCGCTGGCGATGGCCTGCACCAAGGGTTGGAGCTGTTCGTGAACCTGGGCCTTGAGGCCCAGTGGCGCCAGTGTGCTGGCCACATCCCAGCCCAGCTGCGGGTTGTAGGCGAAGACCAGGTCGGCCACCTGCAGCGCTGCGGGCAGTTGCGCGGCCATGGTGCCCAGCTTCATGGTGTTGCTGCGCGGCTCGAACACGGCCAGCACGCGCTGGCCGGCTGGCAGTTTGCGGCGCAGACCGTCCAGCGTGGTGGCGATGGCTGTGGGGTGATGGGCGAAGTCGTCATAGACCTGCACGCCGCGTGCGCTGCCGCGCAGCTCCATGCGGCGGCGCACGCTCTCGAAGCGCGCCAATGCGTGCGCCGCATCGGCCACGGGCACGCCCACGTGTTCGGCGGCGGCGATGGCGGCCAGGGCGTTGAGCTGGTTGTGTCGGCCGCTGAGCGCCCATTGCACCTGGCCGAGCACCTGCCCATCGCGGCAGACGCTGAAGTGCTGGTCGCTGCCCTGGGCGGTGAGGCTGTGCTGCGCCAGCGCGGCTGGGGCGTGCGCGCCGGGCTGGCCGAAGCCGCGCAGCTCGCTCCACAGGCCTTGCTGCAGCACGCGGGCGAGGTTGGCGTCCTCGGCGTTGCAGAGGATGCGGCCCTGGCCGGGCACGGTGCGGATCAGGTGGTGGAACTGGCGCTCGATGGCGGCCAGGTCGTCGAAGATGTCGGCGTGGTCGAACTCCAGGTTGCCCAGCACCAGGGTGCGCGGGCGGTAGTGCAGGAACTTGCTGCGTTTGTCGAAGAAGGCGGTGTCGTACTCGTCGGCCTCGATGACGAAGCAACTGCGCTGGCCGGGCGGCGCGGCGCGCCCAGGCCGGGCGGAGATGCCGAAGTTCTGCGCGATGCCGCCGATCAGAAAGCCCGGCTCCAGGCCATTGGCCTGCAGGATCCAGGCGAGCATGGAGGCCGTGCTGGTCTTGCCGTGCGTGCCGGCCACGGCCAGCACGTGGCGCCCGGGCAGGATGTGCTCGGCCAGCCACTGCGGGCCGCTGGTGTAGGGCAGGCCTTGGTCGAGGATGGCTTCCATCAGCGGGTAGCGCGGCTTGCCATCGGCCAGGCGCGCGCGGCTGACGACGTTGCCGATGACGTAGCAATCGGGCGCCAGGGCGGTTTGCGCGGGGTCGTAGCCTTCGATGAGCTCGATGTCCAGCGCACGCAGCTGATCGCTCATCGGCGGATAGACCTGGGCATCGCAGCCGGTGACGGTGTGGCCGCAGGCTTTGGCCAGAGCGGCCACGCCGGCCATGAAGGTGCCGCAGATGCCGAGGATGTGGATGTGCATGGTGCTGCTCAGGCGCCGGTGACGAAGCTGTCGACGTCCAGGCCGTCGAGCTGGTAGTTTTGCGGCCCGCGCGTGGCGATCTTGCGCGCGGCCACTTCATTGCCCAGGCGGGCGCATTGCGTCAGCGACCAGCCGCGCTCCAGCCCGTACAGCAGTGCTGCGCGCCAGGCATCGCCGCAGCCGGTTGGATCCAGCGGGTGTTGCACTTCCAGCGCGGGGATGCGGGTTTTCTCGCCCTGCACCCAGATGTCGCAGCCCTGCGCGCCCAGGGTGACGATCAGGCCTTGAACCTGGTGCGAGATGTCCTTGAATGACAGGCCGGTGCGCTCGACCAGCAGTTGGCCTTCGTAATCGTTGACGGTGACCCAGCTGGCCTGGCTGGTGAGCTGACGCAGCTCGGCGCCGTTGAACATGGGCAGGCCCTGGCCGGGGTCGAAAACCCAGGGCAGGCCCAGCGCGCTGAGCTGCTGGGCATGGCTGAGCGTGGCCTCGCGCCCATCGGGCGAGAGGATGGCCAGCTTGATCTGCTCGGGCAGCTGCCCGATTTCGTTTTTGTGCGCTTGGGCCATGGCGCCGGGGTGGAAGGCGGTGATCTGGTTGTTGTCCAGATCGGTCATGATCATGGCCTGGGCGGTGTAGGCATCGGGCAGCTGCATCAGGTAGCGGCAGTCGATGCCCAGCTCGCGCAGGCGCTGCTGGTAGTCGTTGCCATCCTGGCCGATGGTGGCCATGGGCAGGGGCTGGCCGCCCAGCAATTGCAGGCCGTAGGCGATGTTGCCGGCGCAGCCGCCGTAGTCGCGACGCAGGGTGTTGACCAGGAAGGACAGGTTCAGGATGTGCAGCTGGTCGGGCATGATCTGCTGCGCGAAGCTGCCTTCGAAATTCATGATGGTGTCGAATGCCATCGAACCACATACCAGGACGGCCATCGTCGATTCCTTTCTAGCGAAGAGGTGGTGGGGTGGGGCCGGCGCGGGGCGGCCAGCGGCGCTGCCGGGTCAGGGCGAGGCCGGATAGAAAATCTGCAGCTGATAGTCGGTCACGGCCTGCGCATACTGGCTCAGGCGCAAGGTCTGGCGGCCTTGCCAGCTTTGGCCGGGGGCAATTTCCATGGGGGCATCGGCCATGTCAGCGGGCGAGAGCGGGCGGCGAATCAGTGTGTTGCCGCCATGGTCGCGCAGGCTCAGCCACAGGTGCGGCGTTTGCAGCCAGAGCTGGCTGGGGTTGCGCACCGTCCATGACAGGGTGAAGACGTCATCGCCTTCGGCCTGGAAGGTGGAGCCATCGAGCACCAGTTGCTCGATGGCGCGCAGCGGGGCAACGGTGCAGCCCAGCAGCTCGCACAGCGATTGCATGCGCGATTTCATGGCTGGGCTGGTGGCGGCGATGCGGTCGCGCTGCTGCAGCACGACCTGTAGCGCCAAGAGCAGCGCCAAAACGGCGGCGAGTACGCCCAGACCGGCCTTGACCCCAGGGTGTGACCAGAATGCTTGGCGCGCGGCCTGGCGCACGAAGTTCAGCTCCTGGGTTTCGCTGAAGGCGGTGCGGTAGACCTCGCGCAACGATTCATCGGCGTCTGCGCGCAGCGCGTCGTCCAGATCGGTCAGGCGCTTTTCCCGTCGGGCAGAGCCTTTCTTGGGGGCAGGGTCTGTGCTGCCTGGCAGGCTGCTGGGCTGGCCAGAGGCTGGCTGGCTGGCGGGGGCGGCAGCGCTGTCGGCAGGCTCCTGGCTTTTCTTGCGCAAAGTGGCAGGCGGCGGGCTGACGGCCTTGGTCTTGCTCGGCTGCTTGCGCGATGCGCTTTTACCGGTCGTGGCCGGCGGCCGGGAGGCGCGGGCGCCTGCTGCTGCGCTTGGCGATGCTGCGGGCTCGGGCTCGGGCGTTTTGTCCACCAGCACGGCCGGGGCCAGCACGATGGCGTCAGCGGGCACATCATTGGCCGCAGCAGCACTGGGCGCATCGTCGGCTGGCTCGGGCGTGGCTGGGCTGCCTGGGGCATCCTGGGACTGGGCTGCGGCCTGCATGGCCTGCCAACGCTCCAGCTCTTTCTGGAAAGCGTCGATGTGGCTGTTGTCATCGTCGGTGGCAGCAGGCGCAGGCGCAGGCGCAGGCGCGTTGGCGTTCTGCGGAGCCGGTTGTTCTGCAGACAGTGGGCTGTTGTCGAATGCGGCGTCCGGCAGATCGGCCAGGGCAACGGCTTCGATCAGCTCGACATCGGCGGCGTCCAGTTGCTGCTCGGCAAAGGGCTGTTCGGCGGGGGGCTCGGCAAGCGGTTCGGCCAAGGCGGAGGGCGTGGCCGCTTCGCTGGCCGGCGCCTGGGGCGCTGGCTTTTCGGCATCCGCACCGGCCTCCACATCGGCAGCGGGCGGCGTGTCGACCGGGCTGGAGGGGGAGAAGGTTTCCGACAGCTCCTTGAGCCAGCGCTCGGTGGGGCGCTCCTCAATGGGGCGCTCGGTGGAGTGCGCGGTGAAATGGCCGGATTCAGCCAGCGGGGGCTTGTCCGTCAGGGCTGGGGTGGCCAGGTCGTCTGCAGGCGGATTATTGGAGAAGCTCGCCTTGGCTTCGTCATGCTGCTCGTCTGGCACCGTAGCAGGCGCTTGTGCTGTAGAGGCTGGCAGCGCGGCGTTGGCCTGATTTGCTGCGGGGCCGGTAAGCTCGCTCTCGCTGCCAAGCAGCAATTGGGATGAGCCTTGAGGCTGCTGGGATTGGCTGGTGGGTGTCAGGTCTGACGGGCCTGGCGAGGCTTGAGCGCCATCTTGTTCTGCCACCAGGTGCTGGGTGGCATCGAAGATGTGGTGGCAGCGCCCGCAGCGTACCCAGCCTTGCGAGGCGTGCAACTGGTCTGCCGAGACCTTGAAGCGGGTCTCGCAGCTTGGGCAGCGGGTGACGGATGGCATGCGGGCGGTGGGGATGGCAAAGGCCCGTATTGTGCCCGAGAGTGGCGCGTGCAAAGGGCTGGCGCCGCCGCGCACCAGGGCAGGGCGGGGGCGCAGCAGACGGTCTGCGCCCGCGCAGATACGGGCTCTCAGGCAGGCCGCTGTGCGGTCATCAGAATCCAGCCGTCCTGCGTGTCGGCCACTTGCAGCGCCAGCCAGGGGGCGTAGGCCTGTTGCAGCAGCTCGGCCTGGCGCTCGAGGATACCGGCCAGCACCAAGTGCCCGCCTGGGGCGACGTGGCTGCACAGCAATGGCGCCAGTACCTGCAGCGGGTTGGCCAGGATGTTGGCGAGCACGACGTGGTAGCGCTGGTCGCTGATGATGTCGGGCAGGCCACAGCGCAGTGCAACCTGGTTTTTTTCGGCATTGCTGGCGGTGACGGCGATGGCGGCCTCGTCGATGTCCACGGCGTCCACCGGGGTGGCGCCGAACTTGGCTGCGGCAATGGCCAGGATGCCTGAGCCGCAGCCGTAATCCAGCACGCTGCGCTGGGCCAGGGCCTGGCCGGCTTCGTGCTGGGCGGCCAGCCAGCGCAGGCACATGCGGGTAGTGGGGTGTGTGCCGGTGCCAAAGGCCATGCCCGGATCAAGCGCGATGCTGGTGCGCGCCTGGCTGGGCACTTCATGCCAGCTGGGCACGATCCAGAAATCGGGTGTGATGTCCACGGCGCTGAATTGCGCCTGGGTGAGGCTGACCCAGTCCAGGTCAGGCACTTCCTCCAGACCTTGCAGCTGGCAGCCGGCGTAGAAGTCCTGCAGCGCCAGCAGTTGCTGCGCCTCGTGGGCCTGTTGCCGTTGGCTGAACAGCGCGCTGACGGTGCTGCGCAGCCAGGCCTGGCGTTCGGGCTCCATGCCTGGTTCGCCAAACAGCGCTTGCTCGGCCTCGGTCTGGGCGTCGGCGTCCTCGACGGAGACGCTCAGTGCGCCCAGGGCGTCGAGCGCTTCACTGATGGTTTCGACCCGCTCTTGCGGGCACAGCAGGGTCAGGGCGTACATACAGGTACGGGCAAGTGGAGGGCTGTGGGTGCGGGCGCGGCCAAGGCCGAGCCCGGCGTTCAGGGGCGTGTGGCGTGCTGTTCGAGCCACTTTTCCAGGTAGTGGATGTTGGTGCCGCCAGCGATGAAGTTGGCGTCCAGCAGCAACTCGCGGTGCAGCGGGATGTTGGTTTTGATGCCTTCGACGATGGTTTCCAGCAGGGCGCTGCGCATGCGCGCCAGGGCTTGGTCGCGGCTGTCGCCATAGACGATGAGCTTGCCGATCATCGAGTCGTAATTGGCCGGCACGGTGTAGCCGGAGTACATGTGCGAATCCACGCGCACGCCTGGCCCGCCCGGGGCGTGCCAGGTGCTGACCTTGCCTGGCGAGGGGGTGAATTTGTATGGGTCCTCGGCGTTGATGCGGCATTCGATGGCATGGCCGCGCAGCTGGATGTCCTTTTGTGTGAAAGGCAGCTTCTCTCCTGCGGCCACGAGGATTTGCGTCTTGACGATGTCAATGCCGGTGATCATCTCGGTGACCGGGTGCTCGACCTGCACGCGCGTGTTCATCTCGATGAAATAGAACTCGCCGTTTTCATACAGGAACTCGAAGGTGCCTGCGCCCCGGTAGCCCAGGCGTTTGCAGGCTGCAGCGCAGCGCTCGCCGATTTTTTCGATCAGGCGGCGCGGAATGCCGAAGGCCGGGGCCTCTTCAATGACTTTCTGGTGACGGCGTTGCATGGAGCAATCGCGCTCGCCCAGGTGCACGGCGTTCTTGTGGGTGTCGGCCAGCACCTGGATTTCGATGTGGCGCGGGTTCTCCAAGAACTTCTCCATGTACACGGCCGGGTTGCCGAAGGCGGCCTGAGCCTCGCTCTTGGTCATTTGCACCGCGCCCAGCAGGGCTGCCTCGGTGTGCACCACGCGCATGCCGCGCCCGCCGCCACCGCCTGCGGCCTTGATGATGACCGGATAGCCGATCTTGCGGGCGATGGCTCGGATCTCGGCCGGGTCGCTGGGCAGCTCACCCTCGGAGCCGGGCACGCAGGGCACGCCGGCCTTGATCATGGCTTGCTTGGCCGAGACCTTGTCGCCCATGATGCGGATGGATTCGGCCGTCGGCCCAATGAAGGCAAAGCCGCTTTTTTCCACGCGCTCGGCAAAGTCGGCGTTCTCGCTCAGAAAACCGTAGCCGGGGTGGATGGCCTGGGCATCGCTGACCTCTGCGGCCGAGATGATGGCGGGCATTTGCAGGTAGCTCTGGCTGGCGGGCGCAGGGCCGATGCAAATGGCCTCGTCGGCCAGGCGCACGTACTTGGCATCGCGGTCGGCCTCGGAGTACACCATGACCGATTTGATGCCCAGCTCGCGGCAGGCGCGCTGGATGCGCAGGGCAATTTCGCCGCGGTTGGCGATCAGGATTTTCTTGAACATGCGGGAAGTCTCGTGTGCATGGGGCCGGCTTGGCTGCGCCGTGCTGCGTCAGTTGCCGCAGCCTCGGCGGTGGCTGCGGCCTGGGTTCAAGCGTGCCCCGGCGCAGCCTTGGGCGGATCGGCAGATCCATAGTGTGGCCGGCATGGCCACGCCGAAACGAAGGCAGTGCGACTGGCGTGGGCGCCGTGCAACGGTGCCTTCTGGTAAACGGGTTATTCGATGATGAACAGCGGTTGACCGTATTCGACAGCCTGGCCGTTCTCCACCAGGATTTGCTTGATGGTGCCGGAGCGATCGGCCTCGATCTCGTTGAGGATTTTCATCGCCTCGATGATGCAGACGATCTGGCCTTCCTTGACCTGTGTGCCGACTTCGACAAAGGCATCGGCCGAGGGGTTGGGGGCGCGGTAGAAGGTACCGACCATCGGCGCTGTGATGCTGGCTCCGGCAGCGGCTGGGGCTGCTGCGGTGGCGGGGGAGGCGGCCTCTTGCTGCGGGGCGCTGGCTGCGGGGGCGATGGCGGTCAGCGCCGGTGCAGCCGCTACGGGCGCAGGCACCAACACCGGGGCGCCGCCCTTGACGATGCGCACCTTGCCTTCGGCTTCGGTGATTTCCAGTTCCGTCACATTCGACTCGGACACCAGGTCGATCAGAGTCTTCAGTTTCCTCAGATCCATAAAGTTTCAGGCTCCAGAAAAAAACACGATGCCGCGGAAACCTTGAAGTTGATTTCTCGTGGCGGATGGCGCGAAATTGCTATTTCGTGCCAAATTTCGTTTGAGAGTTAAAGATTGCGGGATTGGCGCGCTGGGTTGGCGTTTGCCTCGCACCTGGGAGTGGCGATGCGCGAGCTCACTTTTGAGAGGGGCAGGCACGGCCGGCTATGTCGTATCGTGCGTGCGATCAAACCCGGCATTCTACGGCCATTGCTCTAAGGGCCTTGCCGAGGGCGCTTTGGTGCCTGCGGCTCATGCCAGCAAGCCCTGCCACTGCTGCAGGTCGGCCGGTTCGATCTGCCCCAGCTTTCGCGCTCGGATCTGGCCCTGGGCATCGGCCAGGACCGTCAAGGGAAGGCCGCCTGTTCCCCCCAGGGCGCGGGCCAGCTCCATGCCTTGGCCGCCGCCAGCAATGGCGATGGGAAAGTCCAGCGCCATGCGCTGGGCGAAGCGTTGCACGTTCGGCAACGTATCAACGGCAATGCCAACGACGGCCCAATCAGGCCGCTGGCGCTGGAATTGGTTCAGCAGCGGCAGCTCCTGTATGCAGGGGGCGCACCAGGTGGCCCAGAAATTCAGCAGCAGCGGGCGGCCCTGGTAATCGCGCAGCGCCAATTGGCGGCCGTCGAGCCGTGGCAGGGCGATGGACCACAGCGCGGCCTCGGCGGCCGAGTGCTGCCGCCGCAGCCAGCCCCAATAGCCGCCAGCGCCAGCGGCGGCCAGCGCCAGGCCGCCGCCCCAGAGCAGCCATTGGCGGCGCCCCGGCCTGAGGGGCGCGCCATGGCCCTCGTGATTGGGCAAAGGGGGGGGCACAGGGCTTGGGGCAGGAGCAGCGGTCTTCATGGCTTGGGCGATTGTGGCATGGCACCAGTCTCGGTCATGCGGGCCTGCAAGCCCTGCAACGTGCCGCGCGGCGCTTGACCGTCGGCATCGGCCTGCAGCGCGCCACGCAATGCCTGGCTGGGGTTGTTCCACAGGCACAGCAGCACCTGCGGTTGCAGTGCAGGATGCTGCGTGGTTACGTGCACGCCCAGTACTTCTGTGGGCTGGCCGCCCAGGCCTTTGGCCTCTTGGGTATCGAAGTCCAGCCCATGGTTGAGCAGCCAGATTGGCAAGGCCTTGCTGTCGTCGCAGAACAGCTGCAGGTGAATCGGGCTCCAATGCGTGGCTGTGCCGTTCCAGACGGCGCCGCCCAGCAGCGGCTCGAACTCGGCCAGTTGCTGCATCCAGTGCGCGGCGATGTCACGCAGGGCCTGCAGCACTTGGGGCTGGGTGTCGGCGTGAAACAGTGCGATGTGCTCGCGCACGGCGTCTTCGACGCTGCGATTGTCGGGCAGAGCGGTGTTGGGGCGCAGGCCCAGCTGCTTGAGCGCGCGCTGCTTGGCGGGCCCGATCTCCAGGCCTTCGTCCACGATCAGGGCGGCTGCGGCCTGGGCGATTTCCTGTTGCAAGGAGGTGTGCATGGCGATGGGGGCGTGTGAGTGTGTGAGGTGCAAAGTCTTGGCGGGGCTGTCAATGCAGGTGCGCATTGGGCCAGTGGATGGCTCATCCCTGGCTGTGGCAGGCAGGGCTGTGAAATTCGCGTATCCTCTTGGCCCGCGTGAGGCAGGCCCTGGCATGCTGGCACGGATTGTGCGCCAGGATGAGTGCCATGGCTGGGCTCTGGCATTGCCGCGTGGTTTTGTGCAGCAGCGTGGCGCGCCATGATCAACAGAATTGATATTCAGAGATGACTTCCACCCCAGTTGTTGCACCATTCAAACCCGTTTGGAAATCCCGCTTTGCGGCGCTCAAAGCGGCCATTGACGATTTGCCCCAGGCTTTCGAGGCTCTGCAAGCTTGTGCGCTGGTGGAGGTCACCACGGGCATGGTGTTGCACAGCACAGGTGCGCTGATGGAGGATGGCGCACTGGCTGAAGCCGCAAGCAATTACTGGCGTATCTACCAGCGCCACGGCAGTTTCTTTGAAACCCTCGGGCCACTGCGCTATTGCGTGCTGATGCACCAACAAATGCGCATGACCATCGTGCCCTGTACTGCAGACATGGTGCTGGTGCTGCTCAGCCAAGATGGCGTGGCGCTGAACTGGCAGGCCGTGCTGGCCCAGGCGGCGCAGATTGGCCGGCTGGCGCGCCAGCTGTGACGAACAAACAGGCGCTTTTCTTTCTTTTATGGCAACGATCAAACAAACCCTGGATGAGCTGATGACGCTCGAAGGCGCGCTGTGCTGCGCCGTGGTGGACAGCAGCAGCGGCATGATGCTGGCCTCAGCCGGCGCCGGTATCGATTTGGAAGTGGCTGCCGCCGGCAATACCGAGGTGATGCGCGCCAAGATCAACACCATGCGCGCATTGGGCCTGCACGATGTGATCGAGGACATTCTCATCACGCTGGGCAAGCAGTACCACATCATGCGTCCGGCCTCGCGCAAGGACGGCGTGTTTCTCTACCTGGTGCTCGATCGCCAGCGCTCCAACCTGGCGCTGGCGCGCCGCAAGGTGTTCGATGCCGATCAGACGCTGATGTTTTGAGCCTTCCTATGAACCTGCTGTTCGTGGCCGATGCACTGGCCAGCTTCAAGATCCACAAGGACACTACCTACGCCATGATGCGCGAGGCGCAGCGGCGTGGCCACGGCATCGCCGTGTGCGAGCCGCGTGCGCTGTACTGGCAGCGCGGCGCGCGTGTGAGCGCCCAGGTGCAGCACATTGAGCTGCTGGCCCAGCCCCCGGCCGATGGCCCTTGGTGGCAGCTGCTGCGCCAGGGCGAGCAGGCTTTGGCCGATTTCGATGCCGTGCTGATGCGCAAGGATCCGCCATTTGACAGCGAGTTCTTCTACTGCACGCACCTGTTGAGCCAGGCCGAGCGCGAGGGCGCCAAGGTTTTCAATCGCCCGGCGGCGTTGCGCGAACACCCGGAGAAGCTCGACATTCTGGAGTTCCCGGAGCTGATCGGCCCGACCCTGGTCACGCGCGAGCCCGAGCGCATCCGCGCCTTCCACGCCGAGCATGGCGACATCATCCTCAAGCCGCTCGATGGCATGGGGGGCATGGGCATCTTCCGCGTCGGCCCCGATGGCCTGAACCTGGGCAGCATCATCGAAACCCTCAATGCCCATGGCAGAACCTCCGTCATGGTGCAGCGTTACCTGCCCGAGATCCGCCAGGGTGACAAGCGCCTGCTGCTCATTGACGGCCAGCCCGTGCCTCATGCGCTGGCGCGCATTCCACAGGGCAGCGAGATCCGCGGCAACATGGCCGTGGGTGGCAAGGCTGTAGCCCAGCCGCTGAGCGCGCGTGATGCCGAAATCGCCGCGCGTCTAGGGCCGGTGCTGGCCGCGCGCGGTCTGTTGCTGGTGGGCGTGGACGTGATCGGCGACTGTGTGACCGAAATCAACGTCACCAGCCCAACGGGTTTTCAGGAGGTCACCGCGCAGACTGGCTTTGACGTGGCCGCGATGTTCCTGGATGCGCTGCAACGCCACCAGCCTGGCTGGTGAATGTGCGCTATCCTCTGGCGCTTTTGCATACGCTCGCGCCCTGCATGGGCGCGGCAGCCTGCCCACGCGATGAATGCCAGCGGTTGGCGGCGGCCTCCTGGTAGCCGCCCTGCTGTCTGGCAGCAATCCCCCAATAGATAGACCCCTGAGAGGGCCCCCGTGCCAGCCAGGCATTGCCCTAGCCCATGCGCTATGCGCCCCGTGCGCCCGGCCTGGCGGTTTTCTTGCGGGCAGCAGGCCCGTGTAGCTACATCGACAACGCAAGATGAGTGCCTTTAACGAAGAACGCGTTCTCTCCATCCATCATTGGAACGACACCCTGTTCAGCTTCACCACCACGCGCGATGCCTCGCTGCGCTTTTCCAATGGCCACTTCACCATGATTGGCCTGCGCGTGGATGGCAAACCGCTGCTGCGCGCCTACAGCATCGCCAGCGCCAACTATGAAGAGCATTTGGAGTTCTTCAGCATCAAGGTGCCCAATGGGCCATTGACCTCGCGCCTGCAGCACATTCAGCCCGGCGACACCATTCTGGTCGGCAAAAAGCCTACTGGCACTTTGCTGCTGGACTATCTGCTGCCGGGCAAGCGCCTCTACCTGCTGGCCACCGGCACCGGGCTGGCGCCGTTTCTGTCCACCATCCGCGACCCGGAAACCTACGAGCGCTTCGAGCAGGTCGTGCTTGTGCACGGCACGCGCTTCGTCAACGAGCTGGCCTATCAGGAGCTCATCACCCGCACGCTGCCCGAGCACGAAATCCTGGGCGAATACGTCAAGGGCAAGCTGCTGTACTACCCGACGGTGACGCGCGAGGACTACCACCACCAGGGCCGCATCACCACGCTGATCGAGAACGGCAAGCTCTTTGCCGACCTGGGCCTGCCGCCAATCAACCGCGCCGAGGACCGCATCATGATCTGCGGCAGCCCGGCCATGCTGTTTGACCTCAAGACCTTGTTTGAGCAGCGCGGCTTCATTGAAGGCAATACCTCCACGCCGGGCGAGTTCGTCGTCGAGCGCGCTTTTGCCGAGAAGTGAGCGGCAAAGGCGCTTATTCAAAGCCTCTGCACGAATCGCGGCACGCACCTGGCCGCTGAATTCGTGCAGACATTCTCAGAGCCTGTTCAAAATCTTTGCGCGGCGGTCAAGAGAGCGGATTTGGGCGCTCTGCTGCGTTGCAAAGCCTCGCCATAGCCCCAGCTATGGCTGCGTTTTGCGCCTTGCAGCCCATCCCAAACCGCTTCTTGCCTACTCGCGCCGAGATTTTGAACAGGCTCTCAAGGGGCCGGGCGCGCTGCCCGTGCGCCCCGCGCACAGAGGCTCTCAGGCCGCCGCAGCCTGCCGGGGCGCAATCTGCTGCAGCGCATCGCGCAGCTGCGCGACGCTGCGTTCGATGTGCTGCAGTTTCTCCAGCCCGAACAAGCCCAGGCGGAAGCTGCGGAACTCCTCGCCCTCGCCGCACATCAGCGGCACGCCGGCAGCGGCCTGGATGCCGACCTGCAGGAATTTGCGTGTGTTCTGGATGTCAGGGTCGCTGGTGTAGCTGACCACTACGCCAGGCGATTGAAAGCCAGGCGCGGCCACGCTGGCAAAGCCATGCGCTTGCAACAGTGCGCGCACCTGCGTGCCCAGCTCGATCTGCTGCTCGCGCAGGAAATCCCAGCCCAGGGCCTGGGTCTCCAGCATGGTGTCGCGCAGTTGCAGCAGGGCATCGGTGGGCATGGTCGTGTGGTAGGCGTGCTGGCCGCGCAAATAGCCTTCGGCAATGTGCAGCCATTTCTTCAGATCGCAGGCAAAGCTGCTGCTGCTCGTGGCCTCGATGGCTTGGCGCGCGCGCTCGGAGAACATGACCATGGCGCAGCAGGGCGTGCTGCTCCAGCCCTTTTGCGGTGCCGAAATCAGCAAATCCACGCCGCAACGCTGCATGTCCACCCAGATCGCGCCCGAGGCAATGCAGTCCAGCACCAGCAGCGCGCCCACCTCATGCGCGGCATCGGCCAGTGTGCGGATGTAGTCATCGGGCAGCAGGATGCCGCTGGCGGTCTCGCAATGCGGGGCGAAGACCAGCTCCGGGCGTTGCTGGCGAATCTGCTCGGCCACCTTTTGCGCAGGCATGGGCGCCCAAGGTGACTGCGCGTCATCGCCCAACTGCCGGGCCTGGCAGATGGTGGCCGTGCCGCCGAAGTGGCCGGCCTCGAAGATTTGCGACCAGCGGTAGCTGAACCAGCCATTGCGTACCACCAGCACCTTCTTGCCGTGGGCGAACTGGCGCGCCACCGCCTCCATGCCAAAAGTGCCGCTGCCCGGCACCAGCGCCGCGCTGTGGGCGTTGTAGACGCTGTGCAGCGTGCGCAGAATGTCCTGCATCACGCCGACGAAGCGTTGCGACATGTGGTTGAGGGCGCGGTCGGTATAGACCACGGAGAATTCGAGCAAACCGTCGGGATCGACGTGGGGCAGCAGGCCGGGCATGGATGTCTTGCAGGCAGTGGATTGGGTGTGAGGGCAGCGCGCGCTGTGTGGGCTATGGCCGATGAATGTATGAAGGCGGCGCCACCAAGGCGCGGCAAGCATACCGTAGAACCAGCCCGGCCCAGCCCGCCGACGCCGCGCCGCTTGCGACCAATGTGCGTTGCAGATCAGGCGGGAAAGCAAGACGCGCGTCACCGCAGTGGCCCCAGCCGTTGCGGTGGCGCCGTAACGCAGCAAATGGCCCGATCTTGCGGATGAGTGCGGCACGAGGGTTTTTGAGGACAGGCTCTAAAATACCGCGCCGCTTGCCGACGCCTGTGGCGCGCGGCTTTTTTGTTTTGGAGCCTCTGCCACCCTTATGGTCGCCGCAGAGCTTTCTTTTTTTCTGATCGCTGTTTCTTTTCTCTGGAGCCTCTCCCCCATGGCCAACACCACTGCGATGGCCAATGCAATCCGTGCATTGGCGATGGATGCCGTTCAACAAGCCAACTCCGGCCATCCCGGCGCGCCCATGGGCATGGCGGAGATGGCCGTGGCACTGTGGAGCCGCCACCTGCGCCACAACCCGGCCGACCCGCGCTGGGCCGACCGCGACCGTTTCGTGCTCTCCAACGGCCATGCCTCGATGCTGCTGTATGCGCTGCTGCACCTGAGCGGCTACGACCTGCCGATGCAGGAGCTGAAGAACTTCCGCCAGCTGCACAGCAAGACCGCCGGCCACCCGGAGGTGGATGTGACCCCCGGCGTGGAAACCACCACTGGCCCGCTGGGCCAGGGCGTGACCAATGCCGTGGGCTTTGCGCTGGCTGAAAAGCTGCTGGCCGCCGAGTTCAACCGTCCCGGCCATGCCATCGTTGACCACCACACCTATGTCTTCCTGGGCGATGGCTGCCTGATGGAAGGCATCAGCCACGAGGCCTGTGCGCTGGCCGGGGCCTGGAAGCTGGGCAAGCTCATCGCGCTGTACGACGACAACGGCATCTCCATCGACGGCCAGGTCGCGCCCTGGTTCGTCGACGACACAGCGCAGCGCTTTGCCGCCTACCAGTGGGATGTCATCGGCCCCATCGACGGGCACGACGTGCAGGCCCTGGATGCCGCCATCGCCCAGGCCAAGGCCGTGCAGGACAAGCCCAGCCTGATCATCTGCAAGACCCACATCGGCAAGGGCAGCCCGAACCGCCAGGACAGCGCCAAGGCCCACGGCGAGCCGCTGGGCCAAGAGGAAATCGCCCTGGTGCGCCAAAACCTGCCCTGGCCGCACGCGCCGTTCGAGATCCCGGATGACGTCTATGCCGACTGGGACGCCAAGGCCGCCGGTGCGCGCGCCCAGCAAGACTGGCAGCAGCGCTTCGAGGCCTATGCCGCCGCCCACCCCGAGCTGGCCGCCCAGTTCACGCGCCGCATGGCCGGCGCCCTGCCCAAGGACTTCCACCAGACCGTGGTGGACATGGTGGTCGATGCGCACACCAAGCAAGAGAAAGTGGCCACGCGCAAGGCCAGCCAGATCGCGCTGGAAGCGCTCACCCGCAGCCTGCCTGAGCTGCTGGGCGGCTCGGCCGACCTGACCGGCTCGAACCTGACGCAAACGGCCAGCACGCCCGCGCTGCGCCTGGATGCGCAAGGCGCGGTGCAGCGCGACGAAGCCGGCCAGATTGGCCGCCACATCAACTACGGCGTGCGTGAGTTCGGCATGGCCGCCATCATGAACGGCCTCGCGCTGCACGGTGGCTTCATCCCCTACGGCGGCACCTTCCTGACTTTCAGCGATTACAGCCGCAACGCCATCCGCATGTCCGCGCTGATGAAGCGCCGCGTCGTGCACGTCTTCACGCACGACTCCATCGGCCTGGGCGAGGACGGCCCCACCCACCAATCCATCGAGCACGCCGCCAGCCTGCGGCTGATCCCGAACCTGGACGTCTGGCGCCCGGCCGATACCGCCGAAACCGCCATCGCCTGGGCCGAGGCGCTGCTGCAGCACGATCGCCCCACGGCCCTGCTGCTCTCGCGCCAGGCCGTGCCCTATGCAGCCAAGAAGGACGTGGCCGACATCAAGCGCGGCGCCTACGTGCTCAGCGAGCCGGCCGATGTGGGCCTGAAGAAAGCCGCGCAGGCCGTGCTGCTGGCCACCGGCACCGAAGTGGCGCTGGCGCTGCAGGCGCAGCAACTGCTGGCGCAGCGCAAGATCGCCGTGCGCGTGGTCTCCATGCCCAGCACCACGATGTTTGACCGCCAGGACGTCAAGTACCAGACCAAGGTGCTGCCGGAAAAGCTGCCGCGCATCGCCGTCGAAGCCGGTGTGACGCAGTTCTGGTGGAAATACGGCTGCGCCGCCGTGGTGGGCATCGACTGCTATGGTGAATCGGCCCCGGCGGCCGATCTGTTCCAGCACTTTGGCTTCACCGCTGAGAACGTGGCCGACACCGTACAAGCAGCCCTGCAGCGCCGCAAGCGCTGACATTGCTTGTCCCCATGTACGGGATGGCACCTGTTGTGCCTCGTACATGGGCTTTGTCTTGTCAATGCCGCAGACGGTGGAGGGCTATCAATTGCCCATGAGCTGTTGACCAGATTCGAATAGAGCCAGCAACAGAATCCAGGCAGCTTTTGATTGGCGTCGTCAACTCGGTGTCGTTCAGGCCAGCTCGGCCTTGGCCAGCGGCAGCGCGTGGGCGTCCTTTTCCGATAGCTGCGGCTGCTCGATGCCGTGCTCGGCCAGTGGCCAGGCGATGTCGATGTCCGGATCGTTCCAGGCAATGCTGCGCTCGTGCTCGGGTGCGTAGTAGTCCGTGGTCTTGTAGAGGAAGTCGGCGCTGTCGCTGAGTACGACGAAGCCATGCGCCAGACCCGGTGGCACCCATAGCTGACGCTGGTTGTCCTCGCTCAGCTCCACGCCGACCCAGCGGCCAAAGGTGGGCGAGCCGCGGCGGATGTCCACAGCCACGTCGAACACGGCGCCGCGCACCACGCGCACCAGCTTGCCTTGGGGTTGTTGCAGCTGGTAGTGCAGGCCGCGCAAGACGCCTTTGCGGCTGCGGCTGTGGTTGTCCTGTACGAAGTCGAGCCGCAGGCCGGTGGCCTGGGCAAAGGTGCGAGCGTTGAAGCTCTCCAGAAAAAAGCCGCGTGCGTCGCCGAAGACTTTGGGCTCCAGGATCAGCACGTCGGGAATGGCGGTGGCGCAGGTGTGCATGGGCGATGGGCGAGGTGTGGTGGGTCAGTCGCGAATCATGCGCAGCAGGTACTGGCCGTATCCGCTTTTGGCCAGCGGCTGGGCCAAGCGTTCGAGTTGGGCGCTGTCGATGAAGCCCTTGCGCCAGGCGATCTCCTCAGGGCAGGCGATCTTCAGGCCCTGACGGCGCTCCAGCGTGGCAATGAATTGGCCAGCATCCATCAGGCTGTCGTGGGTGCCGGTGTCCAGCCAGGCGTAGCCGCGCTTCATGATTTGCACGTTCAACTGGCCCTGCCGCAGGTAGGCTTCGTTGACTGAGGTGATCTCCAACTCGCCGCGGGCGCTGGGGCGCACGGCCTTGGCGATTTCCACCACCTGAGCATCGTAGAAGTACAGCCCGGTGACGGCGTACGCGCTTTTGGGTTGCTGCGGCTTTTCCTCGATGGAGACGGCCTTGCCCTGGGCATCGAAGGCCACCACGCCATAGCGCTCGGGGTCGTGCACGTGGTAGGCAAACACCGTCGCGCCTGCGCTGCGGCCATCGGCCTGGGTCAGCAGGGCTTCAAAGTCGTGCCCGTAGAAGATGTTGTCGCCCAGCACCAGGGCGCTGGGCGCACCGGCCAGGAACGATTCGCCGATGAGAAAGGCCTGGGCCAGCCCATCGGGGCTGGGCTGCACGGCGTACTGCAGGTTCAGCCCCCAGTCGCTGCCATCGCCCAGCAGTTGCGTAAAGCGCGGCGTGTCTTGCGGCGTGCTGATGATGAGAATGTCCCGGATCCCGGCCAGCATCAGCGTCGAGAGCGGGTAATAAATCATCGGCTTGTCGTAGACCGGCAGCAGCTGCTTGCTGATGGCCAGTGTGGCCGGGTGCAGGCGCGTGCCGGAGCCGCCAGCGAGAATGATGCCTTTGCGGGCTGTGGTTTGAGCGGGCATGGTCAAGGCGTGGGGCAAGCTCACAAAGTGCTGCGTTTGCTCGCGATGGGAAGCTGTAGACAGAGGATCAGCCAAATTCACGCGCCATTTCCCGAGCGCGGTCGTGACTGGCGCGCATGGCGGCGATGAAGTGCTGCTGCATGTGCTGGGCGTCCATGGCCTGGGTGGCGGCAAAGGTGGTGCCGCCCTTGGAGGTCACGCGCTGGCGCAGCACTTCGGGCGACTCAGGCGATTGTGCTGCCAAGGCAGAGGCGCCGGCGAAGGTGGCCACGGCCAACTGGTAGGCCTGCTCGGGTGTGAGGCCCAGTTGCGTGCCGGCTTCGCGCATGGCTTCCAGGAAATAGAACACATAGGCCGGGCCGGAGCCCGACAGTGCGGTCACGGCGTCCAGCAGCGACTCTTGCTCGACCCACAGCGTCTGGCCCACAGCCGTGGCAATAGTTTGCGCCTTGCTGCGATCGGCTTGGTTGGCGCTGGCGGTGGCGAACAGGCCGGTCATGCCCTGGCCCAGCAGGGCAGGGGTGTTGGGCATGGCGCGCACGATGCGCACATCATCGCCCAGCCAAGCCTGCATGGAGGCGGTGGTCACGCCGGCGGCGATGCTCAGGTGCAGGCATTGCTGGCTGCTCAGCAGCGGGCGCGCCGCGAGCATGGCGTCCTTGAGCACCTGGGGCTTGACGGCCCAGACGATGGTGGCCGCCAGTGGCGCAGCAGCGCTGGCGCCCAGCGCCTGCAGCGTGCCGGCAGTGCGGATGCCAAAGTCTTGGGTCAGGGCCTCGCGTGCAGCGGCATTGGGCTCAATGGCGGCCAGGGCGGGGGCGGGCTGGCCGTGTTGGCGCAGGCCGCCGATGATGGCGCGGGCCATGTTGCCGCCACCGATGAAGACGATGTCTGGTTGCATGGTCAGAACCTGTTCAAAATCTCGGTGCGAGTGGGCAAGAAGCGGTTTGGGAGATGGCTGCAAGACGCAAAACACATCCATGGCAAGAGCTATGGCGAGGCTTTGCGGGCACCGCAGGCGACCCAAATCCGCGCTCTTGCCCGCGGTGAAGACATTCTGAACAGGCTCTCAGGCTCCTGTGCGTGCGGGCAATGCGGGGCTGCGGCAAATGGTGGCTTGCGTGGCCACGGCCGGTTTGCGTTGCACCAATGACACTACTGGGGCGCGACGAGGCCTGTGCTGATGGCGCATGGCGCCATTGCAGTGAGAAAAGCGCCGGGCGTGGAGAGCGTAGGCGGCCCGCTCTTCAAAGAAAGCAAGCCGCCACAGCAGGTGCAAGACTGCTGCCCGGGCAGGTCAGGGATCAGGAGCCGCCGCTGTGCGCGCGCTTGCCCGGGTTCTTCTTGCTGCGAGTGTGCACGCCGCGCTCCTTGCTCACGCGCTGGCCGCCGCCATGCTTGGGCATGGCGTAGCCTTTGGGGGCGGGCAGTGGCGGGGTGAATTTGCGATCGGCTTCGGTAACGATTTTGTTGCCCATGACGGCTCCTGCGGAAGGGTAGGGCGGCGCGAATCGGGCAATGCGCGCCGACCTGATGGGTCAAGCGCATTGCCCGTTGGCGCCCCAGCCTGGGGGCCAATGGCCGCGGGAAAACGCGCGATTCTAATGCATGGCGCGCAGGCCCTAGTAACTGCGCCCGGCGCGGTACATGGCGTGCTGGCGGCGTTGCAAGGTGGTGGTTTTCTGCAAGGCGCTGTGGGTGCGCTGGGCATGGGCGTGGGTGATGGCCAGGCCCAGGGCGTCGGCAGCGTCGGTGCCGGGCAGGCCGGGAAGTTGCAGCAGGCGGCGCGCCATCTCCTGGATTTGCGATTTGGCTGCACGGCCGTGGCCGGTGACGGCTTTTTTCATCTGTAGCGCGGTGTACTCGGCCACCGGCAGTCCCTGGGCTACCAGCGCCGTGACGCAGGCGCCGCGCGCTTGGCCCAGCAGCAGTGTGGATTGCGGATTGACGTTGACGAAGACGATTTCCACGCAGGCCTGGTCGGGCTGGTACTGGCGGCTGAGCTGGGCGATGCCGTCGAACAGGATTTTCAGGCGCGCGGGCAGGTCGCCACGCGCCACGGCGTTGGTCTTGATGGTGCCGCTGGCCACGTAGTGCAGCTGCGTGCCGTGTACGTCGATCACGCCAAAGCCGGTGGTTTGCAGGCCGGGGTCGATGCCAAGAATGCGCATGGAAAGATGAGGCTCAAGGGGCTGGCGATGGTAGCGCAATGGCCGGCATGCGCTGCACGATGACCTGGGTGCGGCGGTTCATGTAAGGGCTGTGCGGCGCCAGGCCCAGGCGCCTTGGCTGCGGCAGCATGACAGCCAGGCGGGCGCTTTGCGCGGCATTGAGCTGGCTTGCGCTGGTGCCAAAGTAATGCTTCGCTGCCGCTTCGATGCCGTAGATGCCAGTGCCCCATTCGACTTGGTTGAGGTAGAGGTCGAGGATGCGCTGCTTGGGCAGCGCCGCTTCGAGCATCCAGCTCAGCAGCAGCTCCTGACCTTTGCGCAGCAGGCTGCGCTGGCCCGAGAGGTGTAGGTTTTTGGCCAGTTGCTGGGTAATGGTCGAGCCGCCCAGCAGCCGCGCCTGGCCCTGGGCATTGCGCCGCCAGGCTTGTTCGATGGCGCGCCAGTCAGCGCCGCTGTGCTGGAAGAATAGATTGTCCTCGGCTGCGATGACGGCTTTGCGCGCATGGTCGTTGATGGCCCCGCTGGGCACGGGCTGGTGCAGCCAATGGCGGCCCTGGGTGTTCTGCCTGCCTTGCAGGATGTGCCACAGCGCGCTGCGCTGGAAGGCGGTGGAGCCTGGCTCCAGCCAACGCAATGCCAGGCTGTGCGCCATAAAGTAAAGCTGCAGGCACAGCCCGGCCAACAGCAGCATGCCCAGCCAGCGTTTGCAGACCAGAATCAGACGCCGTACCAAGCCTGGGCGCGCGTTGGCTGCGGGCACTGGTTGGGCCGGGGGCATCAGGGCGCGCTGATCTGCTGGCGCAGCGCCGCCAGCACAGGCGCGCTGGGCGGGCGCAAGCCGCGCCACAGCGCAAAGGATTCGGCGGCCTGCTCCACCAGCATGCCCAGGCCATCGCGCGTACGGACGTTCTGCCCCTGGCTGCTGACCCACTGCAGAAAGGGCTGGGCGGCAGCGCCGTACATCATGTCGTAGGCCAGCGCGCCGGGCGCCAGCAGGCGCGCCAGGTTCTGGATGGGCAGTGCAGCGCCTTGCAGGCTGCTGGCCGTGGCGTTGATGAGCAATTGCATGGCCGGCAGCGGCGTGTGGTCGATCTCGTCCAGCGCCAGGGCCTGCAGCTGCACGCCGTGCTCGGCGGCCAGGGCGGCGTGGCGCTGTGCAAGGGCCTGGGCGCGCTCGGCGCTGCGGTTGGCGATGTGCAGGCTGGCGGGGCCGACCTGCAGCAGCGGCGCCAGCGCGCCTGCGGCCGCGCCGCCTGCGCCCAGCAGCAGGATGTGCGCGCCGGCCAGGCACAGCCTGGCGTTGTCGCACAGGTCGCGCACCAGACCTAGACCATCGGTGTTGAAGGCCTGCACCGGGCCTTGCGGGCCGTTGAGCACCAAGGTGTTGGCGGCCTGGGCCAGCTGCACGCGCGCATCGCACTGGCTGGCCAGTTGCGCGGCCTGGTGCTTGAAGGGGACGGTGATGTTGCAGCCTTTGATGCCGTGCTGGCGCAGGCTGTCCAGAGTCTGGGCAAAGCCCTCCAGGGGGCTTAGGCAGCGGGCGTAGACCAGGCGCTGCCCGGTAAGTTGGGCGAAGTGCTGGTGGATGGCGGGCGAGCGGCTGTGGGCGATGGGGTTGCCGATGACCACGTAGGCGTCTTGCCCTTGGGCAATCAGTTCTACCAGTTCAGCCTGTGTTGCAATGTCTGCAGGCATGGGCTGTGCGGCGGCGGGTGTGGGGGCGTTAGGCATAGGCTGCGCGAGCCTGTGGCGCTTACTCACTGTTGGGCAGGCCTGCTTTGCAGCTGTGTGGCCAGTGTGGCGTCGCGGCGGAATTCGAAGGTGGAGGTAAAGCCGATCTGGTCGGCCGTTCGGCGGATTTCCGGCGAGAAGGGGCCGAACGGCCCGGCGGCGTGCACGATGGATTGGGCGCGCACGTCCAGCGCCAGATTGCCCGAGCTGGTATCGACCTCGGCCGAGAGCACGCTGCCGTCGTGGTCGATCATGACGGTCAGGATCAGCTTGCCGTAGAGCTTGCGGCCGTTTTGCGTCGGGAAGTTGCTGGTGCCGCGCTCCTCAATGCTGCGGCGCACGTGGTCCAGGTAAAGGGCTGTGACCGAGTCTTGCGTGGCCGGGCTGATGTAGCGCTTCTTGGGGCGCTCGTTTTCTTCCTTGACGAGCCGCTCGATCTCGGCGAGCTGCTCGACCAGCAGCAGGCGCTTTTCCTCCTGTGCAACTTCTTCCGGGGTGCGATCGGTGCGGCGCGGGTCGGGCACGGGCAGTTGCGCGACCTGCTCGCGCAGCTCGGCCAACAGGCGGTTTTGGCGCTCGCGCGGGGTCTCCTGGCGCTGCTGGGCGTCCTCGGTGTCGCTGCCAATGCGCGTGAGCGCGGCGTAGGGCGTGGGGCTGGTGGCGCGGCCGCTGTCGGCATCGCCGCCGCCGGCCAGCGCCACCTGGGCCACGGCTTTGCTTTCTTCGGGGCGCTCGTCGTCACTTCGGGCGTTGACGAGGATGACCTCCAGCGGCTGGGCGCTGAGCGTACGCTCAAAGGCCTCTGGGCTGACGAAGCGGATCGTCAGCAGCACGGCATGCACGACCAACGAAGCGATCAGTGCGATCGAGAAGGCCGAGAGGTTTCTGAAGTGGGCGAGCAGCTTGTTCACGGCGGCCGATTATGCGTGCATATGGGTGGGGACTTCAGGCCGCAGGCGCGCCGATGGCTGCGCTGTCGTCCTCTGGCGACACTTCCAGCGCGATGTGCAGGGCCTGGGAGAGATCGGCGTCCTCTTGCTCGGCATCGTCGCCGCCGATGTCCTCGGCGCTGGCGGGGCCGTCCAGGCGGGCGATGACGCTGGCGCCGATGTCCAGCGCCAGCAAATCGGCCTGGCCCAGGCGCAGACGCACGCGCGTGCCGCGCACCAGCTCGCTGCCGCCCGGCACGCGCAGCACCAGCGGAAGGATGTCGGCGCGCGCCAGCGCGGGCTCGCCGTTGATGGCGTCGCGGATGATGGCGGCATCCAGCTCGGTGATCTGGTTTTGCTGCAGGTAGCGCAGCGTCCAGTAGCGCTCCATGTCGGATTGGTAGCGGTTGTAGGCGGTGTAGGCGGCGTCGAAGGCGCTGATGATGGAGAACAACTCCGCGTCCTTGGGCTTGAAGGGTGCGCTCAGCGCGGCCGTTTGCCCGCCTTGCACGGCGGCGATGATTTGCCACTGGTTGACCAGATCCACATAGCGGCGCAGCGGCGAGGTGCTCCAGGCGTAGCTGGGCACGCCGATGCCTGCATGGGGCAGCGCCTTGGTGCCCATGCGCACCTTGACGCCCGGCGCCAGGCTGTGCTGGCTGCGGTAGATGGCCGGCACGCCATAGTGCGCCAGCCAGCCGCCCCAGTGGCTGTTGGCCACGATCATGGCCTCGGCAACGATCAAATCCAGCGGCGCGCCGCGCTGGCGCGTGGTGATCTGCACGGTTTCATCGCCTGTGGGCAGATCGCCCTGCTGCCCCAACAGGCGGAAGTTGTAGTCTGGGCGGCTGAAGTTCTCGGGCTTGCCGCGCACGTCTTCGCGGCGCTGCTTGAGCGTCTGGGCCAGCCGGTAGAGAAAGGCCAGCTGGGGCCGAAGCGCCAGCAGCTCGGCGCTGGCGTGGGCATCGGCTGCTTCGGCGGCCGGCTGCTGGGCATCGGCCAGCCAAGCCTCGGTGACGATGTGGTCGATCTGGTCGTGGCGCAGGTTGTGGCTGGTCTGTACGCGCTCGATGCGGGTTTCGTAGGCCGTGGGCGTGAGGCTGGCCTCATCGATGCGCACGTACAGCGATACGGCCGGGTTGGCGCGCCCAGCATCCAGCGTGTATTGCTGCACCACGGCATCGGGCAGCATGGTCAACTTGGCGCCTGGCATGTAAACGGTGGACAGACGCGCGCGCGCCAGCTGGTCCAGCGCATCGCCGGGGCGGATGGCCAGGCCCGGCGCGGCGATGTGGATGCCCAGCGTGACTTCGCCGCTGCCCAGGCCTTGCACGGACAGAGCGTCGTCGATTTCCGAAGTGCTGGAGTCGTCGATGGAAAAGGCCTCTACAGCCGCCAACGGCAACTGGGCATCGGGCTCGGGCGCAGCGACGGGGGCAAAGGCATAGCCCTTGGGGAATTGTTCGAACAGAAAGCGCTGCCAGTGAAATTCGTAGCACGAGGCAATGGCGCCAGCGTTTTGCAGCAGCGTCAGCGGCGGCAGCTGGGTCTGGCGCGCAGCCTCGACCACGGCCTTGTACTCAGGGGCGTTCTTGTCGGGCTTGAAGAGGATTTTGTAGAGCTGCTGACGCACTGGCTCGGGCGTCTGGCCGCTGGCCAGCTCGGCGGCCCAGGCATCGATTTGCAGCTGCTGCTGGCGCTTTTTCTCGATCGCCGCCAGGGCCTGCTTGAGCACGTCCTCCGGCGCTTTCTTGAAACGCCCCTTGCCGGCGCGGCGAAAGTAGTGCGGCGCCTCGTGCAGGCGCAGCAGCGCGGCTACCTGGTGGGCCAGGCTGGCGTCGGCGCTGAAGTATTCACGTGCGAAATCGACAAAGCCGAATTCGTCTTCAGGGGCAAATTCCCAGGCCAAATCCAGATCGATCTCGGGTGCCAGGGCCTGTGCGCGGGCCAAAAGCTCCTGCGGGCTGGGTTGGGCAAAGCTCAACAGGGCGTTGGCTTTCTTGACCTTGACGCGCTTGCCGCTGTCAAGCTCGACCTGTGCAGAGGCATCGGCCTCGGAAAGGATGCGGCCGGCCTGGAATTTGCCAGCTTCTTCAAACAACAAATACATCGGCGTATTCTCGCACGCCCGGTTTGTCGCTTGGCGGCGGTGGCGGGGTTCTCAAAGCCGTTCGAAATCTATGCACGGTGTGCAATCAAGCGGATTTGGGCGGTCTGCGGTCTGCGGCGCTCGCAAAGCCTTGCAGCCCATCGCAAACCACTTCTTGCCCACTCGCGCCGAGATTTTGAACAGGTTCTCAGGCTTGCAGGTGGCGCAGCACCAGCTCGCGCAACAGTGGTAGCTTGCCGGTGAACAAGTGGCTGGCGCCGGGCACGACCAGCACCGGGTGGCTGCGCGGGCGCGCCCAGTCCAGCACCAGCGGCAGTGGCACGCTGGTGTCGTGCTCGCCGTGGATGACCAGCGGCGCGCCGATGGCATCGGGGGTGGCGTAGTGGCGCTGGGCATTAACTTGACCGCAAGGCATAGCCGCCAGCACCAGCCGCGCGGCGGGCTGGCCCTGTTGCTGCAGGCGCTCAGCCAGCAAGGCTTGCACAAAGGCGCCAAAAGAAATGCCCAACAGGGCAATGGGTAGATCCGGCTGCGCGCTGCGCACGGCCTGGTACAGGGCGTACAAGTCCTGGGCTTCGCCCTGGCCGTGGTCGTACTGTCCGGCGCTGCCGCCCACGCCGCGGAAGTTGGGGCGCAGGGTGCTCCAGCCAGCCTGGCACAGGGCTTGGGCCAGAAACTGCGGCAGCTTGTGCCGAGCGCTGCCGCCCAGCAGTGGTTGAGGGTGGGCGATCAAGGCAATGCCGCGCGGCGGCTGGGCGCCGGCGGCATCGATCAGCACCTCCATGGGGCCGTGGGGCAGGGCGAAGTGCTGCACGCCGCTGTGGCGAAGATCAAGCATGGCAAAGGCCGGCAGGATGGAAGTGGTAATCGGGTAGGCGCTTTGAACAGGCCCTGGTTACGGCGCAGCAACGTGGTCGTGGTCGTTGGCTGCGGTGCTGGCAGCGGTGCTCAAGTCGATGCGCGTCCAGTGCAACCCCTGGTCGCTGCGCAGGCGCAGGGCCTGCAGGCGCGGCGGCTGGGCATCGGCATCCCAGTCGGAGAGCACGATGCGTGCCAGGCCCTGGCCCAGGGTGTGCTCGCCAGGGCAGTGGGTATGGCCGTGGATCAGGGTGGCGCAGCCGCTGTGCTGCAGCCACTGGCAGGTGGCGGCGGGATTCAAGTCCACATAGCTGCTGCTGTCCTGCCCTTGCTTGCGTTGCTCGCTTTCGCTGCGGATGTGGCTGGCCAGTGTGCGCCGCGCCGCCAGTGGCTGCGCGAGAAAGTGCTGTTGCCACTGGGGCTGGCGGCTCATGGCGCGGAACTGCTGGTAGGGCAGGTCGTCGGTGCACAGCACATCGCCGTGCGAGAGCAGCCAGCGCGGCGCATCGGGGCCGCTGCCCAGTTGCAGCACACAGGGGTCTGGCAGCAACTGCACGCCCGTGTCCTGGGCAAAGCCCTGGCCGATCATGAAATCGCGGTTGCCGTGCATGAGGTACAAGGCCTTGCCCGCCTGCGTGCAGGCGCGCAGCAGCTGGGCGGCCTCGGCCTCGAAACTGCCGGGCTCGCGCAGGGCGTCGTCGCCCACCCAGACCTCGAACACATCGCCCAGCAGCAGCACGTGCTGCGCCGGGGTGTGGCGCAGGTAGTGCGCAAACGCTGCCCAGGTGCCGGGCTGGCTGCGCTGCAAGTGCATGTCGGCCACGCAGTCGATCACCAGCGGCGCGGCGCCCTGCGGCGGCAGGGGCAGGCGCAGCTGACCAATCTGCGGGGGCAGCGCTGGCACTGTCGCTGGCGGGCTGGCGGGCGCCATGGGGCTGCTGTTACAGCGCCACAGCCTTGGTGATGACCACGTCGTCCTTGGGCACGTCGTCATGGAAGCCGCGGCGGCCGGTGGCCACGGCCTTGATCTTGTCCACCACTTCCGTGCCGTCAACGACCTTGCCGAACACGGCATAGCCCCAGCCATCCTGGCCAGGGTAGTTCAAAAAGTCGTTGTTGTTCACGTTGATGAAGAACTGCGCCGTGGCCGAGTGCGGCGCGCTGGTGCGGGCCATGGCGATGGTGTATTGGTCGTTCTTCAGGCCGTTCTTGGCCTCGTTCTCGATCTCCGCGCCGGTGGGCTTTTGCTTCATGCCCGGCTCGAAGCCGCCGCCCTGGATCATGAAGTTGCCGATGACGCGGTGAAAGATGGTGTTGTCGTAGTGCCCACTGTTGACGTAGGAAAGGAAGTTGGCGGTGGACTTGGGGGCTTTTTCCGCGTCCAGCTCGACGGTGATGACGCCGTGGGTGGTGTGCAGTTGAACCTTGGGGTTGCTCATGGTGTGCTTTCAGTGAAGGGATGAAAATCAATCGACCTTGGTGGCCGAGAGGATGGTGATGGTCTCGGCCGGCACGTTCTGGTGCGGGCCTTTGCTGGTGGTGGATACGGCCTTGATTTTGTCCACCACGTCCATGCCTTCGACGACCTTGCCGAACACGGCATAGCCGGGGTTGCCGGGGGTGGCGTTGAGTGGCACGTTGTTGTTGACGTTGATGAAGAACTGGCTGGTGGCCGAGTTGGGCACCATGGTGCGCGCCATGGCGATGGTGCCGCGCTCGTTCTTCAGGCCGTTGTCGGCTTCCAGCACGATGGGCGCGCGCGTGGGCTTTTGCACCATGTCGGCGCTGAAGCCGCCGCCCTGGATCATGAAGCCGTCGATGACGCGGTGAAAAATCGTGCCGTCGTAGTGCTTGTCCTGCACGTACTGCAGGAAGTTTTCCACCGTCTTGGGGGCTTTTTGCGGCTCAAGCGCGACAACGATGTCGCCCATCGAGGTGCTGAGCTTGACGCGCGGCTGGCTGGCGGCGGGCTGCTTGTCCTTGCCTTGGGCGGCTGCCGGGCTGGTCAGCAGCATGGCGGCGCAGGCGCTGAGGCTGGCAGCGGCCAGCAGGCGGCGCAGGGTCAGGCGTTTGGCTGGGCGGGTGTGCATGAAACGGGTTCCTTGTGTGTGAGATGGATGGAGGGGGGCGGCAGGGCCGGCAGTGCAGTGCGGGCCGCGTGGCGCTGGCCATAGGGCATAGTGTGAACAGGCCCTATCGGCAAAGTTCCCCGGTGGGGTGCCTCATGGCTTGGCCGGGGCGGCAGCGGGCGGCGGCGCGCTGCTGCCAGTGGTGGCTTGCAAGGCCTGTTGCAAGGCCTGCAGCCGCTGTGCAGTGCTGGCCTGCGGGGCCAGCTGCTGGGCGCTGTGCAGGTGCTGCACAGCCTGCTGCACCAGCACATCGGCCAGGTTGGCGTGGGCCTGGGCGTAGTCGGGGTTGTTGCGCAGGGCCTCTTGCAGCAGGCGCTGGGCCTCGTCGAGCCGACCTTGCCCGGCGCGGATCACGGCCAGGTTGTTCCAGGGCTCGGGCAGCTCTGGGTAGGTTTGGGTCAGCTGCGTGAGGCTGGCATCTGCGGCCTGGGTCTGCCCCAGGGCCAGCTCGGCATTGGCTTTAAGGAATTGCAATTGAGGGTCGCGCGGCGCGGCTTCGATGGCGCGCTGGGCCAAGCTCAGCGCCTGTGCGGCTTGGCCGCCTTGCAGCAGGCGGGCGATCTCCGTGTGCTCGACCGTCTGGGCCAGTGCCTGGCCTGCCAGCAGCGCAGCGGCCAGCAAGGCGGCACTGGCCTGCAGCCAGGGCATGGTGGGCAGCACACGGAGCCGGCGCAGACGCGCGGCGGGCTGGAGGGGCGAGGCAATCGTCCGAAATGAAAACATGGGCGCGTAGTATAGAGACACCAGCCACGCTGGCACGCCGATGCCGCAGCGCCGCCCCAGCCCATGGGGCCTGCGGCAAAACCCCGGATAATCGCGCCTTTTGCCATTGACGAGGGCAGTGCCTGCCGGGCCGGTTGCGGCGCGCCAGGTGCCCTGGTTCGACAGGATGGTTTCTGCCATGGGTCTTCGCATTTACAACACGCTCACGCGCGCCGTGGGCGACTTCACGCCGCTGGAGCCCGGCCATGTGCGCATGTACGTTTGCGGCATGACGGTGTACGACTACAGCCACCTGGGCCATGCGCGCTCCATGGTGGCGTTTGACGTGGTGCAGCGCTGGCTCAAGGCCAGCGGTTATCGCGTCACCTATGTGCGCAACATCACCGACATCGACGACAAAATCATCCGCCGCGCCGCCGAAAACGGCGAAACCATCCGCAGCCTGACCGACCGCATGATCGCCGCGCTCAATGAGGATGCCGATGCCCTGGGCATCGAGCGCCCCACGCACGAGCCGCGCGCCACCGACTACGTGCCACAAATGCTCTCGCTCATCGGCACGCTGGAGGCCAAGGGCCTGGCCTACCGCAGCGGCAGTGGCGATGTGAACTACTCCGTGCGCAAATTCCCCGGCTACGGCAAGCTCTCGGGCAAATCGATTGAGGAGTTGCGCGCGGGCGAGCGCGTGGCCGTGCTCGATGGCAAGCAAGACCCGCTGGACTTCGTGCTCTGGAAAAGCGCCAAGCCCGAGGAACCCGAGCAGGCCAAGTGGGACAGCCCCTTCGGCCCGGGCCGCCCTGGCTGGCACATCGAATGCTCGGCCATGGGCTGCGCGCTGCTGGGCGAGCATTTCGACATTCACGGCGGCGGGGCTGACCTGGCCTTCCCCCACCACGAGAACGAGATCGCGCAAAGCGAAGGCGCACACGGCAAGCCGCTGGCCAACGTCTGGATGCACAACGGCTTCATCAATGTGGACAACGAGAAAATGTCCAAAAGTCTGGGCAACTTCTTCACCATCCGCGACGTGCTCAAGGCCTTCGACGCCGAAACCATCCGCTTCTTCATCCTGCGCAGCCACTACCGCAGCCCGCTGAACTACAGCGACGCACACCTGAAGGACGCGCGCGCCGCGCTCAAGCGCCTGTACACCGCGCTGGATGCCGTGCCGCCAGCAGCGGTGGAAATCGACTGGGCGCAGCCGCTGGCTGCACGTTTCAAGGCGGCGATGGACGAGGACTTTGGCACGCCCGAGGCGGTGGCCGTGTTGTTCGAGCTGGCCGGCGAAGTCAATCGCAGCCAGGATGCGCAGCTGGCCGGTCTGCTGCAGGCCCTGGGCGGCGTGCTGGGCATTTTGCAGCGGCCGCCACAGCAGTTTCTGCAAGGCGGCGTCGATGACGTGGACGCGGCCGCCATCGAGGCCTTGATCGCCGAGCGCGCCGCTGCCAAGGCTGCGCGCGATTTTGCCCGCGCCGACGCGCTGCGCGATCAGCTGCTGGCCCAGGGCATCGTGCTCAAAGACTCGGCCCAAGGCACGACCTGGGAAAAAGCCGCGCCGTGATGCGTGCGCCCTACAATTGAACGCCTTTGCCGGTGCGCGCCACAGCGCTGCGCGCCGGCCTTGCCTGGCCGGGCTGTTGCCCTACGGCTGGCATTGCCCGCACTCGCCTTTTCTCGACCATGGCCAAGAAGAACTACCTCGACTTCGAACAACCCATTGCCGATCTGGAGCAGCGCATCGACGAGCTGCGCCTACTGCACGAAGGCAATGAATCGGTCAACCTCAGCAGCGAAATCGAGCAGCTGACCCGCAAGAGCCAGCAGCTCACGCGCGACATCTTCAAGAACCTCTCGCCCTGGCAGACCACCAAGGTCGCGCGCCACCCCGACCGGCCCTACACGCTGGACTACGTGCGCGAGATCTTCACCGACTTCACCGAGCTGCACGGCGACCGCCACTTTGCAGAGGATGCCTCCATCGTCGGCGGTCTGGCGCGCCTGGATGAGCAGCCCTGCGTGGTGCTGGGCCACCAAAAGGGCCGCGACACCAAGGAGCGCGCGCGCCGCAACTTCGGCATGACCAAGCCCGAGGGCTACCGCAAGGCGTTGCGGCTGATGCAGCTGGCCGAGAAATTCCGCCTGCCCGTCTTCACCTTCGTTGACACCCCTGGCGCCTACCCTGGCATTGACGCCGAGGAGCGCAACCAGTCCGAGGCCATCGGCCGCAACATCTTCGAGATGGCCCAGCTGCAAACGCCCATCATCAGCACCATCATTGGCGAGGGTGGCTCTGGCGGCGCGCTGGCCATCAGCGTGGCCGATCGCGTCATCATGCTGCAGTACTCGGTCTACTCGGTCATCAGCCCCGAGGGTTGCGCCTCCATTCTGTGGAAAACCGGCGAGAAAGCCGAAGAAGCCGCGCAGGCGCTGGGCATCACCGCGTCGCGCCTGCAGGGCCTGGGGCTGATCGACACCGTAGTCGACGAGCCGGCCGGCGGCGCGCACCGCGATCACAAGCACATGGCCTATCAGCTCAAGCGCGAGCTGTTGGCAGCTTTGGGCACGCTGCGTGAGTTGCCGCTCAAGGAACTGCTGGAGCGCCGCTACCAGCGCATCATGCACTACGGCAAGTTCAACGAAACAGCTGCCCCAACCCGGCGCTAACGCCCCGGCACGGGGGCTTCGGTGAGGAGTTGGATGGGGCGCAGTGCCAAGCCATTGCCGGGCGGGGCAGGCCCGGCGCTTGATGCCATGCCCATGCAGCGGGCCGATGGCGGCGGCGCAGCAGCGTTTGTGACTACACAAGCCACACAGGCGGCATTAGAGCAGGCTCTGGCGCGCTTTGCCCCCAGGCTGCCGCTGGCTGTGGCCTTCAGCGGCGGCGCTGATTCCACCGCATTGCTGCTGGCCTGCTGGCGGCGCTGGCCCCAGCAAGTGGCGGCCATCCACGTGCACCACGGCCTGCAACAGGCCGCTGACGACTTTGCCGGCTTCTGCCGCGATTTCTGCGCGCAGCACGGCATCGCCTTGCAGATCGAGCATTGCGACGCACGCCCTGGCAGCGGCCAAAGCCCCGAAGACGCCGCGCGCCAAGCGCGCTATGCCGCATTGGCGCGTGGTGCGGCGGCGCTGCGCCTGCAGCAAGGCTGGCCCCAACAGCCGGACATCGCACTGGCGCACCACGCCGACGACCAGGTCGAAACCCTGCTGCTGGCCCTGAGCCGTGGTGCCGGCCTGCCCGGCCTGGCGGCCATGCCCGCCAGCTGGCAGCGCCAGGGCCTGCACTGGCACCGGCCGCTGCTGGCCGTGCCTGGCGCGCAGCTGCGCCAATGGCTGCAGGCTCAGGGGCAGGGCTGGGTCGAGGATCCCAGCAACACCGATGTGCGCTACACCCGCAACCGCATCCGCCAGCAACTGCTGCCCGTGCTGGAGCTGGCCTTCCCGGGCTTTCGCCAGACCTTTGCGCGCAGCAGCGCCCACGCGGCGCAGGCCCAGCAAATCCTGCAGGAGCTGGCCGAACAAGACCTGTGGCACATGGGCGCGCCGCCGGCCATCGGCGCCCTGCAGCAACTGAGCCCCGGGCGCCAGGCCAATGCGCTGCGCCACTGGCTGTGGCACAGCCACGCCACCGTGGCCAGCGCCGCGCAGCTGCAAGAGCTGCAGCGCCAGATCATGGCCTGCACCACGCGCGGCCATGCCATCGACCTGCGGCTGGGGCGCGGCCGCGTGCTGCGCCAGGGCGAGCACCTGCTGTGGATAGAATAGCCGGCTTTGCGCGGCGCCCGCTGCAGGGTGGCGCGCCATGGTGCAGCAGCGCTGCGGCACCGCATTTCATTCATGTACGAAGATGGCACTGATTGTTCATAAATACGGCGGCACCTCGATGGGGACCACCGAGCGCATCCGCAACGTGGCCAAGCGCATCGTCAAATGGGTGAGGGCCGGCCACCAGGTGGTGGTGGTTCCCAGCGCCATGAGCGGAGAGACCAACCGCCTGCTGGCCCTGGCCGCCGAGCTCGAACCGGCCGAGCGCAGCGCGCAGACCTGCCGCGAGCTCGACGCGCTGGCCGCCACGGGCGAGCAGGCATCCTCCGCGCTGCTGGCCATCGCCCTGCAGGCTGAAGGCCAGCCAGCCATCAGCTTCACCGGCTGGCAAGTGCCGGTGCGCACCAACAGCGCCTACATGAAGGCGCGCATCGAGTCCATCGAAAGCACGCGCATCCGTAAGGAGCTCGATGCCGGCCGTGTGGTCATCGTCACGGGTTTTCAGGGCATGGACGAGCAAGGCCACATCACCACTCTGGGGCGGGGCGGCTCGGACACTTCCGCCGTGGCCATTGCCGCCGCCATCAAGGCCGATGAATGCCTGATCTACACCGACGTCGATGGCGTCTACACCACCGACCCGCGCGTCGTGCCCAACGCCCAGCGCCTGAAGACCATCAGTTTCGAGGAAATGCTCGAACTGGCCAGCCTGGGCTCCAAGGTGCTGCAAATCCGCTCCGTGGAATTCGCCGGCAAATACCGCGTGCCGCTGCGCGTGCTCTCGAGCTTCACCCCCTGGGACATCGACCTGGCAGAGGAAGCCGCCTCGGGCACACTGATCACTTTCGAAGAGGACGAAAAAATGGAAAAAGCAGTCGTTTCAGGCATTGCCTTCACCCGCGACGAAGCCAAGATCTCGGTGCTGGGCGTGCCCGACACGCCCGGCATTGCCTATGCCATCCTCGGGGCCGTGGCTGAGGCCGGCATCGAGGTCGATGTCATCATCCAGAACCTCAGCAAGGACGGCAAGACCGACTTCAGCTTCACCGTCAGCCGCGCCGATTACGACCGCGCAGTCAAGGTGCTCAACGAGAAAGTGCTGCCCAACCTGGATCAGGGCGCCAGCCTCGACGGCAACAAGCAAATCAGCAAGGTCAGCATCGTCGGCATCGGCATGAAAAGCCACGCCGGCGTGGCCAGCACCATGTTCCGCGCCCTCAGCCAGGAAGGCATCAACATCCAGATGATCTCGACATCGGAAATCAAGACCTCGGTGGTCATCGACGAGAAATACGTCGAGCTGGCCGTGCGCAGCCTGCACACCGCCTTCGGCTTGGACGGCGAGGTCAGCATCGAAGTGCCCAAGCGCAATGACGAAAAGTAAGACGAAAACTGCACAACTTGCCAAAGCGGGCGAAAAAATCAGGCATAATCGCATGCTTTGCGGAGACGTGACCGAGAGGCCGAAGGTGCTCCCCTGCTAAGGGAGTATGCGGTGATGAGCTGCATCGAGGGTTCGAATCCCTCCGTCTCCGCCAAATACAAAGCCAAGTGATTGCTCACTTGGCTTTTTTTGTGCGCATCTCTGGCGCTGCAGGATTCGAAATTTGTGCCCAGTTGTGTAGCTCGCGATGAGGGGAAATTGCGCAGGAATACGACCAAGTCGTCGAGCTGCTCGGTGTTTGCCCAATCTCGTACTGCGTGCCAAGCAGCCGGTCGTGATGATTTGCTTGTTCAAAGCTGCTGCTGCAGCCGCTAACTTGCGCAAGTGCAGTTTGGGCAACCTTTCCAAATCCCGACTTCAGATAACGCTACCTGGATTTTGGCGGCACCGATCAGCGCCTTGGCATCAAACAGGCACAGTAGCCACAGAAAGCGGCGGCGCAGCGTGAAATCGATCTGCTCGATGAGTGGCCGATCAGCTTCATGGCGCCGATTACACACAGATCGTCCAGGGTGCGCATGTGGGCGCCATGCAGCGCGGGCAATGATGCGATCAAGCCTCATGCAGCGAGGCCTGCTCACCCTGAAGATGACGGCTTGGCGATTGCGCTGGCTTTTCCGGCGGCGCTTCGATTTTGGCCAGGGTTTTTTCCAAGCCTCTTAATGAGGCATCAAGCCCGAGTTTGCCCATGCTGGTGCCGATGCCGTCCATGATCGGCATGACTTCGGCCAAGCTGACAACGTCCGGCGGACGGCTGCTTTGGTTGATGCGGCAAAAGTATTGGATGATCCTGCCGTTTTCGATGGGCTTGACCCAGCCATAACGCCTTTCATCGGTCCGCAAGGTGTGGATGCCTTCGCCCCCCTCGGGAATGATGAGCACCCAACGGGCGCCAAAATGGCGGCCAAGCCGCGCCAAAGTCAGGCGAAAGTCATCCTGCTTGCCGATATTGCTCACTACAAAATGGGTCTGCGGTGAGGATAAGTGAAGGGTGAGCACTTTCACGCCGTAGCGGCGGCGCTCCAAGAACGCCCGCAGCAGGCGGGCTTGCCGCTGCGGTTCGGCGGTTTGGTCTTCCAGGATGCCGATGATGGCGACATCGTGCTGTTGGGCGCTTGCCAGGATCTTGTCCAGAATACGGCGGGAAAAATCGTTGATTTCTTGAGTCATGACACGCTCCTTGTTGAATGTGACCGGCTGGGCAAAGGGCGATGGCGTCAACGTACAAGATTTTGTCACTGGCATCACGGGTGTGCGGCTTGTTCGCCAATCAATATGCGGGCAATCTCAAACCCGAAGTGCGACATGCCAAAACGGGCCAGTTGCTCAGAAGGCAGCACGATACAAGCAAATGCAGTCAGAGGCGCGCATTACACGGGCAGGGCTTGAGCAACAGGACCGTGGCTGTCTTGATGGGGTATGCAATTCCCTGCGCCATCAGCCGTGAGTGGTGCCACAACTGCCGCGAGCAAATCTCACGCACACTCAGACGCATGCACCCCGATGATCGCGCTTAGCAGTCAGTCAACTCTCGCATGGTGATCAAGCCATCATCTTTTTGATGCGAAATTTCAGATCTTTTATATCTGCATTGACGTTCATTTGGATTCTTGTATGCTAACTGTCAAGCAACCGAGCCAGTACAACTGTGTCCAGTGACCGACTCCCGGAGATGACCCAGGCGCAACGCGACCGGCTCGCGTTCGTCGAGTTGCGCCTGCGGTTCATTGGCGAGATTCGCCGGAGGGACTTAGTGACGCGCTTTGGCATCCAGACTGCTGCGGCCACGCGGGACATCGCCCAGTACAAGGAGATGGCGCCGCGCAACATGGAGTACGACGCCAAGGGCAAGGTGTACGTCCGTTGCTCTTGGTTCCGGCCTCTATTCGATTTTCCTGTCGAGCGTGTCCTGACCTGGCTGTCTCAGGGCTACGGCGACGGCGAGCCGATCCGCTGGAAGAGCGCGGTGGCGCAGGAAGGCAGCAGCCTGCCGGGCAAGATCGACTTGGAGATCCTGTCCGTCCTCACTCGCGCCATCCATCAAGGCGCGGCCGTTGAGGTTGCCTACCGCACGCTGTCCAGTGGGCTGACAACCCGCGAGATCGTGCCGTTCGCGCTGGCCGACAGCGGCCAACGGTGGCATGCCCGCGCCTTCGACCGACGCAGCGGCGAGTTCCGCGACTTCGTACTGGGCCGTCTCGACGACGCCCGCATCGTCGCCGGCGAGGTGCTCGACCACGAAAAGCCCGATCAGGACATCCAATGGAATCGGATCACCGAGCTCGAGCTCGTGCCGCATCCGGCCAACGTGCAGCACCCAGACACCATCGAGGCCGAGTACGGCATGGAAGGCGGCGTGCTCATGGTCCGAGCCCGCGCGGCAATGGCCGGGTACCTGCTGCGCCGCTGGAACGTCGATTGCACCGAAGACCACAGCCTCAAAGGTGGCGAGCATCACCTGTGGCTGCGCAATTGCCAGGCGCTGTACGGCGTCACGAACCTGGTGCTCGCCCCGGGCTATGGCGAACCGAGCAAGGAGTGGTGACCGCCATGCCGATTACCCTCATCTGTGATCTCTCCGACCGTTACGACCGAAAGGATCCCACTATGGCCAAGCCCCCAGCCAACCACGGCAAGCAATGGAAGCCTGCCGACGTTCAGCAGCTCAAACAGCTCGCTCAGGGAAACACGCCGACTGGCCTGATTGCTCACAAGATGGGGCGAACTGAAGAATCGATCCGCTCCAAGGCGAGTGAAACCGGCGTTTCTCTCAAGCCCACCAACCAGTCGCCGTACAACCGGCGCAAGCCCTGAAGGCGGATTAGCGACGAGAAGAACAAGGGGTGGCACTGTGCTCAAACTCGAACAGATCCAGAAGAACGCGGCCATCTCCGGGCTCGAGCCCGGGCAGGTGGTGCGCATCGTCACGACCGAGCCGGTCGGTGACAACGCCCTGACCGTCTACTACAAGACTGCCGACGGCAAGCTACTGGAGCGGATGCTGTTCCGCACCGACGAGGCCCAGCTGTCGCTGGCCGAGGCGGGACGCCCCTGGGCCTTTGATGCGCCGGGCGAGGAGTTCAAGCTCGCCGCCGAGGCCTACCGCATCAACCTGGCCCACCTGTTCGATCCGATGATGGCGGTGCACACGTCGAACGTGGAGCCCCTGCCGCACCAGATCACGGCGGTCTACGAGTCGATGCTGCCGCGCCAGCCACTGCGCTATGTGCTGGCCGACGACCCCGGTGCGGGCAAGACCATCATGGCTGGTCTGTTCATCCGCGAGTTGCTGATGCGCGCCGATGCCAAGCGCGTGCTGATCGTCGCGCCTGGCAGCCTGGTTGAGCAGTGGCAGGACGAAATGTTCGAGAAGTTCGGCCTGTCGTTCTCGCTGTTCTCGCGTGAGCAAGTCGAGCAGTCCCGCAGCGGCAACCCCTTCGACGACATCGACTTGCTGGTCTCCCGCGTCGACCAACTGGCCCGCGCCGAAGACCTGCAGGAGAAGCTGCGCCTGTCGCACTGGGACCTGGTGGTCGTCGACGAAGCGCACAAGCTCTCAGCCAACTACTTCGGCAACAAGGTCAACAAGACCAAGCGCTTCCAGCTCGGTGAGCTGCTGGGCTCGATCACGCGGCACTTCCTGCTGATGACGGCCACGCCACACAACGGCAAGGAAGAGGACTTCCAGCTCTTCATGTCGCTGCTGGATGCCGACCGCTTCTACGGCAAGTTCCGCGATGGCGCGCACAAGGTTGACGTCACCGATCTGATGCGTCGCATGGTCAAGGAGGACCTGCTCAAGTTCGACGGCACCCCGCTGTTCCCCGAGCGCCGGGCCTACACCGTCAACTACAGGCTGTCCGACCTCGAAGCCGCGCTCTACGCCGCTGTAACCGACTACGTGAAGACCGAGTTCGCCAAGGCCGACCAGCTGGCCGACGGCGGACGCAAGGGCACGGTCGGCTTCGCATTGACGTCGCTGCAGCGCCGGCTCGCATCCAGCCCCGAGGCAATCTACCAATCCCTCAAGCGCCGCAGCAACAAGCTCAAGCGCCGGGTCGAGGAAGAGAAGCTGGGCCAGCGCGGCAAGGCGCTGGCCGAGATACTCGCTGGTCCCGGCGCCAACGGCGTGCCCGATGACATTTGGGAATCGGCCGACGCCATGTCGCCGGACGACTACGAGAACTTCGAAGAAGCCGTCGTCGACCAGGCCACGGCCGCCCAAACCATCCAGGAGCTCGAGGCCGAGATCATCATCCTCGAAGCCCTGGAGAAGCAGGCCCGCCAAGTCGTCCACTCCGGCCAGGACCGCAAGTGGGACGAGCTGTCACGCCTGTTGCAAGACACGCCCGAGATGCACGACTCGATGGGCCGCCAGCGCAAGCTGATCCTCTTCACGGAACACCGCGACACGCTCAACTACCTGGCCACCAAGATCCGCGGGCTGATCGGCAGCGAAGAAGCCGTGGTGATGATTCACGGCGGCGTCAAGCGCGAAGAGCGTCGCAAGGTGCAAGAGCTGTTTCGCAACGACCCCTCAGTGCGCGTGCTCGTCGCCACCGACGCGGCCGGCGAGGGCGTGAACCTGCAGAACGCCAACCTGATGGTCAACTACGACCTGCCGTGGAACCCGAACCGGCTGGAGCAGCGCTTCGGCCGCATCCACCGCATCGGCCAGACCGAGGTCTGCCACCTGTGGAACATGGTGGCCGCCGAGACGCGCGAGGGCGACGTCTTCCAACGCCTGTTCGAGAAGCTGGAGATCGAGCGCGAGGCCCTGGGCGGCCGCGTGTTCGACATCCTGGGCGAGGTGTTCGAAGACCGCAGCCTCAAGGATCTGCTGATCGAGGCCATCCGCTACGGCTCCGACCCCGAGGTCCGCGCCCGCCTGCTGCGCAAGGTCGAAGGCGCGCTGGACACTCGCCATCTCGAAGACATCATCAAGCGCAACGCGCTGTGCGAAGAGGTGATGGATGAAAAGCGCCTGTTCGCCGTCAAGGAGGAGATGGAGAAGGCCGAAGCCCGCAAACTGCAGCCCTTTTTCATCCGCTCGTTCTTCAGCCAGGCCTTTCAACAGCTGGGCGGCGAGCTGCGCCCGCGCGAACCCGGGCGCTACGAGATCACCAACGTCCCAGCCATCATCCGCGAGCGCGACCGTCAGATCACTGGCCGCGATCGCCGCAATGCAGACCCTGTGCTGCGCCGCTACGAGCGCGTCTGCTTCGAGAAGCAGTTCGTCCGCCTGACGGATCGCGTCGGCGCGCCAATGGCCAGCCTGCTGCACCCCGGCCACCCGCTGATGCAGTCGGTGACCGACCTGGTGCTCGAGGCCCACCGCAACAAGCTCAAGCAGGGCGCCGTGCTGGTGGACCCTGCCGACATGGGACTGACGCCGAAGGTCATGTTCATCATCGACCACTCCGTGAAGGAAGGCGCTGACCCGGTACATCTCGTCTCGCGCCGCATGCAGTTCGTCGAGATCGACCCCAAAGGCAACGCCATCAACGCTGGCTGGGCGCCGCACCTGGACCTGGAGCCACTGGCACCTGCCGACATGGCGCTGATTGAGGACGTGCTCGCCTCACCCTGGATCGCCAAGGATCTGGAGCAGGTAGCGCTGGCCCACGCATCTACGCACCTGGTGCCCGAGCACTTCGACGAGGTGCGCGCCCGCCGCGAGAAGACCGTCGACAAGACGCTGGCTGCGGTGCATGAGCGTCTGGTCAAGGAGATCAATTTCTGGTCCGACCGCTACATCAAGCTGCAGGACGACATCGCTGCAGGAAAGGACGTGCGCCTGACGCTGGAGAACGTCCGCCGCACCATCGATGACCTGACCGCCCGCCGCGAGACCCGCGAGAAGGAACTGCTGGCCATGCGCCACGTCATCTCCGCCACGCCGGTGATCATTGGCGGCTCACTCGTCATCCCTGTCGGCCTGCTGCTGCAGCGCAAGGGCCAGCCGGGCTGGACGGCTGACGCCGCCGCACGGGCCCGGGTCGAGCAAATCGCCATGCGCGCCGTGATGGATGCCGAACGCGCGCTGGGGCACGATGTCATCGACGTGTCGGCCGACAAGTGCGGCTGGGACGTCACCAGTCTGCCCAAGGCGCTGGACGGCAAGCTGCCGCCCTCGCGCCACATCGAAGTCAAAGGCCGCGCCAAGGGTCAGACGACGATCACCGTCACGCGCAATGAGATCCTGTACGGTCTCAACCAGGCCGACAAGTTCATCCTGGCCATCGTGATGGTAGACGGCGAACAGCACGAGGGGCCGTACTATGTGCGGCAGCCCTTCACCCAAGAGCCCGACTGGGCTGTGACCAGCATCAACCTCGATCTCGATCAACTCCTGGATCGCGCGGTGCCACCGAGAGCAACGGTATGAGCGAGAAGAGCGATAAACCTGAATGCCTTTGGTCGCACTGCAACGAGTGTGGTAGGGAAACCAAGCACGACGTTGTGCATCGGGCCAATCGCTGTCGGACCTATGACGATGACCAGTACTCCGTCGAGGTAGGGTCGGTGTGGAAGGTGCTCCAGTGTCGCGGTTGCGAGGAAGTCAGCCTACAGCTGACCAATTGGTGTTCCGAAGATGACCCGATGGATGGCCCAGGTCCTGCCACCTACTTCCCACCGCGTGTGTCTAGGCGCAAGCCCACATGGGCAAGTCACTACGACTTGCCATCGGAGTACCTATCGCTCCTCGAGGAAACCTATACCGCGCTGCATGCTGACAGCCGCCGTTTGGCGATGATGGGGGCCAGAGCCCTGATTGATACGGTCATTCGGCGAAACGCGGGCGATCAGCAGAACTTCAGCCAAGGACTCCGCGCCTTGGCCGAGAAGTGCCTGATCAGCGAGCAGGAGCGCAAGATCATTGAAGCTGCCATCGAAGCTGGTCATGCGTCGGCGCATCGAGGCCATAAGCCAACGGCGAAAGACGTCAACGTCGTGATCGACACCGTCGAGCGCCTTATCCATACAGAAATTCTGGCCGAGCAGGCCAGGGAGCTTAAGAAATCCACGCCGCCTCGCCCACCTCGTGCAGCGTAAGACAACAGCCAAACATGCAACTAATCAAAACCCCCAAAAAACTCATCGAAGTCGCGCTGCCGCTGGATGCCATCAACGCGGCGGCGGCGTGGGAGAAATCCATCCGTCACGGCCATCCCAGTACCCTGCATTTGTGGTGGGCGCGCCGGCCTTTGGCGGCGGCGCGGGCGGTGATTTTTGCGCAAATGGTCAATGACCCCGGCTATCAACAAGGCGGCGGTTTCAAATACGGCGTCAACAAGGAAAAGGCGCAAGTCGAGCGCGAGCGGTTGTTTGCCATCATCGAAGACTTGGTCAAGTGGGAAAACACCAATAACGAAGAAGTGCTGGCGCGGGCGCGTGCCGAAATTTGGCGCAGTTGGCGCGAAACCTGCGCGCTCAACAAAAACCACCCGCAGGCCGCCGAGCTGTTCAACCCCGACAAACTGCCCGCCTTTCACGACCCCTTTGCCGGGGGCGGCGCGCTGCCGCTGGAGGCGCAGCGCCTGGGGCTGGAAAGCCACGCCAGCGATTTGAACCCGGTGGCCGTGACCATCAACAAGGCGATGATTGAAATCCCGCCGCGCTTTGCCGGTCTTGCCCCGGTCGGCCCGCGGCTCGCCGAGGACAAGCAAGCCAAGCTGAGCGAAGACTGGCGCGGCGCCAAGGGGCTGGCCGAAGACGTGCGCCGCTATGGCGCCTGGATGCGTGCCGAGGCGCAAAAACGCATTGGCCAGTTCTACCCGCAAGTGGAAATCACCGCCGAAATGGCTGCCGAGCGCCCCGATTTGCAGCCGCTGATTGGGCAAAAGCTGACCGTCATCGCCTGGCTGTGGGCGCGCACCGTGCGTAGCCCCAACCCCGCCTTCAGCCATGTCGATGTGCCGCTGGCCTCCACCTTTGTGCTTTCCAGCAAGGCCGGTAAAGAGGCGTATGTTCAGCCGGTGGTGGAAGGCGATGGCTATCGCTTTGAAGTGCGTATCGGGCAGCCGCCGGAGGGTGTGAAAAACGGCACCAAACTGGCACGCGGCGCCAATTTCCGCTGTGTGCTTTCGGATTCGCCGATTGAGCCTGTGCACATTTACAGTGAGGCCAACGCTGGCCGCATGGGTGCACGGCTGATGGCCATCGTGGCCGAAGGTGCACGAGGCCGGGTATATCTCGCGCCCACCGCCGAGCACGAAGCGATTGCCCGGCAAGCGCAACCAGAATGGAAGCCAGAAGTGGCAATGCCGGAAAATCCACGCTGGTTTTCACCGCCTCTTTACGGATTGACCCAATATGGCGACCTGTTCACCTCGCGCCAATTGCTGGCGCTGTCCACCTTTTCCGATTTGGTGGGCGAAGCACAAGCGCAGGTCAAGGCCGATGCGCTGGCCGCCGGCATGGCCGACGATGGCCGTGGACTGGAAGCCGGCGGCAACGGCGCCACCGCCTATGCCGAAGCCGTGGCGGTGTATTTGGCGTTTGCTTTGGACAAGATGGCTGATTTAGGTAACAGCTTATGTCGATGGGAACCCGTTGCGCAATGTCCTCGTCAGCTTTTTGGTCGCCAAGCGATTCCTATGGTCTGGGATTTTGCTGAGGGTAATATTTTGGGAGCAAGCTCTGGAGCATGGAGTATTTTTGTAGACGGTATTTACAAGGCATTTTCAAAATCATTTGATTATGTGTTTGATTGGTTTAAAGGATACGTAAGTCAGGCGGATGCTCAAACTCAAACCATTAGCCAACACAAGCTGATTTCTACTGATCCGCCCTATTACGACAATATCGGTTATGCCGATTTATCGGACTTTTTCTATGTCTGGCTGCGCCGCTCGTTGAAGTCGATTTATCCACGGCTGTTTGCCACTGTCGCCGTGCCCAAGGCCGAGGAATTGGTGGCTACCCCTTACCGTCATGGCGGCAAGGAACAGGCCGAGCAGTTCTTTTTGGAGGGCATGACCGCCGCCATGCACAACTTGGCGCTGCACACCCATCCGGCCTTTCCGGTCACCATTTACTACGCCTTCAAGCAGTCGGAAACCAAGGGTGAGACGGGCACCAGCAGCAGCGGCTGGGAAACCTTTCTGGAAGCAGTATTTCAGGCTGGCTTGGCAGTTGTAGGGACTTGGCCGATGCGCACTGAAAATGCCTCTCGCATGATTGCCAGTGGCACCAATGCGCTGGCTTCCAGCATTGTGCTGGTGTGCCGACCGCGCGCAGCCGATGCGCCCAGCATATCGCGGCGTGAATTTGTGCGCGAGCTCAATGCCGCATTGCCGGAGGCGCTGGCGGAAATGACCCGAGGCGGGGTCAATTCGCCGGTGGCGCCGGTGGATTTGTCGCAGGCCATTATCGGCCCGGGCATGGCGATTTTCAGCCAGTACAGCGCGGTGCTGGAGGCCGACGGCACGCCGATGCGGGTAAAAAAAGCGCTGCAACTGATTAACCGCTTTCTGGCCGAAGGCGATTTCGATGCCGATACCCAGTTTTGTCTGGCCTGGTTCGACGAGCACGGCTGGGCCAGCGGCAAATACGGCGATGCCGATGTGCTGGCGCGCGCCAAGGGCACAGCAGTGGCGGCATTGGTCGAGGCCGGTGTGGTGGCATCGGCCAAGGGCGAGGCGCGCCTGTTGAAATGGGCGGAAATGCCCGCCGACTGGCTACCTGAAAACGACCCGCGCTTGCCCGTCTGGGAAGCGCTGCACCAACTCATTCGCGCCCTGAACCAACAAGGCGAATCCGGCGCCGGCGGCCTACTCGCGCAGATGGCCGCCAAAGCCGGCCCCATCCGCTCCCTGGCCTACCGCCTCTATACCCTGTGCGAACGCAAAGCCTGGGCCGAAGAAGCGCGCGCCTATAACGAACTCATCACCAGCTGGAACGCCATCGAACAAGCCGCCAGCGAAGCAGGCGTGGCGGGCAGCCAGGCAGAATGGGATTTTTAAGGAGTTAAAACATGAGTGCTGGCAATTTGCTCAAAACGTCCGATGTTACTTTTCTGGATTTGATTGGCAACGGCAAGAAATACCGTGTGCCTCCCTACCAGCGTGACTATTCGTGGGAGGAGGAGCAATGGGAAGACCTGTGGAACGATATTGAACAGTTGGCGCTGTCCCCTGACGCTCGGCACTATATGGGGGCGCTGGTGGTAGAAGCCACATCCGACCGTGAATTTCTGGTCATCGACGGGCAACAGCGTATTGCTACTTTGAGCCTACTGGCACTGGCCGTGATTGATTTGCTGCCAACGCTGGGCAGCAGTGAAGAAGAGCGCCGACAAAACCTGGAACGGGCACAAGGCTTGCGCCATCGCTTTATTGGAGAGAAAGACCCGGCTTCATTGCAGGAAAGCAGCAAGCTGTTTCTGAATCAGGAAAACGATGCTTTTTATCAGGACAATTTGGTTCAACTGCGTGCACCCAATAATCCGCGCGCACTCTCGCGCTCCAACCAATTGTTGTGGCAGTGTTTTCAGTGGTTCAGAAAAAAATTGGAAGAAAAGAAATTTACGGGCGAACAACTGGCCTTGCTGCTGTCAGAAACGGTTGCGCGCAAGTTATTATTCATTCTAATTAGCGTTGAAGATGAGATTGGCGCCTATACGGTTTTTGAAACCCTGAACGCGCGCGGACTGGAGTTATCATCCACCGACTTATTAAAAAACTATTTATTCTCCAAAATTCGGGTGGCAAATGACCTGCAGGCACTGCAGCGCCGCTGGCAAAAACTGATGAATATTGTGCGCCAAGAGCGTTTTCCGGATTTTTTGCGTTATCACTTATTGTGCGAACTACCACAAATCCGCAAGCAACGTCTGTTCAAGCATGTGCGTGATCAGGTCCAATCACCACAGGCAGTTTTTGATTTGTTGGATGCACTGGAGCGCCGCGCCGAATTGTTCGCCGCACTGAATGACAGCGAGCATGAATACTGGCAAGAAATACCGGATGCCAAGCCTTATGTACGGGAGCTACTGTTGTTCCGGGTCAAGCAGATGACACCTTTATTGTTTGCAGCTTTTGAAAAATTTGATGCTGCAAACTTTGTTAAAACATTGAAACTGGTAAGTGTCATTTCTTTTAGATATACAACAATTGGCGGCTTAAATACAAATGAGCTTGAGCCAACATATCACTATGCAGCCAAGGCTGTATTGGATGAGCTCGCGCTGCGCCCCGCGGATGTATTTGGAGAACTTCAATCAATTTATGTTTCGGATGAAAAGTTTGAGAAAGATTTCTCATCCAAGCAAATACAAACAAGCGGTCAAAGAAAAAAACTGACAAAATATATTTTGTGCAAACTGGAATCTGATGCATCTGGCATTGCACGTGATTTCGAAGTGGATACCAGCAGCATTGAACACATCCTTCCAGAAAACCCCTCTGCTGCTTGGGATGACTACTTCCTGCCTGCGCGACAGAAAGATTTTATTTATCGCATTGGCAATTTAACCTTGCTGGAACCCAGCCTGAATCGTGAGGTTGGCAATGAGCTACTTCAAGAAAAACTGCCTTGTTACGCCCAAAGCCAGTATCAACTCACCCAGCAAATCCATGCGCAAGGCCAAGATAGTTGGACACCTGCCGCATTGGATGCACGACAAAAGGCATTGGCACGCCGTGCCGTACATATCTGGCGTTCCGATTTTGCCTGAAGGAGCAAGAAATGACTTTGAAGCCCTGGCGTGAAATCGCCGAGCCGCATATTGATGTTCGTGAAGGTCGCTTCCAGCAGGCCGAATTTGCCGCCGATATTTCCCGTGTGCATGCCGGCACGGCGGGAGAGGACTACCAGGATGCGGCGCTGTTTTTCCAGCGCACTTTTATTACCGAGGGCATGCGCCTGCTGCTGGATTCGGTGGTCAAGCGCCTGACAGGCCGGGGCGGCGAGCCAGTCATTCAGCTACAGACGGCATTTGGCGGCGGCAAGACGCACACCATGCTGGCGGTGTATCACTTGGCCAAAGGCGAGGTGCCGGCCAGCGACCTGCAGGGCTTGGGAGACATCCTGAACGCTGCGCAGATCACAGAGCTTCCGCGTGCGCGAATCGCGGTGCTCGACGGCATCAAGTTCTCACCCAACCAGCCGGTAAAGCGCGACGGGCAGGTGGTACGCACCCTGTGGGGCGAGCTGGCTTGGCAACTGGGCGGTGCGGAGGGCTATGCCCTGGTAGCAGATGCCGACGCCTCGGGCACGTCGCCCGGCAAGGCCGTGCTGGAGACGCTGCTGGCGCGTTGTTCACCCTGCGTGATCTTGATTGACGAGTTGGTGGCCTATGTGCGCCAGTTCGAGGAAGGCAAGGCGCTCACTGGCGGGACGTTCGACTCGAACCTGTCGTTCGTGCAGGCGCTCACCGAAGCGCTGAAGGCAGTGCCCACGGCCGTGCTGCTGGCGTCGCTGCCAGAGTCAGACAAAGAAGCTGGCAGCCAGCGCGGCGTGAAGGCGCTGGAGGCGTTGGCGCACTACTTTGGCCGCGTTCAGGCGTTGTGGAAGCCGGTGGCCACGGAAGAGGCTTTCGAGATCGTCCGGCGGCGGTTGTTCGCCTCGATCAACGACAAGATGGCGATGGAGTCGGTGTGCCGTGCCTTCGCCGACTTCTACACCGCCAACCGCGACGACTTCCCGCAGGAGACGCAGGAGAGCCGCTACTTCGAGCGGCTGGTGCATGCCTACCCGATCCACCCCGAGGTGTTCGACCGGCTTTACGAGGACTGGTCGACCCTGGATAACTTCCAACGCACCCGCGGCGTGCTGAAGATGATGGCCAAGGTCATTCACCGCCTGTGGAAGGACGGCAACAACGACCCGCTGATCATGCCAGGCAGCCTGCCGCTGTACGACGCTGACGTGCGCAGCGAGGTCATCTACTACCTACCGCAGGGCTGGGATCCGGTGATTGAGCGCGATGTGGACGGCGAGCGCGCCGAGACCACCGAGATCGAGAACAGGGACACCCGTTTCGGCAGCGTGCAGGCTTGCCGCCGCTCGGCTCGCGCCGTGTTCTTGGGCAGCGCGCCCAGCACGACGAACCAGCTGGTGCGGGGCCTCGAGTTGGAGCGCGTGATCCTCGGCGTCATGCAGCCGGGCCAGCAGATCGGGCTGTTCAAGGATGCGCTGCGCCGCCTTGGCGACCGGCTGCACTATCTCAATCACGCCAACAACCGGTTCTGGCTCGACACGCGGCCCAATCTGCGCCGCGAGATGGAGGAGCGCAAGCGTCGCTTCCAGGACAAAGAGGACGTGTTCCCGACCGTCCGCGAGCGTGTCCAGCGCAGCTTCGCCAGCGGAGTGTTCGGTGGCATCCATGTGTTCACCGACAGCGGCGACGTGCCTGACGACTGGGCGCTGCGCCTGGTGGTGCTGCCGCCCGACGCCGCCTTCAGCAAGAGCGGCCAGAGCCTGGCCATCGACCGCGCGACCGAGATCCTGAAGAAGCGCGGCGACCAGCCCAGGTTCAAGCGGAACCGGCTGATCTTCTTGGCCGCCGACTACGACAGTGTGAGTCGGTTGAAGGACCACGTCCGCTCGTTCCTCGCGTGGCGCAGCATCGTCGCCGACTACAAGGACAATCGCATCGTCCTCGACAACCTGATGGCCAAGCAAGTCCAGACCAGCTTGGACCAGGCCGAGGAAACGGTGCGGCGCATGATCCGCGAGACCTACAAGTGGCTGCTGGCGCCAGTGCAGGAGGTCCGCCCGGGCAAGGGCTTGTCGGACCTGGTGTGGGAGCACTTCCCGCTCAACCCCGGCGCGCAGAACTGGTCGCAGGAGACCGAGCGCGTGCTCAAGGAGAACGAGCTGCTCATCAACGAGTGGGCGCCGATCCACTTGGCCAAGGTGCTGAAGGACTGGTTCTGGAAGGACGAGGCCAAGGAGACCAGCGCGCTGAACGTCTGGCAACAGAGCTGCCAGCAGCTTTATCTGCCGCGCCTTAAGGACGACACCGTCTTCCAGAGGACGATGACTGCGGGCGCAGAGAGTCGCGACTTCTTCGGCTTTGCGCAGGGCAAGGAGGACGGCCGGTATGTCGGGTTTAGCTATGGCAAGCGCACGTCGTTGATCATGGACTCGTCGCTGCTGCTGATCGAACCGATTGCCGCCGCGGCATACATGGAGGCGCTACGTGCAGCGGAGGAAGCCTCGCGTGCGAAGGCTGCCGAGGCCGGTGGCGGTGCAGTAACGACGACTGCCCCCGCAGGTGGCGGTACGCTCCGCGTTGAGGACTCGGCCAAGGGTGGCTATGTTGCGGGCGGTGCACCCGCGGGGCAATTGGTCAAGAAGCAGTTCTACGGCAGCATCGAGCTCGACCCGTTCCTGGCGAAGAAGCAGTTCGCCGATCTGGTCGACGAGGTTGTACAGCAGTTCACTATGCGCCCCGGTGTGAAGGTGAAGATCGCCATCGAGATTCAGGCTGAGTCGGCCGCCGGTTTCGACGATGGGCTGCAGCGCGCGGTGAAGGAGAACTGCAACGTGCTGAAGTTCAAGAACGCCGAGTTCGAGACTGGCGAGTGATGGGACAGAGCGCCGATCCAGCGGCCAACGATCAGGGTGGCCCGAAGAAGAAGGGGCTCAACCTCGACCTGCTGTTCGGGCCGGTGAAGCACGTGCCGCGCCGCGCAATTCCCCTGGGCGCTGGAACAGCAAGGGGGCCAGTTGCAATGCAGCGCGCACCACGGGGCCACCCTTGTAGCCTTTGATGGCCCGCAGCAGTTCACCCAGCTGGGCAGGGTCGGTAATGGCTGCAAAGTGCTTGCCCCGGTAGGGTTGCAGCGCCCCTTTCAGGTCGGCGGTCATGTCACGGTCCACCCTGCCCGTGGCCACGCCATAGCGCCACACCTGCCGCGCCAGCATCAGCCCGCGGTCGGCTGTTTCCAGCGCGCCGCGCTCTTCCACCTTGCGCAGCGCCGCCAGCAGCTCCACCGGCTCGATATCGGCCAGCCTGCGCCCACCCCCAGCCAGGGGAACAGGTCTCGCTCAAGCTGGCGCTTGGCCCGTGTGGCATGGGCTGGGCTCCATTGGGCTTCTTGTTTCTCGAACCATTCCATGGCCACGGCCTGGAAGGTATCGCCTGCTGGGTTGCGTGCCTTGAGCTTTTGCGCCTTGCGGGTCTGAATGGGGTCGATGCCCTCGGCCTTTTGCAGCCTGGCCGCATCACGGGCCTTGCGGGCATCGGCAAGGCTCACAGAGGGATAGCTGCCCAGCGCCAGCCGGGTTTCCTTGCCGCCAGCGTACAGCTTCATGAACCATCGCTTGCTGCCCGCTGGGGATACCTCCAGGTACAGGCCCCCGCCATCGGTCAGACGCGCCCGCTTTTTGTCTGGCGGGCATGCGGCATTTCGGCATTTGGCATCGGTCAGCATGAGCGTTCCCCGGTATCTTGTTCCCCGGTGGTCAGGGTAAAAATGGCTTTTGTTCCCCGATATGTTCCCCGGTCCTGCTCTGGCTGTCAATGTTCTTCCTTGTACTTCCCTGCTGTGTAATGCCTTGATTTCCCAATGAAAAAGGCCGCCAGGTGGTCTTTCCTAGCGGCCTTTGTACAAGGTATTGGTGGAGCTGGCGGGAGTTGAACCCGCGTCCGCAAGCCTTTGCCGGGCAGTTCTACATGCTTAGTGGTCTGTTTTGATCTCGCCGGATCGATCGCGCAGCCACACGCTATCGATCAGGCCAGCATCCTTGGATCTCGCCACATGCCAAGATGCCCGGCATGTGGCCAGCTGATGTGAATTCACTTGCAGCCATTACCTTGCGGCTTTGGCCCAGCCCATCAGCGTGCTGTTGCAAGTCTCGCCGGATTTAGGCGGCGAGTGCGAAACGATCGTCGTTTGCAGTTAGTTTAGTGAATCGAGATTTACGAGCATGACTCAAGCTCGGCATGCGCCACTCCAGATCCGTACCCACGTCGAAACCAGGACAGCCCCGAAGAAAAAGCGATTCTAGTCGATTCCCAGTTTTTGCAGAAGTTCCATCGGTGCCTGGATGCTGTGGTCGGCGGCCCATTGCGCGGGGTCTTCGCCTGGGGCGATGTAGCCGTACAGCGCGGCGATGGTGCCCATGCCGGCGCTGCGGCCGGCTTGCATGTCGCGCGGGTCGTCACCGACGTAGATGCAGTGTGCCGGTGCGATGCCCAGGCGCCGGGCTGCTTCGAGCAGGGGCTCGGGGTGGGGCTTGGTGTGGGCTGTGGTGTCGCCGGCCACGAGCGCGGCGCAATGCGCCAGCGCCGGGGCCTGGGCGACGATGGGGCGCGCAAAGCGCTCGATTTTGTTGGTGACGATGCCCCAGCGGATGCCGCGCGCCTGCAGCCGCTGCAGCATGGGGGCGACGCCTTCGAAAGGCTGGGTGCCTGCACCCAGGCACCCAGCGTAGGTGTCGAAGAATTCATTGCGCAGCGCTTCGAATGCGGTGTGTGCAGGGCCTGTGCCCAGGCCGATGGGCAGCAGCCCGCGCGCACCGCTGCCCACGTGGGGGCGATAGCGCTGCACGGGCAGTGCGGGCAGCCCGCGTCGGGCGCGCATTTGGTTGAGGGCCTGGGCCAGCTCAACGGCGCTGTCGATCAGGGTGCCGTCGAGGTCGAACAAGACGGCGCGAATGTCTGGGTGGCGCAGCGGCGGCATGGTGGGTGTTGGGGCGGGCGCGTTATGGGGTGCTTGCCACTGCCGGCAGGGCGGCGTTGGCGCTGCAGGTTTCGTCCAGCACGAGTTGCACCGTCTTTGTTGGCTGATCCAGCACCTGGGCGGGCAAATAGCCAAAGAATGGGGTCGATGTGGAGGGTGACATCAGTGTTTGGCCGAATGTGGGGCGTGGCAGCAGGGCATATCCAACAATGCGGCCATCTTGCTGGATGTGGATCAGGCGCGGGGTTTGGCTGGTGCGGCGAGCGAGGGGCATGTCCTGAAGCTGGCCATTGATGCGCCAATACGCCGTTTGCGCAACCGCTTGGAGTTCGATGGCGTTGGCGCTGCAGCGAGACTCTGGCGGGGGCAAAGGTGTTTGCCATTGCCGGTGTTTGGCCAGTAGTGCGTAAGGCGGCTGGCCGTGCACGCCAAGGCCGTGGCTGATGTACCTTTGCGATTGCTCAATGCCGTACTCGGCAGAGAAGTGGATGAACGAAATGGCCTGGGCATCGCGGATGCCCAGCGCCATGGCCAATGCGGCGCGTTCGCGTTCTCGGCGCACTGTGGTCAGATCGGGCGAGGTGATGGCGCGAAACTGGTAGGGCAGCAGCACGGCCAATGAGATGGCGTAGATCACCAATGCAGTGCTGCGCATCGGCCATGGGGAGGAGACTCTGGCGGGCAGGCGTGCATACATCCAGAGCAGCAGTGCGATCCAGGCCAGCAGGGTCGATGTGGTATAGCGTGAGGCCATGGCGGCAACCAGGCCATAGCCCAGTCGGCCCAGTGCAGAGGCAAAGGCCGAGCCACCGATGTAGACGATGAACATCAGCAGCGCCCAGTGCAAGGCATTGGAGGCGCCCACGCCGAAATGGCGCATTTCATGCCACAGGGCCCACAGCGTCAGCACGGCAAACAGCAGGCCGATGGCCAGTGCTGCGCTGGATGCCCAGGGGCTGAGGTTGCTGATGTAGCGCACCGGGCTGCCAAAATAAATGAGTATGAATTGCAGCAGCTCCAGCGGGTGCTCAAGCAGATTGGCGCGCATGCCGTTGGGGTGCGGCGGCGTGTTCTCAAAGCCGTAGAAATACAGGCCCGTGGTGACAGCGCCCAGTATGCCCAGCGCCAGCGCTGCCCTGGGGCGGCGGCTGAGCAGCAGCCACAATGCCATGAGCGGCAGGGTCAGAATGCCATTGGCCATGGTCAGCGTGGCTGCTGCCCCCAGCAAGGCGGCCAGCCAAAGCCAGCCAGCGCGCGCCGATTGCAGATAGCGCGCCAGACACAGAAAAGCAGCCAGTGGCACCGCAAAGGCTTGGTAGACGTGGCTGACGAGCTCCCAAGTCAAGTTCTCGGCCTGTACCCAGGAAAACAGCGTGGCGCTGAGCAACAGCAGCCAAGCCTTCTTGGAGAGGATGGGACGCTCGGCAATGAGCGGTGACTTGAACAGCTGCCAAAACAGTGCGATCAGGCAGCCGATCAACAGGAAGTTGCACAGCAGCAGAAACTGGAAGCTGCCGAAGAAATGCATCTCGACCCAGTACAGCAGCCGAGAGAGCACGAAGCGGTGCTCATTGCCATGCTCCCACCAGGCATTGAGATCACCAGCGGCGGCGCGCAGATAGAACCCGTTGATGGCATGCCAGCTGTCCCACCAGGGCAGGCCGGTGTAGCTCTCGGTAACGCCGAAGATTGCCGTGCCCAACATCACGGCGAAATAGCACAGACTCAAGCAGGTCAGGATTCTGCGCATAGTGATCTGCGTAGGAGATGGCATGGCTGCGGTGCTGTATTGACTGGTGTGCGCAAGAGGGCCGCGCCCTTAAAGTCTCTGCGCAGTTGGCAGGAAAGCAGATTGGAGGCGGTGCGGCGCTCGCAAAGCATTGGCAGGGTCGGGCCAGACTGTGTTGTGCGTCTTGCAGCCCATTTCAAATCACTTTTTGTCCACTTGCGCCAAGGCGTTGAGCGGGTTTTCTTGGTCATCAAGGGCAGGCTGCCATCAGCCCGGCTTGCGTGCGGCCAGCATGTAGTTGACGTCGGTGTTATCGCTGAGCCAGTAGCGGTCGGTGAAGGGGTTGTACTGCAGCCCCTTGCTGGCCTTCAGGTCCAAATCGCTGCGGCGCAGCCAGCTGGTTAGCTCGGCAGGGGTGATGAATTTGGCGTGCGAGTGGGTGCCGCGTGGCAGCAGGCGCAGGATGTATTCGGCACCGAGGATGGCAAACAGCCAGGACTTGGCGTTGCGGTTGATGGTGGAGAAGAACAACCAGCCGCCGGGCTTGGCCATGTCGGCGCAGGCTTGCACGATGGCGGCAGGGTCGGGCACATGTTCGAGCATTTCCATGCAGGTGACCACGTCGAACTGTGCGGGCTGCTCGGCCGCGAGGGCTTCGGCGCTGATGGCGCGGTATTCGATGTTTGGGGTCTGCGCCTCCAATGCGTGCAGGCGCGCCACACTGAGTGATTTGTCGGCCAGGTCGATGCCCAGCACCCGCGCGGCGCCAGTGCGTGCCATGGCATCGGCCAGGATGCCGCCGCCACAGCCAACGTCTACGATGGCCCGGCCTTGCAGGCTGCCAGCGGTTTGCACAATCCAGTCCAGGCGCAGCGGATTGATGGCGTGAAGCGGGCGGAATTCGCCGTTGGGATCCCACCATTTGTGGGCCAGGTCGGAGAATTTTTTCAGTTCGCCAGCATCGGCATTGTCTGGGAGTGGTGTGGAATCCATGCGGCGATTATGCCCGTAAGCCAGGGCGGCGAAATGTGATGCGAGAAGTGGCGGGCGTAAAAAAGCCCCTGCAGGCTGGGCATGCAGGGGCTTTTGAATGGCGGCAAAGCCAGGATTAGCGCACGCGCTGTTCCAGTGCGGTGCCGACCACTTCGATTTCCACGCGGCGGTTTTGTGCGCGGCCTTCGCGGGTCTTGTTGGTGGCCACAGGCTGCTTCTCGCCCTTGCCTTCGGCGTAGACACGGTTGGCGTCGATGCCCTTGTTGACCAGGTAGGCCTTGACGGTGGCAGCGCGGCGCTCGGACAGGCCTTGGTTGTACTTGTCGGAGCCGATGGAGTCGGTGTGGCCAGTTGCAACGATGACTTCCAGACGGAAGTTTTCGGATTGCACGCGGCGTGCCAGCTCGTCGAGCTTGGCGCGACCTTCGGGCTTGAGCGTGGACTTGTCGAAGTCGAAGAACGCATCAGCAGCAAAGGTTTCCTTGATCCACTCAATCTTGGGCTCAGGAGGCGGAGGGGGAGGCGTTTGCGGAGCAGGTTCCGGCGCCTTGGCAACCAGAGCGCCATCGCAGCCCAGGGCAGCGGTGGCCGGTGTCCAGAAGGCATTGCGCCAGCACAATTCGTTGGTGCCGTTGACCCAGATCAGCTCGCCGCTGCCGTTTTGCCAGTTGTCGATCACGTTGCCGCCATCAGCAGCTTGCACGCGAACTTGGGAGCCGTTAGCCAGAGTGGTCTGTGCGTGTGCGGCGGCTGTTGCGAGTGCAGCAGAGGCAAACAAAACCGCCACTTTGTTGAGTTTCTTCATGGTTCTCCTCTTGGGGGAAAGGGCCGCAGCCTCGCTGCGAAAAAAGAACGTTTTCGGTGCTTGCACCAAGAACGCTGGGGCCGATTGTGCCATAGCGCATTGCGCGCTTGCCACTGTTAATGCCCTGCGGCGCGGCACAAGGGCGGAAACTCATCTGCTGTGTTGCTAGCTTGCAACATTGGGTGCAGGGCTACAATAAACGGCTGTTTTTTATATCTTGTGTACTTGCTGGGGTGTCATGACCGAATTTGCCAAAGAAACCCTGCCCATCAGTTTGGAAGAGGAGATGCGCCGCAGCTACCTGGATTACGCCATGAGCGTGATCGTGGGGCGGGCGCTGCCCGATGCGCGTGATGGCCTCAAGCCAGTGCATCGCCGGGCGCTGTATGCCATGCGCGAGCTGGGCAATGATTGGAACAAGCCCTACAAGAAGTCGGCCCGTATCGTGGGCGATGTGATCGGTAAGTACCACCCGCACGGCGACAGCGCGGTGTACGACACCATCGTGCGCATGGCCCAGCCGTTTTCGCTGCGCCACATGCTGGTGGATGGGCAGGGCAACTTCGGCTCGGTCGATGGCGACAACGCTGCGGCCATGCGTTATACCGAGGTGCGCCTGACCAAGATCGCCCACGAGCTGCTGGCCGACATCGACAAGGAAACCGTGGATTTCGGCCCGAACTACGACGGTTCGGAGCAGGAGCCGCTGGTGCTGCCGGCGCGCTTTCCCAATCTGCTGGTCAACGGCTCGGGCGGCATTGCCGTGGGCATGGCCACCAACATCCCGCCGCACAACCTGTCGGAAACCATCAACGCTTGCCTGCACCTGCTGCACAAGCCGGAGGCGGACATCGACGAGCTGATGGAATTGATGCCCGCGCCGGACTTCCCCACCGGCGGCATTATTTACGGCATGAATGGCGTGCGCGATGGCTACCGCACCGGGCGTGGCCGGGTGGTCATGCGCGCCAAGGTGCATTTCGAGGACATCGACCGGGGCCAGCGCCAGGCCATCATCGTCGATGAGCTGCCCTACCAGGTGAACAAAAAGACCTTGCAGGAGCGCATGGCCGAGCTGGTGCACGAGAAAAAGCTCGAAGGCATCAGCCACATTCAGGACGAATCGGACAAATCCGGCATGCGCCTGGTGATTGAGCTCAAGCGCGGCGAGGTCGCCGAGGTGGTGCTCAACAACCTCTACAAGCAAACCCAGTTGCAGGATACCTTCGGCGTGAACATGGTCGCGCTGATCGACGGCCAGCCACGCCTGTGCAACCTCAAGGATTTGCTGCAAGTCTTTCTGGAGCACCGCCGAGAAGTCGTCACGCGACGCACGATTTTTGAATTGCGCAAGGCGCGCGAGCGCGGCCACGTGCTCGAAGGCCTGGCCGTGGCGTTGGCCAACATCGATGAGTTCATCCGCATCATCCGCGAATCGCCCACGCCGCCGGTGGCCAAGGCCGAGCTGATGGCGCGCAGTTGGGACAGCCAGATCGTCAAGCAAATGCTCACCCGCGCGCGCGAGGACGGCAGCGTGGTCAACGCCGACGACTACCGCCCCGAATCGCTGGGCCGCCAGTACGGCCTGGGGCGCGATGGGCTGTACCGCCTCTCCGAAGTGCAGGCCGAGCAAATCCTGGCCATGCGCCTGGCGCGGCTGACCGGGCTGGAGCAGGACAAGATCGTTGCCGAGTACAAAGAGGTCATGGCGCAGATCGAAGACCTGCTGGACATCCTTGCCAAGCCCGCGCGCGTGGCCGCCATCATTGGCGAGGAGCTGGCCGCCATCAAAGCCGAGTATGGCGAGACCAAGCTGGGCGCGCGCCGCAGCCAGATCGAATACAGCGCGCAGGATCTCTCCACCGAAGACCTCATCACCCCCACCGACATGGTGGTCACGCTCAGCCACACCGGCTACATCAAGAGCCAGCCGCTGTCCGAATACCGCGCGCAGCGCCGTGGCGGGCGCGGCAAGCTGGCGGCCAGCACCAAAGAGGACGACTGGATCGACCAGCTCTTCATCGCCAATACGCACGACTACATCCTGTGCTTTTCCGACCGTGGGCGGCTGTACTGGCTCAAGGTCTGGGAAGTGCCCGAGGGCTCGCGCGGCTCGCGCGGGCGGCCCATCGTCAACATGTTCCCGCTCGAAGACGGCGAAAAAATCACCGTCGTGCTGCCGCTCACCGGCGATGCGCGCACCTTCCCCGAGCACCTGTACGTCTTCATGGCCACGGCCAAGGGCACGGTGAAGAAAACCGCGCTGGCCGAGTTCAGCCACCCGCGCAAGAAAGGCATCATCGCCGTCTCGCTCGACGAAGGCGACTTCCTCATCGGCGCGGCGCTGACCGATGGCGCGCACGACGTGATGCTGTTCTCCGACGGCGGCAAGGCCGTACGCTTTGACGAAAACGACGTGCGCCCCCTGGGCCGCAATGCCCGTGGCGTGCGCGGCATGAACCTGGAAGAAGGCCAGCGCGTGATCGCCATGCTGGTGGCCCAGGCCGAGGGCGACCCCAGCGCGCAAAGCGTGCTCACCGCCACCGAAAACGGCTATGGCAAACGCACCGCCATTGCCGAATACACCCGCCACGGCCGTGGCACCAAGGGCATGATCGCCATCCAGCAATCCGAGCGCAACGGCAAGGTCGTTGCCGCCACGCTGGTTGGCCCCGAGGACGAAATCATGCTCATCACCGACACCGGCGTGCTGGTGCGCACCCGCGTGGCGGAAATCCGCGAGCTGGGCCGCGCCACCCAGGGCGTGACGCTGATCGCGCTGGATGAAGGCGCCAAGCTCAACGGCCTGCAACGCATCGTCGAAAACGATGCCAACAGCGAGCGTGACGAGCGCGGCGAGGCGGGCGAAAGCGGGGGGCAAAGCGAGGGCCAAAGCGCCGCAGCTCAGCCACCGGCAGAGGGCCATGCTGGCGATGCCGCCCCGGATGCCGCAGGCGACGACCAGGCCAGCGACCCCGAGGGCGGCAGCGCCTGACGCACTTGGCAAGGGATGCGCAGGCCCGGGCTGCTGGCCTTGGCGTCCCTTCCCTCATAGGCTGCCCTTCTCCTACGCACCCCGTTCAGGCCATGTACCAGCCGCGCCACTTCCAGCACAACGACACTGCCGCGCTGCACGCCTTGATGCAGGCGCAGCCGCTGGCCACCTTGGTCACTCTGGCCGAAGGCGGCGCGCTGGAGGCCAACCACATCCCCTTGCACCTGAGCGCCGACGAGGGCGAGCTGGGCGTGCTGCGCGGCCACATCGCCAAGGCCAACCCGCTGTGGCGCGAGCACCCTGAAGGGGCCCAGGCGCTGGTGATTTTTCAAGGCCCGCAGGCTTACGTCAGCCCCGCGTGGTATGCCACCAAGGCCGAGACCGGCAAAGTCGTGCCCACCTGGAACTACCTGGCCGTGCACGCCTGGGGCGCGCTGCGCGTGGTGCGCGATGCCGATTGGCTGATGCAGCAAGTGCAGGCGCTGACGCAGCAGCAAGAAGCCGCTTTAGCCCAGCCCTGGCAAGTGGGCGATGCGCCGGCGGACTACATCGACGCCATGCTGCGTGCCGTGGTCGGCATCGAAATGGTCATCACCCGCCTGCAAGGCAAATGCAAGGCCAGCCAGAACCAGCCCGAAGCCAACCGGCAAGGCGTCATCGCCGGCCTGCAGACCAATGGCACGGCCATGGCCCAGGAGATGGCCCAACTGATGCAAAGGAGCGCTCCCAATGTCCCATGAGGTTTATGACGCCCGCCGCAGTCGCTATGTGGACGTGGGCGATGCCCGTCTGTTCGTGGCCGAGGCCGGCGACCCGAACGGCGAGCCGCTGTTGCTGCTGCACGGCGGCCTGGGCGATGCCTACGACTTCCGCCGCATCGTGCCTGAGCTGCCGCAGCAGCTGCGCCTGATCGCGCTGGAGCTGCGCGGCCAGGGCCGATCCAGCCGGGGCGCGGCGCCGTTGCGCTACGTGCAATACCAGGCCGATGTGCTGGCCGTGCTTGATCAATTGCAGATTGCCAGTGCCCGCGTGCTGGGCTTCAGCGATGGCGGCATCGTCGGCTACCGGCTGGCCGTGCATGCGCCGCAGCGCGTGCGCGCCCTGGTCACGGTGGGCTCGCAATGGCGGCTGCTGCCTGATGACCCCTCGCTGCCGCTGCTGCATGGTCTGAACCAGGCCGATTGGCAGGCGCGCTTCCCGACCGTGGTGGCGCGCTACGAGGCCGGCAACCCCCAGCCCGATCTAGGGGCGCTGATCGACGACATCCGCGCGCTGTGGCTGGACACCGACCCGACCACCGGCTATCCCGGCGAGCAGGTGCGGCAGATCAGTGCGCCGGTGCTGATCGCCTGCGGCGACCGCGATCCCTACATGCCGCTGGACGAGGCCCTGGCGCTGCGCGAGCGCATTGCGGGCGCCGGGCTGCTGTGCTTGCCCTTTGCCGGCCACGGCGCTCACGTCGAAGCCAAGGCGGCCTTTCTGGCTGCCGCCAATGCATTTCTCACCCACCCTGAAGGCCGCCCGCGCCAGCGCTGAGCGCCGCAGGCTGCCACGTTTGTTTTTTTAACCCCGACCATGCCCACCAATAATTCGCGCCCCTACAACTTCTCCGCCGGCCCGGCCGTGCTGCCTGAAGAAGTCCTGCAAACCGCCGCCGCCGAAATGCTCGACTGGCACGGCAGCGGCATGGGCGTGATGGAGATGAGCCACCGCGGTCCCGAGTTCATCGCCATCTATGAAAAAGCCGTGCGCGATCTGCGCACGCTGCTGGCCGTGCCCGAGCATTTCAAGATCCTTTTCATGCAAGGCGGCGGCCTGGGCGAAAACGCCTTCGTGCCGCTGAACCTCTCGCGCGGCGGCGTGGTGGATGTGGTCGTCACCGGCGGCTGGAGCCAGAAATCCCTCAAGGAAGCGGCCAAATACGCCACCGCCCGCTGCGCCGCCAGCGGCGAGGCGGGCGACTTTACCGCCATCCCCGACCCTGCCACCTGGCAGATCAGCCCCGATGCGGCCTATCTGCACATTTGCAGCAACGAAACCATCCACGGCGTGGAGTTCCACGAGCTGCCCGATCTGGCGGCGCTGGGCGCGGACATTCCGCTGGTGATCGACTGCTCCTCGCACATCGCCTCGCGCCCCATCGACTGGAGCCGCGTTGGCCTGGCCTTTGCCGGGGCGCAGAAAAACCTCGGCCCCTCGGGCCTGACCATCGTCATCGTGCGCGAGGATTTGATCGGCCACGCCCTGCCCATTTGCCCCAGCGCCTTCGATTACGCCACCGTGGCAAAGAACGACTCCATGTACAACACCCCGCCCACCTGGGGCATTTACGTTGCCGGGCTGGTGTTCGACTGGGTGCTGCGCCAGCAAGAAGGCGATTTGACGGGCCTGGCCGCCATCGAGGCGCGCAACATCCGCAAGGCCGGCAAGCTGTACGATTTTCTGGACGCCAGCAGCTTTTACCGCTGCCCCGTGCAGCCCGCCGCGCGCTCGCGCATGAACGCGCCGTTCTTTTTGGCCGATGAAAGCCGCAATGCCGATTTCCTCGCCGGGGCCAAGGCGCGCGGGCTGTTGCAGCTCAAGGGCCACCGCTCCGTGGGCGGCATGCGCGCCAGCCTTTACAACGCCATGCCCGAAGCTGGGGTGGATGCGCTGATCGCTTATTTGCGTGAGTTTGAGCAGCGCGCTGCATGATGCGCGCCGCCTTGCGGCCCATGTGGCCTTGAGGGCCTGGCCCGATTGACTCCCCCCTTCCTTTGCATGAACAAGACCATGACCGAACCCGTTGCTACCCCCGAGCTGCTGGCGCTGCGCCAGCGCATCGATGCGCTGGATCGCCAACTGCTTGAGACACTGAACCAGCGCGCACGGGTGGCGCAGGAGGTTGGCGAGCTGAAGAAGAAGGAAGGCAGCACTTTTTTCCGCCCCGACCGCGTGGCCCAGGTGATCGAGAAGATGCAGGCGGCCAACGCCGGGCCGCTCAAGGATGGCCACGTCTCCGCCATCTGGCGCGAGATCATGTCGGCGTGCCTGGCGCTGGAGTCGCCCCAACGCGTGGCTGTGCTCGGGCCCGAAGGTACATTTTGCGAGCAGGCGGCGCTGCAGTACTTTGGCGGCGCGGCCGACATCGTCTACTGCAACAGCTTCGACGAAGTGTTCCATGCCACCCTCTCTGGCAATGCGCAGTACGGCGTGGTCGGTCTGGAGAACTCCAACGAAGGCGTGGTCACGCGCTCGCTGGACTTGTTGCTGCAATCGCCGGTGCACATGGTCGGTGAGGTCAGCCTGCAGGTGCGCCACAACCTGCTGCGCCTGCGCGGCGATGCCGAGGGCATCGAGGCCGTGCTGGCCCACCCGCAGGCGCTGGCGCAATGCCATGCCTGGCTGGCCAAGCACTTGCCGCATGCCGAGCGCAGGCCCGTCTCCAGCAACGCCGAGGGCGCGCGCCTGGCGGCCACCAATCCAGCCTGGGCCGGCCTGGCCAGCGAGCGCGCAGCCACGCAGTACGGTCTGCACATCGTCGCCCCGGCCATTCAGGACGATGCCTACAACCGCACCCGCTTTGGCATCATCTGCCTGCCGCAGACCATGCCCATGCCCGAGCCCAGCGGGCGCGACTCCACCAGCCTGGTCATTGCCGTGCCCAACCGCCCCGGCGCAGTGCACGACCTGCTCACGCCGCTGAAAAAGCACGGCGTGTCGATGACGCGCTTTGAATCGCGCCCGGCGCGCACCGGCCAGTGGGAGTACTACTTCTACATCGACATTGACGGCCACCCCGGCCAGCCCGAGGTCGCTCAAGCGCTGCAGGAGCTGCGCGGCCTGAGCGCTTTCTTCAAGCTGCTGGGGGCTTATCCCGTCAAAGACTGACTGCGCGCAGTCTCTGCGCTGCGCCAATTGATGGCATTCATTTCATGGCAAAAACATACAACCAACTTGGCCTGATCGGTTGCGGGCTGATGGGCGGCTCGCTGGCGCTGGCGCTCAAACGGGCCCAGCTCGTGCGGCATGTGGTCGGCTACAGCAAGTCGCCCTCGACCACGGCGCGCGCGCGGCAAATGGGCGTCATCGACACCGAGGCGCTGTCGGCCATGCAGGCCTGCGCCGGCTCTGACCTGATCGTGCTGGCCGTGCCGGTGGCGGCCACGGCCGAGATGTTCAAGACCATCCGCCAATTCGTGCAGGCCGATGTGCTGACCATGGATTTGGGCTCAACCAAGCAGGACGTGGTGCAGGCCGCCGAAAAGCTGCTGGGCTGGAACGCCCAGTACTTCGTGCCCGCGCACCCGATTGCCGGTAAGGAGCGCTCGGGCGTGGAGCACGCCGATGCCGCGCTCTACCAAGGCGCCAAGGTGGTGCTCACGCCCACGCCGGCCACCGACCTGAACAAGGTGCAGGAGGCCCAGGCGCTGTGGGCGGCGCTGGGCGCGCAGGTGCAGGTGATGTCGGCGCTGGAGCACGACAGCGCCTTGGCCGCCGTCAGTCACCTGCCGCATCTGGTGGCCTTTGCCTACGTCAACAGCCTGCTGTCGCAGCGCGACAGCGAGCAGTTGTTGCGCTTGGCCGGGCCAGGCTTTCGCGATTTCAGCCGCATTGCCGCTGGCGATCCGGTGCTCTGGCGCGATGTATTGCTGGCCAACCGCACCGAAGTCGCCGGCCGGCTGCGGGAGCTGGTGTTGAGCATCCAGGAGTTCCAGCGCGCGCTGCACGCGCAGGATGCCCAGGCGCTGGAAAAGCTCATCGCCAGCGCCAGCAGCGCGCGCGGCCAGTGGCAGCAGCACTGAGCCTTGCCGCTGTCGAGCGGCAACCTCTCTGGCCCTTCATCGCTTTGCTGGCGCAGCCTCTTGCGCCCCCTTGCCCATGTTTTCCATCCCGTTTCTCGATCTCCCGCCGCTGTGCGCGGCACATGGCAGCGTAGCGCTGCCTGGCTCCAAGAGCATCTCCAACCGCGCGCTGCTGCTGGCGGCGCTGTGCGAGGGCCAGAGCACCGAGCTGCACGGCCTGCTGGACTCGGACGACACCGAAGCCATGCTCGGCGCGCTGCAGGCGCTGGGCTGCCGCATCGAGCGCTTAGATGTGCCGCCAGGTGCGCCCGGCGCGCTGCGCATCACGGCGCTGCACCGCGCCGCACTGCCGCAAAGTGCCGAGCTGCACCTGGGCAACGCCGGCACAGCCATGCGGCCGCTGACCGCTGCGCTGGCGTTGCTGGCCGGTGCGGGCCAGCAATTCACCCTCACCGGCGTGGCGCGCATGCAGGAGCGCCCCATTGGCGATCTGGTCGATGCGTTGCGCCAGCTCGGCGCTGACGTGGCCTACACCGGGCGCGAGGGCTATCCGCCGCTGCGCATCGGCGCGGCCCAGGCCGGGGCGCAGGGCGCGGGGCCGCTGTGCGTTCGCATTCGTGGCGATGTCTCCAGCCAGTTCCTCACCGCCATGCTGATGGCCTTGCCGCTGGCGGCGCAGCAGCGCGATTGCTGCATCGAGGTCGTGGGCGAGCTGATCTCCCAGCCCTACATCGCCATCACGCTCAATCTCATGCAGCGCTTTGGCGTGGTCGTGGCCAACGAGGGCTGGCAGCGCTTCACCATTGCGGCGGGCAGCCGCTACCAGTCGCCCGGCCGCTTGGATGTGGAGGCCGACGCTTCTTCGGCCAGCTACTTTATCGCGCTGGGCGGCATCGCCAGCGACCCAGCCCAGAGCCAGAGCCTGACCATCCAGGGCGTGGGGGAGGACTCGATCCAGGGCGACATCCGCTTTGTCGAAGCCGCACGCCAGATGGGCGTGCAGGTGCAGGCTGGCCCCAACTGGCTGAAGGTGCAGCGCGGCCAGTGGCCGCTGCAGGCCATTGACATTGACGCCAACCACATCCCCGACGCGGCCATGACGCTGGCGGTGATGGCCTTGTACGCGCAAGGCACGACGCGCATTCGCAACATCGGCAGCTGGCGCGTCAAAGAGACCGACCGCATCGCCGCCATGGCCGCCGAGCTGACCAAGCTGGGCGCGCGGGTGGACAGCGGCGCGGACTGGATCGCCATCACGCCCCCGGCCGATGCCGGGCAATGGCGCGCCGCCACCATTGCCACCTACGACGACCACCGCATGGCCATGTGCTTCTCGCTGGCGGCCTTCAACCCGGCGCGCCTGCCGGTGCGCATCCAGGATCCGCGCTGCGTGGGCAAGACTTTCCCTGAATATTTCGAGACTTTGTTCAGCGTGGTGCAGGCCCAGCCGGGCGCCGTGCCCGTGATCTGCATCGACGGGCCCAGCGCCTCGGGCAAGGGCACGCTGGCGGCGCAGGTGGCGCAGCGCCTGGGCTATGCCGTGCTGGACTCGGGCGCGCTGTACCGCGCAGCCGGGCTGGCCGCGCGCCACGCCGGGCTGACGATCGAGCCCGCCCATGCTCAGGCCCTGGCAGCGCTGGCGCGCGGCATGGCGCTGGTGTTCGAGGGTGAGCGCATCTGGCTGGACGGCCAGGACGTGAGCGATGCCATCCGCAGCGATGCGGCCAGCCGCGACGCCTCGCTGATCTCGGCCCTGCCCGAAGTGCGCCAGGCCCTGCTGGACTGGCAGCACCAGGCCGCGCGCGCCCCCGGTCTGGTGGCCGACGGGCGCGATATGGGCACGGTGGTGTTCCCGCAGGCGCCGCTGAAAGTGTTTTTGACGGCCAGCGCCGAAAAACGCGCTGAACGCCGCTATAAGCAATTGATTTCCAAAGGCTTTACGGCTACACTTGCCGACCTTCGCGCCGAGCTTGAGGAGCGCGACCGGCGCGATGCCACGCGCTCGGTCGCCCCGCTGGCGGCGGCTGCCGACGCGCTGATGCTGGATAACTCCGAGCTCAGCATCAGCGCCGCCACCGAGCAGGTGCTGCAGTGGTGGGAGCAGCGGCAGCCGTTTGCGGCCAGCGCCTAAAACCCGGTTGCGAAGTTCGCCCAGCCAGCTTTTGGCTGGTTTTTTTCATCATCCCCCAGGGCTTCGGCCCGCACTGCCGGCTGCCACGGTAGAAACGCCCAGCAATGGTGCTGGCGGAAGCGGGCAGCCTGGCCAAGGAAACACATGTCTGAATCTTTTGCCGCCTTATTCGAAGAGTCTCTGCAGCGCACTGAAATGCGCCCCGGTGAGGTCATCACCGCCGAGGTCGTGCGCATCGAGCACAACTTCGTGGTCGTGAACGCTGGCCTGAAGTCCGAATCCTTCATTCCGCTGGAAGAGTTCAAGAACGACCAAGGCGAGGTCGAAGTCCAGGTCGGGGACTTCGTCTCCGTGGCCATCGGCTCCATCGAAAACGGCTACGGCGACACCATCCTCTCGCGCGATACCGCCAAGCGCCTGGCCTCTTGGCTGGCGCTGGAAAAGGCGCTGGAGTCCGGTGAATTCGTCACCGGCACCACCTCTGGTCGCGTCAAGGGCGGCCTGACCGTGCTGGTCAACGGCATCCGCGCCTTCCTGCCCGGTTCGCTGGTCGATACCCGTCCGGTCAAGGACTTGACTCCGTACGAAAACAAGACCATGGAGTTCAAGGTCATCAAGCTCGACCGCAAGCGCAACAACGTGGTGCTGAGCCACCGCGCCGTGGTCGAAGCCTCCATGGGCGAAGAGCGCGAAAAGCTGCTGGCCACCCTCAAGGAAGGCGCCATCGTCGATGGCGTGGTCAAGAACATCACCGAATACGGCGCCTTCGTCGATCTGGGTGGCATTGATGGCCTGCTGCACATCACCGACATGGCATGGCGCCGCGTGCGTCACCCCTCCGAGGTGGTGCAGGCCGGTCAGGAAATCACGGCCAAGGTGCTCAAGTTCGACGCCGAAAAGAGCCGCGTCTCCCTGGGCCTGAAGCAAATGGGCGAAGATCCGTGGATCGGCGTCTCGCGCCGCTATCCGGCCAATACCCGCCTGTTCGGCAAGGTCACCAACATTGCCGAGTACGGTGCTTTCGTCGAGCTCGAACCCGGCATCGAGGGCTTGGTGCACGTCTCCGAAATGGACTGGACCAACAAGAACGTTGCGCCTTCCAAGGTCGTCTCGCTGGGCGAGGAAGTCGAAGTCATGGTGCTGGACATCGACGAGGACAAGCGCCGCATCTCCTTGGGCATGAAGCAGACCAAGGTCAACCCCTGGAAAGACTTCGCCCAGAACACCAACCGTGGCGATCGCGTCAAGGGCCCGATCAAGTCCATCACCGACTTTGGCGTGTTCGTCGGCCTGGCCTCGGGCATCGATGGCCTGGTGCACCTGTCCGACCTCTCCTGGAACGAGCCGGGCGAATCGGCCGTGCGCAACTACAAGAAGGGCCAGGAAGTCGAGGCCATCGTGCTGGCCGTGGACGTGGACCGCGAGCGCATCAGCCTGGGCATCAAGCAGCTTGACGCCGATCCGTTCACGACCTTCGTGTCCGTCAATGACCGTGGCCAGGCCGTCACCGGCAAGGTCAAGAGCGTGGACGCCAAGGGCGCCGAGATCGAGCTGGGCGAGGACGTGACCGGCTACCTGCGCGCCTCGGACATTTCCGCCGACCGCGTCGAGGATGCCCGCAACGTGCTCAAGGAAGGCGACGAAGTCACCGCCGTCATCACCAACATCGATCGCAAGAACCGCAGCATCCAGCTGTCCATCAAGGCCAAGGACGCCGCTGATCAGCAAGAGGCTCTGGACCACCTGGCGCAGCAATCGGTTGGCAATGCCGGCACGACCAGCCTGGGCGCGCTGCTCAAGGCCAAGCTCGGCGGCGCTGTCGAAGAGAAGTGATGCCGTGATGGCCAGCGCACACCCCCATGATTGAGGGCTGTGCGCACGGCCTCCGCTGCTAGTCAGCCGGGCCGGGCCTGTATGGCCCGGCCCGCTCACATTGCAGGCGGATGCCGCCCAGGCTGCATGGAATGTCGTACTGGACGCTGCGAGCCATGACCCGATCCGATCTCGTCGAAGAACTCACTGCCCACTTCAGCCAGCTGAGCCAGACCGATGCCGAATACGCGGTCAAGGTGCTGCTGGATGCCATGGGCGATGCTCTGGAGCAGGGCCATCGCATTGAAATCCGCGGCTTTGGCAGCTTCACCGTCAACCGCCGCGCACCGCGCACTGCGCGCAATCCGCGCAATGGCGCGGCCGTGCAAGTGCCCGAAAAGCGCGTGCTGCACTTCAAGCCCGGCAAGGCTTTGCGCGAGGCAGTGGATCAGGCCGCCAAGCAACAGGCCACCAAGCCACAGTGACACTGGCCCGGCAGCCGTTGTGCAGCAGTGGGTATGATGGCTGGCGTTGCTTGCATCCTGTGCTTGCCGCCGCTGTTCCAGACCCATTGCCCATTCCCATGAAATACCTCGTGTGGCTGCTTCGGGCAGCCTTTTTCTTTTTGCTGTTTGCCTTTTCATTGAACAACCAGCACCGCGTGACCGTGCATGGCTTTTTCGGCCTGCAATGGCAAGGGCCGCTGGTGTTGGCCATGCTGGTGGCGTTTGCACTGGGTCTGGCACTGGGCCTGGCCACGGCGATCGGGCGCTGGCGCCGTTGGCGCCAGCATGCAGCCTCGGCGGCCATGCCCAGCATGTTTCAAAGCAGCGCCTACCAACCCAGCATGTACCCTCCCACCATGCCGCCGGGCGCAGGCGTGCATCAGGCCGGGGCTCGCCGCGCGGCAGGCGCACAGGGCACACAGGAGTGAGCATGGATTTCGAATGGAGCTGGCTGTTGCTGGGCCTGCCGCTGGCCTTCATGCTGGGTTGGCTGGCCTCGCGCCTGGATTGGCGTCAAATGCGCGTGCTGCAGCGCAGTTCGCCGCGTACCTATTTTCAAGGCCTGACCTATTTGCTCAACGAGCAGCAGGACAAGGCGATCGACGTCTTCGTCGAGGCGGTGCAATCCGACCCCGAGACGATTGAGCTGCACTTTGCCCTGGGCAGTTTGTTTCGCCGCCGTGGCGAATACCACCGCGCTGTGCGCGTACACGAGCACCTGCTGGCCCGCGCCGACCTCAGCGCCGCTGATCGTGCGCGCGCCCAATGGGGGCTGGCGCAGGACTACCTCAAGATCGGCCTGTTCGATTTCGCTGAGCAGGCCCTGCAACCATTGATCGGCACCGAGCTGGAGCCCCAGGCCCAGACGGCGCTGCTGTACGTTTATGAACGCCTGCGCGATTGGCCGCAGGCCCTGGCGCTGCTCGAACGCATTGATGCGCAGGCCAATAGCGCGCCTGGCGCCGATGCCGCTGGCCGGCAACCCAGAATGCTCGGCCGCCAGGTGCACTACTGGTGCGAACAGGCCCAGCAGGCAGCCCGTGCGCGCGATTACCCGCAGGCCCAGGCGTTGCTGCAGCAGGCCCAGGCGCAGGCCAGTGCACTGGCCGCAGCCGGTGGCGCGCAGCAGCATGTGCGCCCGGCCATGGAGCACATCCAGCTGCTGCAACAGCAGGGCCAGCATCTGCAGGCCTTGCAAGCTGGGCTGGAGCTGGCCCGGCAGCAGCCCGAGGCCATGCCATTGGTGGCCTCCTGCGTGCGTGAGCTGCTGCCCCGCGTCGATGCGCAGCAGCCCGCGCTGCAGCAGCTGCACACACTGCTGCGCGCGCAGTACCAGCGCGAGCCCAGCCTGGACGTGCTGCTGACGCTGGTGGCCATCGAACAGCGCCTGGGTTGGCCGCAGGCCGCGCAGTGGTATGTGGAGCACGTGCGCCGCCGGCCCTCGCTGGTGGCGGCAGCGCGCTGGATGCAGGCCCAGCTCGATGGCACGCAGGCGGCCGCAGGCCAGCCAGGCATTGCTGCGCAAGAGGGTGGCGACAGCGCCGCCGCCGTGCAGGCCTCGCTGGACAAGGCCTTGCAACCACGCCTGCACTACCGCTGCACGCAATGCGGCTTCGAGACCCAGCATTACTTCTGGCAGTGCCCCGGCTGCCAGAGCTGGGAGAGCTTCCCGCCCCGGCGGGTGGAGGAGTTATAGCAACACCGGCGCAGCGCCAGCCCCAGGCCCCAGTCCTGCCCGCAGGCCTTTGCTCATGGGTTTTCTTTTGTCCCTCCCATCCCTCAAGACATTGCCATGAAGAATTTGCTCCGTCAGGCTGCAGCCCAGCCTGCCAACCTTGCCCACTGCCGGCCCATGCGTCGCAGCCTGCCTGCCCTCTGGGCGATCTGCGCGGCCTTGCTGGCCTTGGCCTTGCTGGCCTGGCCAGCGGCTGGCGTTGCGCAGGGCGTGAAAAATGCGACGGCCAAGCCCGCTGCCCAGCCCAAGCGCATCCAGCCGCGCGATGGCTATTGGCGCTGGGACATGGGTGCGACTCAGTCCAGCGCCACCTGCATGCCCGGCCTGGCAGAAACCCTGCGCCAGTTGCTGCCGCAAGAGCGCGGCGAGCAAGTGCGCTTTGGCAAACCCTTCCACCCCGCGCAGCTGGTGCAGCACCAGGCCGTGCGCTGGCAGCAGCCTGGCCCCAACCACTTTGTGGCCACGGCCCAGGGCGTGCAAGTGCAGGGCCTAGCCTTGCCCATGGACGTGCACTATGAGTTGCATGTGCTCAGCCCTACGCAGATGCGTGGCCAGGGCCGGGTGCAAATGCCGCTGTTGCAGTCTTGCGCCATCTCGGCCCCCTTCAGCTTTGAGCGCCAGGCCAAGACGCCTGGCAGCAGCGCACGCCGTTGAAACGATTGAGCGCCATGCATGGCACGACACAAAAGAAGACGGGCATGCTGAAAAAAACACAGGCGGGCGCTGCGCAGCGTCCAGCAACGCAGCGTCGTATGCGCATCGCCGGCTGGCTGGCCGCGCTGCTGCTGGCCCTGACGCTGGCCAAGATGTGCTGGGTGGTGCTGGGCGCGCCCGTGCTCGGTTATGCGGACAGTTGGGATTTCGTGCGCCAGTCCTCCTGCCACGGCGTCTGGCTCATCAATGAGCAAGGCCAACGTGTGCAGGGTGAGATCGACCACGTGCACACCCGCCTGCATTTCGACGGCGAAAAAGCCAAGTCCAACTGCACGCGCTCCAGCGACAACCTGTTCTCCAAGGTGAGTACCTGGGTGTTCGAGAAAGGCGCGGTGTTCGACATCCGCGTCATCGGGCTGATCAAGATCGTCGCCGTGGCCACCATGGCCGCCGCCCTGCTGGTGGCGCTGGGCAGCGCGCCGCTGCGCCTGGCTGCGGCCTTCCTGCTGGCGCTGGTGCTGGGCGACTGGGTGCACCTGCTGTACTTCAACACCCTCTACCACGAGGTCTCGACCATCGCCGGCCTGTGCCTGGCGCTGCTGCTGCTGGCCGATCTGGCGCAGCAGCAGGGCAGGGCCGGCCAGCGCGGCAGCGGCTACTGGTTGCTGTGGGTGTTGGTGCTGCTGTGGCTGGGCTTGAGCAAGCACCAGTACATGCCGCTGGCAGCGGTGCTGTGCGCGCTGGCCGCGCTGTGCCTGGCGCGCTGGCGCATCTGGCGGCCCGGCGCGCTGATGCTGGCACTGGCGCTGCTGATCCCGCTAGCCTACGGGCAGATGAACAAGCCCAAAGGAATTCACGCCGTGATCCCCTGGGTCAACAGCACCAACACCGTGCTGGAGGCCGTGCTGCCCGCAGCGCCTGACCCGCAGGCCGCGCTGCAGACGCTGCAGCTGCCGCCCAGCTGCATGGCCGGCAAGGGCCTGAACTGGTACGCGCCGGGCATGATCGAAAACCACCCTTGCCCGGCCTTGAAGCAGTTTTCCAGAAAGCGCCTGCTGGCGCTGTTCGCGCAGCAGCCGGCCACCTTTTTCACCCCGATGCGCATAGGTTTGGCCCGGCTCAGCCCCTTCCATGCCCATCCAGGCATCGTTGCTTTCGAGGCGGCTTCGCCAGATGGCAGCAGCGCTGCGCTGCGCCGCCAGGTGGCGCGCGGCAGCTCGCTGTCCACGGCCTTGGCGGCCTGGCTGGGCTTGAATCAGGCCCCTTGGGCCTGGCAGGCGCTGTTCTGGCTGGCGGCGCTGGCCAGCCCGCTGTGTCTGGGCCTGGCCGTGCTGCGCCGCAGCAGCAGTGGTAGTGCGCGGGCCGCGTACATGCTGCTGGGCCTGGGCGGCATGGTGATGTTCTACAGCCTGTTTTCCTCGGTGTTTGGCGATGGCTACGTCGAAGTGCCGCGCCACGCCGTCGGCTTTCTGGTTGGGCTGTACGCCTGGCTGACCGGGTTGCTGTGGCTGGCTGTGCAAGCCTTGGTGCGGCTGGGCCTGGGCCAGGCAGCAGGCCCTGCCGGGGGCCGAAGCGCCGTCTGTTGATTCGTGTGCCTGCCCGCGCAGCGCCTGTCCGGCTGGATTGCCGCATCTTCCCGGGTTTTGGGCGGGTAGGCTCTGAGCGGCCCCGGCGCGCTCTCGCCGCTGTAGTGGCGCGGGCGCCAGCGGCGGCGCTCAGTCCAGCCTAGGCTCTTTGTCCTGGCGTTCCAGGGGCAGGCTTTGTTGTGCGGTGCTGTCCTCGGCCAGGGGCGCACGGGCGGCAGAAGCTGGCTCTGGCGCTGATGCCGGGGCCGTACCGGGCGTGGCGGCGGCATCCGCTGTCTCTTGCGGGGGCGGTGCTGGCGGGGCTTTGCGGTGCAGACGTTCGATGGCCTGGGCGATGTCCTTATGGATGCTGCTGCCTTTGAGCTGCTGGCCGAAACTGCGCAGCCAGGCTTCGGCCTCGGGGATGTCGCCGGAGTGGGCCAATACGTCGGCCATCATGTCCAGCACGGCATCGAGCCGCGGGAAGTTGCGCAGCTCCAGCGTGCGGGCATCGGTCTGCGGCAGTTTTTCGTACAGTGCGCGCAGCACCTGCACGTGCTCGAATGCCTTGGCGTGCTCGCTGCGGTCGCGCAGCGCGCAGGCGTAGTACAGGTGCATGCTGGCGGCGCTCAGGGCGGGGCTTTCGTCGCTGCCGTCATGGGCCTTGAGGGCGCTTTCGAAGGCGCTGGCGCCCTGAGCGATCTCGCCGGCCAGCGTGGCCGAGGTGGCGACATTGAACCAGTCTTTGACGCTGCCGGTGCGCTGGGCCAGTTTTTGGAAGATTGGCCAGGCCTGCAGATACTGCTGCTGATGGAAGTACACCAGCCCAAGTAGGCGCATGCCTTGTTCAGACAGCTCGGCAATGCTGGAGCCTGCCAGCTCATGGGCCTGGCGCTCGGCCTGGGCGTATTGGCCTTGATCGAGGGCCTGCTGTGCCTGCGCGAGCAAGGCGCGCTGCTCTTGCTCTGGCAGCTGAAGGGTTTGCGGCGGACGAGGGGCTTTGCTCCAGAGCTGCTTGATGCGATCCCACATGGGTCAAGGGCCTTTTCTTGGACGGACGATGCATGGCGGACGCCCATGCGCTGCGGCAATACTAATCGAATGTGGCGCACTCCCGCGGGCTGCGCTGCGCTGGACTCGTTACCAAATGCCAATTGGGGCCCATTGAAGATGATGTGGCGCCAGCCAGAAGAGCTGTGCAATGTGTTTTCAACCGGCTCTCAGGCAGGCGGCTGGTTCAGGGCGGCCAGGCGCTGCGGGGTGCCTACATCGGTCCAGTCGCCTTGGTAAAGGCTGGCGCTGACGCGCCCGGCGCGCGCGGCGCGCTGCAGCAGCGGCCCCAGCGCGGCGGCTTGGCCTTGGGGGTTGCCGCGTGGCAGCTCGCACCAGGGCGGCTCAAACAAGGCTTGCTTGAGCAGGGCGATGGTGCTGTAGGTGTACGACGGGCCCTGCTGCGCATCGCTGGCGTGCTCGGGCAATGGGCGCGCCAGCCCATGTTCGAGAAGGAAGTCGCCGCGCGGGTGATGCGGCGGGTTAGGCACCAACCACAGGTGTGCCAGCGCATCGCTGCTAGCAAAGCGCGCGCGAGCCTGCGGATCAAAGCGAAACTGCGGTGCATACACGTCGCCTGCGACCAGCCAAAACACGTGCTGCAACTGTGGCAGCGCACGGGCGATGCCGCCGGCGGTCTCGATGCCGCCGCCAAAGTCCAGATCCTCGCGCGAATAGAGCATCTGTACGGCAGCCGGTGCAGGCGCTGGCGAACCCAGGCACTCGGCGCTGGCGGGAGTGCTGACCTCAATGGGGGCGAAACGCTTGCCCAGGCGCGCCGGGATTTGCTCGCCCAGCCAGCCGGTGTTGATGAGCGCGCAGTCGATGCCTGCACGCGCCATTGCTGCCAGGTGCCAGGCCAGCAAGGGCTGGCCGCGCACCAGCAACAGTGGCTTGGGTGTGTGGTCGGTCAGCGGACGCATGCGCTGGCCGCGGCCAGCGGCCAGGATCATGGCCTGCGCCAGTGCGGGGGCGCTGGCGTTGGCCTGAGGGCAAGTTGCTTGAGGCATGGCGGGGTTGTGCGGCGCAAAGGTCAGACGCTGTTGAGATTGGGGTTGCGAAGCGGTTTTCGGGGCAAAAGTTGCAGCAGCTGCGCAGTTTTGAGCGGCAGCGCCGCCACGACATTCAGTCTCAACAACCCTACAGGCCCAACACGCTCTAGTCCAGGCGATGGTGGTCTTGGCGAATCATCTCCAGATCGTGGGCGATGCGCGCGCCGTCGGTGCGCAGGTTGCGCCGATGCCAGGCCATGATGAGCAGCGTCATGCCCAGCACCACGGCGCCAAATGCCGTCATCGCCGCCGGGGCCGAAAGCCCCAGGTGCGTGGCCAGCACATACAACAGGCCCAGCGCCAGGATGCAGGCCTGCTCGTTGAAGTTCTGCACCGCGATGGAGCGGCCTGCGCCCATCAGCGTGTGGCCACGATGCTGCAACAGCGCATTCATGGGCACCACCATGTATCCGCCCAGCAAGCCCACCAGCACGAAGATGGGCACCACCCAGTACAGGTGGCCGCTCCAATGCGCTGGTGTGTGGAAGTGACCGTACAGACTCCCAACCCAATGCATCAGCATGACCACTGCGCCCATGGCTGCGCCCACCGGCAGCACACTGGTGGCGCGTTCGAGCCGCACCCGTGTTGACGACACCACGGCCCCCACGGCCGTGCCCAGCGCCACGATGCCCAGCAGCGACGAGGCCTCGGTCGTGCCCATGCCCAGGGCCACGGCGCTCCAGGCCAATACGATGTAACGCAAATTGCCCGAGACGCCCCAGAACAAGGTTGTCGTGGCCAGCGCAATCTGGCCCAGGCGGTCGTTCCACAGGCGGTTGTTGGAGGTGACGAAGTCGCGCATCATCGCCTGGAAGCTGCCCAGCACGCCCAGGTTCGAGCCCTTCCACATCGGGCGGCGCGCCACGCTGGTGCGCGGGATGAAGAGATTGATGAAGGCCGCCAGCGCGTAGATGACGATGATGCAGGCCATGGCCGCCTGCACCGGGTTGTGCAGGGCCGGCGCCATGCCTGGCAATTGCAGCGCCAGCAGCCAGGCATGGACCGCATCGCTGACCAGCGCGCCGCCCAGCACCACGCCCAGGATGATGGAGGCAATCGTCAGCCCCTCAATCCAGCCGTTGGCCTTGACCAGCAGCGACGGGGGCAGCAGCTCGGTGAGGATGCCGTACTTGGCTGGCGAATAGGCCGCAGCCCCCAAACCCACGATGGCATAGGCCAGTAGAGGCGGCGCGCCGGAAATCATCATCAGGCAGCCAATGACTTTTATGGCATTGCTGATGAACATCACCCGGCCCTTGGGCTGCGCATCGGCAAAAGCGCCCACGAACGGCGCCAGCAGCACATAAAACAGTGCAAACATCGGCACTAATGCTGCGCTTTGCCACTCAGGTGCGCCGCTGCGGCGCAGCAATTCCACCGCCACCACGAACAGGGCATTGTCCGCCAGGGAGCTGAAGAACTGGGCGGACATGATGGTGGAAAAGCCAGGTTTCATGACAGACAGGCGCAGCGGCCGCAGGTAGTGCAGAGGATGCCTGCGGCGCGCCAGCGCAGCGGGCAGCAAAGCGGTCGGTTATATCACTACTGCCATGGGGCAGAACCAATGGCCTGGTCTGGCGGCTCGGCAAAAAAACAGCGCCCCGCAGGGCGCTGTGTGTGCTGTGGCCTGTAGCCGCACAAAGTGGCTTATGCAATTTATGCCCCCATGTTCAATCGCCAAACCATGCGTGCGCGGCATTGCTTGCCTGCGCTGATCTGGTTGAAGCGCAGTAAGGGGGCGTGAAATCAGTTGCGCTTGCGCTGGCGGCGCAGGCCTGCTGCCCCCAGCAAGGCCGCCAGGGCGCCCAAGCCCCAAACGTTCAGCGCTGGTACGGGTGCTGCGTTGCTGGGTGCTGTGGGTGCAGCCGTCACATTGATGGTGTGCGGCGCGGTCAGCGTGGCGCCGGTGATGGTCACGGGGTAGTTGCCTGCGGCCAGCCCAGGGATATTGGCACTGAATTGGCCGCCATTGACGGTGGCGGGCACGGTGTGCCCACCCACGGTGACTTGGATCACTGTGCCGTCGCTGGCGTTGCTGGCGCCAGTGACGGTGAAGCCGGTGCCTGCGGTTGCAGTGGCTGGGCCGTTGATGGTGGCTGTTGTGGCCGGGGCGGGAGGGTCTACCTGGATGCTGTGCGTGCCGTTTTGCGTCAATGCCCAGCCGCTGGGGCCGGTGACGGTGACGGCATGGGTGCCTACAGGAAAGCCACTGGGGAAGCTGACGCTGAAGTTGCCGCCGGTGACGGTGGCTTGCAAGGCGGTGCCGTTGACGGTGACGGTGACTTGGGCGCCATCGGTCAGGCCGGTGGCGGTGCCGGTGACGGTGGTGGCAGCGTTGGGCTGGGCGGTGGCCGGGCCGGTGATGGTGGCTGTAGGAGCGGCGATGGTGACTTTGCTCTCGATAGGGCCGTTGTTCTGCAATTGGGGGGCCAGTTCGCCGGTGTCGGCGGAGCCGCCAGTCACCTGTGCACGGAAGGTGCTGTCTGTGCCAGAGCCAACGATGGTGATGGGCAGCGTGAGTGTTTTGTGGTTTTGTGCGGTGATGGCGCCCAGTGTGCATTCCACTTCCGAGGGCGCCGGTTTGGTGCAGCCTGCGGGCAATGCGGTGTCATCCACCTGCGCTTGCGCTGGCAGAGTGACCACGACTTTGCCGCCAGCGGCGCTGTCGCTTTGGCCGAGGTTGTCCACCTTGACGGTGAGCGTGCCGCTGCCGCCTACTTGCAGGGGCGAAGAGAGGGTGATGGAGGGCACCAGATCGGCAGTCGCCACGGTTTTCACCTGGCAGGCGCCCGCAGAGTCTTTCGCGGCAGCCATGATGCTATTGGCCAGCTGGCCAGCTTGTGCCGGGGCGGAGGCCAGAGCGAATTGGCTGGTGTCGGTAAAGGCGATCACACAGGCGCTGCCATTGGTGGCTGCGCGGGGGACGACGACGCCATAGGCCTGCACTTTGTCCGCAGCTGCAGGCATGGATGCGGGCGGGGTGTCGGCAGCGGCAGGGGCCAGATAGACGGCGTAGGGGGCGGGGACGTTGACGTATTTGCCATAGACCTCGACAGCCAGTGGGTCCAGGGCAGCGAAGTTGTCTTTGTAGGGCGAGTTGGTGTTGAGATAGACGGAGTTGCCTTGGGGGGCCACGCTGCCGAGTCTGGTGATCTCGTCCGCGCCGCTCAGGCCCAGGCTGTTGTTGAGAAAGCCTGCGACGCTGCCAGTGTCCGAAGGGCGGCAGCAGCCGTCGTTGAGGAAGACAAAGGTCAGATCGCTGCGGGTTTTGGCCCAATCCATGACTTTGGCAAAGCGCGCGGCATCGACGCCGTGCTGCACACCCGTGACGGTTTGATTGGGTTGGACGGTGGCGACCACCACGATGTCCACCCCGGCGGGCACGTCGGCAGGCAAGGCCTCGGTTGCGCTGGCATGCAGCAGGCCGCGACCGTCAACGGTTTCTGCGGGGCCGCCGGCAGCAGTTTCAAATGTGCTGTAGATGGAGTTGATGATGCTGATGCCTGTGTTGTAGCTGGACAGCCCTTCCTTGTCGGAGGATAGAACCCAGGTCTTGGCCTGGGCAGCGCCTGTGGCGCACAGCAGAGCAGCGAGTGCAGTGGCCTGCAGTTGAAAGCGTAGTGAAGTCATGGTGCAAAAAATCCGTAAAGTCAAAAAAGCATGCAGCCCCAGAGAGTGCTGAACTGCGGGGCGCAACAAATTGTAGGCGCGCCCGGCCAGTCGCGAAACATCGTCAAAATCTTTTTGCAGCTTGGGGTGATTCAGCCCTTTGCCGGCCTGCATCGAGACTCCGAACAGGCTCTCAGGGGTGCCACAATACGCGCGCCGTTTTGGCCCTTTTGACTGCTGTTTGTCCATGCCGCGCCCCATCCAAGCCACTGTTCATCTTCCTGCATTGCGGCACAACCTGGCTGTGGTGCGCTCCCATGCAGGTGATGCCAAGCTGTGGGCGGTGGTCAAGGCCAATGCCTATGGGCATGGCATTGAGCGGGTTTATGAGGCGCTGCGCGGCGCCGATGGCTTTGCACTGCTCGATCTGCAGGAGGCGCAGCGCGTGCGGGAGCTGGGCTGGCGCGGGCCCATCCTGTTGCTCGAAGGCGTGTTTGAGCCGCGCGATCTGGAGCTGTGCTCGCGCCTGTCGTTGTGGCACACCGTGCACTGCCAGGAGCAGATCGACATGCTGGCCGCGCACAAAACGCATGCGCCGCACCGGGTGTTTCTCAAACTCAATAGCGGAATGAACCGTTTGGGCTTTGGCCTGACGGGCTTTCGCGCCGCCTGGGCGCGGCTGAATGCCTTGCCGCAGGTCGATGAAATCTCGCTGATGACGCACTTCAGCGATGCCGATGGCCCAGGCGGCATCGCTGCGCAGCAGGCGCTGTTCGAGCAGGCCGCGCAAGGCCTGCCGGGCGAGCGCACGATCAGCAACAGCGCCGCCGCGCTGCGCTTTGGCCGTGCGCCGCAAACCCATCTGGACTGGGTGCGCGCCGGCATTGCACTGTATGGCAGCGCGCCCGACTACCCGGCTGGCACGGCCGCCAGCTGGGGGCTGCAGCCGGCCATGAGCCTGCGCAGCCGCATCATCGCCACGCAGCAGCTGCAGGCTGGGGCCACGGTGGGCTATGGCTCATGCTTTACCGCGCCGCAGCCGATGACGCTGGGCATCGTGGCCTGCGGCTACGCCGATGGCTACCCGCGCCTGTGCGCCACCGGCACGCCGGTGCTGATCGACGGGGTGCGCAGCCGCACGCTGGGGCGCATCAGCATGGACATGCTGGCCGTTGATCTGAGCGCGCCGCTGGCGGCCGGGCGCGCCAGCGGCATTGGCAGCGAGGCCGTGCTCTGGGGCCAGGCCAGCGCCGAGCACGGCGGCGCGCTGCTATCCATCGACGAGGTGGCCGCCTGCGCGCAGACCGTAGGCTATGAGCTGATGTGCGCCGTGGCCCAGCGCGTGCCGTTTTCGGTGCAGCCCTTGGATGCGTGAGTGAACGGGGCGTGAGCGGACAGGCGCTTGCCGATTGGCCCGCCCTGCCAGAACCATGCGGCGCCATGCGCACGATGAACATCTCCCTGCCCGAAAGCCTGAATGCGCTACCCCTACTGTCTGGTGTTTTACGTTGCGCGATCGAATCGCATCGACGTCTGGCGCGTGCTGCATGAGCGGCGCGACATGCCGGCTGGGTTGCATCCGGATGAGCCGTCCGTTTCAGGTTTCAAGCCACAGGGCTGATGCGCGCGACAAGCGCCCCGTTGGCGTTCTCGCTGCCGGGGCTTTTCTTCTTTGGGGGCGTTTGAGGCGCTCAAGGCGCATCGGTCTTGAGGAAGGCGCCGCGCACTTCGATGTGAACCTGGTCGTACACGTTGCGGCCGTCGGCGCTGCGCAGTTCGATGTGGTGCCGGCCGGGCATGGGGGGCCAATACCAGCGGCGCGCATCGGCCAGGCCGGTGACGCGCTGGCCGTTGAACCACCATTGCGCCTGCGCGGCCTGGGTTTGCAGGCGCAGCATCTGGTTGGCCGGCGGGATGTCCGGATCCAGCGCGATGATGGTGCCCGGCTGCGGCTCGATGATGCGCGCGGCCGTGGCGTGGCCGGCGCTGTCGCTGGCGGCATGGCCTGAGGCCGTGGGCGCGGGCAGGGTGAAGATGGCCTGCTCGGTGCCGGGCAGAAACCATTCCTGGCGGCTGCTGTCGATCGGGGGCGGGGCATCGGGGCTTTCTGGCTGGTATTGCACGCCCAGGCGCACCAGGCCCGCAGGCGGCTGGGGCGCAGCGGCCGGGTGGCGGGCATGCAGGTAGGCGGCCACGCTGGCCCAGACCGGGGCCGCGCCGGAGATGCCGCTGACATCGTGCATGGGCGAGCCATCGGCATTGCCGACCCACACGCCGATGGCAAAGCGCGGCGTGTAGCCGATGGCCCAGTTGTCGCGCATGTCCTTGCTGGTGCCGGTCTTGACGGCGCTCCAAAAGCGCGTGGCCAGCGCACTGTCGGTGCCGAAGGTCAGCAGCCGGGCGTGGCGGTCCGAGAGCATGTCGCCGACGATGAAGGCCACGCGCTCGTCCCAGATGCGTGGCGCATCGTCGGCCGGGCGCGGCGTATTGGCTGGCGCGCGGGCGCTGCGCACGGCGCCGTGCAGGCCGCCATTGGCCAGGGTGCGGTAGGCGTTGGTCAGTTGCAGCAGGCTGACGTCCACCCCGCCCAGCGCCAGGCTGTGGCCGTAGAAGCCGGCGGGCTCGGGCAGGGCAAAGCCCAGCGCGCGCAGCTGCTGGGCGAAGGCATCGGGCGTGACCATGCCCAGCGTGCGCACGGCCGGGATGTTCAGCGAGCTGCCCAGCGCCTGGCGCACGGAGACCCAGCCGCGGTAGCGCAGGTCGTAGTTCTCTGGCGCGTACAGCCCGAAGGCGGTGGGGATGCGCGCGGGCGAGTCGTCCAGCAGCGAGGCGGCTGTCAGGCGGCGCTGTGCAATGGCCTGGGCGTAGAGGAAGGGTTTGAGCGTGGAGCCGGGCTGACGCAGCGCCTGCACGGCGTCCACTTCGGCGGCCTGGCTCAGCTGCGCTCCGGAGGAGCCGACCCAGGCCAGCACTTCGCCGCTGGCGTTGTCCAGCACCAGCACGGCGCCGTCGCGCACATTCTGGTGTTGCAGCTGCTGCAGTTGCCGGCGCAGCGTGTGCGCGGCGTGGCGTTGCAGCCCGGCGTCCAGCGAGCTGGGGAGCTCGGCTGGCAATGGCTGATCTTGCAGCCCTTGCTGCGTTTGCTGCTCGTGGTATTGCTGCAGCGCATAGCGGGCGAAGTGCGGCGCATCGCCTTGCTCGGGCTCGAAATGGCGGCGGCGCAGGGCCGCTTCGGTGTAGAAGGCCAGCGCCTTGCAGTCGCGCCCCCAGGGCGATTGGGCCGCTTGCAGCACCAGGCAGGCGCGCTCGGCCACGCGCGCCACGGGCGCGTTGGGCGCGCGCAGCAGCGCGGCGGCAATGGCGGCCTCGCGCTGGTCCAGGCCGTGCGGGGCCTTGTCGAACAGGCTGCGCGAGAGCGCGTCGATGCCCTGCAGCTCGCCGCGAAAGGGCACCAGGTTCAGATAGGCCTCCAGCACCTGGGCCTTGCTCCAGTCCTGCTCCAGATCGCGCGCGGACCACAGCTGGCGCCACTTCTGCCCCCAGCTGCGCCCGCCGGGGCGGCTGCGCAGCGCCTCGTTGAGCAGGCCGGCCAGCTGCATGGTGATGGTGGAGGCGCCGCGCGTGCGCTCGTTCCACAGATTGCCCCAGGCGGCCGCGCCCACGGCGGCCCAGTCCACGCCGCTGTGCTCGTAAAAGCGCTTGTCCTCGGTCAGCACGATGGCGTGCAGCAGCGCGGGGGAGACGGCCTGCAGCGCCACCCAGTCGCCCCGGCGCACGCTGAAATCGGTGCGCAGGCGCTGCAGGCGCTGGCCGTGGCGGTCCAGCAGCCAGGTTTCGGAGGAGTGAAATTCCTGCCGCACCTGCTCAAAGCTGGGCAGGCTATCGGCCAGCGCTGGCGCGCTCGCGCCCGCCAGCGCCAGGCCGGCCAGCAGCAGGCCGCTGGCCAGCAAGCGCCGCGCCGCGCCGCGCCAACTGCGCAGATAGCGCTTACTGCGCTGCGGACGCGGCCACGCTGAACTGGGCATTGGGGGTCTCGCCGAAGAACTGCGGCATGTACAGGGCTTCGGCGCGCGTGGGTGGCAGCTGGAACTGGCCGGGCTGGTTCAGGCGTACGGTGTAGCTGTAGCGGGTCTGCCCGGCGGGCAGGCCGTGGTAGTACACGCGCATGGCATCGTGCTTGCGCTCCACCCAGGCGATGCGCCACCAGCTGTCATCGTGGCCCTCGTCGCCTCCGGCCTGGCTGTCGATGGCCGAGTCGCGCCCCAGGCCGCTGCCCAGGATGGTGCTGCCGGCGGGGATGGGGTCGGTCAGCACGGTCATGTTCAGCTGCGCGGCGCTGTCGAGCAGCAGGTGCACGCGGTAGACGTCGCCGGGGCTCCAGCGCCCGGGCTGGGCCTGCACCACGGGGGTGATGCGCTTTTCCACGCGCAGGCCGCTGTGCACCGGGGCCGTCAGCGGCATGGCCGCCAGCGCCGAGATGGTCAGCCAGGGTCGGCCGGTGCCCAGCTGCGCCACTTTCAGCTGCGCGGCGGCCTGGCCATCGCCCAGGCGGGCGATGGCGTCGGGCCAGGCAAACTGCATTTGCAGGCGCGATATGCCCTTGCCTTCGCCGCGCGCTGCGCCTTGGCCTTCGCTGGTCGAGGGCGCGGGCCAGTCGCGCTGCTGCTGCTCGCCGCCCAGGCGGGCTTGCAGCGCGCCGCCCACGGGCTCGCTCTCGTGCAGGTTGGAGAAGCGCCGCAGTGCCAGCTGGCCCCACAGGTTGGCGGTGGTGGTGCGCCAGGCGCCGTTGTTCTGGCGCGCCAGCAGGGCGCTGGCCAGGGCGCCTGCGTCGTCCTTCCAGCCGGGCAAGTCGGCGGTGAGCAGCAGCAGGCGCGCGGCGTCGCTGTCGGGGTTTTGCATCAGCCACCAGCCATGGTGCGGCCCGTTTTGCTCCAGGATCAGCTGCGTGCCGGTGTGCTGCAGGCGGTTGCGCAGGGTTTGCTCGGCCTGGGCCTGCAGCTTGGCGCGCTGGGGCAGGCTGGGCAGGTTGCGCAGGATTTGCAGCCAGTCCAGCACGGCGTAGGTGGACCAGGCGCTGGGGGTGATTTCCAGGTTTTCGATCATGCTGGGCTGGGCCGCGCCGTGCATGCTGAGTGCGGCCAGGGCCATCAGGCGCTCGGCGCTGCGCTCATGCCGTGCATTCGGGTAGTAGGGCGGGGCCTTGAGATCGAGCCGGCCGACCACGAAGTCTTCCAGCGCCTTGAGCATGCGTTGGCGCGAGTCGGCGTCGATGCGCATGTGGTGCATGCCCAGCTGCTGCATGACGGAGTCCACCTGCAGCAAATGGGCCGTCAGGGGCACACTGCCCTGGTAGCGGCTGCTGGGCGGGAAGTAGCCAGCCAGGCCGTTGTCGTCCAGGAAGCTGGGCAGATCGGCCTGCACGGACTGGAACAGCTGCTCGTCCAGCAGGCCGATGGCCTTGCTGTGGCGCTGCTCCAGGCAGGCGTAGGGGTAGTGCTTCCACCAGCGCTGCAGGCCGGGCAGCAGGTCGCCGCCGAGCTGGCTCTGGGCCTGCAGCACGATGCCGCCGCGCCCCTCCAGCGCGCCCTCGGGCATGGCCACTTGCAGTTGCAAAGGCGCTTCGCTGGCCGCGCCCAGTTGGCGCAGGCTGGCCTGGCGAACCGTTACGGGCACGGCCGGCAGCAGGGTTTGCGTGATGCGCAGGCTGTCCTGAGGAGTGGTCTTGTCATTGCCCGGCGTTTGCTGGGCCTGTGCCTGCAGCTGCCAGTCCAGGCTGGCCTGGGCCAAGTCGCCCTCCAGCATGGGCGCGGTGACCTGCCATTGCACGGTTTGCGCTGCGCCGGCGGCCAGGCTGACGCTGCTGGCGGGCAGCTCCTGCTGGCCGTGGCGCGCCGAGACCTGCACGGTCAGCGGCTGGTCGGTGGTGTTGCGCAGCGTCAAGCGCGCGTCGTAGCGGTCGCCCTCGCGCACCACGGGCGGCAGGCCGCTGATGATTTGCAGATCGCGCGTGGCCAGCAGCTCGGCGCTGCCCTCGCCGAAGAACTGCACGCCCGCATCGGCCATGGCCTGGGCGTGGAAGGTGGTGACGCTGTCGTTGAGCGGCACCTGCACGCTGGCGCGGCCGTTGGCGTCCAGTGCGATGCGCGGCTGCCACAGCAGCAGGGTGTCGAACAGCTCGCGCGTGGCGTGCTGGCCTTCGCCCTCGCCGCCGCCGCCGCCTGCGGCCACGGCCTTGCGGCCGTAATGGCGCCGGCCGACCACTTCCATCTGCGCGGTGGCGGTTTGCACGCGCCAGGCGCGCTCGCCCATCATGGCTTTGAGCAGCGCCCAGCTGGGGTTGGGCGAGAGCTCCAGCAAGGCCTTGTCCACCACGGCCAGCGCCACCTCGGCATGGGCTGCGGGCTGGCCATCGGGCAGCTGGGCCTGCAGCGTCAGCGTGGCGGTCTCGCCGCTTTGATAGCGCGGCTTGTCGGGCGTGACCTGCACGCGCAGCCGGTGGCCGTCGTCGCCCACGCGCAGCATCGCCACGCCCAGGCGGTGGCTGGGCTTGCTCAAGTCCACCAGCGCAGTGGGCGGCACAGCCTCGCCAGTGTCGCTGCGCCAGGCGCGCCACCACAGGATGGGCGAGCGAAAGCCCCAGGTGAAGAAGCTGTACCAGGGCACCTCGCGCAGCCGCCCGCGCAGCGCCAGCACGCTGACGTAGACGTTGGGGCTCCAGCTCGGGTCGATGTGCAGAGAGAAGCTCGGGTCTTTGCCCGAGAGTTCGATGATCTGGCTGTGCAGCACGCCCTCGCGCTCGACGGTCAGCAGCGCCTGGGCCTGGCGGTAGGGCATGCGCACTTGGAAGCGTGCAGTCTCGCCGGGCTGGTAGCTGGGCTTTTCGGGCAGCACGTCCATGCGGTCGGAGGAGTCGGCATCGAACCACTGCTCGCCCTCGCGCGTGACCCAGATGCTGGTGGCGGCGCTGAAGGGGCGCGCTCGCGCATCCTGCACGCTGGCCACCAGTTCGATCTCGCCGGGCTGCGTCAGCTCGGCCGTGCAATCGAAGCGGCCCAGGGCATCGCTGCGGCCTTCGCAGACGGTGCCCAGATCCTGGGTTTCATGGTGGTGCTCGTACTTGTAGAAGCCGCCGACCATGCGCTTGCGCGTGCTCAGCGTGGTGTGGGCGCGGGCGCGCACGGCGATGGCCTGGCCGGCCAGCGGCTGGCCCTGGGGCGAGAGCGCGATGGCGCGCACCTTCAGCGGCTTTTTGACCGAGATCCACTCCTCGGTGGCGATGCCCACCAGCACGTCGCTGGGCCAGACGGGCTGCAGGCGGGTGATGGTCTGCGTCTCGCCGCTGGGGTCTTCGAAGTTGGCCTCGATGCGCAACTGGTGCGGCTGCGCCGCATACTGCGCGGGCGCGGCCGGCACGGTAAAGCGCCCCTGGCCCTGGGCGTCCAGCGTCAGCGGCTGCTTGTCCAGCAGCAGGCGGCGCGGCTCGCTGGGCGATGGCCCGTCCTGCTCGTGTGGGCCGTGGCCATCTGGCCGCTCGCTGGGCCGGGCCGGCGGCGTGAATTGGTAGTCGTGGTAGTCGTCGAATTGCAGCCAATGCGGCTCGAGCATGGCCGAGATCTTCACCGGCCAGTTCGAGGCATGGCCGCCGCTGAGGTAGGACAGCTGCAGGGCCATCTCCAGCGCCCCGCCCTCGGCCGTTTTGCCATCGGCCGCGGCCAGGGGCGTGATGCGCCCTTCCAGCACCGGCAGGCGGAACTCTTCGACCCGGAATTGGGCGGTGGTGGCACTCACCTGGTTCGGGCCCTGGCGTTGCAGGCTGATGCTGTAGCGGCCCAGCGGCGCCATGGCCGGCAGCTTCAGGCTGCTGGTGGCCACCATGCCGCCGCCGGCGGTGCGCTCCCATTGCAGCTTTTGCTCGAACTCGCGCTGGCTGCCGTGGTGGCGCACGAACAAGGTATCGGGCAGGGCACCGGTGGCCGGGGTGGCCAGGCCGCTGGGCACCTCGGCGCGGGCGTAGTGTTTCATGGACACGGTTTCGCCGGCGCGCAGCAGGTTGCGATCGAGCACCGTGTGCAGCTTGGTCTTGTTCTGGGGCTGGAGGTGGTCGCTGTAGCTGTGCTGGAAGCGCCAGGGCTCGATGCCGCGCTGCCAGTCGCTCCAGACCAGCGCCAGGTCCTTGCCGTCGGGCGAGCGCGCGCTGACCAGGTAGGCATTGCGGTGCCAGTAGCGGGCTTCGGCGCGTTCGCACTCGGGCATGCCGGCCACGTCGTCGAAACGCGCCAGGCCTTGCGCATCGGTGGTGGCCTGGGCGACCACGCTGCCATCGCATTGGTTGACCTGCACGCGCGCGCCGGCCACGGGCTTGCCCGTATCCAGCGAGGTGACCCAGGCCAGCGAGTTGTGCGCGCCGAGCTTGAAGTGCACGGCCAGGTTGGTCACCAGCACCGTGGTGCGCGCGTACAGCGTGCGTGGCGCATCGAACTTGGGGTCGAGCAGGGCGCCGCCCAGCAGCGGCGAGGCCACTTCAATGACCTGAAAGCCCGGCTCCAGCGGGATGCCGATGACCTCCGTGGCCTGGCGATCGGCATTGCCTGGGCTGGGGGCGATGCTGCGGCTTTGCGCCTGGGGCTGGTGCTCCAGCAGGCCGACCATGCGCGCCCGGATGAATTTGGGCTCGCGCGCATCCGGGTCGCTCGCTTTCGAGCGCGTGGGCAGGGGCGACAGGCCCAGGCTTTGTGCATAGTGGCGATGCACGTAGCCGTCCGGGCGCAGCTGCTCGGTGCGGTACATCCACTCGATGATCTCGGCATCGCTGTCCAGGCGCAGCACCCGCAGCGGCAGCTCCTGCTCGACCCTGCGCAGCGTCATGGGCAGCAGCGGTGCCTGGTGGTAGCCCTCGGCAAAGCGCTCGATGATGGCAAAGTCGCCGGTGGCGAACTTGGCCAGCGCTGGCGCGGCATCGGTGGCCACCTGCAGCGGGAAGGCGCTGGCATTGCTCAACGCGCGCTGGGAGTCGTCCTGCAGCCCGGCGGGCAGCACGAGCTCAAAGCGCGTGTTCTCAGGAAATGGCCCATCAAAGCGCAGCCAGCTCATGTGGCGGCCTTCGAGCTGCTTGGCCTGGGCCTGCCATTGCTCGGGCGTGAGCCTGCCCTCATCGAGCTCCACGCTGGGCAGCCATTGCCGATCGCCGGCGCGCAGCACGATGTGCGGCAGCCACTGCATGGGCACATCGTCATTGAATCGCAAATCCATGGGCAGCATGGGGATGCATTTCTTGCCGGCGTTCTCGCGCGCGCAGCTGAAGGTGGCGGCAAACGGCTGGCGCACGACGTAGTCGTAGTGCTCGCGTTTTTCGGTGGCGACGCCGTTGGGGGCGGCCATGCCCTTGTCCCAGACCAGCGTCAAGGTGGCGCCGGGGCTCATGCGCCGCTGGCAGGCCACGGCAAGGGTTGGGCCGGTGTGCTCATCGCGCCTGTGCCGGCTCTCGCGCAGCAACTCGCGCAGCTGCTGGTGCTCTTGATCGGGCAGCACGCGCAGCGCAACGCGCTCGCCCACGCCCTCGATCTGGCACCAGGCGTGCTTGGCCAGGCTGGCCGGATCGACGGGGCTGTTGAGCGTGAGCAGAAAGTACTGCTCCTCCTCGATCACGCCATCCCAGTGCGAGGGGTGGATGTCCACGATGCTGGGGCCACCGGTGTTGAAGTGGTGTTCGGCCAGCTCGGCCAGGGGCTGGCCGCCCAGGTCGCGGAACTGCGGGTTGCGCGCCACCTGGCAGCGCATGCCGCCGGGCAGCGGCTGCTCGAACTGGTAGGCCCATTGGCGCTCGTGCAGCCAGCGGCCCTGGCCCTTGGGCAGCGCGCCATCGCATTGCAGCGTCACCGGCGGCGTGGCCTGCGGCTGGCCGATGGGCACGACCGCCTCGCTCAGCGTCACCAGCACCTGCCTGGGGTGGTTGGCCACGTCTGCGGGGGTGATGGAGGTGATCTGCGCGGCCTGTGCGCCCAGCGCGGCCAATGCGCCCAGGGCCCCGGCCAGCCAGGCGCGGCTGCGGCGCAGGCGGGTGCGAATCGGTGAAAGCCTGTGTGCCATGTGGATTTGCCCCTCTTCGGTGTTGTTTGCAAAGGCTTGCGGCGCGCGCTGCAGCGCGCCTGAGCGCCTGTTCCAAATCATTGTAGGGCTGGGCAAGGGCCGCCATGCACAAGCTGCCAGCGCAAAAAAACAGGCCCCTTGTGGGGCCTGTGTGGGCAGTGGGGCGCTGGGCCGCACTGTCGTGCTTACTGGTCGGTCATTGGCTGGTCATGGGCCAGGCGTAGTAGGCCGCGCCATCCTTGCGGAAGTAGGGCATGATCATCTCGATGATGCGTTGCTGCTCGGGGATCATGGTGTAGAAGTAAGTGCCACGATGGGTGTTGAAGTAGCGCATCACCGGGCTGGTGCCATCGCCCGGGGTCGTGCGGGCGAACCAGGCCACGCCCTCGTAGACGTGGCTGTCGGCGAACTGGGTGCGCATGGTCTGGGCTTCGGCCTCATTGGCGGTGTAGAAGTGCGAGCCGACCACGTGGTTGTAGAAGCGGTGCACCGGCACTGTGCCTGGGGCCTGGTAGGTGTAGGCCATGAATTGCTCATGCTCGTAGGTGAAGCCGGGCATGTTGCGGATCACGATGTCGCGCTGCTCAGGGCTTTGGGTGTAGAAATGCGAATCGCTGGCGTGGTTGTAGAAGCGGTAGATCGGGCGCAGCGTGGCATAGGTGCTGTTTTTCTCGCCCAGGAAGTACTTCAGGCCATCGGCATAGGCCATGTCGAAGCGGCCATAGACGCTGGAGCCATCGCGCATGCTGCACGAGGCGCTGCCGGAGCTGAGCACGCCGATCAGGTAGTGGTTGCCGTCGGCATGGCGCGCGAACAGGCCCGAGCCGCTGCTGCCGGGCTCGGTGGTGCCGTAGCTGTAGTTGACGTTGAAGAAATCGCTGTAGTCGGCCGTGCCGGGGCGGCAGGAGGTCAGGCCGTCGGCATTGAAGGGCGTGCACACTGCGTAGCTGCTGATGCGGCCGTAGCTGACTTTTTGCAGGTCGCCCCTGGGGTGGCTGATGCCATAGACCGATTGGTTCAGCTCGCGGCTGGCCCACCAGCCGGAGAACAGCACGTTGCCGCGCGGCAGCGCGTTGAGCACCAGCAAGGTGGTGTCGAAGCGGCGCTCGGAATAGACCAGGCGCGCGCCGGCCTCAATGCCAAACAAGCGGTTGTGCTCCTTGGAGACGCCGCTGTCCGCGGTGCAGGTCTCGGTGTGGAAGCGCCAGTCGGTCTCCAGCGAGGAGGCCACGGGCTGGGTGCTGATGCAGTGCTCGGCCGTGATGAAGTAGGGCGTGCCCGAGCGCGCCTGATCGGCCACCAGAGTGCCGGTGCAGTAGCCGCTGTTGCCGTCCACGGTCATCAGCATGCGGCCTACGGATTTGCGCACTTCGCTGATTTCCGTGGCGCAGGTGGCGTCGTAGTTGCAGCCTTCGGACATGCCGATGCGTTCGAGCTTGCCCATCTCGGCCAGGGCCACTTCGGGCGACTCAAAGAAGTGCGACAGCGTGGGCATGGCCACCTGCACGCCGGCCGGATCCAGCCCGGCGGGCACTTCGATTTCAAGCACGGCCGCATCGCCAGCGACGGTGGGCAGCCAGTAGGTGTTGATTTGCTCGGGTGTCAGGCCAGCGGCGCCGACGCTGTTGCTGGCGTTCAGAGCCAGGGTTTCCTGAATGTGCGCGCCGCTGATTTCAATGGCGGCATCGGCCTGGCCGGGCGCGTAAACGCGCACGATGGCTGTGGCCGGCAGGGCATCGACCAGCAGGCCCAGGCGCAGCGCGAAGGCGTTGTCCGACTGGTATTGCAGCGCGGCGGCGTGCGCGCCGCTGGGCAGGGCCTGCCACTGCAGGTTTTGGGCCGTGGCCTTGGCGGTGCCGGTGGCGGCGCTGGCGCGGGCCGCGCCGACCTGGTGCGCGCCGGCCATGGGGGCGCTGGCCAGCTTGGTGAACAGGGCCTGCTCATCCATGGCGCCCAGCGCGATCAGCTTGGCGGCGGGGGCGATGCGGGCCTGCTTGGCAACGGCGGGCGTGAACTTGGCATTGGCCTGCGGGGCCTGCTCGTGGGCGTAATAGGACGGCGCAAACGCGGCCTCCTGGGCGCTGGCGCAGTGCGCGCCAGTCAGGCCGATGGCTGCAGCCAACGCGGCATGGATGTTCAGTTTCTTCATATGTGCCTCTCCAGTTGGAAAACGATGTATGCCTCTGCCCGCATGGCCAGAGCGGGGCGCCGTGGCCATGCGCAAACTCACTTCGAGAGCGATTTTAGGGCGAACCTGATACCTTCACTTACACTTATCGCGTTTGGTAGGTTTTTTAACGATTGTTGGGCCTCTTTGTCGGAATAACCCAACGCCAGCAGCGCTTGCAGGATGTCGGCATGTTCTGGCGAGGCCTGCTGGCCGGCCGCTGCAGGCAGGCTGGCATCGGCGGCATCGCCAATCTTGCCTTTGAGCTCCAGCAGCAGGCGCTCGGCGGTTTTCTTGCCAATGCCGGGGATGCGCGTGAGGCGGCCGAGTTCTTGCTGGGCAATGGCTGCGGCCAGCTCCTGCACCGTCAGGCCGCTGAGCACGGCCAGCGCCGTCTTGGGCCCCAGGCCGGAGACTTTGATGAGCTCGCGAAAGCAGCTGCGCTCCTGCGCGCTGCCAAAGCCGTAGAGCAGGTGGGCGTCCTCGCGCACGATCAGTTGCGTGGCCAGGCTGACGCGCTCACCCAGTGCGGGCAGGTGGTAGAAGGTGTTCATCGACACCAGCACCTCGTAGCCCACGCCTTGGCAGTCGATGAGGATGTGCGGCGGGTTTTTCTCCGCCAGGGTTCCAGTGAGTTTTCCGATCATGGCAAGCTTGTTTGAACTGGGCCGCAGCGGCTGCGGCCGCCGCGATAATGCAGGCGCAGTCTACTTTGCACGGCAGAGGGTGCCGCAGAGTCCGGCTGGAGTTTTTTTACTTTGGGAGAGTCCGCACTTGTCCACTGTCTTGCGCCATGCTTTCGTGCCGTCCAGCAATCAGCGCCTGGCCAATCTGGTGGGGCCGATGGAGTCCCACATCCGCACCATCGAGGCGGCCACGCAAACGGCCATCAGCCGCCGCGAGGGCGCCTTCAAGATCGAAGGGGCCAAGCGCAATGCCCAAAAGGCGCTGGAGGTATTGCAGGCGCTGTACGAGATGGCCGGCCGCGCCATCTCGGCCGAGCACGTGCAGCTGATGCTCGCCGGCGATGCGGCCAGCGTGCACGAGGGCGATGATGGCGTAGCCCGGCTGTCCACGCGGCGCAGCGATTTGCGCGCCCGCACGCCCAACCAGAGCGTCTATCTCAGCCACATTGCCGAGCATGACATCACCTTCGGCATTGGCCCGGCCGGCACCGGCAAGACCTATCTGGCCGTGGCCTGCGCGGTCGATGCGCTGGAACGCAATGCCGTGCAGCGCATCGTGCTCACGCGCCCGGCGGTGGAGGCCGGCGAGCGCCTGGGCTTTCTGCCCGGCGATCTGACGCAAAAGGTCGATCCCTATCTGCGCCCGTTGTACGACGCGCTGTATGAGCTGATGGGACTCGAGCGCGTGCAAAAGGCCTTCGAGCGCAACGCGCTGGAGATCGCGCCGCTGGCCTTCATGCGCGGGCGCACGCTCAACAATGCCTTCGTCATCCTCGACGAGGCGCAAAACACCACGCCAGAGCAGATGAAGATGTTCCTCACCCGCATCGGCTTTGGCGCCAAGGCGGTGATTACCGGCGACGCCAGCCAGATCGACCTGCCCAAGGGCGCGGTCAGCGGCCTGCTCGATGCGCGGCGCGTGCTCAAGAACGTCAAGGGCATTGCCTTCACGCAATTCGACAGCGGCGACGTAGTGCGCCACCCACTGGTGGCGCGCATCGTCGATGCCTACGACCGCGTGACCCCGCGTCCCGCTGTCGCTCCAACAGGAGGCAAGGCAGGGGCCAAGGCCGCCAGCCCGGCCCGCGCCGCAGCAGCGGCAGCAGGCAGTGACGACGCGCAGGAGCAGGCCGGCCATGCATGAGCCATCGCCTTCCACCCCAGCCATTGCCGCAGGCGCAACCATGCAGGCACATCGCGCTGCATGGCCTTGGGCAGGACTTTGGCTGAGCGCCGCGCTGCTGCTGGCCGCTTGCAGCGCGGCGCCGACAGGCCGGGCCGACCGCGCCTCGGCGCGCACGGCGGCTGCCGAGCTGGCCACCCCCCCCGCACGTTCGCAGCCGCAGCATCCCGCTCAGGTACGGCAAGTGCAGTACCGCTGCGACGATGGCCAGCAACTGCAGGTGCGCTATGAACACCAAGGCGGCCGCCCGGCAGGCCGCGCCATTGTGGAGTTTGCCGGGCAGCGCATCGCCATGCAGCACGTGGAGCAAGCGCTGCAACCGCACTACGTGGCCCAGGCCCAAAGCACGCAGCAGGCCAGCTACCGCTGGCACGCAGGGCAGGGCGATGGCGCTGGCGGCCTGAGCATCAGGGCTGCAGGCAGCGCCGCCATGGAAGTGCCGCTGCTGCAGGGCTGCCAGCGCGCCACAGGGGCGTCAGGCGCGCCAGGCGCGCCGCAGGAGTGACGCCATGGCCTTGCCGCAACTGTCGCTGTCATTGCAATTCGCATCCACCGAGCAGGTGCGCCAGCACCGCCAGGCCCTGCCGCGCCACCGCGTGGCACGCTGGATACGCCATGCGCTGGAGCGCGATGCCGAAATCACCGTGCGCATCGTCGATGCCGAAGAAGGGCGCGCGCTCAACCACAGCTACCGCCACAAGGACTACGCCACCAACGTGCTGACCTTTGACTACGCGCAGCAGCCGCTGGTCATGGCCGACTTGGTGCTGTGCGCCCCTGTCATCGCCCAAGAGGCGCTCCAGCAAGGCAAGACGCTGGAGGCGCACTACGCGCACATGGTGGTGCATGGTGTGCTGCACGCCCAGGGCTGGGACCACGAAACCAGCGAGGCCGATGCACAAGCCATGGAGGCGCAGGAAGTGTGCATCCTCGAGCGGCTGGGCTATGCCAACCCCTACGCAGACTGAGCGGCCGGCTGATGGGCCAGCACATTGGCCGGATCCTCGGCCAGGCGCGCCGGCGCAGGGCGCCGCCGCCGCGCTGGCGGCCGATCTGCACTGCCACTCCACCGCTTCGGACGGCACGCTGGCCCCGGCCGAGCTGGCCGCACGCGCGCATCGACAAGGTGTGGCGCTGTGGGCGCTGACCGACCACGACACCTTGGCCGGCCAGCGGCAGGCTGCGCAGGCCGCACGCGCGCTGGGCCTGGCCTGGGTCAGCGGGGTGGAAATCTCGGCGCTGTACCAGGGGCGCACCCTGCACATCGTCGGCCTGGGCATGGACATTGACCACGCCGCGCTGCAGCAGGCGCTGGCGGCCAACCAACAACTGCGCGTGCAGCGCGCCTGGCGCATGGCGCAGTGCCTGGAGCAGGCTGGCTTTCGCGGCGTCTGGCAAGGCGCGCTGGCGCAGGCCGGCGGCCAGCCCAGCCAGCTGGCGCGGCCGCACCTGGCGCGCTACCTGGTACACAGCGGCCAGGCCGGCAGCGAGCAGCAGGTCTTCCAGCGCTATCTGGGCGAGCAGGGCCGCTGCTTCGTGCCCACGCAATGGCTGCCGTTGGAGCAGGCCATCGCCGCCATCCGCGCCGCCGGCGGTCTGGCCGTGCTGGCGCATCCGCTGGCCTACGACTTGCCGCCGCCAGCCCTGCAAACCCTGTTGCAGCACTTCAAGGCCAGCGGCGGCCAGGGCATGGAAGTCATCTCCGGCCCACAGCCGGCCGAGCACATCGCCGAGCTGGCCGCCATGGCGCGCAGCCACGGCCTGCTGGCCTCGCGCGGCAGCGACTTCCACCGCCCGCCCGCCACCGCAGGCGGCGTGGAGCTGGGCCGCCTGCCGCCGCTGCCGCAGCAGCTGCAACCGGTGTGGACGCAACTGCCAATGGCCATGGCCTGCGGGGAGTGAACGGTGAACGCGCGGGGGGCGCAAAGTGCATAACACGCTCTAAACCCCTTCGAAATCCCGTGCTGCCAATTGCCGCCAGCGCCGCTGGCGGTGGCGGTAAAACAGCTGGGCAAACAGCCATACCGGCCAAGTCAGCCAACCAGCTTCGATGGCGACCTGATCGCGGTAGCAGGTGCCGGCATCGTTGGGGGTGAGTGTGATGAGGTGATCCCAGCGCCGCACCAGGCTGCCATGGCTGTTGTCGCGCAGTGCAAAGCCGCCACCGTGTTCCGGAAATGAAATCACGATGGTCTGCCGCCCCAGCGGAATCAGGCCAAACAAATACATGCGCATCTCATAGCAACCTGGCTGCCAGATGTCTGGCAGTTGCGGCGGTTGTTGGGCGCGAAACCGCACCAGCGGGTGGGCCACGTAGTGCAGCAGGCGGGGGCGCCGGGCCTGGGCGGCGGCTTGGGCCAGGCTGCAGGGCAGTTGGCAGGCCAGGTCGATCTTCATGGCGCTGCTGCGCTGCCGGCGGCGGGTGCGGCGATGCGGATGATTTTCAGCAGGTTGGTGGTGCCGGGCGTGGCAAAGGGCAGGCCGGCGGAGATCACCAAATAGTCGCCCGGGCCGGCAAAGCCGGCGTCGCAGGCGCTGCGCTCGGCCACCTCGGCCATGTGTTCGACGCTGGTGCCCACGGCCAGCTCTGGGGTGACGATGGGGTGTACGCCCCAGACCAGCGTCAGCCGCCGTGCGGTGGTCAGGTGTGGGGTCAGGCCGATGATGGGCGCGGCAGGGCGCTCGCGCGCGGTGCGCAGCGCGGCGTAGCCGGAGCTGGTGTAGGCCACGGTGGCCGAGGCCTGCAGCAGCGCGATGGCGTGGCGCATGGCCAGGCCGATGGCGTCGGCGACGGTGGCTTCGGGGGGTGATTGGCTGGCCTGCAGGCCTTCGCGCCAGGTGGGGTCGGCTTCGCTGTGCTCGATGATGCGTTGCATCATCTGCACGGCCTGCAGCGGGTAGTGGCCCGAGGCCGATTCGGCTGAGAGCATCACGGCATCGGCGCCTTCGTAGATGGCGGTGGCCACGTCCGAGGCTTCGGCGCGCGTGGGCACGGGCGAGCCGACCATGGATTCGAGCATTTGCGTGGCGACGATGACCGGGCGGCCCTGGCGGCGGCAGGCGCGGATGATCTGGCGCTGGATGGCGGGCACTTGCTCGGCGGGCATTTCCACGCCCAGGTCGCCGCGCGCGACCATCACGGCATCGGTTTCGGCGACGATGCTCTCCAGCGCGTCGATGGCGGCAGGCTTTTCCAGCTTGGCGACGATGGCCGCGCGCCCGGCGATGCGCTGGCGCAGTGCGGCGATGTCGCTGGCGCGCTGCACGAAGGACAGGGCCACCCAGTCCACGCCCAGCGAGAGGCCGAATTCCAAATCGGCGCAGTCCTTGTCGGTCAACGCGGAGATGGGCAGCAGCACGCCGGGGACGTTCACGCCCTTGCGGTTGCTGAGCACGCCGCCCACGGTCACCACGGTGTGCGCATAGTCCGCGCCGCAGTGCGCCACGCGCAGGCGCAGCCGGCCGTCGTCGAGCAGCAGCTCCGTGCCCGGGCGCAGCGCGGCGAAGATTTCCGGGTGCAGCATGGCCACGCGCTGCTCGCTGCCGGGGATGGCCGTGTCCATATCGAGCCGGAAGGGCTGGCCTGGCTCCAGTAGTGCCGAGCCCTGCGCGAAGCTGCCAATGCGCAGCTTGGGGCCTTGCAGGTCCATCAGGATGGCGATGGGGCGGCCGCTCTCGGCCTCGATCTCGCGGATCCAGGCGTGGCGGCGCTGGTGGTCGGCATGGCTGCCGTGGCTGAAGTTCAGGCGGAATACGTTGGCGCCGGCCTCGTGCAGCGCACGGATGCGCTCCTTGTCGTCGGTGGCCGGGCCGATGGTGGCCACGATCTTGGCCTGGGTATGACGGGCGTTGGGGGGGATGTGTGGGCGGCGTGCGGCGTGCGTCATAGGATCAGGATGGCGCGAAAGTCGTTGACGTTGGTGCGCGTAGGGCCGGTGACGATGGCATCGCCCAGGGCCTCGAAGAAGCTGTGCGCGTCGTGCCCGTCCAGCGCCTGCTGGGCGCCCAGCCCTTGCTGGCGCGCGCGTGCCAGTGTATCCGGGCCGATGCAGGCGCCGGCGATGGCTTCGCTGCCGTCCACGCCGTCGGTGTCGGCCGCCAGCGCGTGGATGCCTGGCGCGCCGCGCAGCGCCAAAGCCAGCGCCAGCAGGAAGTGCGCATTGCGCCCGCCCCGAGCCGTGGGGCTGTTGCTGGCCGCCAGCGTGACGGTGGTTTCACCGCCCGAGAGCAGCACGCAGGGCCGCTGCCAGGGCAGGGTGGGCTGCGGCGCATGGCGCTGGGCGTAGCGGGCCATGCCGGCCAGGGCGCGGGCCAGCTCGGCGGCTTGGCCTTCCAGCGCGTCGCCCAGGATGTAGGCGTGCAGCCCGGCCTGGCGCGCAGCGGCGGCAGCGGCCCGCAGGGCCTGCTGCGGGGTGGCGATCAGTCGCGTGGTGATGGCCGGCAGGCGGGCGTCGCCCGGGGCGATGCTTTCGCCCGCGCCCGATTGCAGCAGCTGCCGCGCCGCCTCGGGCACGGCGATGTGGTAGCGCTGAAGGATGTCCAGCGCCTGGGCGCAGCTGCTGGCATCGGGCACGCTGGGGCCGGAGGCGATGTCGGCCGGCTCGTCGCCGGGCACGTCGGAGATCAACAGGTTGAGCACTGGCGCGGGCGAGCAGGCCAGCGCCAGCCGCCCGCCCTTGATGGCCGAGAGGTGGCGGCGCACGCAGTTCATTTCCTGGATGCTGGCGCCGCTGCGCAGCAGGGCTTGGTTGAGGGCCTGCTTGTCGGCCAGCGTCAGCCCTGGCAGGGCCAGCGGCAGCAGCGCCGATCCGCCGCCGGAGAACAGGCACACTACCAGATCCTGCGCGCCGGCGCTGTGCGCCAGCGCCAGCATGCGCTGCGCGGCAGCCTGGCCGGCGGCATCGGGCACGGGGTGTGCGGCCTGCACGATCTCAATGCGTTGGCAGGGCACGGCATGGCCATAGCGCGTGACCACCAGTCCGCCCAGTGGCGCATGGGGCCAGGCCTGCTCCAGCGCTGCGGCCATGGCGGCCGAGGCCTTGCCAGCGCCCAAGACCAGCACCCGGCCTTTACCGGCGGCAACGGTTGGCGGCAGCGGTGGCAGGTGCCGCGCCAGCTGCTGCGCCGGTTGCGCGGCGGCGATGGCCGCATCCAGCAGGCGGCGCAGCAGTGCGGGGGGATTGGCGATGCTGGGTGTCATGGCAGCGGGTTTGGCCTGCCCAATCCGAACTCGCGCCGAGATGTTGAACAGACTCTCAGGGCTTGGTGTATTGCACGAAGACTTCGTTGGGGCGGATCATGCCCAGCTCCTGGCGGGCGATTTCCTCCATCATCTCGCGGCCTTCGCGCAGGTCGGCGATGTCGTTGAGCAGGCGCTCGTTGTCCTGCCGCATCAGCGCGTTGGAGTGGCGCTGCACGGCAATTTCCTCGCGCATCAGCTCGACGTTGGGGTAACTGCCGCGCCCAGTCCAGAGCTGCCACTGCAGCCAGGCCAGCAGCAGCAGCAGCGCGACGGTGGTGAGATGGCGCAGGCGCAGGGGCAGTCGCATGGCAGGGGCCGTCTTGCAGTGGGTTCAGACTGGGGGCGCGCCAGCGCTCAGCGCAGGTTGTAGAAGGCCGAGGCGCCGGGGTAGACGGCCACGTCGCCCAGGTCTTCCTCGATGCGCAGCAGCTGGTTGTATTTGGCCATGCGGTCGCTGCGGCTCAAGGAGCCGGTCTTGATCTGGCCGGCGTTGGTGCCCACGGCGATATCGGCAATGGTGGCGTCTTCGGTCTCGCCCGAGCGGTGGCTGATGACGGCGGTGTAGCGCGCGCGCTTGGCCATCTCGATGGCCTCGAAAGTCTCGGTCAGCGTGCCGATCTGGTTGATCTTGATGAGGATGGAGTTCGCAATGCCCTTGTCGATGCCTTCCTTGAGGATCTTGGTGTTGGTGACGAACAGGTCATCGCCCACCAGCTGGACTTTCTTGCCCAGGCGTGCGGTCAGCAGCTTCCAGCCGTCCCAGTCGCCTTCGGCCATGCCGTCCTCGATGCTGACGATGGGGTATTTCTCGCACCAGGTGCAGAGTTTTTCCGTCCACTCGGCCGCCGAGAGTTTGAGGCCGCCTTCGCCTTCGAGGGTGTAGATGCCGTCCTTGAAGAACTCGCTGGAGGCGCAGTCCAGGCCCAGGGCGATTTGCTCGCCGGGGCGGTAGCCGGCCGCCTCGATGGATTGCAGGATCAGGCCGATGGCCGCCTCGTGGTTTTCCACGTTGGGGGCAAAGCCGCCTTCGTCGCCCACGGCGGTGCTCATGCCCTTGTCGTGGATGATTTTCTTCAGCGCGTGGAACACCTCGGCGCCCCAGCGCAGCGCCTCGCGAAAGCTCTGCGCGCCGCTGGGGATGATCATGAACTCTTGCAGATCCAGGCTGTTGTTGGCGTGCGCGCCGCCGTTGATGACGTTCATCATCGGCACGGGCAGGGTCACGCCGCCCATGCCGCCGAAGTAGCGGTACAGCGGCAGGCCGGTTTCCTCGGCAGCGGCGCGGGCCACGGCCATGGACACGGCCAGCAGCGCATTGGCGCCCAGGCGCGATTTGTTGTCGGTGCCGTCCAGGTCGATCAGCGTGCGATCGAGGAAGGCTTGCTCGGCCGCATCCAGGCCCAGCACGGCCTCGGAGATTTCCGTATTGATGTGCTGCACGGCCTTGAGCACGCCCTTGCCCAGATAACGGCCCTTGTCGCCGTCGCGCAGCTCGATGGCCTCGCGCGCGCCGGTGGATGCGCCCGAGGGCACGGCGGCGCGGCCCATCACGCCCGACTCCAGCAGCACGTCGCACTCGACGGTGGGGTTGCCGCGGCTGTCGAGGATTTCGCGGCCGACGATGTCAACAATGGCACTCATGATGGTTTCCTTTGCGGGTTTCAGATCAAGTGAATTGGGAAATGAAAAGCGGAAAAGCGGGCGCGCCTGGGTTCAGAAAGAAGCGCTCACAGCCCTTCGACGCACAGCATATTGAACACGCCCGCGCCTTCGCGCACCTGGCGCGCCTTGCGGTATTCGGGCGAATCATAGAACGCCTGCGCCGCTGCGTAGCTGGGAAAGCGCAGCACCACGGTGCGCGCGTGGGCCTGGCCTTCGAGCACCTGCTGCTGGCCGCCGCGCACGATGAACTCGCCGCCGTGGGCCTGGGCGGCCTGGGTGCTCCATTCGCGGTACTCGGCCATTTGCTCGGGGTTGGTGACGTGGACGTTGGCGATGACGTAGCCGTAGGGCATGGCAAGGGCTCCGGGAAAGGTTCAGGGGGAAAAATGGTCTTCAAGAAAACCGTTTTGCTTGGTGACCGCATCCAGCGCCAGCAGGGTTTCCAGCAGCGCTTTCATGTGCTTGAGCGGCACGGCATTCGGCCCGTCGCTCAAGGCGTTTTTCGGATCGGGGTGGGTTTCCATGAACAGGCCGGCCACGCCCACGGCCACGGCCGCGCGCGCGAGCACGGGCACTATTTCGCGCTGGCCGCCGCTTGAGGTGCCTTGGCCGCCGGGCAGTTGCACGCTGTGGGTGGCATCAAACACCACGGGCGCGCCGGTCTCGCGCATGATGGCAAGTGCCCGCATGTCGGAAACGAGATTGTTGTAGCCAAAGCTGGCGCCGCGCTCGCAGGCCATGAAGTTGTCTTCGGGCAGGCCCGCTTCGCGCGCGGCGGCGCGGGCTTTGTCGATGACGTTTTTCATGTCGTGGGGCGCGAGGAACTGGCCTTTCTTGATGTTCACCGGCTTGCCCGACTGCGCCACGGCGCGGATGAAGTCGGTTTGGCGGCAAAGGAAGGCGGGGGTTTGCAGCACGTCCACCACGGCGGCTACGGCGGGGATTTCGGCCTCGGTGTGCACGTCGGTGAGCACGGGCAGCTGCAGTTCTTTCTTCACCTTGGCGAGGATTTCCAGCCCCTTTTCCATGCCGGGGCCGCGAAAGCTCGCGCCGCTGGAGCGGTTGGCCTTGTCGTAGCTGCTTTTGAAGATGAAGGGGATGCCCAGCTGCGCGGTGATCTCCTTGAGCTGGCCGGCCACGTCCATTTGCAGCTGTTCGGATTCGACCACGCAGGGGCCGGCGATGAGGAAGAAGGGCCGATCCAGGCCGATGGGAAAGCCGCAGAGGTTCATAGCAGGAGCAAGTGGTCAGGGGTGGCGCTGCGCACGGCCGAGAGGGCGATGCGCTGGTCGAAGCTGGCCAGGGCGCCGCCGTGGTGGACGGCCAGGGCCAGCAGGTAAGCGTCGGTGATCTGGTTGTGGCCGCTGATGCGGCTGAAGTCCAGCGCGTCGCCGCGGATGAGTGACAGGGCATCGGGCCAGAATTGGTGGTCCACGTCGCCGCAGGCGCGCTGCATGGCCGCGCGGATGGTGGCCAGGCTGGCGGGCCGCCCCCGGCCCAGGCCGGGCATGGCGCAGATGCGCAGCGCGCCGTTTTCGGTCAGCGGGCAGGTGGCGATGCGCAGGCCGGGGCGTTGCCACAGGGCGATGGCGGCCTGGTTGTGCACGTGCTGCTCGTCGAGCAGCGCGACCCAGACGTTCACGTCCAGCAGCAGGCGGCGGGAAGTGGCTGGCATTACACGCCTTCCTCGTCCAGCAGGCGATAGACATCCTGCGAGGTGATGGGCGGGCCGCTGCGCGCTGGATACACGCTGTAGGGGCTGCGCGGCTGGCTGGCCAGGGGCGCGGGGGCGTCGGCCATGTGCTGCGCGCCGCGCCGCATCCACTGCGAGACGGCCTGGCCCAGCGTGATGCGCTCGCGCTGGGCGGTTTGCTGCGCGAGGATGAGCATGTCGTCGTCCAGGTTGAAGGTGCTGCGCATGGGGTGCTCTCCTTTGCATCAAAGCATCATGTTGATGCAGTGATGTTAGTTGCCGGGCGCGGGCTTGGCAAGCCGCCCTGGGCTCAGGCCTCGCGAGCAGGGACAGCGGTCTTTTTCTGCCGCGCCAGCGCCGCCTTGATGAAGGCGTTGAACAGCGGGTGACCGTTCCAGGGCGTGCTCTTGAACTCGGGGTGGAATTGCACGCCGATGTACCAGGGGTGCACGCTTTGCGGCAGCTCGACGATTTCGGTCAAGTGCTCGCGCTGCGTCAGCGCCGAGATCACCAGGCCCGCTTCGCGCAGCTTGTCCAGGTAGTTGGTGTTGGCCTCGTAGCGGTGGCGGTGGCGCTCGGTCACCACGTCGCCGTAGATTTGGTGCGCCAGCGTGCCGGGCTGTACGTCGGAGCTTTGCGCGCCCAGGCGCATGGTGCCGCCTAAGTCGCTGCTGGCGTCGCGCTTTTGGATGCTGCCGTCCTGGTCTTCCCATTCGTCGATGAGGGCAATCACAGGCTCGGGCGTGTGCGGGTCGAACTCGGTGCTGTTGGCCTTGCTCAGGCCGGCCACATGGCGCGCGTATTCGATGGTGGCCACCTGCATCCCCAGGCAAATGCCCAGGTAGGGCACCTGGTGTTCGCGCGCGTAGCGGGCGGTGGCAATCTTGCCTTCCACCCCGCGCGCGCCAAAGCCGCCGGGCACCAGAATGGCGTCGTAGGCGGCCAGCTTCTGCGCGGCGGCGCCTGCCGGGCCTTCCAGCGTTTCGGAGTCGATGTGGTCGATGCGCACGCGCACGTGGTTTTTCATGCCGGCGTGGCGCAGCGCTTCGTTGACGGATTTGTAGCTGTCGCTCAGCTCCACGTACTTGCCCACCATGGCCACGCGCACTTCGCCCTGCGGGTGCTCGGTTTCATGCACCAGGTCGTCCCAACGCTTGAGGTTGGCCGGCGGCGTGTTCAGGCGCAGCTTGTCGCAGATCAGGCCGTCCAGGCCCTGCTCGTGCAGCAGGCGCGGCACCTTGTAGATGGTGTCCACGTCGGGCATGGAGATCACGCCCCAGGCCGGCACGTTGGTGAACAGGCTGATCTTGTCGCGCTCGTCCTGCGGAATGGCGCGGTCGGCGCGGCACAGCAGCACGTCGGGCTGGATGCCGATCTCGCGCAGCTTCTGCACCGTGTGCTGCGTGGGCTTGGTTTTCAGCTCGCCCGCGGCGGCAATCCAGGGCAAATAGGTCAGATGCACGAAGGCGCTGTTGTTGGGCCCGAGCTTCAGCGCCAGCTGGCGCACGGCCTCCAGGAAAGGCAGCGATTCGATGTCGCCCACCGTGCCGCCGACCTCGGCAATGGCCACGTCCACCGCGTCGGGCGTGCCAATGCCTGCGCCGCGCTTGATGAATTCCTGAATCTCGCCCGTGATGTGCGGAATCACCTGCACCGTCTTGCCCAGGTAGTCGCCGCGGCGCTCTTTTTCCAGCACGCTCTGGTAGATGCGGCCGGTGGTGAAGTTGTTGGCCTGCTTCATGCGCGTTTCGATGAAGCGCTCGTAATGGCCCAGGTCCAGATCGGTCTCGGCGCCGTCGTCGGTGACGAACACCTCGCCGTGCTGGAAGGGGCTCATGGTGCCCGGATCGACGTTGATGTACGGATCGAGCTTGATGAGGGTGACTTTGAGGCCGCGCGATTCCAGGATGGCAGCCAGCGAGGCGGCAGCGACGCCCTTGCCCAGGGACGACACCACACCGCCGGTGACGAAGACGAATTTGGTCATGTCTCGGGGGATGGGGGAAATGGCAATTATAGAACCGATGCCCCGCCGCCCTGGGGCGGCACCGGCGGCAGCGCCCAACGGCCTGGGCAGAGTCAACGCTCGAGCAATTGCTGCATGCGCGCCATGGCTTCGCGCAGGTTGTCGTTGGAGGTGGCGATGGAAAAGCGCACGAAATGCTCCATGCCGTGCTGGCCGAAGTCCTTGCCGGGTGCCACGGCAATGCGCGCCTGCTCCAGCAGCGCAAAGGCAAAGTCCCAACTGCCTTGCACGCCCAGGCGCTGGGCCGCCTCACGGCAGTCGGCCCAGACGTAGAACGCGCCGTCGGGCTGCACGGGCACCTGCAGGCCCAGGCCGGGCAACGGAGCGATGAAGCTTTGCAGTCGATCACGAAAGATGGCGCGGCGGCGCTCGTACTCGGCGATGCTGTCGGGGTGAAAGCAGGCCAGCGCCGCATGTTGGGCAATGGTGCTGGGGCAGATGAACAGGTTTTGCGCCAGCCGCTCGATGGGCGCTACCAGCGCCGGCGGCACCACCAGCCAGCCCAGGCGCCAGCCAGTCATGTTGAAGTACTTGCTGAAGCTGTTGATGCTGATGATGTCCTCGCTCAAGGCCAGGGCCGTCTGGCCGTACTCGCTGTCGTAGGACAGGCCCAGGTAAATCTCATCGACCAGGGTCACGCCGCCGCGGGCGCGCACAAAATCGTGGATGGCGCGCAGCTGCGCAAACGGCATCGAAGTGCCGGTAGGGTTGGAGGGCGAGGCCAGCAGCACGCCACGGGTTTTCGGCCCCCAGTGCGCCGCGACCTGTTCGGCCGTGAGCTGAAAGCGGCTGGCCGCATCGACTGGGATGCACACCGGCTGCGCGCCGGCGACCTGCACGAACTGCTGGTTGCAGGGGTAGCAGGGGTCGGGCAGCAGCACCTGGTCGCCCTCTTGCAGCAGCGCCAGGCAGGCCAGGTGCAGCGCGGCCGAGGCGCCGGCGGTGATGACGATGCGCTCGGGCGCAACCTGCACGCCAAAGCGCGTGGCATACCAGCCGCTGATGGCCTGGCGCAGTGCATCCAGCCCCAGCGCGGCGGTGTATTGGCTGTGGCCGGCCTCGATGGCCGCAATGGCGGCCTGCTGCACGCGCGGGGGGGCGGTGAAATCGGGCTCGCCAATGTTCAGATAGCGCATCGGCGGCGTGTTGCCGCGCTCGGCGATGAGGCGTTGCGCGGCCTTGGCCACCTCCATGACGTAAAACGGGCGAGTCTGGGTGGCGCGGAGGGAGAGGGTGCTCATGTGTGTTCGGCAGGCGCTGAGAGCCTGCTCAAAATCTGGGGCGAGTGGGCAAGCAGCGGCTTGGGATGGGCTGCAAGGCGCAAAGCCACGATTCTATGAAGGCACACGCCCCCGCCGGGCCTGTTGGGCAAGCCGGCGGGGGCGTGTGTGCAAGAGAAGATCTGCAACTGGCCTGCGCGTGCAGCGCAGGCCAGCTGCAGGCTACTTGCGGGCGAGCTGGCGCTTACTTCTTCACCAGCGGGCAGCTGGATGTGGCCAGCGGCTGGAAGGCCTTGTCGGCCGGGATGGTGCTGACCAGCTTGTAGTAATCCCAGGCGCCTTTGGATTCCTCGGGCGTCTTGACCTGGAACACATACATGTCGTGGATCACGCGGCCATCGTCGCGGATCGAGGCATTGCGCATCACCGCGTCCTCGATGGGCAGCTCGCGCATTTTCTCGGCCACGACCTTCCAGTCGTCGGTGCCGGCGGCGGCCACCGATTTCAGATAGTGCAGCGTGCTCGAATACACGCCGGCGTGCACCATGGTTGGCTTGTTGCCGCGGTGCTGCTGCTCGAAGCGGCTGGAGAACTCGCGCGTCTTGTCGTCCAGATCCCAGTAAAAGCCTTCAGAGAACTTCAGGCCCTTGGCTGTCTCCAGCCCCATGGCGTGCACGTCCGAGAGGAATACCAGCAGCGCCGTGACCTGTTGCTTGCCGCTCGAAAGACCGAACTCATGCACGCCCTTCATGGCGTTGACCGTGTCCTGCGAGCCATTGGCCAGCGCGATGGCATCGGCGCCCGAGGCCTGGGCCTGCAGCAAGAAGGAGGAGAAGTCGCTGGCATTGAGCGGGTGGCGCACCGAGCCGGCCACCTCGCCGCCGTTGGCCTTGAGTACCTCGGTGGCGTCTTTTTCCAGCGAGTGGCCGAAGGCGTAGTCCACCGTCACGAAAAACCACTTCTTCGCGCCGGCCTGGGTCATGGCTGCCACGGGCGCGGCCGAGAGCGAATAGGTGTCGAACATCCAGTGAAAGCCATTGCGCGCGCAGTCGGCATTGGTCAGGCGCGTGGTGGCCGGGCCGGAGTACATGGCGATGCCGCCGCGCTCCTTGATGATCTGCTGCACGGCCAGCGCGCCAGCGGAATTGGTCAAATCCACCAGCGCATCGACCTGCTGCACATCCAGCCACTCACGCGCGCGCGAGGCGGCGATGTCGGCCTTGTTCTGGTTGTCGGCGCTGACCACCTCGATCTTCATGCCCTTGCACTCGGCCTTGAGGCAGTCCTCCACGGCCATGCGCGCGGCCACCACCGAGCCTGGCCCGCCCATGCTGGAGTAAGGGCCGGCCATGTCGGTCAGCACGCCGATCTTGACCAGGCCATCGGTCAGCTTGGGCTCGGCGGCCTGGGCCCCGCCAGCGGCCAGGGCCAGCATGCTGGCGCAGGCAATGCCGCGCAGGGCCAGGCCACGGCTGGGGCGGGAAGAGTTCTGTGTCATGGAAAAAGTCTCCTTTCGGTTGCAATGGGATGAGGGTCGCGCCACGAAGCCCGATCGGGTTCGATTCATCAAGGCGCGCGCAGGCAGCGCCAACGCTGCGGGCCGCGCAGCATAGCGGCGAGCATGCCCGAATGCAATGCGGGAAAGCGCTTGCCGCGACAGCGGTGCAGGCGTGTGCCGCTGGCATGCAGGGGGTTTCAGCCTGGCAGTCCTGGCACATCGACCTGCAGCATCCAAACCTGGGCCTCGCGCGCGGCCCGGCGTTGGTGCTCCAGGAAGTCGGGCGCCACGCACAGAAACAGCGTGCGCCCGTCTGGGCCGCCCAGCGCGCAGGCAAAGCAGCCCATGGCGCCGGTGGAGACCTCCTGCAGGATGCGCCCGCCCTGGGCGACGCGCAGCACGCGTTGCCCGATGGCGTCGGCCACCCAGACGGCGCCTTCGGCGTCCAGCGCTGCGCCGTCGGCCGCCACCTTGCCGCCGGCGATGAAATCGTCCAGCGCGGCGCTTTGCACCAGCGGGCCGAACACGGCCCAGTCGCGCCGCGGCCCCAGGCTGCCGTCGGCGGCGATGTCGAACACCGACAAGCGATTGCCCAGGGTCTCGTTGACGATCAGCGAGCGGCCGTCGGGCGTGGGCAGAATGGCGTTGGGAAAGTACAGCCCGCTGGCAGCCTGATGTGCCTGTCCATCGGGATCGACGCGCGCCAGCGCCGCAGTGCGCACCTCTGCGCCGCCCATCAGATCGAAGCCGAAATTGCCTACCCAGGCGCGCCCCTGGTCATCCACAGCCATGTCGTTGCAATGGCCGGTGGCCATGTGCGAGAGGTCGGCGTGTTCCACCAATTGGCCGTCCGGCTCGCGCCGCAGAATCTTGCGATCGCGCATGGAGACGATGAGCAGGCGGCCGTCGGGCAGCCAGCCCAGGCCGGAGGGCTGGCCCGGCACGTGGGCCATCTGCTCGACCTGACCCTGCATGTCGCAGGCCAGCACTTGGTGGGTGTAGAAGTCCGACAGCCACAGGCGGCCCTCGCGCCAGCGCGGGCCCTCAAGAAAGCTGTAGCCAGACAGCAGCGTGCGAAATTCAGGCATCTTTCATCTCCTTTGGGCAGGTTGCCAGGCTTTGTGGTCATGCCAGGCCGGGCTGGCCCGGTCCGGCCATTGCAGCGCAATCGGCCAACTCTGGCAAGCACCGGCAGCGCAGGGCACGGCAGGCCGGCCTGTGCGCCCTACAATCGCCGCCGCATCAGAGCCCCTAAAGGAGATGACCAAGACCATGCCAGCGCAGCAGCAGCCCGCAGCGGGCGTTCAGGCCGCCGGGTCGCAGAAGGCCCAGCCCGCCGCCGTGGCCCATTGCCCGGCCTTGTTGGTGGCGGCTGCGGCCTCGGGCCAGGGCAAGACCCTGGTGACGGCGGCGCTGGCGCGCCTGCACAGCCGTCAGGGGCGTCGGGTGCGGGTGTTCAAGTGCGGGCCGGATTTTCTCGATCCGCACTGGCACGAGCTGGCCAGTGGCGCGCCGGTGCAGAACCTGGATTTGTGGATGACCGGTCCGCAGGACGTGGCTGCGCGTCTGCACGCGGCCGCCTGCCAGGCCGATCTGATCCTCATCGAAGGCGTGATGGGGCTGTTCGATGGCACGCCCAGCGCCGCCGATCTGGCGCAGCAATGGGGCATTGCCGTGATGCCGGTGCTGCAGGTCGGTGCCATGGCGCAGACTTGCGCGGCATTGGTGTATGGCCTCAAGCATTACCGCAGCGACCTGCGCTGGGCCGGCGTGCTGTGCAATGGCGTGGCCAGCGCCCACCATGCGCAATTGCTGCAGGCGGCGCTGGAGCCCAGCGGCGATTGGCTCGGGGCCTTGCCGTCCTTGCAGCTGCAGGATGTGCCGCAGCCGCCGCAGGGCGCATCGGGCGCCAAGCCGCTGTCGCTGCTGCCCGAGCGCCACCTGGGCCTGGTGCCCAGCGGTGAGCTGCGTGATGCGCTGGCGCGTCTGGATCTGGCCGCCGATGCGCTGGCCCAGACGCCGCTGGGCCAGATGGATGGCGCCGCCCTGCAGCGTTGGCAGACAGCCTTTGCACTTGCTGAGCCTGCGCCAGCGCAAGAGCCGCGCACAGCCGCGCCCGCGTCAGACGCTGGCGCTGCGGGCCTGAGCAGCGGCCCGCAGGGTCATGTCCTGCCGCCCGAACACGCTCTGGCGCTGGCCGCCGCCCCGGCGCTGCTGCAGCGCCAGCCGCTGCGCGGGCAGACCGTGGCAATCGCCCGCGATGAGGCCTTCGCATTCATCTACGCGGCCAATCTGGAGCTGCTGCAGGCGCTGGGCGCACGGTTGGCGTGGTTCTCGCCGTTGGCCGGCGATGGCTTGCCGGCCTGCGATGCGCTGTGGCTGCCCGGCGGTTACCCCGAGCTGCATGCCGCGCGCCTGCATGCCAATGCCGGGCTGCGCCAGGCCCTGCACGATCACTGGGCGCAGGGCAAGCCCATCTGGGCCGAATGCGGCGGCATGGTGGCGCTGTGTACCGAGCTGCAGCAGGTCGATGGGGTTTTGCAACCGCTGTGGGGCCTGCTGCCGGCCCAGGCCGTGATGCAGCCGCGCCTGGCCGGCCTGGGGCCGCAGCAGTGGCTGCCGCCCAATGCCGCTGCGGGAGAGCCCGCGCTGCGCGGCCACACCTTCCACTACAGCCGCCTGCAGACCGAGCTGCCGGCCTGGGGCCGCACACAACGCCCAGCACACCGCCGCGCCACGGCCGCAGCGCGCGCCGATGCGGGCGAGGCCGTCTATCGCCTGGGCAGCCTCACGGCCAGCTACTTTCATGCCTGGTTCCCCTCCAGCCCGCAGGCCGTGCTGCGCCTTCTCAGGCCAGCAGAAGCCGCAGATGCGGCAGGCGCGGCGCAAGCGGCGGCAACGCATGCAGGAGCCGGCCATGTCGCATGAACCCGTGCCGCAGCGGTCGCCCGGCCCGGCCCATGTGCTGCTGCTGGGCGGCCAGAAAAGCGGCAAGAGCGGCCATGCCGAGCAACTGGCCGCCGCCTGGCTGGCCGAGCAGCCCGGGCGCGAGGTGTTGGTGATCGCCACGGCCCAGGCGCTGGACGATGAAATGCGCACACGCATCGCGCGCCACCGTCAGCAGCGCCGCCAGCGCCTGCCGGCGGCGCAGACGCTGGAAGAGCCGCTGCAGCTGGCCGCCAGCATTGCCGCGCACAGCGCGCCGCAGCGCCTGTTGCTGGTGGACTGCCTGACGCTGTGGTTGACCAACTGGCTGATGCCTGCCGAGCCCGCCGCGCCCACCCCGGCGCAGGGTGCGACGCAGGGCGGATTGCTGGACGCACCGCCGGACGAGGCCGCGCTGCTGCGCCAGCGCCGCGCCGCATTGGCCGCTGCCAAGGCCGCGCTGCTGCAGGCCCTGGCCCAGGCGCGCGGGCCGGTGGTGCTGGTGAGCAATGAAATGGGCTGGGGCGTGATGCCGCTGGGGCGGGCCGTGCGCGCCTATGCCGATGAGCTGGGCCTGCTCAATCAGGCCCTGGCGCAGCACTGCCGCCATGTGCTGCTGGTGGCAGCCGGCCAGGCCATCGACATCAAGGCCCTGGCCCAGCCCTTGCCGCGGCTTTGAACCCTCAAGACAAGGAGCAATGCAATGGACATCCAGATCGAGCAACCCCCGGTAGATCGGGTGCGGCAAAAGCCCCAGGGCGAGCGCCGCGGGCTGATCCTGATCAACACCGGCAATGGCAAGGGCAAGAGCACCGCGGCCTTCGGGCTGGCGCTGCGCGCGCATGGGCGCGGCAAGGCGGTGCAAATCTATCAGTTCGTCAAAGTGCCTTCGGCGCGCTTTGGCGAGCACCGCAGTTTCGAGCAGCTGGGCGTGCCCATCGAAGGGCTGGGCGATGGCTTCAGTTGGAAGAGCCGCGATCTGGAACACTCGGCCGAGCTGGCGCGCGCGGGCTGGGCCAAGGCGCGCCAGGCCATTCTCGGCGGCGAATACTTCATGGTCGTGCTCGATGAAATCACCTACCCGCTGATCTACGGCTGGTTGCCGCTGGAGGAGGTGCTGCAAACCCTGCGCGAGCGCCCGCCGCAGGTGCACGTGGTGCTCACCGGCCGGCGCTGCCCGCAGGCCCTGATCGATCTGGCCGACACCGTCACGGAAATGCAGCTGGTCAAGCACGCCTACCAGGCTGGCGTGCCCGCGCAGCGCGGTATTGAAGACTGAGCGCCCGCTCATGGTCTTTGCGCGATGGGCAAGAGCAGTGGTTGGGGCAAATAACGAATCCACCAACGGGCGGCATTGATGACGGACGCATGGCATTGGCCCCCAGGCGCCTGGCCGCTGATGCTGGCGCTGGGCATGAGCGTGGCGCTGCTCGTGGATCGCTGGCTGGGCGAGCCGCCCGTGCGCTGGCACCCAGTGGTCTGGATGGGGCGCAGCCTGCAGCGGCTGCAGCCTTGGCTGTTTGGCGGCCGGGCGCAGGGCGCGGCCCAGGAGCGTCAGCGGCTGCGGCGCGGCGCGCTGGCCTGGCTGGCGCTGGCGCTGCTGTGGACGGCGCTGGCCTGGGCGCTGCAAGCCGCCTTGGTGCAGGCAGCCTGGCAGGCCCAGGGCCGCATGCCGCCGCTGCTGGTCGGCCTGGGGCTGGCGCTGCTGCTGGGCGCGCTGCTCAAGCCCTTGCTGGCCTGGCGCATGCTGCGCCAGGAGGTGCAGGCCGTGGAGCAGGCGCTGGGCCAATCGCTGCCCGACGGGCGGACGCAGCTGGCGCGGCTGGTCAGCCGCGAGACAGCCCGGCTCGACGCGGCCCAGGTGCGCGAGAGCGCCATCGAAACCCTGGCGGAAAACCTCAGCGATTCGGTGATTGCGCCGCTGTTCTGGTTCGCCCTGCTGGGCCTGCCCGGCGCGGCGCTGTACCGCTTTGCCAATACCGCCGATGCCATGTGGGGCTACCCAGGCCAGCGCGGCGGGCGCGATTGGCAATGGGCCGGCAAATGGGCCGCGCGGGCTGATGACGTGCTGTCCTGGCTGCCGGCGCGCCTGACGGCGCTGCTGCTGCTGTTGGCCAACCCGGCTCAGGGCGGCTGGCGCAGTCGCACCTGGCAGCAGCTGGGCGCGCAGGCGCGCAAGACCCCTTCGCCCAACGGCGGCTGGCCCATGGCCGCCACGGCCTTGCTGCTGGGCTGCCGGCTGGGCAAGCCCGGGGCCTATGTGCTGCACCCGCAAGCGCCCGCGCCCCAGCCGGCGCAAGCGGCGCAGGCCCAGGCCCTGGCTGGCCGTGCGCTGGGCCTGTGGCTGCTGGCTGCCTGGCTGTTGACCGCGTTGTGTGGGCTGTGGGCGCTGGCGGCCAGCGCCAGCGTTAAAGGAGCGTTGTGATGCCGCCGACCGGAAAGAGCCTAGGGCTGGGCCGCCAGCATGGCGGGGCCGATGCGCAGGGCCTGGCGCCGTTGGACTTTTCCACCAACAGCAATGCCTGCGGCCCTTGCCCGCAGGCCTTGCAGGCAGTGCAGCAGGCCGATGCGCGCCACTACCCGGACCCGCACTACACCGAGCTGCGCTCCGCGCTGGCCGCCTGGCATGGCGTGCCGGTGCAGCGGCTGCTGCTGGGCGCCAGCGGCAGCGAGTTGATTCATCGCATCCACGTCTGGGCGCGGCTGCATGGCTTACGCACGGTGGCAGTGCCCAGCCCTGCTTACGGCGACTACGCCCAGCAGGCCCAGGCCTTGGGGCTGAATGTTCGGCATGTGCCGCACCGGCCCGTGCAGGATGGCCCAGGGCCGCAGCAGGCCGCCAGCCTGGCCGACTTGGAATGGTTGTGCGTGCCCTCCAGCCCGCTGGGCGCAGCCGATGCACGGCTGGCCCACTGGATGGCCCAGGTCGGCTCGCCGCAGGCGGCGCGACGCTTTCTGGATGCGGCCTATGCCCCCCTGGCGCTGCTGTCCGATGAATGGCCCGATGACGAGCCTGAGGACGGCGCGCCCGACGCGCCTGGTTCCGATTGGCCCGATTGGTTGACCGGCGTGCGGCTGCGCCAGAAGGCCTGCTGGCAGCTGTTCTCGCCCAACAAGGCCCTGGGCCTGACGGGCGTGCGCGCGGCCTATGCGATTGCGCCGCAGCTGGCCAATGCGGCGGCGCGCCAGGAATTGCAGGCCATGCTGGCGCAGCTCGATGCGCTGGCGCCTTCCTGGCCATTGGGCGCGCACGGCGTGGCCTTGCTGCAGGCCTGGATGCAGGCGCCAGTTCAGCAGTGGCTGGCTGGCAGCCGCGCGCAGCTGCGTGACTGGAAGCGCGCGCAGCTGGCGCTGTGCCGCTCCCTGGGGTGGCAGGTGCTGCCGGGCAGCCTGGCCAATTACTTCGTGGTGCGACCCGGCCCGCCGCAGGCGCTGGGTGCGTGGCAGCAGGCGCTGCGGGCGCAAGGCATCAAGGTGCGCGACACCAGCTCCATGGGGCTGCCTGGGCATTGGCGCCTGAGCGTGCAGCCGCCGGCCAGCCAGCAGGCCCTGGCGCGCGCCTGGCAGGCTCTGGGTGTGGGTGGGGGCTGATGCGCGGATGCGCTGGGTGCGGGCCGCAGCCTGCAACAATGCGCGCTGGCTGCGCCTCGGCTGCTTTCTTGCTTGTCCATTGAATTCCATGTCCGCTTCCGAACTTCCCAACCTGCCTGTGCCGCAACCGGGCCAGCGCAGCGCGCTGTGCGTGATGGTGCTGGGCACCAGCAGTGGCGCAGGCAAGAGCTGGCTGGCCACGGCGCTGTGCGCCTGGTACCGCCGCCAGGGCTTTCGCGTTGCGCCATTCAAGGCGCAGAACATGAGCAACAACGCCCGCGTGGTGGCCAGGCCTGACGGCGGCTACGGCGAGATCGGCAGCGCGCAGTATTTCCAGGCACTGGCCGCGGGCGTGGTGCCGCAGGTGGACATGAACCCGGTGCTGCTCAAGCCCGAGGCCGATACGCACAGCCAGTTGGTGCTGTTGGGGCAGGTCGATCCCGAGCTGACGGCCTTGCCCTGGCGTGAGCGCGGCCCGCGCGTCTGGCCGGTGATCGCGCAGGCGCTGGACGGGCTGCGCGCCGCCTACGACGTCGTGGTGATCGAAGGCGCGGGCTCGCCAGCGGAAATCAACCTGGCACGCAGCGATGTGGTGAACATGCGCGTGGCGCGCCATTGCCAGGCGCACTGCCTATTAGTGGCGGACATCGACCGAGGCGGCGCATTCGCGCACCTGTATGGCACCTGGGCCTTGCTGGAGGAGGTCGACCGGGCGCTGATCAAGGGCTTTGTGCTCAACAAGTTTCGCGGCGATGCCCGCCTGCTGGCGCCTGCGCCGCAGCAATTGCAGCAGCGCACTGGCGTGCCGGTGGTGGCCACCATCCCGATGTGGCCGCGCCACGGCCTGCCTGAGGAAGACGGGGTGTTCGACGCCAGCGCCAGCAGTACGCCAGGCGGCGTGGGCGAAACGTTGCGCACCGTGGCCATCGTGGCCTATCCGCGCAGCAGCAACCTCGATGAATTCCAGCCGCTCAAGCAGGCCCCTGGCGTGCGCCTGGTGTGGGCGCGCAGCGCGGCAGAGCTGGCCGGGGCGGATTGGATCGTGCTGCCGGGCTCCAAGGCCACGGTGGCCGATTTGCTCTGGCTGCGCCAGCACGGGGTGGATGCGGTCATCGCCCGCCACGCCCAGGCTGGAAAGCCGGTGCTGGGCATTTGCGGCGGCCTGCAGATGTTGGGCGAGAGTCTGATCGACCCGCAGCATACGCAGGGTAACCAGCCCGGCCTGGGCCTGCTGCCGCTGGTGACGCAGTTCGCGCCGCACAAGCAGGTGCGTCACGGGCGCTATCGCCTGGGCGCGCTGCAAGGCCATTGGCAGGCCCTGGCTGGGCTGGAGCTGACGGCCTATGAAATCCACCAGGGCCAGACCCAGCCATACGCGGCCATGCTGGCTGGCGGCCACGACCTGCAAACGCTGCTGCCTGGCTTGGCCTGGGCCAATGGCCCAGGCAACGTACTGGGCTGCTATCTGCATGGCCTGTTCGAAAACCGCACAGCGCTACAGGCCCTGCTGGGCGCCGATGCGCTGGATGTGCAGACCGTGTTCGCGTGCATGGCTGATGCCGTGCCCCAGTGGTTTGCCACGCCTGGGTCTGCGGTGCCTGTGGCAGAGGCTGCGGCAGGGCAGGGCGCGGCCCATCCCGGGGCACAATAAGCGGCTTTGCCATCGCTTCGTCCCGCCGCCTGGTGCGGGGCTGCTTGATCCATGAACGAGTCCGCTTCTTCCGCCGCTTCCGCCCCCCACAACCCCGCCGCCCCGGCCGTGACCGACCGGGCGCAAATCCTGCAATCTCTGGCCGCGGCCGGGCGCTTTGACGTGCTGGTCATCGGCGGCGGCGCCACCGGCCTGGGCGTGGCGCTGGATGCGGCCGCGCGCGGCCTTTCGGTGGCGCTGCTGGAGGCGCACGATTTCGCCAAGGGCACCTCTTCTCGCGCCACCAAGCTGGTACACGGCGGCGTGCGTTACTTGGCGCAGGGCAACATCGCGCTGGTGCGCGAGGCCTTGCAGGAGCGGGCCATCTTGTTGCGCAACGCGCCACATCTGGCGCGGCCGCTGCCCTTTGTCATGCCCTCGTACCGTCTGTGGGAGACGCCGTTTTACGGCGCCGGTCTGCGCGTGTACGACATGTTGGCCGCAGGCCAGGGGCTTGGGGCAACGCAGTTCCTGTCGCGCGGGCAGGTGCAGGCACTGCTGGGCAACGTCAACCCACAGCAGCTGCGCGGCGGCGTGCAGTATTGGGATGGCCAGTTCGACGACGCGCGCCTGGCGCTGGCGCTGGCGCGTACGGCGGCGCTGCATGGCGCGCTGCTGCTCAATTACTGCCGCGTCACCGGGCTGCTCAAGGACGGCGCTGGACGCGTGTGCGGCGCGCAGGCGCAGGATGAGGAAACGGGCGCGCAGTTGCGCCTCGAAGCAGGCTGCGTGATCAACGCCACGGGCGTTTGGGTTGATACCGTGCGCAACCTCGATGAAGCCCAGGGCAGCCAGCCGGCCCAGCCCATGGTCAGCCCCAGCCAGGGGACACACGTGGTGGTTGATCGTCGCTTCTGGCCCGGCGAGCACGCCCTGCTGGTGCCCAAGACGCGCGACGGCCGCGTGCTGTTTGCCGTGCCCTGGCTGGGCAAGGTCATCCTGGGCACGACCGACTCGGCCAGGCCTGACACCCCGCTGGAGCCGCGCCCCTTGCAGCAGGAGGTGGGCTTCATCCTGGACGAAGCGCGCCGTTATCTGGCCCAGGCCCCGGGCCCCGGTGACGTGTTGAGCATGTGGGCCGGGCTGCGGCCGCTGGTCAAGCCGCTGGGCGATGCTGGCGGCACCAAAAGCATTAGCCGCGAGCACACAGTGCACGTGGCCGGCAGCGGCCTGGTGACGGTCACGGGCGGCAAATGGACGACCTATCGCGCCATGGCCGAGGACGTGCTGCGCCATTGCCAGCTGGCACAGCTGCTGCCGGCCAAGCTGTCCCCTTGCGCAACGCGCCAGCTGCCGTTGGTGGGCCACCGCAGCCAGACACAGGCCGCGGCGACAGCCGCTGGGCTAGGCGATGTGCAAGGACTGGCCACCTATGGCGATGAGGCCGCTTGGGTGCAGGCCCTGTCCGGCGCTGATGTCATGCTCGCGCCACAAAGCGGCCTAACCGAAGCCATGGTGCGCTTTGCCGCACGGCACGAATACGCCCGCACCGTGGAAGACGTGCTGGCGCGGCGTAGCCGCCTGCTGTTTCTGCACGCCAGCGCGGCGCATCAGGTCAGTGCGCGGGTAGCGCAAATCCTCAGCGAAGAGCTGGGTCAGCCAGTCTCGGCTGCGGAGTTCGAGCCGCTGTGCCAGCAATACCAGGGCCTGGCCTGATGCGTACTGCGCGTTGCTTAGAAGCAACGTTTGCGGCTTTGCTGGTGCTGCGCCGAGATATTTTTTTGAGGGCAGGCCATCGTGATAGGGGCGTATCTGGGCCCGATTGCATAAAAAGTCTTGACGTGTAAAAGGATTGCGCGCGATAATCGCCAGCTTCGCCTTTTGACTGCTTGGTATAGGGCGCTGTGGAAAGCATGGCGGTCTCTGTTGGCGGTTCTTAGGTGGGTATCTGCCCAAACGACGTGGGCGATGCTTTCTGGTGTGGGTTATGTGCTCTGCGCTGAGAGGGTGTCGATTGCGGCGACGGGTCCAAGACTGACTGTGTGGCGCATGGCGCATGACGGCTTTCCGTATGCGGCTGCGTTCATGAGCGCAGGTTAAGTTGGGAATTAAATCAAATGATCCAGACAGAATCTCGTTTAGAGGTTGCCGACAACACGGGCGCCAAGTCCGTGCTGTGCATCAAGGTGTTGGGTGGTTCCAAGCGCCGCTATGCCAGCGTTGGCGACATTATCAAGGTGAGCGTCAAAGAGGCTGCGCCGCGCGGTCGCGTCAAGAAGGGCGAAATCTACAACGCCGTCGTGGTGCGCACTGCCAAGGGTATTCGCCGCCAGGATGGCTCGCTGATCAAGTTTGATGGCAATGCGGCTGTGCTGCTCAATGCCAAGCTTGAGCCCATTGGTACCCGTATTTTTGGCCCGGTCACGCGTGAGCTGCGCAGCGAGCGCTTCATGAAGATCGTGTCTCTGGCTCCCGAAGTGATTTGAGGTGTGGCATGAACAAGATTCGCAAGGGCGATGAAGTCATCGTGTTGACCGGTCGCGACAAGGGTAAGCGCGGTGTGGTGCTGTCCCGCAAGGATGAGAGCTATCTGATCGTCGAGGGTGTCAACGTGGTCAAGAAGCACGTGCGACCCAATCCGATGAAGGGTGAGATGGGTGGCATCGTTGACAAGACCATGCCCATCCATCAGTCCAATGTGGCGATCTACAACCCCGCGACCGGCAAGGCCGATCGCGTGGCGATCAAGGTGGATTTGTCGGCGGGCAAGGGTGCGCGCCGTGTGCGCGTGTTCCGCTCCAGCGGTGAAGCGATCAAGGTGGCATAAATGGCGCGTCTGCAACAGTTCTATCGTGAAAAAGTCGTCGGCGACCTGACCAAGCAATTTGGCTACAAGTCGGTCATGGAAGTGCCGCGTATCACCAAAATCACCCTGAACATGGGGGTGGGTGAAGCGGTGGCCGACAAGAAGATCATGGAAAACGCCTTGGCCGATCTGACCAAGATCGCCGGCCAGAAGCCTGTGGTGACCAAGGCGCGCAAGGCTATTGCGGGTTTCAAGATCCGCGAAGGCCAGCCCATCGGCTGCATGGTGACGCTGCGCGGTGTGCGCATGTACGAATTCCTTGATCGCTTTGTGACCATTGCGCTGCCGCGCGTGCGCGACTTCCGTGGTATTTCGGGTAAGTCCTTCGACGGCCGTGGCAACTACAACGTGGGCGTCAAAGAGCAGATCATCTTCCCCGAGATCGAGTACGACAAGGTGGATGCGCTGCGTGGCCTGAATATCAGCATCACGACCACAGCCAAGACGGACGAGGAAGCCAAGGCGCTGTTGGCTGCGTTCCGTTTCCCGTTCAAGAATTGAGGTGCAGTGTGGCTAAAAAAGCATTGATTGAAAGAGAGCTCAAGCGCACGAAGCTGGTGGCTAAGTACGCTGCCAAGCGCGCCGAACTGAAGGCCATCGTCGATGACGCCAAGCGCAGCGACGAAGAGCGTTACCAGGCTCGCCTGGCGCTGCAGAAGCTGCCGCGCAACGCCAATCCGACGCGCCAACGCAATCGTTGCGAAATGACGGGGCGTCCGCGTGGCACCTTCCGCCAGTTCGGTTTGGCACGTGCCAAGGTGCGCGAGCTGGCCATGTCGGGCGATATCCCCGGTGTCATCAAGGCAAGCTGGTAAGCAGACGGGAGTAATGAATCATGAGCATGAGTGATCCTATCGCCGACTTGTTGACCCGCATCCGCAATGCGCAAATGGTCTCCAAGCCTTCCGTGACGGTTCCTTCCTCCAAGCTCAAGCAGGCCATCCTGCAGGTGCTCAAGGACGAAGGCTATATCGACGGTTTCGAAGTTGTGCGCGATGGCGCCAAGGCCGACATCCGCGTCGATCTCAAATACTACGCAGGCCGTCCGGTGATCGAGCGCATCGAGCGCGTGAGCAAGCCTGGTCTGCGTGTTTACAAGCCCAGCAAGTCCATCCCGCAGGTGATGAATGGCCTGGGTGTGGCCATCGTGACCACGCCCAAGGGCGTGATGACCGATCGCAAAGCCCGTGCTGCCGGTGTCGGCGGCGAGGTGCTGTGCTTCGTGGCCTGATGCGCAATTGGAGGAATATTGAAATGTCTCGAGTTGCAAAAACACCTGTGGTGATCCCTTCCGGCGTTGAAGTGACGATCAAGGACGGCCAGATTGCCGTTAAGGGCTCTGGCGGCCAACTGTCCGTGGCCGATAACGCACAGGTCAAGATCAGCCAGGATGGTGGCGTGCTGACGTTCGCCCCCGCCAACGAGTCGCGCGAGGCCGATGCCCTGGCAGGTACGCTGCGTCAGCTGGTCAACAACATGGTGGTCGGTGTCTCCAAGGGTTTTGAGCGCAAGCTCAACCTGGTGGGCGTGGGCTTCAAGGCTGCTGTCAGCGGCAACAAGCTCAATCTGGCCGTGGGTTTCTCGCATCCGGTCGAATTCGATCTGCCCGAAGGTGTGACGGCGGCAACGCCCACGCCCACCGAGATTGTGCTCAAGAGCGCGAACAAGCAGGTGCTGGGTCAGTTCGCTGCCGTTGTGCGTGAAGTGCGCCCCCCCGAGCCTTACAAGGGCAAGGGCATCCGCTATTCGGATGAGGTGGTCACGATCAAGGAAACCAAGAAGAAATAAGGGGCTGCAAGATGTTGAACAAAAAAGAACAGCGTTTGCGCCGTGCCCGTCAAACCCGCGTACGCATTGCCAAGCAAGGCGTCGCGCGCCTGACGGTGCATCGTACCAACCAGCATATCTATGCCACTGTGATTTCCGAGGATGGTGCCAAGGTCGTGGCCACGGCATCCTCGCTCGAAGGCGAGCTGCGCGGCTCCGTCAAGGGTGGTAGCGCCGAAGGCGCCACTGCCGTGGGCAAGCGTATTGCTGAGAAGGCCAAGGCCGCCGGTATCGAGAAAGTGGCGTTCGATCGCGCTGGCTTTGCATACCATGGCCGTGTGAAGGCGCTGGCGGAAGCCGCGCGCGAAGCAGGCTTGCAGTTCTGATTGAGGCGAATGGCAATGGCAACCAAAAACCAAGCAAAAACGCAAGACGACAGCCGCGATGACGGCATGAAGGAGAAAATGATCTCCGTCAACCGCACCACCAAGGTGGTCAAGGGAGGTCGTATTCTGGGCTTTGCTGCGCTGTCCGTCGTAGGCGACGGCGATGGCCGCATTGGCATGGGTAAGGGCAAGTCCAAGGAAGTGCCCTCCGCTGTGCAGAAGTCCATGGAAGAAGCACGCCGCAACATGATTAAAGTCTCGCTGAAGAACGGCACGCTGCACCATGGCGTGCATGGTCAGCACGGTGCTGCGCGTGTCATGCTCGCGCCGGCTCCAAAGGGGACAGGCATCATCGCTGGTGGCCCAATGCGTGCCGTGTTCGAAGTGGTTGGTATCACCGACATCGTGGCCAAGAGCCATGGTTCGAGCAACCCGTACAACATGGTTCGCGCCACCCTGGATGCGCTCAAGCGCTCCACGACGCCTGCGGAAATCGCCGCCAAGCGTGGCCTGTCGGTCGAAGACCTGCTGGCCTGAGAGAGGTGCAAACGATGTCTACAAATCAAACCATCAAGGTTCAACTGGTTCGCAGCCCGATTGGTACGAATCAATCGCACCGTGCTACCGTGCGCGGTCTGGGGCTGCGCAGGCTCAACAGCGTCAGCGAACTCAAGGACACGCCCGAAGTGCGTGGAATGATTAACAAGATCAGCTATCTGGTCCGAGTCCTCTAAGGGGTAGATGATGCAACTCAATACCATCAAGCCCGCAGCGGGAGCCAAGCACGCCAAGCGCCGTGTCGGTCGCGGCATTGGCTCCGGCCTGGGCAAGACAGCAGGCCGCGGTCACAAGGGGCAGAAATCCCGCGCCGGCGGCTATCACAAGGTCGGTTTTGAAGGCGGCCAGATGCCGCTGCAACGCCGCCTGCCCAAGCGCGGTTTTAAGTCCACGACGCTGAAGTTCAATGCCGAGGTCACGCTCGCCGAACTGGAGCGCCTGGGTGTTGACGAAGTCGATATTCTGGTGCTCAAGCAGGCCGGCCTGGTACGCTCCATCGCCAAAGTGGTCAAAGTGGTCAAGTCCGGTGAATTGACCCGGGCTGTCAAGCTCACAGGCATTGGCGCCACGGCAGGGGCAAAGGCTGCGATCGAAGCCGCCGGTGGCTCCCTGGGCTGAATTGACACATCTTGCGCGACAAGGGTGCAGTGACAAAGCCGGCCAGCGGTCGGCTCTGTCTGTGAGGTGTGGTACTGGTGTTTTCACAAGAAAACAAGGCAGAAGCTGCACAGCACGGCTCGCACTGCATTGACCTACTATGAATGGGGCTTGATCTTGGCAACGAATTCCGCTCAATTGGCAAAACCTGGCAAATTTGCCGACCTGCGCCGCAGGTTGGTGTTTTTGCTGCTGGCGCTGGTGGTCTACCGCATCGGCACGCATGTGCCGGTGCCTGGGATCAATCCTGCGCGGCTTGAGGAGATGTTCTCGGGCTCGCAGGGCATCCTCGACCTCTTCAACATGTTCTCCGGTGGTGCATTGGAGCGTTTCTCGGTGCTTGCGCTGGGGATCATGCCCTACATCTCCGCATCGATCATCATTCAGTTGATGACCTATGTGGTGCCCGCACTGGTGTCTTTGAAGAAAGAAGGTGAGGCAGGTCGCCGCAAGATCACGCAGTACACACGCTATTTCACGCTCGTGCTGGCCTTGTTCCAATCCATGGGCATCGCTGTCATGCTGGAGAGTCAGCCTGGTCTGGTGTTCAATCCGGGTCTGGGTTTCAAGGTTACGACGATGGTGTCGTTGACGGCCGGTACGTTGTTCATGATGTGGCTGGGTGAGCAAATCACCGAGCGAGGCATCGGCAACGGGATCTCGATCCTGATCTTCGCAGGCATTGCCGCTGGTTTGCCCAGCGCCATTTCGGGCACGCTGGAGTTGGTGCGCACAGGTGCAATGCACATTGTCACGCTGCTGTTCATCATAGCCCTGGTGGTGTTGGTGACCTATTTTGTGGTCTTTGTCGAGCGGGCTCAGCGCAAGATCTTGGTGAACTATGCGCGCCGCCAGGTCGGCAACAAGATGTATGCCAGCCCGGCATCGCATCTGCCGCTCAAGCTGAATATGGCAGGGGTGATCCCACCGATTTTCGCCTCCTCGATCATTCTGCTGCCTGCCACTTTGGTGAGCTGGCTCAGCAGTGGCGAGTCGTCGAATTGGTTCATGCGCAGTTTGCGCGATGCGGCGGCCAAGCTCACACCGGGTCAGCCTATCTACGTGCTGCTGTTGGCATCGGCGATCATCTTCTTCTGCTTCTTCTATACGGCGCTGGTGTTCAACAGCCGTGAGACTGCAGACAACCTGAAGAAAAGTGGTGCTTTCGTGCCAGGTATTCGACCGGGCGAGCAAACGGCCAAATATATTGATAAAATCCTTGCCCGCTTGACGTTGGCAGGTGCCATCTATATCACTGCCGTCTGTCTCTTCCCCGAGTTCCTGACACTGAAGTACAACGTGCCGTTCTACTTTGGCGGTACCTCTTTGTTGATTCTGGTCGTTGTGACCATGGATTTCATGGCTCAGGTGCAGAACTATGTGGTGTCGCAGCAGTATGAATCTCTGCTGAAGAAAGGCAATTTCAAGCTCACAGCCCGTTGAGGCGCTGCTGTGTTGGATGCCTGCATGCTCGGATTGTTTTTTGAGAATCTTGGCTTTTTGGATTTTGGGAGTTCGCAATGAAAGTTTCTGCTTCTGTGAAGAAGATGTGTAGAAATTGCAAGATCATTCGCCGCAATGGTGTGGTGCGTGTGATCTGCACAGACCTGCGCCACAAGCAGCGTCAGGGTTGAGGAATTAGAGGACGGTTATGGCACGTATTGCTGGTATCAACGTACCGCCGCACAAGCACACAGAAATCGGCTTGACGGCAATTTATGGCATCGGTCGCTCGCGCGCGCGCAAGATCTGCGAGGCCGCAGGCATCGAGTACTCCAAGAAGGTCAAGGACCTGACGGATGCCGACCTTGAAAAAATCCGCGACCAGATCGCCCAGTTCACGATCGAGGGTGACCTGCGCCGTGAAACCACGATGAACATCAAGCGCCTGATGGATATCGGCTGCTATCGTGGCTTCCGTCATCGCCGTGGCCTGCCCATGCGTGGCCAGCGTACCCGTACCAATGCCCGCACCCGCAAGGGTCCGCGCAAGGGCGTCAAGTAATTACCTCGACCATCCATCCTTGGCTCTTGTTGCCGTCGTATGAGCAAACGCGGTGTGGTATGTGCTGCACTGCTCAATGAGTGCGGTATGTCCATCTTCAAATTTCATGGGCGGGCAATAGGAATGGGTCGTGATTCATCCAGTTGGCATTGAAGGAACACAATGGCTAAAGGCTCTTCTGCGTCGCAGCGTGTGCGCAAAAAAGTCCGCAAGAACATTGCGGATGGTGTTGCACACATCCATGCATCGTTCAACAACACCATCATCACCATCACCGATCGTCAGGGCAACGCTCTGTCGTGGGCTTCCTCTGGTGGCCAGGGCTTCAAGGGCTCGCGTAAGTCGACCCCGTTTGCTGCCCAGGTTGCTTCCGAGGTGGCTGGCCGCGCTGCTATCGAGCACGGCATCAAAAACCTGGATGTGGAAATCAAGGGTCCTGGCCCTGGTCGCGAATCTTCGGTGCGCGCCTTGGGTGCCCTGGGTATTCGTATCACATCGATCTCCGATGTGACCCCGATTCCGCACAACGGCTGCCGTCCGCAAAAGCGCCGTCGCATCTAATCTCTTCGTCAAGACCACCGCCACCGTTGCCGCGATAAGGTACGTGTGGCTCCTGCATGGCTTTGTGCCATGCAGAAGTTGAATCAAAGGAAATCAAGTGGCACGTTATATTGGGCCCAAGGCCAAGCTGTCCCGCCGTGAAGGCACGGATTTGTTCCTCAAGAGCGCTCGTCGCTCTATCGCCGACAAGGCCAAGTTCGATACCAAACCCGGTCAACATGGCCGTATTTCTGGTGCGCGCACTTCCGACTATGGCCTGCAGCTGCGTGAAAAGCAAAAGGTTCGCCGCATGTATGGCGTGCTGGAGAAGCAGTTCCGCCGCTACTTTGCCGAAGCCGATCGCCGTCGTGGCAACACTGGCTCCAACCTGCTGTCGCTGCTGGAATCGCGTCTGGACAATGTCGTTTACCGCATGGGCTTTGGCTCGACCCGTGCCGAAGCGCGCCAGCTGGTTTCGCACAAGGCGATCCTGGTCAATGGTCAGCCGGTGAACATCCCCTCCTACCAGGTCAAAGCCGGTGATGTGGTGGCCGTGCGCGAAAAGTCGCGCAACCAGGCTCGTGTGCAGGAAGCGCTGCAATTGGCACAGCAACTAGGCTTCCCAGGCTGGGTGGAAGTGGCTGTCGACAAGGCAGAGGGCACTTTCAAGAAAGCCCCCGATCGCGATGAGTTCGGTGCAGACATCAACGAATCGCTGATCGTCGAACTGTATTCGCGTTGATCCGGCCTGATTCATTCCATTTTTCGATGCAAGCATTGCTGCTGGATCATCTGCTGGCCTTGGTCTGCCAATGTCTGCAGCGACACTTCATGTGCAGCCATCATCGGGAAATGGAATTACTCATTTGAACCGCGACTCCGTTCGCGGTTTATTCGCTTCACCAGCCTTACCGGTGTAACGAGCCGGGGGTATTGACAGGAAGTAAATATGCAGACCAATTTGCTAAAGCCCAAGACCATCAGCGTGGAACAAATCGGCAATAACCGAGCCAAGGTCGAGCTCGAGCCGTTCGAGCGCGGCTATGGCCACACCTTGGGCAATGCGCTGCGCCGGGTTCTCTTGTCTTCGATGATTGGCTATGCGCCCACCGAGGTCACGATTGCGGGCGTACTGCACGAGTTTTCCAGCATCGATGGCATCCAAGAGGATGTGGTCGGTATCTTGCTGAACCTCAAGGGCGTGGTCTTCAAGCTGCACAACCGCGATGAAGTAACGCTGAGCCTGCGCAAGGATGGCGAAGGGGTGGTCACGGCGGCGGACATCCAAACGCCGCACGATGTGGAGATCGTGAATCCTGAGCACGTCATTGCCCACATGTCGCAAGGCGCCAAGCTGGATATGCAGATCAAGGTTGAGAAAGGCCGTGGTTACGTGCCGGGTACGGTACGCCGCTTTGGCGACGAGTCGAGCAAGTCGATTGGTCGCATCGTGCTCGACGCTTCGTTCTCGCCGGTGCTGCGCGTCAACTACACGGTGGAAAATGCCCGTGTGGAACAGCGTACCGATCTGGACAAGCTGGTCATGGAAATCGAGACCAATGGCGCCATCACTGCCGAAGATGCCGTGCGCACTTCGGCCAAGATTCTGGTGGAGCAGCTGGCTGTGTTTGCACAGCTCGACGATGGCGACCTGGCGGCCTTTGACGCGCCTGCCGCCTCTCGCAGTGCCGCAACCTTCGATCCAATTCTGCTGCGTCCGGTGGACGAGCTGGAGCTGACGGTGCGTTCGGCCAACTGTCTGAAGGCAGAGAATATCTATTACATCGGTGATCTGATCCAACGCACCGACAACGAGCTGCTCAAGACCCCGAACCTGGGGCGCAAATCGCTCAATGAGATCAAGGAAGTGTTGGCTTCGCGTGGCCTGACCCTGGGCATGAAGCTGGAGAACTGGCCGCCTGCGGGTCTCGAGTGATGCCTTGGGCAGCGGGCGAATGCTTGGGTGTGAAGGGCGCCGCGCCTGGCCCCCTTCTCTATGCCTGCCGCTCAGCTAGGCCCAAAGGGCCTTTGGCCTTCCAGACAAATCTTTTTGACCTATCCCTGTTTTTGTTGCACCTGCGGGTACCTGATCCGGCCCGCAGCCATTTTGATAAGGAAACACTATGCGACACCGCAACGGACTTCGTAAATTGAATCGTACCAGCGCACATCGCCAAGCCATGCTGCGCAACATGAGCAATTCGCTCATTCATCATGAACTGATCAAGACCACCTTGCCCAAGGCCAAGGAACTGCGCCGTGTGGTCGAGCCCCTGATCACCCTGGCCAAGAACGACTCGGTGGCCAACCGCCGCCTGGCATTCAGCCGCTTGCGCGATCGTGAGGCCGTCACCAAGCTGTTTACCGAGCTGGGCCCGCGTTACAAGGCCCGTCCCGGTGGCTACACGCGCATCCTGAAAATGGGCTTCCGTGTGGGCGACAACGCCCCCATGGCGCTGATGGAGCTGGTCGACCGCCCCGAAGAGCAGGAAGAAATTTCTGCTGAAAAGCAAGCGGCAGAATAAAACGGTGCTATACTAGCGGCTTACCGCGCGATGGAGCAGCCTGGTAGCTCGTTGGGCTCATAACCCAAAGGTCGGAGGTTCAAATCCTCCTCGCGCAACCAAATGCAAGCAAGCCACACAAGAGTGTGGCTTGCTTTTTTTATGCATTGTTTGTCTGGCTGTCGCTTATTGGCCTGAATCGCAAGGAGCGCAAGTGATATGCGATGCGCTCGGGTATGGCGTATTTGGAATCAGCTCAATGTGACCTGGGAGGCAGCCTGTGGTGCCGCACAAAGCCTGCTAGCGCTATAAGGAGATCGCAAGAAGATCGCGCTGCTCAAAGGGGGATAGGCGATGGCTTTGCCCATTCCAAGCGCTTTTGTCCTCTCCGCTGGGATTTTGCGCATGTGGTTCTACAGGCGGTTTCACTCAGCGCGCTGCACGGCAAACAGTACCCAGCCGTCTTGTGCACCATCCCTGGCCTGGCTGGGGCCGGCTTGCTTGGCCTGTTCCTGCAAGCTGGGGTTGGCCTGCAGCTGCTGTGCATCGCGCCAGTTGGCCAATACGGCGTCGATGGGCAGCAGGCGGAAATCGAAGCGCTGCGGATCCAGGCGCAGCTCGACCCGATCCATGTTCGGGGCTGCGGCGCTCCAGCCGTCAGCCGCTGTGGGCTGGGGCTGCAACACGATGTGCAGGTGCTGGTAGCGGTTGTATTGCTCGCGCAGCTGTTGCTGTGGATCGAGTCTGTGCCAGAAGGCCAGCGGCGGCTCATAGAAGGTGGTGTTGAGCACGGCCACACCGCTGGCAGCCAGCGCGTTGGCCCAGGCGGGCTGACCCACCACGGCCAGCCGTGGCCCTGTGGCGGCTGGTGCAGAAGATGGCGCAGTCGTCGTCGCTGGCCAATGATTTAGGGCCTGCTGCAAAGCGGGCGCTGGGCGCAGCTGGCTGGGTGCCAGGCCCAGCGGATTGAAGGGCAAGGCCGTGGCCAGCCCCCACAGGCAAAGCAAGGTCACGGCCTGCATGGTCTGGCCGCGCACCAGCCAGGCTGCGATCAGGCCTGCCAGGGCGCAGATCAGCCACCAGCTGCCGGGCAGCAGCCAATCCTGGCTGGGTAGGGGTTGCATGCGCAGCAGCTGGTGCGTGTGCCAGGCAAAACCCAGGCCAGCCAGCAGCGCCAACCAGCGCGGAGCTTGTTGCCAGGCTTGGCCGGTCGTGGCCTGATTGGCTGGTGCCAGTAGCCAGGCCAACACCAGGGCCTGGGCCAGGCCCAGTGCGATGTCGGTGCGGAATGCAGGCGCCAGGCTCCACAGCGAGACCTTGCTCAACCAGCCGGGCAGGCCGATGAACATATAGGCGAGCAGCCAGGCGATGAACAGCCACAACGCCAATGCAATGGCATCCACACGCCGCAAGGCCCAGCAGCGCAGCGCCGTGGCCAGGGCCAGCGGCGGCAACACATAGATATAGCCACCCGAGTCACTGGGGATGGACCACAGCGATGAAGTGTGCAGCGTCACCAGATTGGTCATGCCCTTGAGCAAGTGCCAGGGATCGACATAGCCGCCCAGGTCGGTGGAGCGCGCGCCGGGGTAGATGGTCTGACGCAAGGCCTCGATGGCCGGGCGGCCTTCGCTCAGCCAGGCCAGCAGCAAGGCGGTGGCCGTCAGTGCGGCCAGCGCGGCGGCCAGGACCAGGCCCCGCCATTGCGGCGCTTGCAGCATGGGCAATTGGCGGCGTTGTTGCCAAGCCCAGGCCAAGCCCAACATCCCCATCAGATAGCCCAGCGGCACCTGCCAGGCGGGGTAAAGCAGCAGCACCAGCGCCGCGCCGGCCCAGCCCAGGGCAATGGCGGCCAGCCCGGCCTGCACGGAGTTGTGGCTGCGCAGCAGCTGCTGGGCCGCCAGAGTGACGGCCGCAGCCAGGCCAATGGCATAGGCAGGCCAGCCCGACCAACTTACCGCATAGCCTGAGGCGCTGACGCTGGCGGCCAGCAGCGCCGCCTGCCGCCAGGGCAGGGCAAATGTGCGCCGCAGCAGCCACCACAGCGTGGCAAAGCACAGAAAGAATGGCAGCCACCAGGCCCAGGCCAAGGCCTGGCGCAGCGGCAGCAGGAAAAAGCCCCAGCTGGCAGGGCGCGCCAGGGCAGCCCAGTTGGCAATGGGCACGCCCGTCATGCCCACCACGTTCATGTTCTGGCCCGGCCAACCGTGCAAGGGGTTGATGCTCGGCCAGCGTGGCGTGGCGTGCGCCTGGCTGATGGCCAGTGGCGTGACCACCAGCCACTCATCCGAGCGCACGGCCTGCGCTTGGCCGTAGAGCAGCTGGGCGTCGTGCGCTACCAGCGGTGCAGTGCGGTTGGCTTGCTCCAGCAACAGCGGCAGTGAGGAGCCCGTCCAGCCGGCGCCAACCAGCAGCGCCAGCGATGCCAGCAAGGCCAGGCCGAAGCGGCGTGCGCCTGCTGTATCGGCAGCCTGCGCGGCGCCAGCTTGGGTGGGCGGCGCTGCCAAGGGCTGGTCGGTGGCGCGGCGCGGGCGCTCCAGGCCCAGGCACCAGACCAGCAGGGGCAGAGCCAAAGCCAGCCACAGCATCCAGCGCGCAGCGAGCGAGGCCTGCGCTGCGGGGGGGATGTCGATCTGTTCGCTGCCGTGCAGCGGCACCACATCGATGCGGCTGCCATCGGTGGCCAGCACCTGCATGCGCAGGCGTGCCGGGCCGGCAGCGATGTGCGCCGGGATGCGCACTGGCAAGGCAAAGCCGCTGCTTTGCCACAGGGGGCGGCCGGTGTGCTGGGCCACGCCGGGCCGGTCGATGGCGTAGCCCAGGCGGCCGGTGTAGATGGCGGTGTCGCCAACCCAGACGGTGGCCTGCGTGATGAAGGCGTTGCCGTGGTAAAGCCCAGCCCAGCCAGAGAGCGTCAGGCGCCGCTGGGCATCGAGCTGCACGCTCTCCAGAAAAGCCTGGCCGGCCTGTTGTGGCTGTTGCTGTGCGCTGGGCGGGGTGGCCTGGCTGGTGGCTTCGGGGGCAGGGTCTGTGGCTGCACGGGCCTGGCCCAGCCCGGCCAGCAAGGCCAGCGCCAGCAGCCAGGCCATGAGCCAGCGCGCCGGCAGCAACGGCCCGGCAGGCCGGCGGCTGTGGTGGCGGCCAGTGGCGGCGGGCATGGTCGGGCTGGCACTGCGCATGTGGCACATGGCTGTCAGCCGTTAGCCTGCCGGCTGCGGCTTTTGCAGCACGAAGGCGTCTTGATGGCTCCAGAAGCAGGCCTCCTGGTGGCACAGCAGACGGCTGCCGGGAAGGTGCTGCGCGATCTGTTGGCGGACGAAGTCGCTGGAGGTAAAGGTCGTGCCGTACTCCTGGGCGTCGATGGCGTGCGATTCGCTGGAAGCAAAGAAGCGAAAGCCGCTCTCGTCGAGCTGGACGTTTTGCTTGCGCAGCGCCTCGGCGCCGTGGGTTGTGAAAATCAGCAGCCCGCCGGGTTGCACGGCAGCGTACAAATGCGCCAGCCAGGGGCTCCAGCGCGAAGCGGGCAAATGGCTGAACAGCGACAGCACGAACACCACATCCCACTGGCGCGGCCAGGCCAGGGCCTGCGGGTCGTTGCTGGAGACGAAACCGGCCACGCCAAAGGTCTGGCGGGCGAAGGCCACGGCATCGGGCACCACGTCCGAGACCGTCACGCGCGGCGCGCCCAGGGCCTTGACCAGATGCCGCGTAAAGCGCCCGTGGCCGCTGGCGAACTCCAGAAAGTGCTGCGTGCTTAGAAGCGGCTTGCCTGCGGCCTCCATCAACAGCATCAACTCCGCCAGCGTGCGCCAACCATCGGCGAAGTAGTCGCGCAGCGGGTTGATGGAGGTGGGGTGGCCGGCGAAGAAATGGAAGATATCGTCGGCGGGCGAGATCGTGCAGTCCAGCCCGGTCCAGGCGCCAAAGGCGCCGTCGAGCCGGTGCTGCTCGATCAGATTGTGGGCCGCAAGCCGCGTGTCGGCGTGGCCGCGGGCGGCGCCCAGGGCCTGGGCAGCGGCGGGCAGATCGCCGCGCTGCAGCGCGGCCTGGCCTTGCGCCAGCAGCTGCTGCGCGGCGCCGGGGTCAGTGATGGGCATCATGGCAATGAAGTGGTGGGCAAAGGGAAAACCGCAGGCGCTGAGCTTTAGGACCAGTGGTGCGGCAGCTTGACCAGCCCGGGCATCAGCGTGGGCGTGACAAAGCGAAAGTGTTTGAAGCGCAGCCACTCGTCGTAGACAACCAGGCCGCTGGCATCGAACAAGAAGGCGCTGATGACGTACTGGCCGCTGTGCAGGGGCAGATCGGGAAAGGTCAGCACCGATTGCCAGCTGCCATCGGCGAGCTGGCGCGGCGCGGCGCCCTCCTCGTGCGTGGCCAGCGAGGTAATGCCCACGCCCTTGGATTGCTCCAGCATGAAGCCGATGTTGGGGCGCTCATCGCCCTGGCCGCGCGCCGTGATGGTGACCACCAGATCACGGCTTTGCAGCAGCGGGATCTCTTCGTTCGGATCGGTGTGGGCCATCACCACCGACAGCAGATGAGCAGCATTGGGCTCGGGCGCAGCCGCTGGTGTGGGCGCTGCACTGGGGGCCGTGGTGCCGACCATGGCGGGTGTGGCATCGGTGGCATCGGCAGGCGCAGCGGGTGCGGGTGCGGGTGGTGGCTCGGCCTGTTCTTGTTCGGCCTGCTGGCGCAGGCGGGTGTGCATTTCGTATGCGCCCAGCACGGGCTCGGTCGGGCCGAACTCCTTGATGCGCCCGCCGTCGAGCCACATGGCCTGGTCGCACAGCGTGCGGATGTGGTAGGGGCTGTGCGAGCAGAACAGGATGGTGCAGCCTTGCTCCTTGAAGGCCATGATGCGCTCGACGCATTTTTTCTGGAACACCTGATCTCCTACGGCCAGGGCCTCGTCGACGATCAGCACGTCCGGCGGCACGGCCGTCATCAGCGCAAAGGCCAGTCGCACCACCATGCCCGAGGAATAGGTCTTGACCGGGCGCTGCAGCGCATCTCCAAGCCCGGCAAAGGCGATGATTTCGGGCTCCAGCGCGCGCATTTGCTCATGGCTGATGCCAATCATGCTACCGCCGAAATACAGGTTGTCGCGCCCGGTGAACTCCGGATGGAAGCCAGCGCCCAGCTCCAGGATGGCGGTGATGCGGCCCAGGCGCTCGATCTTCCCGGTCGAGGGCTGTAGCGTGCCAGCCAGCAGCTTGAGCAACGAGCTCTTGCCCGCCCCGTTATCGCCGATGATGCCAATGCACTGGCCGCGGCGCAGCTCGAACGAGACATCGCGCAGCGCCCAGTGGCTGCGGTGGTAGGCGCGCCCGGTGAGCAAGGCCTTGAGGCGCTGGCGCGGCGAATCGTAGAGCTTGTACTCCTTGCCGATACCGCTGGCGCGCAGCACGATGGCGCTGCTGCCGGGTTGGGCCTGGGCGGCGGCGCTGCTGTTCATAGCCAGTCCACCAATTGATCGCGGCTGCGGCGCAGCACGGTATCGAGCAGCCAGGCCGCCAACAGCAGCCCCGCAGCCACGGCCGCCCAAATGCTGGCGGGTGGCCATTGCCCGCCCAGCAAAATATGCTGATAGCCCAGCACAAAAGGCGTCATCGGATTGAGCCAGAGCAGCCAGCGCCAGCGCTCGGGGAACATCGTCAGCGGAAACAGGATGGGCGCCGCGAATACGCCGATTGAAAACGCAAAGGCCACGATTTGCGCCACGTCGCGCAGCGCCGCCATCAGCATGGCCAGCAAAAAGCCCAGCATCCAGGCCAGCAGCACCTGCAGCCCCACCAGCACGGGCAGCGCCAGCAGCGCGCTGCTGCCGTGGTGCTGCGGCCAGTAGGCCAGTGCCAGCAGCAGGAACAAGGGGATATAGACCAGGGCGCTGGTGAGTACCGATCGGGTCGGGAACAGCACTGGCGGCAGCGGGTTCTTCTGCAGCAGTCCGCCCACGTCCACCAGGCTGTGCATGGCGCGCTGGGTCATCTCGGCAAAAGCCATCCAGCCGACCATGCCCACGATCAGAAACGTGCCCACGCGCTCGGCCGGGGCGTGCTCGCCCAGGCGCATGGCAAACACCAGATCGAAGACGATGAAATAGCAGGCGATCGTCAAAATCGGCTGCACCCAGGCCCAGACGATGCCGCCGGCCGAGCCGGCAAAGCGCGCGGCCAATTCGCGCCGTGTGAGCACGCGCAGCAGCGAGCGCATGCGCCAGAGCACGGCCAGATCCGAGAGCAGCGATTTCATGAGCAACAACAAGCGCCCGGGCAGGCCGCAACAGAGATACCGCCTGCATGCCGACCAGGACGCGCAAAAAGCGCGAAAGTGTAGAGCAAGCGCCAAATAATTCAAGCGAAGGCCTGCACGAACCCAGCGGCAAAGTGAGCGCTGCGGTTCGGGATGGGCTGCAAGGCACGAGCCGCAGCAATGGCCCCTGCCATTGCGAGGACGAGCAATGCCGCAGACCGCCCGAATCCGCAGATGCACACGGCGCTGCGATTCGTGCAGGCCTTCCCACAGTTTGCCAACCCGGCGGCCCTGGAGCTGGAGCTTGCCGGCGAATATGTCGGTGCGCAGGTGGGGAGGTGAAATGGCGCAGTGCGCCCGCCTGGTGCGCCAATTCAAGCCAATTGCGCGGCGATCAATGCATTCTGCATTGCGCTTTGACAATGTTTGACATTAACCCGCTGTACCTGCTTGCAGCGGTGGGCTATAAAGCGTAACGAATCGCAGCATGGTGGTATTTCCTGCCAGTGAATCGCACAAGAGGCGACCCTCAACACAAGGGCCTCATGCCTGTCCTTCGTCGTGATCAAAAATCTTATCCCGAAACCTGAGCAGCATGCATTACATCTTTGGAAACCGTAGGCGCATTGCAATTGCCGTCATTCTTGGCGTAGGCATTGTCATCGCCTTGCTGGGCGCAGTCGATCGCGCCAGAAAAGCCCTGTCAGGCCAGCAAAGGCCGGTCGCAGTCAACCAAAGCCAGGTCATGAAGGAAATACGGGATTTGCAAAAAATCCTGAAAGAAAGTACGCCATTCGGTGAGGAAAATCACTCCGTGTCCATCAAGCTGTCCCAGAAAGGAGCGAACTACCGTGGCGACTTGGGTGGGGTCACCGTGGAAGTGCCTAAGAGATGGGCTTTCTTGTTGTCTTACGACGATGCCAAGAATCCAAAAACGCAGGAGCACATCATCAATGGATTTATATTGAGAACCAATTTTGAATATCTGATCAGTGGGCAGGGCGATAGGATGAAGATTGGGGAATTCGAGGATGGGACAACAATTTATGTATTTTCCGGAAGCCATTATCCAGATCGTCACCGCAAGATGAAGCGACTTTCTTCTCCTTGTTTTACAGGGTTGGCTGAAAAAAAATTTCATTACAAGAAAAGCCCGAGTCGATTGTTTGACTTAGAGTGGTGCTTCCCGGAGCAAGATCTTGGTGATAACTTATCGTATTATTATAATAATAATTATTATTATAAGATGGAGGCGGATGGGGAAATTTCTGATGTTATGGAGTGTTTTAATGGCAACACAAGGCTTTCCTATTGTTATCATCATTTGTATATGCCATCATCAGCGGCGGCTATTGAGGTTAGGTATCATAAGATGCATTTGAAAGACTGGAGGCGAATCAAGGATAGAGTCCAAAGCATAATTTCTGATTTCTATGTTTTGAATTGATTTTATCTTCGGTTTGATCGCTGAGAATTGCAATCAGTTCATGGTTCGGTTATTGAGGTATGCTTGAAAGATTGCGAATGCCGGAATGGCAAAAAAAAATTGCTGGTGACCTTGATGGTGTTTGGGGTAGGCTGCATGGCATATTTTATTACCTCGTATAAGCTGCGCATGGATGCCAGATTGGAGGCTCGGCTGGCAGCGGCGAGAAATCCTTGCAAGATTCGCGTTTTTCAGCACAATGGCCAAGATGTGGTGGAAACCGTCTCCGGCTTATTGATTAGGGCAGATGAAGGTGAATTTTGGCGCTGCAAAGACAGCAAGGCCTTAAGCGCTTATCCGAGATTGTTTAAAGTAAAGATTCATCATTTTGATGAAAATCAAGAAAAATTATTCAACGTTCTTGTTAATGGAATCTCGGTCAATTTGTATAAAGATCCGTCCCAGTCATTTCGCAACAATATTAAAAAATTTAATGAGGACTGGAGATGGGTTTCAAAAATTCCCCATTCTCGATATCCTATTGATTTATATCCAAATTTTGGTGTGGATTCTTTGGCTGATTTGAAGCATTCTGATGGGGTTGCTCAGGGTTTTGTTTTTTGGGGGTAAGAGGAACTGAGCATCCAAGGTGGAAGAGGCCTGCTATCTTCAAGTGTTGGTTTGAGATGCCAGAATCAACTTCTGTAAGCGAAAGAATAAAGTATTCAAAAGACATAGACTGGTTGATCAATGCAAGAATTTCGCAGGCTCCTGGCAGCTTTCAGGGGTGTGAAGGGGTGGTGTGGGATAGTCGGAGCGGTCAAACTGGAGCGACAATTAGGCTGCAAGGCAATCAGGTTCCGTATATTCATCTCATTAGTACTCAGATCAGTGATTTTTTGTCAACTATCTTGATAGAGGAAGAGGAGTGAGTCATGAGTCAAAAATATCAGAAGTACGTTTTTTCAGATTCTGAAAGAAATGCTTTGAAAATGGCGCGTGAAAGTGCCCCGCCTGACTTTGATGAACCCACCTCGCATGGAAATTGGGTTGCTTTTTATACCAAGCTATCTGAAATCTTGGGAGCACACATTGATGCAGGTACAGTCACAGGTCCGGACTTGCAAGACTTCAAAAGTGTCAAATTGTGGACGGATGTGGCCATTAGTGCTAATGGTGGTGCTGGCTTGCACAGCACTTTTATTAGAGCTTTTACTGACTATCGGGAACCTCTCAAAACCTCACCTGTACTTTTGATCGAGTAAATTGCTCAGCATGATCACTCCTGGCAGCGCCCTGAAGTTCGACCTGTTTGCCCAAGCCTGTCGAGAGCGCAAGCTTGAAGACTTG